>NZ_JACBZS010000001.1:0-698796 GCF_013408305.1 Naumannella cuiyingiana | reverse complement strand
GCTGCTCGGCTGCACCGCCGGCGATCCGGCGCCCGGCGCACCGCCCACCCCACCCGGGACACCTGCCCCCGGCGCGCCGGGCGCGTCCCGGCCGACCCCGACCCCCAGCCCGACCCCGGCGCCGGAGTTCTCCGCCGATGCGGCGCTGGCCGACGTGGAATGGCTGGCGGGCGACATCGGCCCGCGGCTGGCGACCGATGAGTCCTTCGCCCGGGCCGCCGATGAGGTGTCGCGACGGCTGCTGCAACTCGGCTACGACGTCGATCGTCCCGAGTTCGACGTCCCGGCCGGCGACTCGTGGGGTACGCCGGTCGCGGCCGGCACCTCCAGCAACGTGATTGCCCAGCCGGCGACCTTCGACCCGGACCGCGACTACGTGACCATCGGCGCGCATCTCGACACCATCGCCGTCTCGCCGGGCGCGGAGGACAACGCGTCGGGGGTGGCCGTGCTGCTGGAGCTGGCGCGGCTCGCGGCGAGCCAGGATCTGCAGCAGGTGCGGTTCATCGCCTTCGGTGCCGAGGAACCCCGCGGGCGGGGCGACGATGATCATCACTACGGCTCGCAGCGCTATGTGGCCGACCTCGGCAGTCAGGGTGATCGGATGGTGGCGATGATCGCCCTGGACCGGGTCGGCGTGCCCGCGGACGAGGTACCGATCTGCACCGGCGGCCCGGTCGGCAGCGACCTGCGCGACGAACTGCTCGATGTCGCCGCCGGCCTCGACATCGCCGCCCGCGGCTGCGAAGGGCGTACCTCGGATCACTGGTCGTTCGAGAAGGCGGGCCTGCCCGCGGCCCGCTTCGGCAGCGTCGACTACGCCGGCTACCACTCCCGGCGCGACACCCCCGATGTCGTCGACGAGGCCCAGCTTCGCCGGGTCGGCGAGATCGTCTGGGCCTGGCTCGCCGACCGGCACTGACGGGCCACGGTCAGGCGTCCGGGTCGGCGAACGGGCCGGAGCTGGTCGAGGCCAGATCGCCGAGGATCTCCGCGCGCGCCCGGTCGTCGGCCAGCCGCGGGGCGTGGTCGTCGCCGATCTGGTGGGCGACCGGATCCACCGCGACGACCGTGCCGTCCCAGCTCGTGATCTCCACGAACACGCCCTGGCGTACCTGGTCGTTCATCGACATGTCGAAGATGAAATTGCCCAGCGAGTACGCGACCGTCGTGTCATCGAGTTGCTCCCAGCCCTGCACCCAGTGTGGGTGCCCACCGATCACCAGATCCGCGCCGGCATCGGCGAAGGCCCGGGCGGTCTCGCGCTGGGAGTCCTCCACCTCGTGGGTGTATTGCGTGCCCCAGTGCGGCATCACGATCACCACGTCCGCGTCGGCGGCTGCCTCCCGGATCACCTGCAACGTCGCCTCCCGCTCGGCCCGGTTCAGCGGACCGGTACGCGGCGGCATCGACAGCCGGTTGACGCCGGGGGAGTCCTCGGTGGCGGCGACGCCCTCGATCGACTCCGTGCCGATGAACGCGATCCGCTGCCCCTGGGCTTCCATGATCAGTGGTGCCCGCGCGGCGGCGACATCGCGCCCGGCGCCGAACCGCCCGATTCCCGCCTCGTCGAAGATGTCGAAGGTGGTCACCAGCGCGCCGGTGCCGAAGTCGCCGACGTGGTTGTTGGCCAGGCTCACCGCGTCGAAGCCTGCCCTGTCCAACCCGGCGAGTGCGATCTCGGGGTCGGCGTGGAAGGAATCGGCGCCCTGGTAGGGTGGGCCGTCATCGGACAGTGCCGCCTCGAACGTCCCGACCGTGAGATCGGCCCCAGACAGTCGGTCGGCCAGCGGGGCGAAGACGGCGGTCGGGTCCTCGCCCGCGGCGAGCGAGTCACCCACCCGCCGGCCGAGCATGATGTCGCCGACGATCGTCACGGTCGCGACCGATTGCGGCGGTCGGCCGGACGTGGTCAACGGATAGCGGGTCGGATCGGCGAGCGGATGGGCGCCGCCGACCGTCAGCACCCGTACGGTCGGGTCGACCGCGTCGGCGGGCACCAGGGCCAGCGTGTCGGGGTCGGCGCGAACCCGGTCGAGGGCCTCGGCCGGTGTGGCCGCCTCCGCGGCGCCCGGTGGCGCCGCCCGGTCCGGCAGCGCGGAGGTCACCCGCAGGCGCCCGCGCGGCAGGCCCAGGTCGGCCCAGTCGTCGGCGCCACCGGCCAGCAGGGCCTGCGCGGCAGCCGCGTCGATGTCGAGCACGGGGCGGGTCGCGTGGGCGGCCAGGACGAGGGGTACGCGGGGCGCGGTGCTCGGCGTCCCGGCCGGCGCCGGGGAAAGCGGCGCGGACGCGCCCGGGTTGGTTTCGCGCGGGCCGGTTTCGCGCGGGTTGGTTTCGCGCGGGCCGGTTTCGCGCGGGGCGGTGCACCCGGCCACGGTCAGGGCCGCGACGGTCAGAGCGACCGCGGCGACCGCCCGGGCGGCGCGACCGTGTACTGCGCGGCGACGCGGTGGGATGCGCCTCATGCGGTGAATCTATGTAGTCCGGACAACTGGGCCGTCGAGCGCCTCCGCGGCGCGCGGCCGGCGCCGGAGTTTCGGGAGCCGGTGGAACTTGTGGGATACTGGCCGAGGTTCGGGACCGACCGGTCCCACCTGGTCAACCCGGTCACGGGTACCGGCCGCGAGGTGACAGCTCGCGACCGTGGCCCCACCGCGACGCCGCCCACCCGGGTGGCTCGACCGCGGGGGCGTACCCGGCCGCTGACCGCCGAGATCTTTCTGTCCGGCCACGGCCGGCAGCCAACCCCGGCGTGCGCATGCGCCGCCGGATGAAGGAGCCCCGATGCTCGACGAGCCGACGAACAATTCCGACAACGGCTCCGGGGAGGACGCGCGCCCCCAGCGCCGTCGCCGCCGGGCCGCCAGCAGGCCCGCGGGTCCGCCGGTAGCCGTCCCGGAGAACTCTCCCACGGCGGAACAGTCCACCCCCGAACAGGCCACCCCCGAACAGGCCACCCCCGAGGTGGTCGGCGACGGCCCGATCCCGGCCGAGGCCGAGCTGACCGATCAGACGCCCGTCGATGCCGAAATCGTCGACGAGCCTGCCAGCGACGCGAGCGTCGGACCGACCGAGATCACCGCGGCCCCGGCCGAGCAACAGCCCGCCGCCGAGGCCGTCGAGGAGCCTGGCGAGGCGGTCGCCACCGGCGCCGACGAGGCCGAGGACGTGCAGCCGGCCGGCGGCGGATCTACCCGGCTGAACCGCGTGCTGCTGGACCCGTTCGCGCCGCCGCAGGTCGTGGCCGCGCCCGCCCGCCCGGAGAGCGATCGTGTCGGCGAATCCGATGGGGATGCCGACGAGCCCGACGACGACAACGACGACTCCGACAACGACGACTCCGACAACGACGACTCCGACAACGACGATTCGGACGAGTCCGGCGACGGGCGCCCGCGCCGCCGGCGCCGCCGGCGCGGCGGTCGCCGCCGCCGACGTGGCGGCGATGATTCCGACGAGTCCGACGACCAGCAGTCCGCCGGCTCCGACGACGCCGAGAGTGGCGAAGGCGAGGACAAGGCGGGCGAGTCGGCCAAGGACGGCAAGGGCGATTCCGGCGCGAAGTCCGACGACGATGCCGACGACGAGGACGAGGGTCAGTCCTCGGGTCGCCGTCGCCGCCGCCGGCGTCGCCGGCGCGGGGAGGACGCCTCCAGCGCCGATGACGACCCGAGCGATGTGGTCGTCAAGGTACGCGACGGCCGGCGCGGCAAGGCCAGCGACGAGGTCACCGGGATCGACGGCTCGACCCGGATGGAGGCCAAGCGGCAGCGCCGCCGGGAGGGCCGCTCGGCCGGCCGGCGCCGCGCCCCGATCCTCAGCGAGGCCGAGTTCCTGGCCCGCCGGGAGTCCGTCGACCGGAAGATGGTGATCCGGCAGAACGACGAGCTCGCCCAGATCGGCGTGCTCGAGGACGGCGTACTCGTCGAGCACTATGTCGATCGGGCCAGCGCCGCCTCCCTGATCGGCAATGTCTATCTCGGCCGGGTCCAGAACGTCCTGCCGTCGATGGAGGCCGCGTTCATCGACATCGGCCGCGGCCGCAACGCCGTGCTGTACGCCGGTGAGATCGACTGGAACGCCTTCGGTGTCGAGGGCGATGCCCGCAAGGTCGAGAACGTGCTGAAGTCCGGCCAGACCGTGCTGGTCCAGGTCACCAAGGACCCGGTCGGCGCGAAGGGCGCGCGGCTCACGGGCCACGTCTCGCTGCCCGGGCGCTACATCGTCTACGCGCCGGGCGGTCACCTGTCGGGCATCTCCCGCAAGCTGCCGGACAACGAGCGCAAGCGGCTCAAGGAGATCCTGGCCGAGCTGGTCGACGACGACGCATCGGTGATCGTGCGTACCGCCGCCGAGGGCGCCACCGAGGACGAGCTGGTCCGTGACGTGACGCGGCTGAAGGCGCAGTGGGAGGCGATCAACAAGCAGGTGAAGTCCGGCTCCGGCGCCCCGAAGCTGCTCTACGGCGAGCCCGATCTGACGGTACGCATCGTCCGCGACCTGTTCACCGAGGACTTCTCCGAGCTGACCATCGACGGCAACGACTCGACCAACGATGCCTACGAGACGGTCACTGCCTATGTCGGCCACGTCGCGCCGCACCTGGCCGACCGGATCAAGCGCTGGGACCGCGAGCAGGGCGACATCTTCGCCGCCAGCCGGGTGGACGAGCAGATCGCCAAGGCGCTGGAACGCAAGGTCTTCCTGCCCTCGGGCGGTTCGTTGATCATCGACCGCACCGAGGCGATGACCGTGATCGACGTGAACACGGGCAAGTTCACCGGCAGTGGCGGCAACCTCGAGGCCACGGTCACCTCCAACAACCTGGAGGCCGCCGAGGAGATCGTCCGGCAACTGCGTCTGCGCGACATCGGCGGCATCATCGTGATCGACTTCATCGACATGGTGCTGCCGAGCAACCGCGAGCTGCTGCTGCGGCGCCTCGTCGAGTGCCTCGGCCGCGACCGCACCCGCCACCAGGTCGCCGAGGTGACCAGCCTCGGCCTGGTGCAGATGACGCGGAAGAAGATCGGGACCGGGCTGGCCGAGGCCTTCACCGAGACCTGCGAGTGCTGCTCGGGCCGCGGCTACGAGATCCACGACATGCCCGTCGAGACCCAGGCGCCCTCCGACGGCGGCGAGCGCAAGGGCCGCGGCGGCCGGCGCGGCGGGAAGGACCGCTCCTCGGCCAAGGGCCGGAAGAACCGCGACAAGGCCGGTGACGATTCGGGCAAGAGCGACTCGGGCAAGAGCGACTCGGGCAAGAACGACTCGGGCAAGAACGACTCGGGCAAGAACGACTCGGGCAAGAACGACTCGGGCAAGGGCGCGAGCGACCCGGCCGGCAACGATGCGGCCGGGTCCGGCGCCACGGAATCCCCGGGGCCCCAGCAGTCCGACGGCTGATCGCGAGAGCGCCGCGTCCCTCGGGGCGCGGCGCTCTCTTGTATCCTTCGATGCGTCAGTTGCGTAAACGACGAAATAGGACTCCCATGCCGCCATCAACCGCCCCCGACGCGCGAGACATCCGTCGCTGGCGCGGCTACCTTGCCGACGAGCGCGCCGAGCGCCAGGTCTATGCCGAGCTGGCCCGCCGCCGCACCGGCGAGGACCGCGAGATCCTGCTCGCCCTCGCCGAGGCCGAGCGCCGACACGAACAGCACTGGGTGGACCTGCTGGGGGAGCGGGCCGAGCCGGCCCCGCGACCCTCGCTCGATGTGCGCCTGCTCGGCACGCTGGCGCGGCGCTTCGGTTCGGTGTTCGCGCTCGCGCTGATGCAGCGCGCCGAGGCGCGCTCGCCGTATGCCGCCGACGCGCACGCGACCGAGCAGATGGCCGCGGACGAACAGATCCACGGCGAGGTGGTGCGCGGCCTCGCGGCCCGCGGCCGCCGCCAGCTCGCCGGCTCGTTCCGGGCCGCGGTCTTCGGCGCCAACGACGGCCTGGTCTCCAATCTGGCGCTCGTCACCGGCATCGGCGCGGTCACCCAGGAGCCGGCGATCGTGTTGGCGACCGGCATTGCCGGCCTGCTCTCGGGTGCGCTGTCGATGGGGGCGGGGGAGTACGTCTCGGTACGCTCCCAGCGCGAGCTGCTCGGCGCCTCGCGCCCCGACCACCGATCGGTGGATGTGATCGACGATCTCGATCTGAACACCAACGAGCTCGCCCTGGTGTTTCGGGCCCGGGGGCTCACCCCCGACGAGGCGGAGGCGCGGGCCGGCGCGCTGATCAGCGATCGCGAGAGCCGGTCCGCCGGACTGCTGGGCGGGATCGACACCTCCGCCGACGCCGGGGTCGATCCCGACGAGGCGGTCGGCAGCGCCTGGTCGGCGGCCATCTCGAGCTTCCTGTTCTTCGGCGGTGGCGCGCTGATCCCGGTGCTGCCGTTCCTGTTCGGCATGGTCGGCCTGCCCGCGATCGCGGTCTCGCTGGCGCTGGTCGGGGTGGCGCTGCTGCTCTCCGGCGCGCTGGTCGGGATCATGTCGGGCGCCTCGCCGGGCAAGCGCGCGCTGCGGCAGCTCGCGATCGGTTTCGGCGCGGCCGGGGCAACCTATCTGCTGGGGCGGCTCTTCGGCGCGACGATGGGCTGATCGGACCGCTCGTCCGGGGCGGTTTCGGCGATCATCGTCAGCGTCCGGCGCAGATCGGCCACCCGCTCGTTGCCGATCCGCTCGGCCAGCCAGGCGTCGAAATCGGCAACCACGCCCAGGCCGGCGCTCAGCACCTCCTCCCCGCGCGGGGTCAGGCGTACCCGCCGGACCCGACGGTCGGCCTCGTCGGTACCGACCGCCAGATAGCCCCGATCGCTGAGCTGGCGGATCAACTCGCCGACCGCCTGCTTGGTCATCCGGGTCCGCTCGGCGAGCGCCGTCACGCTCGTCCCTTCGGTGTCGATGGCCAGGAACAGCGGCGCATGCGCCGCTCGGACGTCGGCGAAGCCGGCCGCGCGCAGCGCAGCGTCCAGCTCCGCCGAGAGCCGGCGCCCCGCGGCCGCCAGCAGGGAGCCCAGCGGTGCCGGGCGCTCGCCGGATGAATTAGTAAGGGTCTTGACCATATCCGATCCCCGTTCTAGCATTTGGTCAGGAACCTTACTGAATCACAGCCCCGGTCGGGGCGGATGGGGTCGCGATGAGCTGGATGGACGGGGCGCGCCGGGTGGGCGGCTGGCTGTGGGTCTTCGGCGGACTGGCGTGCCAGCTCGTCGGAGGATTCGCGTTCGCGGTGTGGCCGGGCTGGATCACCGGCACCGTGCTGGTGGCGATCGGACTGCTCGGCATCGCGACGCTGCCGCGCGTGGCCGAGCGCCTGGGCCGCATCCCGCGGGTGCTCGGCATCGTGGTCGCGGTGTTGTTGGCGGTCTCCCTGCTCGGCGCGGTGGCCGATCGCTTCGGCCTGTTCGGGCCCGCCGGCTCGCCCGGTGTCTCCTGGGGGAACTGGCCCGCCTTCGTGGCCTACACGGCCGGCCTGTTGCCGGGCCTCCCCGCGCCGGCGGTCACGGTGGCCGCGATCGCCGCGACGATCGCCGAGGCCGTGCTGGGTGTGGCGCTGATCGTCGGCTGGCAGCGCCGCTGGGTGGGCAAGGCCGCCGCGGGGCTGTTCGCGGTCTATCTCGTCGCGATGCTGCCGAGTGTCGGCGCGGGCGAGGTGGTGCGCTACGGCGTACCGATGCTGATCGGCGGCGCCCTGCTGGTGTCGGCCACGCCCCGGTTTGACCGCCGCGAGGCCCCCGCGTACGCTTGACCGTCGGTGTGCGGAGGCGAATCTTCGCAGCGCCTCGGGAGTGCCCGGCCGGTCGGCAAGCGGCACCCACACCAGAAGCAGACGAGGAAAGAGGGTCAGGCGTGTACGCGATCGTGCGTAGTGGCGGCCGCCAGCACAAGGTCGCCGTGGGCGATGTCGTCGAGATCGACAAGGTCACCGACGAGGTCGGCTCGTCGGTCGAGCTGCAGCCGTTGCTGCTGGTCGACGGCGACTCGATCACCGCCGATGCGGCGACGCTGGGCAAGGCCAGCGTCAAGGCCGAGGTGCTGGGCGAGACCAAGGGTCCGAAGATCCGGATCATGAAGTACAAGAACAAGACCGGCTACCGCAAGCGCCAGGGACACCGCCAGCGCTACAGCCAGGTCAAGATCACCGGCATCGAGAGCTGAGGCGAGACAGATGGCACACAAGAAGGGCGCGTCCTCGACGCGGAACGGTCGCGATTCCAACTCCCAGCGGCTCGGCGTGAAGCGCTTCGGCGGCCAGTTGGTCAACGCCGGCGAGATCATCGTCCGGCAGCGCGGTACCCACTTCCACCCGGGCGACGGCGTCGGCCGCGGTGGCGACGACACCCTGTTCGCGCTGGTCGAGGGGCGGGTCGAGTTCGGCACCCGCCGCGGCCGCCGCGTCGTGAACATCCTGGTCGAGGAGACCGCCGCCGCGCAGTGACGCGACGCCTCCCGGCCGATCGGCGAGGGCCCGTCCCAGTTGGGGGCGGGCCCTCGCCGCTGTTCCGGCGTGGACCGGCGGTCGCCTAACAAACCTAATTTCGGCCGGTTTTCGTTTTGTTAGGTACGCTGATGCGCATGGACGGTCCGTTCTTCCCCGGCGCCGGGACCAGCCCGTATCGGCTCGAGGGCCGCGAGGCCGAGCTGCGGCAGTGGCGGCGCGTGCTCACCGACTTCGCGGCGTTCGGCCACACCCAGGCGAGACACCTGATCATCTCCGGCGTCCGCGGGGTCGGGAAGACCTCGCTGCTCAAGGAGTTCGCGGAGGCGGCGCTGGTCGAGGGCTGCCTCGCGATCCGGGTGCGCTGCCAGGCCTCCGGCCGGGAATCGCTGATGGACCGGGTCGACGCCGCGGTGGATGCCGCGCTCGAGCGCGCCGACTTCGCCGCCGAGCACGGCCGGCTGACCCGGGCCGCCATCACCACCCCGATCGGCGGGATCGAGCTCGAGCGCGAGCTGAACGACGACGACACGCTGATCGACACCGCGTTCATGACCCGGCTGCTCACCGCCACCGACACGGTGCGCCGACGTGGCGGCATCGGGCTCGCGCTGCTGATCGACGAGACCCAGTACGCCGATCACGCCAGCCTGGTCAACCTGTCCGAACTGGTCTCCCTGCTCGGCGAGCGCGATGCCGACAAGCCCGGGTTGATCATCTGCTTCGCCGGCCTGCCGGGCGACACCGCCCGGCTGGTCGGCAAGTCCTCCAGCCACGCCGAGCGCGTCTATCGCCGGATCAATCTCGGCTACCTCGACGCCGAGGCCACCCGGGACGCCTTCCTACTCCCGGTCCGCGAGGCGGGAGGCGCCTGGACCCGGGAGGCCCTGGACGCCGCGGTCGAGGTGTCTGGCGGCTACCCCGCCTTCATCCAGGAGCTGGGCGCCGAGGTGTGGGCGCACCGGGTCGACGACGAGCTCACGCTGGCCGCCGTCCGGGCTGGCATCGAGGCCGCCGCGCCGCAGCTCGAGGCCTACTACGAGGGGGCCTGGGAGGCCGCACCCGCCGAGGGGCGCCGGATCCTGATCGCGCTGGCGGATGCCGGCGGCGAGGCGAGCGTCGCCGAGCTGGCCCGGGCCGTCGGCAAGGAGTCCAGCTCACAGATCGCCTGGGCCGTCGATGCCCTGGTCAAGCGCGGTACGGTGCTGCGGCCCGCCCGCGGCCGGATCGTCTTCGGCCGCTCCGGGATGGACCGCTGGGTGCTGGAGAACCACGGGGGTCCCGATCCCGGCGAGCAGCATCGGCCGATTGGCCGGAAAGGTAGGCACTGATGGCGATTCCGAGCTTCGTGGACCGGGTCAGGCTGCACGTCGCGGCCGGTCGTGGGGGCAATGGCACGGCGTCGGTGCATCGGGAGAAGTTCAAGCCCCTCGGCGGTCCCGACGGCGGAAACGGCGGCGACGGCGGCTCGATCATCCTGCGCGTCGACCCGAACCTGTCCACCCTGGTCGACTATCACCGCCAGTCCCAGCGCCGGGCCCGCAACGGCCAGCCCGGCGAGGGCGACAACCGCAACGGCGCCCGCGGCGAGGACATCGTGCTGGCGGTGCCCGACGGCACCCTGGTCACGGACGCCGACACCGGCGAACAGCTCGCCGACCTGACCGGGGCCGGCGCCGAGCTCGTCGTCGCCCGCGGCGGCCGGGGCGGCCTGGGCAATGCCGCGCTCGCCTCGGCCTCGCGCAAGGCGCCGGGCTTCGCGCTGCTCGGCGAGCCGGGCGAGGAGCGTACCGTCACCCTGGAGCTGAAGGTCGTCGCCGATGTCGGACTGGTCGGCTTCCCGAGCGCCGGCAAGTCCTCGCTGGTCGCCGCGCTGTCCCGCGCACGGCCCAAGATCGCGGACTACCCGTTCACCACCCTGGTGCCGAATCTCGGTGTCGTCGTCGCGGGCGACCTCACCTACACCGTCGCCGATGTGCCCGGCCTGATCGAGGGCGCCAGCGAGGGCCGCGGCCTCGGCCACGACTTCCTGCGCCACGTCGAGCGCTGCGCCGCCCTGGTCCACGTCGTCGACACCGCCACCTACGAGCCGGGACGCGACCCGGTCGGCGACCTCAAGATCATCGAGAACGAGCTGGCCCGCCACGGCGGTCTGGAGGATCGCCCGCGGTTGGTCGCGCTGAACAAGGTGGACGTGCCCGACGGACGCGACATCGCCGACATCGTCGCCGCCGATGTCGAGCAGTTCGGCTGGCCGGTCTTCGAGATCTCCACCAAGACCGGCGAGGGCCTGACGGAGCTCAGTCACGCCATGGCCGAGGTGGTACGCCGCCGCCGCGCGGCCACCCCGGCCCCCGAGCCCGCCCGGATCGTGCTGCGCCCCGCGCCGGCTGCCGGCGAGGAGTTCGCCATCAAGCGCCAGGGCGACGGCGAGGGCGGACACCTGTGGCGGGTCCGCGGCGACAAGCCCGAGCGCTGGGTACGCCAGACCGATTTCGGCAATCCCGAGGCCGTCGGCTATCTCGCCGACCGGCTGAACCGGCTCGGCGTGGAGGACAAGCTGCTCGAACTCGGCGCGGCCGCCGGTGATGCGGTGGCGATCGGGGGCGACCCGCGTACCGGCGACGGGGCCGTGGTCTTCGACTTCCGCCCCCAGGTCGACATCGGCGCGGAGATCTTGTCCCGGCGCGGCGAGGACGACCGACTGGTCGAGGACCGTCCGGCGGTCGCCCGGCGGCGCGAGCTGGACCGCGAGTACCACCGCCGCAAGGCCGACGGGACCTGGCGCACCGATGTCGGTGAGGATGCGCGCGACGATGATCAACAGCCCCGCCGGGACCCGACCGATGACTGATCGGGCGGCGCTGCGCGATGCGCGGCGGGTGGTGATCAAGGTCGGCTCCTCCTCGCTGACCAGCGACGGCGGCGCGCTCGACCCCGACCGGCTGGCCGGCCTGGTCGACGCGCTGGCCGCCCGGCACCGCGCCGGTGCCGAGGTCGTCCTGGTGTCCTCGGGGGCGATCGCCGCGGGGCTGGTCCCGCTCGGCCTGACCCGCCGGCCGCGGGATCTGCCGCTGCAGCAGGCCGCGGCCGCCGTGGGGCAGGGCCTGCTGGTGGAGCAGTACGCCAGCCGGTTCGCCGCGCACGAGATCACCACGGGCCAGGTGCTGCTGACCGTGGACGATGTCACCCGGCGCAGCCACTATCGCAATGCGCACCGGACCTTCGCCAAGCTGCTGGAGCTCGGTGTCCTGCCCGTCGTGAACGAGAACGACACGGTCGCGACCAGCGAGATCCGGTTCGGCGACAACGACCGGCTGGCCGCGCTCGTCGCCCATCTGGTCCATGCCGACGCGCTGGTCCTGCTCAGCGATGTCGACGGGTTGTGGACGGACAAGCCGGGGACGCCGGGCGCCGTCCCGGTGCCGCAGGTGCACTCGCGTACCGATATCGACAAGATCAACATCTCGGCGACCGGGTCGGCTGTCGGCACCGGCGGCATGATCACCAAGGTCGACGCCGCGGCGATCGCCACTTCGGCCGGCATCCCGGTGGTGCTGACGGTGGCCGCGAACTGCCGGCGCGCGCTGGCCGGGGAGCCGGTCGGCACGATCTTCCATCCGACCGGCAAGCGCCGCCCCGCCCGATTGCTCTGGCTGGCCCATGCCTCCAGCACCAGCGGCGATCTGTGGCTCGACGCCGGGGCCGTGCGGGCCGTGGTCGAACGCAAGGCCTCGCTGTTGCCCGCCGGGGTGACCCGGGTCGAGGGGGCCTTCAGCGCCGGCGATCCGGTCAACCTGCGCGGCCCGTCGGGGCAGGTGGTTGCCCGCGGTCTGGCCGGCTTCGACGCCTCGGAGCTGCCGTCGCTGATCGGGCGCTCCACCCGCGAGCTGGGCGCCGAGTTCGGTCCCGAGTACGAGCGGACCGTTGTGCACCGTGACGCGCTGGTGGTCCTGGGTTAAGCGTTCCTGAACGCTTCGCCGCCCGGGTCGTCGGGGTCCTCCGGCTCGGGCGGGGCGTGCCGCGGGTCGGCGCCGTCGCGGACGGAGCCGAGCTGGTGGCGACCGAGCCGGGACACGCTGAGTGAATCGGCCACCTCGGCGAAGGCCCGCTCGATGGCGGCCGCCGCCGGCCGGGCGGGGCGGTCGCGGACCCGGCTGAGCAGGATCCGGCGGTGCGGCACGTCGTCGTCGGCGGCGATGCTGACCAGGCGGACGTCGTCGCGCAGGTTGGTCAGCCCGAGCCGCGGCGCCAGGGCGATGCCCAGCCCCGCGGCCACCATCGCCTGGATCTCCTGGTAGTCCTGGGCGCGGTAGGTGATCCGCGGCTCATAGCCCGCCCGCACGCAACTGCGCAGCAGCAGGTCGCTCGCGGGGTGGGTCTCCGACCGCACGACCCAGCGCCGATCCGCCAGGTCGGCCATCGTCACCGGCCGCTCCCGGGGCAGGTCGCTGGCCGCCGGGACGACCAGCACCGGCGGGTCGTCGAGCAGGTGGACCGAGGTCAGGCCCGGATCGCGCAGCCGGTTCCACGGGTAGTCCCACAACAGCGCGAGCTCGACCTCCCCGCTGTGCAGCAGATCGATCAGCGGCGCGAGCAGCGCGCTGTGCACGGTCAGGTCGATGTCGGGCCAGCGCTGGTGGAAGCGGGTCACCACGAGCGGGAGCAGCGACGCGCTGGCGGTCGGGAACGAGCCGATCCGCAGGCTGCCCGCGCGCAGCCCGGAGTGCTCGGCCAGATCGGACTCGGCGGCCCGCAACTGCCGCCGGATCGCGCCCGCGCGCGTGGCCAGCGCGGCCCCGGCCTCGGTCAGCCGGATGCCGCGCGGCAGCCGTTCCAGCAACGGCTGGCCGGCCTCGGACTCCAGCCGCCGGAGTTGTTGCGAGATCGCCGAGGTGGTGTAGCCCAGCGCCGCGGCCGCGCCGGTCAGCGAGCCGTGTTCGGCGACATCGGCGAGCAGCAGCAGGCGACGGACATCCACGCTCATCGGCGTACCCACGACTTAAGCATGAGTACATGCTAGTCAACGAACTCGCGATTGTGCTTCAACCTCTGCGAAGTCAGGCTGGGACGCGGAACCGGCTGCGGTGGCCGGACGGTGCGAGGAGGACGAGGATGCAAGTACGCGGGACGCTGGTCCGCGGTGGCACCAGCAAGTGCTGGCTGTTCACCGAGCGCGACGTGCCCGGTACGCGTACCGATCTCGAGGCCATGCTCGTGGCCGCCTACAACGCGGCGGACCGGCGCCAGATCGACGGCGTCGGCGGCGCCACCTCGACCACCTCCAAAGCCGCGGTCGTCGGACCGTCTCGCGCCCCCGATGTCGACATCGACTACCTCTTCGCACAGGTCGGGATCGGCGAGGGGAGAGTCGAGTGGGGCAGCAACTGCGGCAACTGCGCGACCGCAATCGCGCTCTACGCCGTCGCCAAGGGCCTCGTCCCGGCCGACCCGCGCGAGACCCGCGTCCGGCTGCGCAATGTGAACACCGGGTCCCGGCTGGACGCCGTCGTGAGCACCCCGGGCGGCCGGATCAGCGACCACCCGAACGCGCTGGTGCCGGGCACTGACGCCGCCGGGGTCGGTGTGCGGCTGATCTTCCTGGCCCCGGGCGGCGGCAGCACCGGCGCGCTGCTGCCGACGGGTCGGCCCGCGGAGCCGATCACGATCGCCGGGCGGCGCGCGCGGCTGAGCCTGCTCGACGCCGGCGCGCCGGTCGCACTGCTGCGGGCCGGCGACCTCGGGCTGACCGGCGACGAGGACCCCGCCGAGCTGGCGCCGTGGCTGCCGGAGCTGATCGCGGTACGCGCGCAGGCCGCGATTCGGATGGGCCTGGCCCGGCCCGGGGAGCCCGCTCCGCAGGCGGTACCGAAGGTCGGCATCGTGGGCGAACCGCGTGGTGATCGGATCGGCGTCCGGATGGTCTCGATGCAGGAGTTCCACCCGGCGATCGGCCTGACCAGCGCGGTCGCGCTGGCCACGGCGACCCGGACCCCGGGGTCGGTGCTGGCCGGCGCGGCCGCGCCGGAGGGGCCGGCCCGGCTCCGGTTGGCGACGCCGTCGGGGGAGGTGGCGGTACGCAGCAGCCTGACCGCGGACGGCGCCGTGGCCGAGGTCGAACTGGAACGAGCGGCGCGGCTGATCGCCGATGCCGTGATCTACCTACCGGCGGCGGCCTGAGCGCCCACCCGGACAATCACTGTCAGCAGGACAACAACGAAGTTGGAGGCGAGGACACCATGCGGGTATCCCTTGAGCAGTTGGTGATCAAGTACGGTGCGGCAACGGCCGTCGACCGGCTCGACCTGACCATCGAGCCGGGGGAGTCGCTGGTGCTGCTCGGCAAGTCGGGCTGCGGCAAGACGACGACCATGCGCAGCATCGCCGGGCTGGAGACGCCGGTGGCCGGGCGGATCACCATCGGTGACCGCGTGGTGCTGGACGCCGAGCGCGGCATCGAGGTGCCGTCGCACCGGCGCAATGTCGGGATGGTCTTCCAGTCCTATGCGGTGTGGCCGCATCGCACCATCTTCGAGAACGTGGCCTTCCCGCTGCGGATGCAGAAGCTGTCGCGCACGGAGACCCGGCAGCGGGTGCACGAGGTGCTGGAGCTGGTCGGGCTCGGCGAGCACGCCGATCGCGGTGCCAGCCTGTTGTCCGGCGGGCAGATGCAGCGGGTGGCCCTCGCGCGCAGCCTGGTGATGCGGCCGAGCGTGCTGCTGCTCGACGAGCCGCTGTCCAACCTGGACGCCCGGCTGCGCGAGCGGCTGCGGATCGAGCTGCGCGGCATCCAGCAACAGCTCGGTCTGACCTGCGTCTATGTCACCCACGACCAGGCCGAGGCGATGGCGCTGGCCGACCGGATCGCGTTGATGCAGGGCGGCCGGATCGTCCAGGCCGGTACGCCGGAACAGATCTGGTCGCGGCCGGCGAGCGCGTCGATCGCGGACTTCCTCGGGGTCAGCAACATTCTTCCGGTACGCGGGGACGCAGGCGGCGGCTACCGGATCGACAACTCGCCGCTGACGGTGACGGCGGCGGAGCGCGTCGACGGCGATCAGGCCCTGCGCGCCTGTATCCGTCCGGAGGACCTGAGCCTGGCCGGCGAGTCGAACGGACACGGCAATGCCTGGGCGGGCGGCGTCGAGGTGGTCACCTTCCAGGGCAACCACACCGTCTACCGGGTCGGCCTGGACGACGGGCCGGCGGTCGAGGTGGCCGCGCCGGCCGGCGGTCCGGCCTTCCGTACCGACGATCGGGTCTGGGTCAGCGCCGATCCCGCCGCCGTGCGGATCCTGCCGCAGGAGGTGCCGGCCTGATGAGCACCCTCACCCGATCCCTGCGGATGCTGCCCGTCGGGGCCCAGTTCGCGCTGCTGGTCGTGCTCGTGGTGATCCCGATGGGGCTCATCGGGCTCGCGGCGATCAGCGCCGAGACCCCGCGCCCGGGCGCGCTGTTCGGCGGCCTGTCGGTCGACAACTTCGCGATCCTGGCCACCCCGGCCGCCCTCGGCGCGCTGGCTAACTCGGTGTTCGTCGCGGCCTGCGCCTCGGTGCTCGCCATGATCATCGGCGGGGTGCTGGCCTTCCTTGCCGCCCGCAGCGACGCGCCCGCCCGCGGCCTGATCTATTTCGCCGGGATCTCGCCGATGTTCCTGCCCTCGCTGGTCGGCGCGCTGGCCTGGTCGCTGTTGGCCGGGCCCGCGATGGGCTACCTGAATGTCGCGGCCCGCGCGATCGGCCTGCCGAACCTGGTCGACATCTATTCCTACGGCGGGCTGATCTTCGTCCTCGCCGTCTACTACGCGCCGTATGCCTTCTTGCTGATCCACGGGGCGATGAGTCTGATGAACCCCGACCTGGAGGACGCGGCCGGGGTGCACGGCGGCTCGCCGCGGGCAACCCTGCGCCATGTCACCTTCCCGCTGGTGCTGCCGGCCATCCTCGGCTCCGCCGTGCTGGTCTTCACCCTGACCATGGAGAACTTTCCGGTCGCGCAGATGATCGGTACGCCGGGCCAGATCGAGACCCTGCCGGCCTTCATCTACCGGCTGATGAACGCCGCCCCCGCGCGCGGCACGGAGGCCGCCGCGGTGGCCGTTGCCCTGACCGCGGTGTTGATCATCGTCACCGCCGTGCAGCAGCGGATCGTGATGCGGCGCCGCTTCACCACCGTGTCCGGCAAGGGCGTGAAGCCGCGGCGCTTCGCGATCGGGCGCTGGCGCTTTGCCGGGCTCGGCTTCGCGATCGCGTACCTCGTCTTGGCGCTGATCCTGCCGCTGCTCGCGCTGCTGCTCGCCTCGCTGCAGTCCTCGCCCTATGTCGCCGAGCTGTCCCAGCTCGCCCGGCCGGGCGCGCTGTCGTTCTGGTCGCTCGGCCAGACGATCACCGACCCGCAGTTCCTGCGCTCGCTCGGCAACAGCGTCGCCGTCGGCGTCCTGGTGGCGGCGATCGGCACCGCCTTCGCGTTCTGGCTCGGCTACTCGGTCTATCGCACCGAGCTGCCCGGCCGGCGCGTGCTGGAACAACTGGCGATGGCCCCGCTCGCGGTGCCCGCGATCGTGATGGGCCTTGGCCTGCTGTGGACCTGGTTGGTCGCCCCCGTGCCCGTCTACGGCACCCTGGTCGTGCTGGTGATCGCGTTCTTGTCGATCTACCTGCCGCAGGGCTATCGCGGGGCCACCGCGGCGATCCAGCAGGTCGATGCCGATCTCGAGGACAGCGCCGTGCTGTCGGGCGCCCGGCGGCTGCGGGCCATCGGTTGGGTGACCGTGCCGCTGCTGCGGACCGGGCTGTTGTCCACCGCGTTGTTGTTGCTGATGCTGGCGATGCGCGAGCTCTCCGCAGCCCTGTTCCTGTTCACCTCCGACACCCGGTTGCTCTCGATCGCGGTGTTCGACGAGTACGACAACGGCGCATTGCGCGCCGCCGCATCCACCAGCCTGCTCTACTGCCTGGCCGTCGTGATCATGGTCGGCCTGCTCCGCTTCGCCGGCGCGCGTACCGCGTCGGGACCCAGTTCTGATCAAGGGAGATCGTGATGCACCGACGTACCCTGCTGACCGGATCGGCCGGACTCGCGGCCGCACTCGGCCTCGGCGCCGCGGCCTGCGCCCCGCCGCCGCAGACGCAACTCGTCACCGGGGCCCCGGTGATCGACGATGCGGCGGCGTTGATCATCGACGGCGAGCAGATCGCCGATCAGGCGCTGTGGCGGGCCGCCCAGGACGAGGGCGGGCTGATCCTCTACAGCGGGTATGTCGAGAACAGCGAGAAGGAAGTGATCAAGGCCTTCACCGCCGACACCGGGCTGGCGGTCTCCCTGGTCCGGTTGGTGCCGAACCGGCTCCTGGAGCGGGTGCTGAGCGAACAGGGCGCCGGGAAGCTGCGCGCCGACCTCATTCGGACCTCCGACCCCGCGGGCGTGGCCAAGATGGCCGCCGCCGGCGCGTTCGGGCGCCACCGGGTCCCGGGCATCGACGACCTCGGTGCCGATGTCGTCTTCGACGACGGCCGCTACTACCGGACCTTCGATCCGGCATTCACCTTTGCCTACAACACGGCTCTCGTGCCCCCCGGACAGGAGCCCCGCGGGTGGCAGGATCTGCTGCACCCGCGCTGGCGCGGCAAGCTCGGGATCACCCAGGCCGGTGCCGGTGGCAGCTCGCTGTCGTTGCTGCGCTTTCAGCTCGACGTGCTCGGCGAGGACTACCTGCGCGCCCTCGCCGCGCAGCAGCCGCGGATCTTCGACTCCTCCGGCGCGATGCAGGAAAGCCTGGCCCGCGGTGAGCTGCACGCGGCAACGGCTGTGATCAGCTCGGTGAACGTGGCGGCGGCCAGCAATGCGCCGGTCCGTTTCGTCGTCGCACCCGAGGGCTTTGCCCTCTACGACTACTTCCTCGGGGTGAGTGCGTCGCCTGTCAACCCGGCCGCCGCGAAGGTGTTCTGCAATTGGAACCTCAGCCGCCGCGCCGGCGACGTGTTCGGACAGATCGGTGAGTATCCGGCAATCGCCGCGTCGGCGCCGCCGCGGGTACTGGGGATCGATCTGCCGTCGATCGCCAGCGGGATCCCCTATCGCCCGCTGCCCGCCGACCTGGCCGCGAACCGGGAGGCCGACCAGGCACTCTTCAACAAGATCTTCGGCTACCTGGCATGAATCCACGAGTGCCCGTGGTGGTCCTCGTGCACGGTGCGGCGCACGGCGGCTGGTGCTGGCAGTTCGTGCGCGAGGGGTTGGCCCGCGCCGGCGTACCCGCGATCGCGCCGGATCTGCCCGGTCACGGCGCCCGGGTGGGCGAGACCGAGCGGGCCTCGATGCGCGCGTACGCCGACGAGATCACCGCGCTCGTCGCCGGCATCGACCGGCCGGCAGTGCTCGTCGGGCACAGCATGGCCGGGCAGGTCATCGCCCGGGTGGCGCTGGACGCCCCCGACCGGATCCGCCGCCTGGTGTTCCTCAGCGGCCAGGTGCTGGAGCCGGGGATGACGGCGCTGGACACATTGCCGCCGCGGCGACGTGCGGACTACCTGGCCCGCGCCCGTGAGCGCGGCGGGCTCGCCTATGACGTCGCCGAGCAGACGGTACGCGAGCTGTGGTTGAACACCTTGGCCAAGGACGATCCCCGGTTGGACTGGGTGCTCGGCCAGATCACCCCGCAGCCGCTGCGGCCCCTGACCGAACGGGCCGCGGTCGCCGGTTTCCGGCGGCTCGCGATGCCGATCGACTACCTGTGGCCGCGGTCGGATCGGAGCACCACCGCGGGACGGATGCGCACCTTCGTGTCCCGGCTGCCGTCACACGCCAGCGTGCGTACCCTGCCCGGCGATCATGACATCATGGTCAGCGCGCCCGACCGGCTGATCCGAGAGCTCCTGCGGCTCACTCAGGCGGTTGCAACCCAACCGTTATCGCGAACGGCTGAGGGGCCGACGCCTTCTGGGTTAGGTTGACGCGGACCTGGACTCGATTGCGGAGGTTTCTCGTGCGCAACGGATGGAAGAAGCGCGGCCTGGCCGCGTTCGGTGCCCTGCTCGTCACGGCGGGGCTGGCGGCGTGTGCGCAGAGCGAGCGCGACCCCGGCGGTCAGAGCGGCGGCGCGGCCGACACCTTCGTCTTTGCCGCCTCCTCTGATCCGGTGATGCTCGACCCGGCGATGGCGAGCGACGGCGAGACCTTCCGGGTTGCGCGGCAGATGTTCGAGGGCCTGGTCTCGCTGCAGCCGGGCTCCACCGAGCTGGCGCCGCTGCTCGCGACGGAGTGGACCTCCAGCTCCGACGGCAAGACGCACAGCTTCACCCTGCGCGAGGGCGTCAAGTTCCACGACGGCACGGACTTCAACGCCGAGGCCGTCTGCGCGAACTTCGAGCGTTGGTACAACTGGACCGGCCTGAACCAGAACGAGAACATCACCTACTACTACGGGAAGCTGTTCAAGGGCTTCAAGAACCCCGAGGGCGCGGACAAGTCCGCCACCGGGATCTATGAGTCCTGCACCGCCGAGTCCCCGACCAAGGCGACGATCACGCTGAAGAAGCCGTTCGCCGCCTTCGTCGACGCGATGACCCTGCCGTCGTTCTCCATGCAGAGCCCCGCCGCGATGCAGCAGTGGGACGCCAACAACACCACCGGCACGGCGGATGATCCGCGATTCTCCGCCTACGCCACCGAGCACCCGACCGGCACCGGCCCGTTCAAGTTCGAGTCCTGGGACCGCGGCCAGCAGGTGACGCTGGCGGCCAATCCCGACTACTGGGGCGAGAAGCCGAAGATCGCCAAGGCGATCGTGAGGACGATCCCCGACGGCAATGCCCGCAAGCAGGAGCTGCAGGCCGGCAACATCGACGGCTACGACCTGGTCGCGCCGGGCGATGTCGAGCCGATGCAGGCCGAGGGGCTGCAGATCAAGAACCGTCCCGCGTTCAACATCCTCTACCTGGGCTTCAACCAGAAGAACAAGGCCCTGCAGGACGTGCGGGTACGCCAGGCGATCAACTACGCGATCGACAAGGAGGCCGTGATCAGCCAGACGCTGCCGCCGGGTTCGGTGGCGGCCAAGGAGTTCATGCCGGACATGGTGAACGGCTACAACCCCGATGTCACGAGCTATGACTACGACCCGGAGAAGGCCAAGCAGTTGCTGGCCGAGGCGGGGCAGAGCGATCTGACCCTGCGGTTCGCGTACCCGACCAGTGTCTCGCGGCCCTACATGCCGACGCCGGAGGACACCTTCGTGGCGCTGAAGTCCCAGCTCGAGGCGGTGGGGATCAAGGTCGAGCCGCTGAACGCGAAGTGGACCCCCGACTACCTCGACATGGTGCAGGGCGATGGTGGCACCGACAAGCGCGACATCCACCTGCTCGGCTGGACCGGCGACTACAACGACGCGGACAACTTCGTCGGGGTCTTCTTCGGTGGCAAGTCCAACGAGTGGGGCTTCGAGAACAAGGCCCTGTTCGACGAGCTGGGCGCGGCCCGCGAGCTGCCCGACAAGGAGCAGCAGGCAACGGCGTACGCCAAGATCAACGAGGACATCGCGAAGTTCGCTCCCGGCGTGCCGATCGCGCACCCGGCCCCGTCGCTCGCCTTCGGCAAGGGCGTCCAGGGCTATGAGCCCAGCCCGGTCCAGGACGAGGTCTGGAACAACGTCACGGTGACCCGCTGATCCTTCGCCCGGAGGCGGCACCATGCTGAGATTCGTGGTCCGGCGGCTGCTGTTGATGATCCCGGTGCTGTTCGGATTGTCGCTGCTGTTGTTCGCCTGGCTGCGCGCGCTGCCGGGTGATCCGGCGCGCGCGCTGCTCGGCGAGCGCGCGACCCCGGAGGGGATCGCCCGGCTGAACGAGCAGTACGGCTTCGACAAGCCGCTGGTCGAGCAGTACCTCACCTACATCGGGCGGTTGATCACCGGCGACTTCGGCAGCTCGCCGCGCACCGGCGAGGCGGTTCTGCCGACCTTCCTGGAACGGTTCCCGGCGACGATCGAGCTCGCGGTGGCGGCGTTGATCTTCGCGATCGCGATCGGCATCCCGCTCGGCTACTTCGCCGCGCGGCGGGCCGGTGGGTTCCTCGACCTGCTCGCGGTCGGCTCCTCGCTGGCCGGGGTGGTGATCCCGGTGTTCGTGCTGGCCTATGTGCTCAAGGTGATCTTCGCAGTCGGCCTGCCCGGGCTGGAGTTCCTCGCCGTGCTGCCGACATCGGGCCGACAGGACCCGCGGATCGACGCCACCCACATCACCAACTTCTATGTGTTGGACGGGCTGCTGACCCGCGAGTGGGACGCGGCGCTGGACGCGATCGTGCACCTGATCCTGCCGGCGATCGCGCTGGGCAGCATCCCGCTCGCGATCGTGGTCCGGATGACGCGCGCCTCGGTGCTGGAGGTGTTGAACGAGGACTACGTGCGGACCGCGAACGCCAAGGGCCTGCCGCGGCGGTGGATCACGACCCGGCACGTACTGCGCAATGCGTTGCTGCCGGTGGTCACCACGATCGGCCTGCAGGCGGGAGCGCTGCTGGCCGGCGCCGTGCTCACCGAGTCCGTCTTCGCGTTCAACGGGATCGGCTCCTACCTGTTCGAGGCGATCTCCTCCCTCGACTTCGCCGTGCTGCAGGGCTTCATCTTGTTCATCGCGCTGACCTACGCGGTGGTCAACCTCGTCGTCGACATCCTCTACGGCGTCATCGATCCGAGGATGCGGGTCGCATGAGCGAGCGGACGAAGATCGGCGGGGAGGCCGCCGACGAGCTCACCGATCACCGCCCGCCGGCCCTGGTCGAGGCGATGGGGCGGACCGCGCGCGCCGAGGAGACCGGGACCAGCCTGTGGGTCGGGGCCCTGCGCCGGTTGGTGCGCAACCCGTCGGCCATCGTCGGCGCGATCATCGTTGCCGCCTTCTTGGTGGTGGCGCTGTTCGCTCCGTTGCTCGCGCCGTACGCGCCCTCGGACCCGCGCTGGGCGAGCCAGGTGACGCCGTCGAGCGTTCCGCCGTTCAGCGCCGAGCACCCCCTCGGGCTGGACTCGTTCGGTTCCGACCTGCTCACCCAGTTGATCTACGGGGCGCGCCAGTCGCTGGTGATCGGGGTGGTGTCCACCACGCTCGGTCTGCTCGGCGGTGCGCTGCTCGGCGGGATCGCGGGCGCGTTCGGCGGCTGGGTCGACACCGCCGTGATGCGGGTCGTGGACATCTTGTTGTCGATCCCCGCGTTGCTGCTCGCCGTCAGCGTCGCCGCGGTGCTCGGTCGCAACCCCTATGCGTTGATGATCGCGATCGCGGTCGCCCAGGTGCCGATCTTCGCCCGGCTGCTGCGCGGGTCGATGTTGTCCCAGCGTCGGCAGGACTATGTGCTCGCCTCCACCTCGATCGGCCTGCGCCAGCGCACCATCGTGATGAACCATGTGCTGCCGAACTCGCTCGGCCCGGTGATCGTCCAGGCCACGCTGGTGCTGGCCACCGCGATCATCGAGGTGGCGGCGCTGTCCTATCTGGGTCTGGGCGACCCGAATCCGACCGTCGCCGAGTGGGGCCGGATGCTGGTCCGCGCGCAGACCCGCCTGGAGTCGGCGCCGCACCTGACACTGCTGCCCGGTGCCTGTATCGCGATCACCGCGCTCGGCTTCACGCTGCTCGGCGAGGCCCTGCGCGAGGCGCTCGACCCGAAGTCCCGACGATGAGGGATCCCGACGATGAGGGGTCCCGACGATGAGGGCTCGACGATGAGGGGGCGCGGAGGTGACCATGGCTGAGGCACGCACACCCGAGCCGGCGAGCGAGCCGGTGCTGGCGGTGCGCGATCTGCGCGTGCACTTCGTCCGCCGCGGTCAGCCGCCGGTACGCGCGGTCGACGGCGTCGACTTCGAGGTCGGGGCCGGGGAGGTGGTCGGCATCGTCGGCGAGTCCGGCTCCGGCAAGTCGGTCACCTCGATGGCGATCATGGGCCTGCTGCCGCGCCGCGGCGTACAGGTCACCGGTGCCGCCGACTACCGCGGACAGAACCTGCTGCAGCTGTCGCCCGACCGGCTGGCCAGGCTGCGCGGCAACGACCTGGCGATGGTCTTCCAGGACCCGATGAGCTCGCTGAACCCGGTGATGACCGTCGGCGCGCAGGTCGCCGAGGTGCTGCTCGCGCACGAGAAGATCAGCAAGCGTGCGGCCCGCGAGGAATCGATCGACCTGCTCCGCCGGTGCGGGATTCCCGACCCGGAGCGGCGCTTCGGCGAGTACCCGCACCAGCTCTCCGGCGGCATGCGGCAGCGCGCGCTGATCGCCACGGCGCTGGCCTGTAAACCGCGACTGTTGATCTGCGACGAGCCGACGACCGCGCTCGACGTGACCATCCAGGCCCAGATCCTGGAACTGCTGGCCGAGCTGGTACGCGGCTCCGGCGCGTCGATGATCATGATCACCCACGACCTCGGCGTCGTCGCCGGGCTGTGTGACCGGGTGAACGTGATGTATGCCGGGCGGATCGTGGAAACCGCACCGCGCCGCGAACTCTTCGCCCACCCCCGGCACCGCTACACCGCCGGACTGCTCAGCTCCATCCCGCGGCTGGACGCCGTGCGCAGCGAGCGGCTGGTGCCGATTCCCGGCACCCCGCGCGACACCATCGGCTGGGACGCCGCGTGCGCGTTCGCACCGCGCTGCCGGCATGCCACCGACGCCTGCGTACGACCCGAACTGGAGCTGTCGGGCGAGGCCGAGCATCGCTGGCGCTGCGTCCATCCTGCCGAATCGGAGGCGACCCAGTGACCGACACGATGCCCAACCCAGAGACCGATCACGCGACCGACGTGCTGCTCGACGCGCGCGGGGTGCAGGTGCACTTCCCGATCCGGCGCGGGCTGGTGATCGACCGCACCGTGGGGCATGTTCGCGCCGTGGACGGCGTCGACCTGGCGGTACGCCGGGGCGAGAGCTTCGGGCTGGTCGGCGAGTCGGGCTGCGGCAAGTCCACCCTGGGGCGGGCGCTGCTGCGGCTGGAGAAGCCGACGGCCGGCACCGTCGAGCTCGGCGGCACCGACCTCGCCGCGCTGCGCGGGGAGGCGCTGCGGCGCGAGCGGCGCCGGATGCAGATGGTCTTCCAGGACCCGCTGTCCAGCCTCGATCCCCGGATGAGCGTGCAGAGCCTGATGATGGAGCCGCTGCGCGTGCACGGACTGAGCGAGCGCGACCGGGACACCTTCGGTGCGGACTCGGGCCGAACCCACCTGGCGAAGGTGCGCGACATGATCGAACGCGTCGGCCTGCCGCAGTCCAGCCTGGCCAAGTATCCGCACGAGTTCTCCGGCGGCCAGCGGCAGCGGATCGGCATCGCGCGGGCGATGGTGCTCAATCCGGAGCTGGTGATCGCCGACGAGCCGGTCTCGGCGCTGGACGTGTCGGTGCAGGCGCAGGTGATCAACCTGCTGGAGGACCTGCAGGACGATCTCGGGCTGACCTACATCGTGATCGCCCATGATCTTGCCGTGGTACGCCACATCGCCGACCGGATCGGCGTGATGTATCTCGGCCGGATCGTCGAGGAGGCCGACAGCGACGAGCTGTATGCGATGCCGATGCACCCGTACACGATCTCGCTGCTGTCGGCGATCCCCGTCCCGGACCCCGACGTGGAGGACGCGCGGGAGCGGATCCTGCTCGCGGGCGACCTGCCCAGCCCGGCGAATCCGCCCAGCGGTTGTCGCTTCCACACCCGGTGCCCGTTCCGGCAGCCCGAGCGGTGCGACACCGAGGACCCACAACTGGTGGAGGTGTTGCCCGGGCACCGGGTCGCCTGCCACTACGCCCGCGAGATCAACGACGGGAGGATCACGGCCGCCGGATCGCAGGTCGTCGATCCCGAACGGGCCGGGATCGTGCCCGAGGCGTGAGCCGTGGTGGACTGACCGGCATGCCCGAGCAGGTACGCGTGGACAGTTGGCTGTGGGCGGTGCGCCTGGCCAGGACGCGCTCGGCCGCGACCGCGGCCTGCCGCGCGGGGCATGTGTGGGTGCGCGGCGAACGCGCCAAGCCGGCCCAGCCGGTCCGCATCGGCGACGAGGTACGCCTGCGCCTGCCCGGGGCCGAACGAATCGTCGTGGTACGCCAACTGCTGGTCAAACGCGTCGGTGCGCCGGTGGCTGCCGAGGCGTACCTGGATCGGACCCCGCCGCCACCGCCGCGGGTGGAGCGTGGCACCGTGCCGCAGCGCGATCCCGGCAGCGGCCGGCCCACCAAGCGGGAGCGCCGCCAGCTCGACCGGCTGCGCGGACGCCGGGGCTGACCGGGCCGATCGCCCGTATCCTGTGCGGGTGAGCGAGGTCATCGAGGCGGCGAACCGGGCGCGGGAGGCGGCGCGGGCGCTGGCGGTCGCGTCCAGCAGCGAGAAGGACGTGGCGCTCGCGGCGATGGCCGCCGCGCTGGAGTCCGAGTGCGAACCCATTCTGCGCGCCAACGAGCGCGACGTGGACGCCGCGCGGGAGGCCGGCGTGGACGCAGCGATCGTCGACCGGCTACGGCTGAACGCCGAGCGGATCGCGGCGATGGCGACCGGGCTGCGCGACCTGGTCGCGCTGCCGGACCCGGTCGGCGAGGTGGTGCGCGGGTGGACGGCGCCGAACCGCGTCGCCTATCGGCAGGTCCGGGTGCCGTTCGGTGTGGTCGGGATGATCTACGAGGCGCGGCCGAACGTGACCGCCGACGCGGCCGGGATCTGCCTGAAGTCGGGCAACGCGGCGCTGCTGCGCGGGTCGTCGTCGGCACAGGCCTCCAACGTCGCGGTCGCGGCGGCCCTGCGTACCGGTCTGGCGTCCACGCCGCTGCCCGCCGACGCGGTGCAGTTGATCACCGGGCCGCGGGAGGTGACCGGCGAGTTGATGCGCGCCCGCGGGCTGGTGGACGTGCTGATCCCGCGCGGCGGCGCGGGCCTGATCGAGGCGGTCGTCACCGGATCGCAGGTGCCGGTGATCGAAACCGGCACCGGCAACACCCATCTCTACGTCGACGAGCACGCCGACCAGCAGATGGCGCTCGACATCATGATCAACGCCAAGACGCAGCGGCCGTCGGTGTGCAACTCGCTGGAAACCCTGCTGGTGCATGCGGCGATCGCCGACTCGTTCGTGCCGAAGGCGCTGGCGGCGCTGGCCGAGCACGGCGTGACGGTGCACGGCGACGCGCGGATCGCGGGCCACGACCCGGACGGCGTCCGGCCCGCGACCGAGGACGACTTCACCGCCGAGGCGCTGTCGCTCGATCTCAGCGCCGCCGTGGTCGACGATCTCGACGCGGCGTTGGCCCACATCCGGCGCTACTCGACGGGCCACTCCGAGACCGTGGTCACCGAGTCGCTGGGCGTCGCGGAGCGGTTCAGCGCGGAGGTGGACGCCGCCGCGGTACTGGTCAACGCCTCCAGCCGGTTCGTCGACGGCGGCGAGTTCGGCTTCGGCGCCGAGATCGGCATCTCCACCCAGAAATTGCACGCCCGCGGGCCGATGGGGCTGCCGGAGATGACCACGACGAAGTATCTCGTCACGGGCCGGGGTCAGGTACGCCCGTGAGGCCGTTCGCGGCTAGGGTGTCGCCATGCTGATCCCGCTCGAGGCCGAGGTCGTCAATCACCTGCCCATGCCCGCCTATGTCTTCGGCATCGTGGCGTTCCTGCTGCTGATCGGCCTGCTGCAGCTCGTCCGCGGCGTCGGCAAGGGCCGCCCGCACAGCTGACCGATGGTGCGTGCATGACGGAGGCGACAGGGCTGGCGCACGGCGAGGAGGCCGGGCGACGCTACCGACTCGGGGTGATGGGTGGCACCTTCGACCCGATCCATCACGGCCACCTGGTCGCGGCGAGCGAGGTGGGCAGCCGGTTCGGGTTGGACGAGGTGGTCTTCGTGCCCACCGGCGTACCGTGGCAGAAGAAGGACCGCGAGGTCTCCCCGGGCGAGGACCGCTACCTGATGACGGTGATCGCGACGGCGTCCAATCCGCGGTTCACCGTGAGCCGGGTCGACATCGAGCGGCCGGGGGACACCTACACGGTCGACACGTTGAAGGACCTGTGCGAGCAGCGCGGCGACGTCGACCTGTTCTTCATCACCGGCGCGGACGCGCTGGCCAAGATCCTCACCTGGCGCGGGGCGGACCAGCTTTTTGATCTTGCCCATTTCGTCGGGGTGTCGCGGCCCGGTGTCGAGCTGAACTCGCCGGCGGTCGCGCATCTGCCGAAGGACAAGATCACGTTGATGGAGGTGCCGGCGATGGCGATCTCCTCGACGGCGATCCGGGAGCGTACCCGCTCCGGCGAGCCGGTCTGGTATCTGGTGCCTGACGGCATCGTGCAATACATCTCCAAGCGGGGCCTGTACGCCCCCGGGAATGATCAGAAGTCCGAGCATGATCACGACGGAGAAGGAGCCGGATGAGCGCGGACCCGGAGGCCCTGGCATGGGCGCGCGCGGCGGCACGGGCCGCCGATGACAAGCAGGGCATCGAGATCGTCGGCTTCGACGTCTCCGAGCAGCTTGCGATCACCGACATCTTCTTGGTGGCGAGCGCGGCCAGCGAACGCCAGGTCGGCGCGATCGTCGACGCGGTCGAGGAGGCACTGCTGAAGCTCGGCGCGAAGCCGATCCGGCGCGAGGGCGACCGGCAGAACCGTTGGGTGCTGCTCGACTACGGGGTGTTGGTGGTGCACGTGCAGCACGCCGAGGAGCGGGCGTTCTATGCGCTGGAACGGCTGTGGCGCGACTGCCCCCAGCTCGATCTGGAGCTGCCCACGCACGACCGGTCGGGTACGCCGGAGGACGACGCGTGACCGCATCGCGGATCGTGGTCTGGCGGCACGGGCAGACCGACTGGAATGTCCAACTCCGCTTCCAGGGCCATGCCGACATCCCGCTGAACGAGGTCGGCCGGGCGCAGGTGGCCGCGGCCGCCCCGGCGATCGCGGCGCTTCGGCCCGATGTGATCATCTCCTCGGATCTGTCGCGGGCGCGGGAGACGGCGGGCGCCCTGGCAGCGCTGACCGGTCAGCCGGTGGCGACGGATCCCCGACTCCGCGAGATCGCGGTCGGGACCTGGGAGGGGCGCACCCTCGCCGAGATCGCCGAGGAGGAGCCGGACTTCCGGGACCGGGAGATGGCCGGCGACGACGTGCGGCGCTCGCCCACCGGCGAGACCGTGACCGAGGTGGCGACCCGGTTCGCCGCGGCGCTGGCCGAACATGCCGATGCCCTGGCCGACGGGCAGACGCTGCTGGTCGCCGCGCACGGGCTGGCGGCCCGGGTCGGCTCGTGCGCGTTCCTCGGCATGTCGGGCAAGGACGCGCGGCTGCTGCGCGGGATGGACAATGCCGGGTGGTTGATCATGGACCGCTCCGGGGAGGGCGCCTGGCGGATGGCGGCGTACAACCGGGTCGCCTGACCGCCGTCGAGGCCGCGCGTACCGAAATGCGATGATCACTCCATGAGTGAACGTATCGAGGTCTCCCGGGTGGTGCCGGCCGGCGCGGCCGAGGTGTTCGCGGTGCTCCGCGACCCGGAGGGCCATGTGGCGATCGACGCGTCCGGGATGCTGCAGGGCTCCGACGGGCGGCCGGTCGAGGCCGCGGGGGAGTCGTTCGTGGTGCACATGGACCGCGAGGCGCTGGGCGACCTGCCGATGGGCAAGTACGACGTCGAGGTGGTCTTCACCCGCTACGAGCCCGACACGGAGATCGCCTGGACCATTCACGGGACGATCAAGCCACCGATCGGGCACGTCTTCGGCTATCGGCTGGAGCCCGTTGCGGAGGGCACGCGGGTGGTGTCCTACTACGACTGGTCCGATGCCGCGCCCGAGTGGAAGGGCATCTTCCCGGTGATCGGGGAGTCCTCGCTGAAGGCCACTCTCGGCATCCTCGACCGGACGGTACGCCGGGGCTACCCGCGCGGTTGACCGGGCGACCCCTGTCGGTCCGGGCTCGGGCGGGTTAGCGTGGCACATGGCCATCATCGACAGCCCGGGATTCGCGGACGTACACATCATCGTCTCCGACATGGAGCGGGCGAAGGACTTCTACGACAAGCTGTTCGGCTGGCCCGAGGTGGCGGCGAAGCCGATCCGCTACGACGCGAAGATCGGGTCCGAGGTCGCGGCGACCTACGACCGCGGCACCGTCTACCGCACCCCGCAGGGCACGCTGCTCAGCCTGCACCCCACGGGGATCGGAGCGTTCGACCCGGCGATCACCGGGCTCGACCACGTGACGTTCGGCGTCGGCTCGAAGGCCGACCTCGACCGGGCGACGAAGGCGCTGGACGAGGCCGGAATCAGCTACACCGGGCCGATCGAGGCGACCGAGGTTGGGCTGGCGCTGCTCGCGGTACACGACCCGGACGGCCTGCCGATCAACCTCACCGCCCCGCTGACGTAGCCTCCCCATTTGTGTCGTCAGTTATCGCCGCCTGCGGTAGCCCGCAGGCGGCGATAACTGACGACACGATCGTGGTGGTCAGGCCGACAGCGGCCCGAATCCCTCGTGCCGGGTGGGCGCGTCGGGGCGATCGAGCTCCTGCCAGGCGCGCGCGATCCGGCGTACCGCCTCGGCGAATGCGTCCTCCGGCGCCGCGAACGGGAGCCGGAGCCAGCGCTCGCCGCCCGGATTGCAGAAGAAGTGCGGGCCCGGGGTGAGCAACACGCCGTGCTCGGCCGCGCGCCGGGTGAGCCGCGTCGAGGACGCCGACGGCAGCTCCAGCCACAGCGATTGCCCGCCGTCGGGCCGCCGGAACGCGAACTCCGGCAGGTGTTCGCGGACCAGGTCCATCGCGGTGACCGCCTGTCGGTGCAGCCGCTCGCGTGCCGCCGGGTTCGCCGTCGGGTCGGCGAGCAGTTCGGCGAGGACGAGTTGTTCGACGGCCGCACCGTGGTCGGCGAGGGTACGCGCGCGCAGCAGCGGTTCGATCATGGCGTGCGGGGCGCGGATCCAGCCGAGTCGCAGCCCGCCCCAGTAGGTCTTCGACGCCGAGCCGACCAGGATCGCCGACGGGTCGTGCGCGGCGACCGGTAGTGCCGGTGCGGCCCACGGCAGGGCGAGCTCGGCGAGGGTCTCGTCGGCGACGACGGGTACGCCGGCACGGCGGGCGCGGGCGGCCAGGCCGGCGCGGGTGGTGTCGTCCATCTGCCGGCCGGTGGGGTTGTGGAAGTCGGCGATCACGAAGACGGCCGCGGGGCGGGTCTCGGCGAGGGCGGCGGCGAGGGAGTCGAGGTTCCAACCGGCGGGAGAGGTGTCGAAGGAGCGGACCCGGCCGCCGGAGCGACGTGCGACATCGTGCAGCAGGTGCAGGGTGTTGCCGAAGCCGACCGACTCGGTGATCAAGGCGCGCCGTGGCCCGGCGAGGGTGCGCGCGACGATGGCGAGCGCGGAGAGGGCGCCGGTGGTGATCAGGAGCTGGCGCGGGTCGGTGGGCAGGCCGCGGGCGGCGTACCGCTCGGCGAGCGCGGCGCGCAGCTCCGGCAGCCCGTCGGGGAAATAGCCGCTGCCGCCGGTCAGCTCGGGCAGGCGGTCGAGCGCGCGGGCGTAGGCGGCACCGACGTGGGGGAGCGCGGCGTCGGCGGCGGCGGTGAGGCCGATCCGGCCGTCGGCGTCGGGGCCGGCGGCCGGGAGCAGCGGGCTCATCGTCGGGGCGGGGCGTTCGGTGACGAAGTGGCCGGCGCCGCGGCGCGGGCGGAGCAGGTCGCGCTCGGTGAGGGTGGTGTAGGCGGCGCCGATGGTGGTGCGGCTGAGGTCGGTCGCGGCCGCGAGGTCCCGCTCGCTCGGCAGGCGCGTGCCCGCGGCGATGCGGCCGTCCGCGATCAGCCGCGCGATCCGGTCGGCGAGGTCGCGGTAGCGCGGCTGGGTCCAGGGTGGGCCGCCGAGCAGGCCGGCCAGGACGTTCGCTCCGATGGACACGGGTCCACCCTTGCAGAATTGGCTATGGCGTACCAGTCCAATTCGTGGTCGACTGCTCGGGTGACGACGACGCTGCAGAACCTCGGACCGATCGAACAGCTCCGCGCCGGCCGTCTGGCGCGCCGGATCCCCCAGTTGCTGGTGGGGCTGTTCCTGTACGGGTTCTCGATCGCGATGCAGGTACGCGGGGCGCTCGGCGTCGCGCCCTGGGACGTGCTGACCCAGGGATTGAGCCGGTGGCTGCCGCTGAGCTTCGGCACGATCGCGATCTTGGTCTCGGTCGTCGTGTTGTTGTTGTGGATACCGCTGCGCCAACTGCCCGGCCTGGGGACGATCTGCAATGTCGTGCTGGTCGGGATCTCCGCCGACATCGGGCTGGCCCTGATTCCGGTGGTGGATGATCTTGGTCCGCGGATCGCGCTGACGGTCGGCGGGGTTGTGCTGAACGGGCTGGCCGGCGGGCTCTACATCGGCGCGCAGTTCGGCCCCGGCCCGCGGGACGGGCTGATGACCGGGCTGCACCGCAGGACGGGGCGCTCGCTGCGGCTGGTGCGTACCGGCATCGAGGTCGTGGTGTTGTCGATCGGTTGGCTGCTGGGCGGGCAGGTCTGGATCGGTACGCTGCTCTACGCCCTCGCGATCGGCCCCCTGACGCAGTTCTTCCTGCGCTGGACGCTGGTACGCCTCCCCGAGCCCACGATTTGAGGCGGCGCCTCCGCGGGCGCTATCATCTCGTGGTCCTGGCCGCGAGGTCGGGGCAACCTGGGGCTATGGCGCAGTTGGTAGCGCGCTTCCATGGCATGGAAGAGGTCAGGGGTTCGAATCCCCTTAGCTCCACAATTTCAGACGTAGTCGAACCCCTGACATGGGTCTCTCCTGTCGTTGCGGCGAACGGTTCCGCGAAGCGGAGGGTTGCTTCTTCGCCTTCGTCGACGTCGATCCCGGTGGTGAAGGTCTGGTTCGCCAACCGTTTCCCGTGGGCATCAGTGGTCCTGTAGAGGCGTTGGCAGTCGATCAGGAGACGTAGCGCCTTCGCGATCTGGCGTCTCGGGCCTTGGTCTTGGTCGTTTTCGATGCGGCGGTCGATGTCGGCCAGGCCCGCCCGGATGCGGTCCTGGTGGCGTTTCAGTGTGGTGAGGTCGATCGCGTCGGCGAAGTGAGCGGCGAGGAGCTTGTCGGACTCGTCTTCCAAGCGGCGGCGGTTCGCTGCAAGCTCGGCCAGCTCGTCGGATCGGGCCGCGAACCGTTCGTCGAAAGCCTCCTCGACCTGGGCGACCGAAGCGGAGTCTGGCTACGATGTGGCGGCATTGAAGAAGCGGGGCCGTGGTCGACCTGGTCGTGGCGCGAAGCCGTCGCAGGTCATTGCGTTGCGTCTCACGGCTGACGAGGTCAGTGCTCTTGATGCGCGGGCGGAGCTTGAGGGTAAGTCTCGCTCCGAGGTGATCCGCGAGGCACTAGCCTCGGCGTGAGAGTCCAACCGATCGCTGCTCAGGGGGCGATTGGTCACGAACCGCAGCAGAATCGCCCGAAAACCTGCGGTTGGGACCAAACCCGCAACACGATGCCGAGCCCTGAGCACGCCTAAAGCGTGATCTCGAAACCGAGGAACCGGGCATCGGAGCCGACCGGTGACTCGGCGCGCCCGGTCTCGGTGAAGCCCACACGCGCCAGCACTCGCCGAGATCCGAGATTGTCCTCGGCCACGCGAGCGAGGACTTTGTCGACGCCGCACTCTCGAGCCGCCTCGAGGGCCGCGCTCACGCCGTAGGTCGCGACTCCGCGACCCTGATCGGCTTCGGCCACGCGGAACCCGAGCTCGGTCAGATCGGGCTGGTCGATGTCGGTGATGTTCACTCGGCCCAGGATTCGGCCGAAGTTGTCGACGATCACAAACAGCAGCGATCGCCCGACGTCATTCTCGTCGACGAGCGCGGCCAGCCGCTCCTCGAAGCGGGCAAAGTAGTCATCCCCGCGGTCTCCCACCCGCTCGGCAAAGAAGCCGCGGTTGGCGATCTCGAACTCCTCGAGGAACCGAGCATGACGCATCGCCACGAGTTCCAACTGCATGCGTCCATCTCCATCCGTGCCCGGGTCCAAGGAGAGTGATCGTGCAGGTCTCACCTCGGGAACCAACCGATTGTTCACCGTACCGCAGCCGGGTCACCATCCATTTGCGGTTGGGGACCAAGCCGCAGACCCCGTAGGTCGACGGCGAGGCGATAGCGGGCTGGATGCCGTCGTTGAAGAACAGTTAGGCGACCAGGATGGTGAGCGCTATCGGGTAGTTGCGCATGTCCTTCTACGTCGATAGAGCTGTTCGAAGCTGGCCTGGAGGATTCCGCCGCGCTCCTCGATGACGCGTGTGGGCGGATGGTTGCGCAGTCCGAGGAACGGGAGCATCACGTGACGATGTCGATCACCCGTTTGCCGGGTGTGGGATCTGTCTCCAGGTGATGGTGTGCCTCGTCGATGTGTGTGAGAGGGAAGCGTCGGGCGATCAGTCGTGTGAGGTCCCCGCGATCGATGAGGCGGGCGAGTTCGTTCAGGTGGCGTCGGGATGGGCGGTCGAATTCCGGGCTGGTGGATGTCCTGCCCGGGAGGGCCGCGGCGAGGATGGCGCCCGGGGCGATCGGGGACGACCGCGGCGACGCGCCCGCCTTTGCGCGCGACGCGAACCAGCCTGGCGAACTTGGTCTCCACCGACAAGAGCGAGGGCGGCCAATCGGACCGCACCCTCGACGCACTCCGCAGCGGCCACCGATCCGAAGTCGTCGAGACGCTTTGGCCGCTTGCCGTCCTCGTCCACCGCACCTGTGTGGCCGTCTGCTTTGTGGGTATCGCAGTGCTCATGGCGGCCATCGACATTTCCATTCCGCATGATCGTCTGGTTCAGCAGCTTGGAGTCCGACAGCGGCCGCAAGGGCCGCGCCGAGATGGAACGAGAGCGTTTCGACCGCGCCCCACAACCAACTGGCGCACCCCTAGTCAGACTCGCCGACGACCGCGCTACACACGACCACACAGCGGCAGGGCAGCGGCTGTGAATGCTGCGGGGCCCGCTGCCCATGAGGAGCCGAGTGCCACACGAGGGATCGCGCTCACACGAGGCCCGGAACGCGGCCTCATCAATGACGGCAACCGCGACGTCGAGCCCGCCGATGGTGGAGAATGCGGCATGGCGTACGAGATCAATGACCCGAGGCTTCAGTACCTGACCCGGTACGGCGGCACCTGGGCGCCGTTCGTGGCAACGAGCGCCTCCGGTTCGTTCGTCGAGGACGCCGACGGCCGCAAGGTCCTCGACTTCACCAGCGGGCAGATGAGTTCCATCCTCGGCCACGGGCATCCGGAGATCGTCGAGACGGTCAGCGCGGCGGTACGCGACCTTGATCATCTTTTCTCCGGCATGGTCTCCGAGCCGCTGCTCGCGGCGGGGGAGGCCCTCGGCACGCTCGTGCCCGGCCTGGACCGCGTCCTCCTGCTCACCACCGGCGCCGAGTCCAACGAGGCGGCCATCCGGATGGCCAAGCTCGTCACCGGCGGCTGGGAGGTCGCCGGCTTCGCCCAGAGCTGGCACGGTATGACCGGCGCCGCCGCCGGCGCGACCTACTCAGCGGGCCGGCGCGGCTACGGACCGGCACCGGTTGGCTCGGCCGCGATCTTCGCGCCGAACGCCTATCGGCCACGGTTCACCGATGCCGACGGCAACCTCGACTGGCAGACCGAACTGGCCGACGGTTTCGACCTGCTCGACCGGCAGACCGCCGACGGCCGGGCCGCCTTCATCGCCGAGCCCATCCTGTCCTCCGGCGGCATTCTCGAGCTGCCCGACGGCTACCTTGCCGCGCTCCGAGCCGCCTGCCACCGGCGCGGGATGTTGTTGATCATCGACGAGGCGCAGACCGGAGTCGGGCGTACCGGATCGATGTTCGCCTTCCAGCGCGACGACATCGTGCCCGACATCGTCACCTTGTCCAAGACCCTCGGCGCCGGCCTGCCCGTCGCGGCCGTCCTCACCACCGCCGAGATCGAGGAGCGCGCCCACGAGCGCGGCTATCTCTTCTACACGACTCACGTCTCCGACCCGCTCGCCGCCTCGGTCGCCGCCAAGGTGATCGAGATCGTCGTGCGCGACCGCCTCGCCGACCGCGCGACCGCCGCCGGCGCCCGGTTGCGCTCGGCCCTGGCCGAGCTGCAGACCCGGCACGAGTGCATCGGCGACATCCGCGGCCGCGGCCTGCTGCTCGGCATGGAGATCGTCGCCGACCGCGAGTCGAAGCAACCGGCCCCCGAGGTCGGCGACGCGATCACCCGCCGCTGCATGGAGCTCGGCCTGTCGATGAACGTGGTCAGCCTGCCCGGTGCCGGCGGCGTGTTCCGCATCGCGCCGCCGCTCACCGTCAGCGACGCCGAGATCGACCTCGGCGCGGAGATCATCGACCGCGCCATCGCCGACGTCACCGGCTGATCAGCGCGCCAGCAACGCCCGCAGCTCGCCGATCATCCGTTGCCGCGCCGCGCCGCGGGCCGGAGCAAGATCAAGTGTGTCCGCGAGCCACAGGCCGTCCACCGCGAACCGGATCGTGGCCGCCACCTCCGCGGGTACGCCGTCGCGGTCCAACCGGTCCTGCCACGCCCGGTAGCGCTCCCGCAGCGAGTCCAGCGCCCGCGGGTTGACCACCGCCGCCGCGAGCAGCGCGATCACCGGCTGGCCCGCCGGACCGCTGGTGCGCTCCGCCGACCGCAGGTACGCCTCGGTCGCCGCCCCCGGCTCCTCGCCGGCCCCGATGATCAACTCGTCGAACGTGGCCACATAGCGCGCGATCAACCCGTCGATCAACAACTCCTTCGACGCGAAGTGATAGAACAGCCCGCCCTTGCTCACCCCCGCCTCGCGCGCCACCGCCGCGATCGTCACCGCGTCCCCGCCGTCGCGGACCAGGATCCGCCCGGCCGCGTCGAGGATCCGGTCCCGAGAAGTCACCCGGGGACTGTACCGGGCGTCCGGCATCCGGTTCCGAGCAATACCGGACGTCCGGTACAGTAAGGTCGTGATCATGCAGCCCCAACCCCGCCGCCTGCCGGCCGCCCGCAAGGCCGCCCTCGTCGTCACCGATCTCGGTCTGCTCGCCTATTGGGCCCTGACCGCCCTCGGCGTGATCTCCGTCGGCGAGGGGGCCTGGCTCAAGGCCTGGAACTGGTCGTTCTTCCCGCTCGACGCCCTGGCGATCGCCGCCGGCCTGGTCTGGTCACTGCTGCCCAGGGGCCACCGCTGGTCGGTGCCCGCCTACGTCACCGCGCTCGCCCTCACCCATGCCGCCGGGCTGATGGCGCTCAGCTTCTTTGCGCTGTGGGGGAGCTGGGACGCCTCCTGGTGGGCGGTCAATCTCTGGCTCGCGCTGCTGCCGGTCGCCCTCGCGCTGGCTTCCGGTCTCGTCGCGTGCAGGACCCCGAACTGGGCCTGATGTGGTACGCGGGGTTATGGTGGCGTACCGGGGATGACGAGACGGCCGACGATCGGCCGCACCGAACGCCGGAAGGACAACGCATGCGACGGCTGGGCCGCGGGCTTGCGCTCGCCGTGCTGGGCAGCACCGCACTGTTGTGCACCCCGATGCCGGCCCAGGCCGCACCCCCGGCCGGCACCTGGCAGCTCGAACTGGCCGACGAGTTCAACGGAACCGCCCTCGACACCAACATCTGGAATGTCGCCGAGCAGGGCGACCACAGCGCCGACCGGGTCACCGTCGCCGGCGGGGCGCTGCTGCTGTCGGCCCGCGAGGACGGGGGCTGGTCCACCGGCGCCGTCAGCACCGGCGGCGCCGACCAGGGGGTCGCGCTCGCCCCCGGCAGCTACCTGGAGACCCGCCTGCGGGTGCCGAAGGGAGCGGCGTACCGCCCCGCCGTCCGGCTCACCCCGGCCGAACCGGACGACGCACCCGACCGCGACACCACGACGATCACCGCCCTGGAGGTGACGGGTACGCCAACCGCGGCGCGGCTCGGTCTGCGCACCCCGGACGGCCCGTGTACCGACGCCGGAGCCGCCGCCTGCACCGCGACGCTGCCGACCCCACCCGAACTACTCGCCGAGGGCGACCACACCATCGGCCTGGCGTGGCGCGACGACCGGCTCGACTACTACGTCGACGGCGACCTCGTGCTCAGCCTCACCGAGCAGATTCCCACCGGGCCGCTGGTGCTCGACCTGGCTCTCGATGTCGACCCGGGCGCCGGCTCGTCGATCGACGACGAGGCCAGCCTGCGGGTCGACTACGTCCGGATCTACCGGGCCGCCGACCCCGCGCACGTCCAGATCTCGGCCTGAGGGCGTACCTCAGAAACCAGCACCGGGATTCAGGATCCCGTCCGGGTCCAGCGCACTCTTGATCTTGTGGGTGAGCGCCATCACGTCGGGCCCGAGCTGCTGGGCCAGCGGGCCGCGCTTGAGTCGGCCGATGCCGTGCTCACCGGTGATCGTTCCGCCGAGACCGATCGCCAGGCCCATCACCTCGTCGAAGGCCCGCGCCGCGCGCGCCTCGGCGTCGGCATCGGTGCCGTCGTAGACCACGATCGGATGGGTATTGCCGTCGCCCGCGTGCGCGACGGTGGGGATCTCCACCTGGTGCCGCTCCGCGATCTGCTCGATGCCCTCCAGCAACTCCGGCAGCCGGGGAATCGGCACGCCGACATCCTCCAGCATCAGCGAACCCTTGCGTTCCACGGCGGGGAAGGCCGCCCGCCGCGAGGCGAGGAACAGCTCACCCTCGTCGGGGTCGGTGGTCACAAAGGTCTCCTTCGCACCCGCGGTCCGAAACGCCTCCTCCATGATCGCGATCTCCGCGCCACAGGCCTCGCCGGGCGCATCCGACTGCGCGATCAGCATCGCCCCCGCATCCCGATCCAGCCCCATCGGCTGGTAGTCCTCCACGCAGCCGATCGACCGGGCATCCATCAGCTCCATCATCGACGGGCGCAGCGTCGCTCCGACCTCCACGACGGCCCGGGCCGCCGCGCTCACGGTGGGGAAGTAGCCGACCAGTGTCGCCGCCGGCGGCTTGGCGGGGATCAGCCGCAGGATGGCCCGGGTGACGATGCCGAGCGTGCCCTCGCTGCCCACGAACAGCTTCGTCAGCGACAGCCCGGCCACGTCCTTGATCCGCTGGCCGCCGAGCTGCACGAGCGTACCGTCGGCCAGCACCACATCGAGACCGAGCACGTAGTCGGTCGTCACGCCGTACTTCACACAGCACAGCCCGCCCGCATTCGTCGCGACATTGCCGCCGATCGAGCAGATCTCGAACGAGCTGGGGTCGGGCGGGTACCACAGCCCGTGCTCGGCGGCCGCGGCCTTGACCTCGGCATTCAGGGCGCCGGGTTCGACGACGGCGGTACGCGTGGCGAGGTCGATCTCGATGCTCCGCATCCGGTCCAGGCTCAGCAGCAGGCAGCCCTCGACGGCACACGATCCGCCGGACAGCCCGCTCCCGGCGCCGCGCGGCACGATCGGGATCCGATGCGCCGCGGCCCAACGGACGGCGGCCTGGACGCCCTCGGCGCTCGCCGGGCGGGCGACCGCCAGCGGCTTGCCGGCCAGGCGGCTGCGGGTCCAGTCCCAGCGGTAGTTGTCGATCAGCCCCGGATCGGTCACGACCGCGTCCGCGCCGATCTGGGAGATCAGCTCGGCAACCGTCGCCGACACGTCCTCGTGTTGCGCCATTGCGTCAGCGTACCGACCGGGCGGGGTGGGGCTCAGGCGATCCGCCGCCGCGCCAACAGCCAGCCGATCGAGCCACCGCCGATGGCGGCGAGGAAACCGCCGATGAGCGCGAACACCGCGATCGGCGGCGCGATCAGCACCGAGCCCGCGACCATCAGGAAACAGGTCAGCGTGCAGGCCGCCGCGATCACTCCGGCCGCGACCGTCGCATCGCCGTAGCCGCGACCGACCGGCGCCCGGCCGGCGGCCGGCGTGCGGGGCCCGGGCCGGGGGAGGTCGTGGAACAACGCATACAGCTCGGCCGCGCGCTGTGCGCGCGCGGCCGATTCGATCCGCTCGGACAGCTCGCCCTCGGTGAGCCGGCCGGCGGCGAAGTGGACGGCCAGTTCGTCGCAGGCGGCGGAGCGTTCGGCATCGCCGATCCTGAGATCGGGGGTCGGCATCGCGAGAGGTGCGGGCGGGAGGGGCGCGGCCGCCGGATATGAGATCGCCATGCCGCCATTCAAGGCGCCGACGCCGTGCCCGGCCACGGTCTCGGGCCGATCGCAGACCCTCGGCGGCGAAGGCCAGACCACGGTCGCACGCGCCCGGGACACGGGCCGGACGGCGGTGGCGTAGCAGATTGTTTCCGAATCGAGACCAAGTTCTGCCCGCCCACGGGAACTCCCCACTCGTCGCGGGACTCGTTTCTGCCATAGATTGACTCCCGTTGTCCCGACGCTCCGGGCCCCCCGCCCGGCAAGGAGAAGGTTCGTATGTCCCGACGAGTCCCCGCTCTGATGGCCACTGCCGCGATCGGCGCCCTGCTGTTCGGTGCCTGCGCGGCACCGGCCGACGAGGCGCGCCAGACCGCGGTGGTCGCGCCCGCGCCGACAACGAGCGCACCCGAGACCCCCTCGGCCAGCCCCACGCCCGACAACACCCCGAGTCCTACGCCGACCAAGGATCCCGCGCTGTTCTCCCGCGGCGCCAAGGGTGACAAGGTCAAGGACCTGCAGGCCCGGCTGAAGCAGATCGGCTGGCTCGAGGGCAAGGTCACCGGCGAGTACGACGAGACCACCGAGAACGCGGTCAAGGGTTTCCAGGCCAAGCGCGAGCTCGAGCAGACCGGCGAGGTCGACGCGAAGACGCTCGAGGCGCTGAACTCGATGACCCGCAAGCCGACCGACGACGAGCTGAACAACCGGATCACCCCGGGCCCGACCCTGCTGGAGTCCGGCGACTCCGGCGACAAGGTCAAGGACCTGCAGGCGCGGTTGAAGCAGCTCGAGTGGTTCTCCGGCGATGTGACCGGCAACTACGGCTCGCAGACCGCCGCGGCGGTGAAGGGCTTCCAGGACAAGCGCGCGTTGCCGCAGACCGGCAAGGTCGACCAGCGCACGCTGGACCGCCTGCACGACATGACGCGCAAGCCGACCAGCGACGAGCTGAACAACGTGAAGCCGAAGACCGACGAGAAGAAGGACAAGTCCGACAAGTCGGGCACGTCTGGCTCGGACTCCTCGGCCAAGGCCAAGGGCCTCGACCCGCGCTGCATGACCGGCCGTGTGATGTGTGTGTCGAAGAAGTCGAATCGCCTGTGGTGGGTGATCGACGGACGCGCCGTCATCTCCTTCGACGTCCGCTTCGGCACCGATGAGACCCCGACCCGCGAGGGCACGTTCTACGTGGACCGCAAGTCCAAGAACCACGTCTCGAACATGTACTTCACCCCGATGCCGTACGCGATGTTCTTCAGCCGCGGCCAGGCGGTGCACTACTCGGCCGACTTCGCGGCCCGCGGCTACAACGGTGGCTCGCACGGCTGCGTGAACGTCCGGGACAAGGGCAAGATCGCCAAGCTCTACTCCCAGGTGCGGATCGGCGACAAGGTCGTCGTCTACGGCTGATCATCCGACCCGGCTCGGCTCCGACCAGGGGCCGAGCCGAGTCGTTCCCTGGGGCAGATCCTCCGGGTCGGATCCGGGTTCGCAGGACGACTACGTCGACGCCGCGCTGCACTACGCTGACAGCGTTTGCAGACCGCTGAGCGGGACCCGGCCGTGGGCTGTGGATCCGATTCCTGGCCGAGGAGAGTCACCCTGAGCATCGCCATCGCCATCGGACTGGTCGTCATCGCGTCGTTCTGCTTCGCCGGCGGCGCGATCCTGCAGCACATGGCGATCAGCGCCGACCAGACTGCCGGCGCCAAGCAGGAGATGAGCCTGCGCCAGATCCTCGGCCTGTTGCGCAAGCCGCGCTGGGTGCTGGGTCTTGCCCTGGTCGGCTTCGGCGCCGCGCTGCACCTGATCGCGCTGACCCAGGCCCCCGTCACCGTCATCCAGCCGGTCGGCATCCTCGCCGTGCCCTGGTCGGTGCTCGTCGCCTCGAAGATCTACGGCTATCGCACCACCCCGGCGGTCTGGCTCGCGGTCGGCGCGACGGTCGTCGGCATCGTCGGCTTCACCATGTTGTCCACCCGCTATTCCGACGATCACCGCGCCACCATCGACTTCGGCCACATGATCATCGCGATCGCCGTCTGCTACGGCATCGGCTTCGCCCTGGTCGGGCTGAGCCGGGTGATCCCGGAGGTCTTCCGCTCCTTCGCCCTCGCTGCCGGCGGCGCGGTGCTCTACGGGCTGGCGTCGGCGCTGATGAAGTCGATGTTCGTCTTCCTCGGGCGCGGGGAGCACTTTCTCTCGCCGGGGGTGGTCGTGTCGTTCGTCGGCATCATCGCGACCTATGTGATCGGCGGTTGGATGATCCAGCAGGGGTACGCCCTGGGCCACCCCGAGATCGTCGTCGGGGCCCTGACCACCATCGACCCGCTGGTCGCGGTGATCTACGGGCTGTTCGTGCTGAACGAGGGCGTCGGCATCACGCCGCTGGTGGTCGTCGGCATGACCGTCGCCGGGGCTCTCGCCACCGCGGGCGTGGCCGGTCTGTCGAGGTACCACCCGGAGGCCCGCCAGCGCGCGGAGGCGAGCGGGCCCGCCTGATGCCGCAGCAACGCCCGCCGCGCGTCGCGGTGGTCAGCGACTACACGCTGGCGACGCTGGGCGGCGCCGAGAACGCCTTTCACGAGCAGGTCGGCACCCTCGCCCGCAGCACCGAGGTGTTGGCGATCTGCCCGCCGAGCGAGCGGCTCGCCGCCCTCGGCCGGCAACCCCGCGTCACCGCGCTCGGCGTACCCGTCGCCTTCGTCGCGCCCGGCCTCGGATTCCCGGTCGCCCGGAACACGGCGCGGTTGCGGGCCATGTTCCGGCGAGCCTTCGCCGCCGCCGGGACCGAGGTGGTGCACGTGCACTCCGAGTTCGGCGTGGCCGCAGCGGCGATCGCCGCCGCGCGCCAGCTCGGCCTGCCCGCGGTGCAGACGATCCACACCTTCTTCTGGCAGACCCAGGCACCGATCCAGCGGCTGCTGGCCCTCGGCGGGCCGCCGTTCCACCGCTGGCTCACCGGGCTCGCCGACCCCGGGGTCCGGCTCGCCGAGCGGCCCGGCGATTCCGCCCTGCGCAACATGAGCCTCGCCGTCGGCCTGGCCGCCGACCGGGTCGTCTCGCCCTCGGCGCACCAGGCCGCGGCCCTGCGAGCGGCGGGACTGGAGCGCGTCGATGTCGTGCCCAATGCCGTCTCTCCGAACGCCGCGGCCCGGCCCGTGCGCAGCATCGACGGCCCGCTGCGGGTGCTGTGGATCGGTCGTTTCGCCGACGAGAAGCGCGTCCTGCCGTTCCTGCGCTCCGCGCTGCGCGCGCTGGAGGCCGTCGGCCCGGAGCGGCTGCACATCGACCTGCTGGGCACCGGACCGCGGTACGCCCGGGCGCGCCGGCTGGTCGGCGCCGCCCCCGGCATCACCCTGCACGGCCGCGTCCCGCACGCCGACATCCCCGGCTGGCTGGCCCGCAGCCACGTGAGTGCGCTCAGCTCCATCGGCTGGGACAATCAGCCGATGACCGTCGCCGAGTCGATCATGGCCCTGCGCGGAGTGATCTGGGCCGACCCCGCGCTCACCGAAGGCCTGGACCGCGCCGGCATCCCCGCCTTCGGCCACGACGAGGGGGTGCTGGCCCGGCGGCTCGCCGACCTGGCCCGCGACCCCGCGCCCGTGCTCGCCGCCTCGGCAGCGGCCGTGCAGGCGCGCGAACTGTTCGGCGCCGACGAGTTCACCCGAGCCGTGCTGGGCGTGTATGCCCGGGCCGGCGTACCCACGACCGGAAAGCAGCCATGAGGGTCCTGATCGGCACCGACACCTACCCGCCCACCGTGAACGGCGCGGCGCAGTTCTCCCAGCGGCTCGCCCGCGGGCTGGCCGCGCGTGGACACGAGGTGCATGTGGCCTGCCCGTCGCCGACCGGGCCACCGGAGCGGGTGGTCGGCGCGGACGGCGTCGTGGTGCACCGGATGCGGTCGATCACCTACCCGCTCTACGACACCTTCCGGGTCTGCCTGCCCGGGACGGTACGCCGCTCCGCGCGCCGGGTGATGGACGCGGTCTCGCCCGATGTGGTGCACACCCAGGACCACTTCCTGCTCGGCCGCGCGCTGATGACCATCGCCGGCGCCCGCGGGATCGGCATCGTCGCCACCAATCACCTGATGCCGCAGAACTTCTTCGATCATGTGCCGTGCCCGGTGCCGCTGCGCGGCCCGGCGTCGCGGGTGCTGTGGTGGGATCTGGCGCGGATCTACCGCAAGGCCGGTGCCGTGACCTCGCCGACGCCGCGGGCGGTCGAGCTGTTGGACCGCTCGACCGGCGTCGGTGCGATCGCGGTGTCCAACGGGATCGACATCGCCCCCTATCTGGCCGCCGCCGAGCGGGCAGAGCACGATCCGACCCCGGTGATCTTGTTCGTCGGCCGGCTGGACCAGGAGAAGCGGGTCGACGACCTGCTGCGCGCGATGGCCCGGTTGCCCGAGGACCTGCCGGGCCGACTGGAGGTGGTCGGCGACGGCTCGCACCGCGACAGTTGGCGCGCGCTCGCGGGGCGGCTCGGCCTTGGTCCCGACCGGGTCGTCTTCCGTGGGTTCCTGCCCGACGAGGCGCTGCTCGCCGCCTACGGGCGCGCCGATGTGTTCGCGATGCCCGGCGTCGCGGAGCTGCAGAGCCTCGCGACCCTGGAGGCGATGGCTGCCGGGCTGCCGGTGGTGGCCGCCGATGCGATGGCGCTGCCGCACCTGGTGCACCACGGAGACAACGGCTACCTGTTCACGCCGGGCAACGCCGCGGAGCTGGCCGGGCGCCTGGAATCGCTGCTGCGCGATGCCGAGTTGCGGGCCACGATGGGCAAGAACAGCCGCGAGATCGTGGCCGCACACAGCTTCGAGCAGACCCTCGACACCTTCGAAGACCTCTACCGGCAGGTCGGCCGGGCGGCGCGCACCGCCTGAGCGCGAGGCTTTCCACAGGCGGGTTTTCCGCCGGAGTTCTCCACAGATCCGGCCGCGGGCGACAGTTCGGGGCGGCTCACGGCAACTGTCTGGCATGAACTCGGACGGCCCGAACTCGGGCGACATCGACTCGGGCGACATCGACTCGGGCGACATCGACTCGGGCGATCCCGGTGCCGCTGGCCATCGGATGCGCATCGGGGACCGCGGCGATCTCGTCGCGGCCGTGCCCTACCTGCTGGGCTTCCACCCGGCGGAGTCGCTGGTCCTGGTCGCGCTGCGGGGGACCCGGCTGGTGGTCACCGCGCGCGTCGACCTGCCCGATCCCGAACGGGCCGGCGAGCTCGTCGCCCGGGCCGCGCAGATCCTCGACACCCAGCGCTGTGACGGCGTGCTGCTGCTCGCCTTCAGCGACGACGAGGACTACCCGGTGGGCTATCTGCTGGCGAGGCTGGCGCAGGCGCTGGCAGGGGTGGTGGTCGATGCGCTCGTGGTCCGGCACGCGGCGTGGTGTTCGGTGTTCGAGCCGGACGGCGCGACGGAGGCGGTCGATGCCGCCAGCCCGAAGGTGGCGGAGGCGGTGGTCGCCGGCCTGCGGGCGCTGCCGAGCCGCGAGGGGCTGGCAGACCTGGCCCGGCACGGCGACGACACGCTCGCCGAGTCCTGTACCGAGGCGATGCTGGCGCTGATCCGGTCCGATCCCGACGATGACGAGCTCGACGCCCGCACGGCGGAGCTGCTGGATGCGGGGCTTGCCGGCCCGCTCGGCGAGGAGGCGGCGGCCGAGCTGGCCGTGCTCGCCGGCACCGGTGCCGGGCAGGCGGCGGCGCTGGGCCGGTTGACCCGCGACCGGGCGCCCGACCTGGTCGGGTTCTGGTCGTCCGTGGTGCGGCGTACCCCCGAGCCCTGGGCGGCTGGCCCGTTGGCGCTGCTCGGAATGGCAGCCTGGGTGAGCGGCGACGGGGCGCTGCAACTGATCTGCGCCGAGCGGGCACTGGCGATCGACGAGACCGAGCCGCTGGCCCACGACCTGCTCGACCTCAACGCCGCGATGGTGCCCCCGTCGGCCTGGGACCCCGCGCACGCCCGTGGCCCGCTGTCCGTGCCCGACCCCGACGAGCCGGGGTAGCGTACGCGGGTGGACATCGGACGGTTCGTGGTGTGCGGCGAGGCATTGATCGATCTGCTGCCGGCGGGGGGTACGCCGGATGCCTGGTTCTCCACCACCTGGCAGGCCACCTCGGCCGGCGGCCCGATGACCACCGCGATCGCGCTGCGGCTGCTCGACCAGCGGGCCAGCTATCTGGGGCGGTTGTCCCGCGACGCGTTCGGCCAGCAGCTGCGCCAGCACCTGGTCGAGAACTGGGTCGACCTCGACCTGGCCGTCTCCACCCCCGAGCCGACCTCGCTGGCGGTGGTCAGCCTCGACGAGCAGGGCCGGGCCAGCTACACCTTCCACTTCCACGACACCGCCAACTTCGCCTGGCGGCCCGAGGAGCTGCCGGCGCTCGAGCCCACCGACTGGCTGCACACAGGCACGCTGGCGGCCGTGGTCGAGCCCGGCGCCTCGGTGCTGCTCGACTGGGCGCGCGGCCTGCCGGGCGGGATCTCGGTCGACGTGAACGTGCGGTCCAGCCTGATCGACGACCCGGCCGAGTACTGGCGCCGGATCCGGCCGTGGCTGCAGATCGTCGGCGAGCGCGCCCGGGCGGGCGCCGGCGGCATGGTGAAGGCCAGCGACGACGACATCCGGTTCCTGGCCCGAGGTTCTGGCGCGGCCGGCGACCCCGAGGAGCTGATGCGCGGCTGGGTCGCCGAGTTCGGCCTCGACCTGGGCCTGTTGACCCTCGGCCCGGACGGCGCCGTCGCGGTCTCCGCGAGCGACGCGGTTCGCGTACCCGGGCGCAAGGTCGAGCTGGTCGACACGATCTCCGCGGGCGACACCTTCATGGCCGGGTTCCTGTCCGCCCATGCCGCCGACCCCGACGACCTCACCGGCGCCCTGGAGCGCGCCGTGGCAGCCTCGGCGCTCGTGGTGACCCGGGTCGGGGCCCAGCCGCCGACGCTGGCGGAGGTGTTGGAGTTCCAGCGCGCGGGTGCCTGAGCGCACCGGGAAGCGTCGGTGGCGGGGCGGGGTTAGAATCGCGGCATGGAACACACCCTGCTCCTTACCGGGCCGCGCTGAGGCGACCGACCAGGCGCGGCGGCCCCTCGTGCGCGGGGGGCTTTGTCGTGTCCGGGCGCGCACGCCCGGGCAGGGGATCCACCGGAGCAGGCTGAGGAAGGACGCATGACCAACGAACAGGCCACGCGCGAGGTCGACGAGCCGCGCGGCGGCGAGCTGGAGCGACGCGGCTACGACGCCGCGGCGGCGCAGGAGCGCTGGCAGCGCTACTGGGCCGAGCACGACACCTTCGCCGCGCGCGATGACGACTCCGCCGAGCGTCGCTACATCCTCGACATGTTCCCCTACCCGTCGGGCGACCTGCACATGGGCCATGCCGAGGCCTTCGCGATGGGCGACGTGATCGCGCGCTATCTGCGGCTGCGCGGCTACGACGTGTTGCACCCGATCGGCTGGGACTCCTTCGGCCTGCCGGCCGAGAACGCCGCGATCAAGCGCAACGCGCATCCGGCCGAGTGGACCTATGCCAACATCGAGACCCAGGCCAACTCCTTCCACCGCTACGGCCTGAGCCTGGACTGGTCGCGCCGACTGCACACCTCCGACCCGGAGTACTATCGCTGGACCCAGTGGCTGTTCCTGCGCTTCTTCGAGCGTGGCCTGGCCTATCGGAAGGCGAGCCCGGTCAACTGGTGCCCGGTCGACAAGACCGTGCTGGCGAACGAGCAGGTGATCGACGGGCACTGCGAACGCTGCGGCGCGCTGGTCACCAAGCGCAATCTCACGCAGTGGTATTTCAAGATCACCGACTATGTGGAGGACCTGCTGGCCGGCCTGGACGAGCTGTCCGGTCACTGGCCCGAGCGCGTGCTGACCATGCAGCGCAACTGGATCGGCAAGTCCGTCGGTGCTTGGGTCGACTTCGCCGTGCCCGGCCGCGACGAGCCGATCCGGGTGTTCACCACCCGGCCGGACACCCTCTACGGGACCACCTTCCTGGTGCTGGCGCCTGAGTCGGCGCTGGCGACCGAGCTGGTCACCGATGATCATCGCGAGGCGTTCGAGGCGTACCTCGAGCAGACCAAGCAGGCCAGCGAGATCGAGCGGCAGTCGACCGAGCGGGAGAAGACCGGCGTCTTCACCGGCCGGTACGCGACGAACCCGGCGACGGGGGAGCAGATCCCGATCTGGGTGGCCGACTACGTGCTCGCCGACTACGGCAGCGGCGCCGTGATGGCCGTGCCCGCCCATGATCAGCGCGACCTGGACTTCGCCCGCGCCTTCGGGCTCGACGTGCGGATGGTCGTCGACACCGGCGAGGACGACCCGGCGAGCAGCGGCATCGCAACCACCGGCGACGGCGCCTATGTGCACTCCGGCGTGCTGGACGGGCTGACCGACAAGCAGTCCGGCGTCGCGACGATCATCGAGCGGCTGACCGCGGACGGCACCGGCGAGGCCGCGACCACCTACCGGCTGCGCGACTGGCTGTTGAGTCGGCAGCGGTTCTGGGGCTGTCCGATCCCGATCATCCACTGCCCGGAGCACGGCGAGGTTCCGGTGCCCGATGATCAACTTCCCGTCGAGCTGCCCGACCTGCGGGGGCAGGACCTGGCCCCGCGCGGCGGGACCGACGGGCAGGGCCCGCTGGCCGCGGCGACGGACTGGGTGAACACCACCTGCCCGATCTGCGGCGGCCCCGCGAAGCGCGACACCGACACGATGGACACCTTCGTCGACTCGTCGTGGTACTTCTTCCGCTACACCTCGCCCGGATACGACCGGGGCCCGTTCGATCCCGAGGCCGTGCGGCGCTGGATGCCGGTCTTCCAGTACGTGGGCGGCGTCGAGCACGCGATCTTGCACCTGCTCTACATGCGCTTCTTCACCCGGGTCCTGCACGACATGGGCATGGTCGACTTCACCGAGCCGATGCAGCGGCTGCTCAACCAGGGCCAGGTGATCAACCAGGGCAAGTCGATGAGCAAGTCGCTCGGCAACGGGGTCGATCTGGGCGAGCAGATCGACCGGTTCGGCGTCGATGCCGTCCGGCTGACCGTGGTCTTCGCCGGCCCCCCGGAGGACGACATCGACTGGGCCGATGTGTCGCCGGCCGGCTCGCTGAAGTTCCTGCAGCGGGCGTACCGGCTGGCCCAGGATGTGGCCAGCCCCGTCGGCGCCGATCCGGCGACCGGCGACGTGGCGCTGCGGCGGGTGACGCACGGGACGATCGCCCAGGTGACCGAGCTGATCGAGGGGCAGCGGTTCAATGTCGCGATCGCCCGGATCATGGAGCTGGTCAATGCGGCGCGCAAGGCGCTGGATGCCGGCGGTGGCGACGATCCGGCGGTACGCGAGGCGGCCGAGACCGTGACGATCATGCTGAGCCTGGTCGCGCCGTACGTCACCGAGGAGATGTGGGAACTGCTCGGGCACGAGCCGTCGGTGGCGAATGCGGACTGGCCGGTGGCCGATCCCGCGCTGCTGGTGCAGGAATCCGTCACCTGCGTGGTGCAGGTGAAGGGGAAGGTACGCGCGAAGCTCGAGGTCACCCCGGACATCTCCGACGGCGAGCTGGAGTCCCTCGCGCTGGCCGATCCCAACGTGCAGCGGGCCCTGGCTGGCGCGGAGATCGCCAAGATCATCGTCCGGGCCCCGAAGCTGGTCAGCATCGTCCCGGCCTGAGCTGGCCGTTGCCCGAGGCGTTGTCGGCGCTGGGCAACCGTCGCGCCTATTTGGCGATGCTGTCGCGGCCTTGTCGGATGACGATGTCGAGGAGACCGGGGAAGCGATCGTCGAGGTCGGTACGCCGGAGCCGGTTCAGTCGCCTGGTCCCCTCGTCGCGCTGGTGGATCACTCCCGCTTCGCGGAGGGTCTTGAAGTGACCGCTCTGGGTCGACTTGCTGACGGACAGCGCGAAGGTTGTGCAGGCCAGTTCGCCGTCGGGTTCGACATCGGCGAGTCGTGTGACGATGGCCAATCGGACCGGATCGCTGAGCGCTGCCATCACGGTGGTGAACTCCAACTCGTCAGCGGCCGGGTGCACGAGTTTGGTTGCGGTCCTGCTCGCCATGACTGCAACCCTACCGCACATGTTCGGCGGGTACGAACATGTGCTATGTTCGCAAACCATGAACATGGTACGCGGCGGCAGCACCGACGACATCGGCGCGCCGGACCGGGCTCAGCCTCCCGGCTCGGCGGCATCACATGTCGGCATCCGGCGGGCAGGAGGAGCCAGCCGGTGGAGGTTCTGGGCGACGGCGTATGCGTTGCTGATCCTGCTCACGGGAACCAATCTGCCCACCCCGCTGTACCGGAGCTACGAAGCGTCGTTCGGGTTCTCCCCGTTCGTCCTCACGCTGGTCTTCGCCGTCTATGTCGCGGCTCTCATCCCGTCCCTGCTCGTGGCCGGACCGCTCTCCGATGTGATCGGGCGACGACGGGTCCTGTTGCCGGCGCTTGTCCTGGCAGCCCTGGGCGCACTGGGCTTCGCGCTGGCCAGCAGCACCGGCTGGCTGTTCGCCGCCCGGATCCTCCAGGGTCTCTCGGTAGGTGCGGCGTCCGGAGCACTGACCGCGGCCCTCAGTGAACTCGAGCCGACCGGCAACCGTCGCAGGGCGGCGGTGATCACCACGGTGGCCTCGGTCGGCGGACTCGGCCTGGGACCGGTCCTCGCCGGACTGATCGCCGAGTACGCACCGGCTCCCACCGTGGCCCCGTTCGTCGTCGAGATCGTGCTCCTCATCCCTGCTGCCATTGCCGTCGCGCAGCTGCCCGCGACCCGCCAGACGGCGCGGTGGCGTCCTCGCCGACCGCAGATTCCGGCCGCGATGCGGACCGTGTTCATGACCAGCGGGAGCGCCAACTTCCTCGCCTTCGCCGTCATCGGACTGTTTCTCGCCCTCATCCCGACATACACCGCCACACTGACCGGAAGCACGAACCTGCTCCTCGGCGGCGGGACATCCGCACTCATGCTGGCCACCTCCGTCGTCGTCCAACTCCTCAGCTACGGACGGCCACCACGCCGCCTGCAGCTCGCCGGACTGCCGATCCTCGCGGTGGGGCTGGGCCTCGTCGTGCTGGTCGGGGCCACGGGTTCGCTCGCACTCCTGCTGACGGCCACCGTCATCGCCGGAGTCGGCCACGGGCTGGTGTTCCTCGGCGGTCTCACCGCGGTGAACAGCAACGCCCCTTCGACCAAACACGCCGAGGTGGTGTCGAGCTTCTACGTCATCGTCTATGCCGGCGTCGGCTTGCCCGTGCTCGGTGTGGGCCTCCTCGCCACCGTCCTCGATCTGACCACGGCCATGACCTGGTTCGCCGGAACCGTGGCCGTCTTGTGCCTGCTCGTGCTCGTCGCGCTCGTGCGTACCGACCGCGTAGCCCTTGGCGAGTAGCCCGCGACATCCTCCACACTTGGGAAGGCCCGATGGATACCACTGACTTCGACGCCGTCTACAGCGATCTGCTGAGGGTCGCCGAATCGATCCGGGACACGGCGAACTACCCGGTGCCGGCGCGAGACGATGTCGACTGGACGCTGAGTCACATCGCGCTCAGCGATTCGCTCCTCGCCGAAGCGGCTCGCGACATCCATCACGGTCGCGATGCGGTCGTCAACAACCGGGGCGCGATGAACGAGACCGCGATCACCGAGCTCATCGCCTCCACCACTCACCAACAGCGCGTCGCCATGGTGAGCGACCACGCACGGGAGCTGCGCGACGCGCTCGACGCGATCCCCGACCGAGCGGCCGAACGTCCGGTGCTCCTTCGCTTGTTCGATCGTGCGGGCGATGCGCTTCCGGAGCAGCACACGGCCTGGCAGGACCTGATCACGCTCCGCATCACCACCCACATCCCCGGCCACACCGCCCGGATCAGGACGTACGCGGCGACCGACGACACGAGGCGCGATGCGTGAGAACGCGCCGCTGGATGACCGGGCCGACCTCGTCCCGGAGTTGTCCACAGCGCCCGGCCCGGCCGAAATTGTCCACAGATCGGCCCGCGGGTGACAATCCGTGGGCCCGCGAGCCAACTGTCTGGACATGGCACGCGATGGGGATGGTTCGGCGGTCGGGGGAGCCCCGCTCACCGATCATGTGCGGCGGCGGCTGGATGACCTGATCGCCCGCGAATCGGGACCCGACGCCCCGCCGTCGGACGATGGTCCCGACGGGCCGCCGACCGAGATCATCGACCCCGTCGACGACGCGCCCGGCCCCGACTGGCTGGCCGAGCTCGCGGCGCGACGCCGGGTTGGCGCCCTCGCGGTGCCGGCCGATCGCCCCCGGGGCGTCGCCCGCCGCGCGGGGGAGCCGGCGGCGAGTCCGGGCGAGCGGGCCATCGCGACCCGAGCGAGTGAGCCGCCCGGTGCCGGGCGCGGGCTGCCGGGGCGGGGTGCGTTCGCACGCATGGGCTTCGGACGCCTGCACGTGTTCGCTCTGGCCGCGCTGGCCGGCGTCGGGCTGCTGGTTGCCGGGTTCACCGTGCTCAGTGCGCGCGCGGTCCCGGTGCCGGAGGCGCCCCCCGTGACGGCCGAACCGCTGGGCGAGCAACGTGGCGGCGAGCAGCAGTCCGCGGGTGCGCCCGTGGAGCCGGAGTCGGCACCTGCCGACGGTGCCACGACCGGGCCGACGATCACGACCGAGCCGATGATCATGGTGCACGTCGTGGGTGCGGTGCAGAAACCGGGGATCGTCGAGCTGCCGGCGGGCTCGCGGGTGAACGACGCGATCGAGGCCGCCGGCGGCCTCTCCGACAAGGCCGATCCGGGCGAGCTCAACCTCGCTCAGGTGCTGAACGACGGCGAGCAGGTGGTCGTCGGCACCGACCGTGATCCGGCCGGCGAAGTGCGCGGGGCAGGCGCAGCGTCTTCGAGCGGTGAAGCCTTGGGCGGGTCGTCCGGCCCGCTCGTCAACCTCAACTCCGCGACCAGCGACCAGCTCGAAACCCTGCCGGGGGTCGGGCCGAAGACGGCGGAGAAGATCATCGCCTGGCGGGAGGAGAACGGCGGCTTCTCCGCGCCCGAGGACCTGCAGGAGGTGCCGGGCATCGGCCCGAAGACCTTTGCGGAGCTGGCGCCGCTGATCACAACGTGACCGGGTTGCCCGGGGTCGCGCGGTTCGCACGGGGCGGAGCGGAGCTGGTCCGGCGCCGGGTGGGCGCCGCCGCCCGACGGGAGCCGCCGGGTGCCCGGGGCGGCGACGAGGCGGCGGCCGCCGGTGATCATCGATTGGTGCTGCCGGCGCTCGCGGTCTGGGGCGGGGTCCTCGCCATCGTGCAGGCGGGCCCGGTGGGTGCGCTCGGCGCGGCGGTCGGCGCCGCCGTGCTGATCATGGTCGGCGTCCGATTGCGTCGCCGGGCGGCGACCGCGGCCGGGGTGTTGGTCGTGATCATCTGTGCCGCGGCCCTGCTGCGGGTCGCGGCGACCGAGGCCTCGCCGGCGCGCGCGCTGGCCCGCGACGAGGCAGGCGGTCGGGTGGTCGTGGTGATCACCTCCGATGCGCGCTACTTCGCGGCGAAGGGCGCGCGGCCGGCGTTCGCGGTGCGGTACGCCCAGCTCCGGGAGCTGCGCGCCCGGGGACAGACCTGGCGGCTCGACCAGACGATCGCGCTGACCGGCATCGGGCCGGTCGCCGAGGCGCTGCGCGGGCCCATCGTGGGGACGACGCTGGAGGCCCGCGCCGGCCTGCGGCTGCCCGACCCGGGCGAGCGGGCCGTCGCCACGGCGCGGCTGCGCGCGCCGCCGGTGACGATCGCCCCGGCAGGCGCGCTCGACCGGCGGGTCGAGGCGGTCCGCGTCGGGCTGCGGGCATCGGTCGCCGGGCATCCCGAGGAGCGCCGCGGTCTGGTGCCGGCGCTGGTCGTCGGCGATGTCTCCGGCGTGCCCGAGCGGCTGGGCGAGGACTTCCGGACCACGGCGCTCACCCATCTGACCGCCGTCAGCGGCGCCAACCTCACCCTGATGCTCGCGTTCGTGTTGTTCGTGGCCCGCTGGATCGGCGTGCGCGGCTGGTGGCTGCGGGTGATCGGGCTCGGCGGGGTGATCGGATTCGTGTTGTTGTGCCGCACGGAACCGAGCGTGCTGCGGGCTGCGGCGATGGGCCTGGTCGGGCTCGCCGGCCTCGGCCTGACCGCCGGGCTGCGCCGCGGGATGCGGCCGCTGTGCGCCGCGGTGCTGGGCCTGTTGCTCGTCGATCCGTGGCTCGCCGCCGAGATCGGATTCGCGCTGTCGGTGTTCGCGACGGGCGGCATCGTCTGGTGGGCCGGTGGCTGGGCCGACCGGCTGGCGGGCTGGCTGCCGCGGCCCCTGGCCGAGGCGCTCGCCGTGCCGCTGGCCGCCCAGGTCGCGACTCAACCCGTGGTCACCGCGATCTCCGGGCAGGTCAGCATCGTCGGGCTGCTCGCCAACGCGCTGGCCGGCCCGCTCGTCGGGCCCGCCACCGTGGCCGGTTTCGCGGCCGCGGCGCTCTCGCAGGTGCACCCCTGGCCCGCGGCCGCCGCGGGCTTCGTGGCGGCATGGTGCGCGCAGGGGATCATCGCGATCGGCACCGCCGGCGCCGCGCTGCCAGGTGCGGCGATGGCGTGGCCGGCGGATCCGCTCGCCGTCGCCGTCCTCGGCGTCGGCTGCCTGCTCTGGGCGGCGGTGCTGCCGGCAATCCTCGCCCGTCGGCTGGCCTGCCTGCTGCTGGGCATCGTGCTGATCACGATCATGCTGCGCGGGCCCGTCCAGCCCGGCTGGCCACCCCCGGGCTGGCGGCTCGTGGCCTGCGACGTCGGGCAGGGCGACGGGCTCGCCATCCGGGCCGGTCCCGCCGCCGCCGTCGTCGTGGACGCGGGCCCGGAGCCGGAGCCGATCGCCCGGTGTCTTGATCAACTCGGCATCACCGACGTGCCCCTGCTTATCCTGAGCCACGGCCACGCCGATCATGTCGGGGGACTGCCGGGCGTGCTGGAGCGCCGGCGGATGGGCACCGTCCTGGTCTCGTCGGCCTCCACCGGGTCGGCGGGCGCAGCGGCCCTCGCCGGCCGGGCCGGGGCGACGGTCGTCGCGGCGGGCGCCGGTCAGGCGTACCGGGTCGGCGAAGCCGAGGTCGAGGTGCTCGCCCCGTGCGCGGCGCCGGCGAGGGCCCGCGCCTCGCCGGCGACCGGAAAGGACGGCGAATCGGCGGCGGAGAACGACGCCGGTCTGCTGGTCCGGGTGCGTTCGGGCGGTGTGTCGGTGCTGCTGTCCGGCGATCTCGAACCCGCCGGCCAGGCCGCGGCGCTGCGTTGCGCGACCGACCTTCGCGCCGCCGTGCTCAAGGTGCCGCACCACGGCTCGTCGCGACAGGACGAGCGCTTCCTGGCCGCGACCGGCGCACGGATCGCGATCGCCAGCGCGGGCGCCGGCAACGACTACGGACACCCGTCCCCGCGCACGCTGGGCGTTCTCGGTGCACTCGGGATGACCGTCGCCCGCACCGACACCCAGGGTGCCGCCGCGGTCGCCGTCGTCGACGGTCGGCCGCGGCTCTTCGTCCAACGCCGGGCGTGACCCGGGACGAGGGACGATTCCGTCACCGATCGGCCGGGGGAGCCCCGGAACGGGGGTGAGGTCGATACCGTCGACCTCACCGACGAAAGTGAGCCGACGATGTCCACCACCGCCCCCGAGATCCCCGATCGCATGCGCGCCAATGTGCTGACCGGCAAACGGAGCATGGAGATGCAGGAGCGGCCGGTGCCCACCCCGGGCCCCGGCGAGGTGTTGATCAAGGTCCGCACGGTCGGCGTGTGCGGGTCCGATGTGCACTACTACACCGACGGCCGGATCGGCGACATGATCGTCGACGGCCCGCTCGTCCTCGGCCACGAGGTGTCGGGCGTGATCGCGGCCGTCGGGCCCGGTGTCGATGAGGGGCGGGTGGGGGAGCGGGTCGCGATCGAGCCGCAGCGCCCGTGCCGGGTCTGCCGCGCGTGCACGACCGGGCACCTGAACCTGTGCCCGGAGATGAAGTTCTACGCCACGCCGCCGATCGACGGCGCCTTCGCCGAGTACGTCACCGCTCCCGCCGAGTTCGCCTTCGCCGTGCCCGACACGCTCAGCGATGCCGCGGCGGCGCTGCTCGAACCGCTGTCGGTCGGGCTGTGGGCCTGCCGCAAGGCCGGGATCGGACCCGGCGACCGGGTGCTGATCACCGGCGCCGGGCCGATCGGGGCCCTGGCGGCCGTCGCGGCCCGCAGCTACGGCGCCGCCGAGGTGATCGTGACCGACCCGGTCGCCTCACGCCGCGAACGGATCGCGGCGTTCGGCGCCACGGCGACCCACGATCCCGCCGCAGCCGATTTCGCACCCGAGACGCTCGCCGTGGATGCCTTCATCGAGTGCTCCGGCGCGACCCCGGCGATGCTTGCCGGGCTGCGGGCCCTGCGGCGCGGCGGAACGGCCGTGATGGTCGGCATGGGAGCGGACGAGATGACCCTGCCGGTCCAGCTCATCGCCCGCAACGAGCTCGTGCTGACCGGCATCTTCCGCTACGTCGACACCTGGCCGACCGCCATCGCGATCGCCGGACAACCCGACGTCGACCTGGACGCGCTGGTCACCGCCGAGTTCGCGCTCGAGGACGCCGAGTCGGCCCTGAACGCCGACGCGGACCCGCTGAGCATGAAGTCGTGCGTGGTGGTCTCGCGCGGCTGATCACACTGCCGAGCAGCGCCGCAGGTTGTCCTGGGCGAGGTCGGTCGTGAGCGAGGTCGGCCGTGAGCGAGGTCAGCCACGAGCGATGTCGGCCCGGACTGGCATGCTTGCGCCCATGGCCTCACCGTTCGGACGGACCCTGCTGGTCACGGGGCCGGAGTCACTGATCGCCGACCGGCACGTGGCCGAGCGGGTGGCCGCCGCACGCGCCGAGACGGCAGAGGCCGAACACAACGACCTGTCGGCGACCGAGCTGGATGCGGGCAGCCTCGCCGAGATCACCGGCGGCTCGCTGTTCGCCTCCCGCACCATCGCCGTGATCCGCGAGCTGGGCGCCGTGCCCGCCGACCTCGCCGACGCGGTCCTCGCGCTGGCCGGCGACACGCCCGCCGACCTCGCCCTGGTGCTGGTCCATCCGGGAGGCCAGCGGGGCAAGGGCCTGCTCGACAAGCTGCGCAAGATCAGGTCCGTCGAGACTGCCGACAGCCCGCAGGTGAAGCCGTGGGAGCTGCCGCGCTTCGTCACCGCGGAGGTACGCCGACACCATGCCCGGGCCGATCCCTCCGTCGCCCAGTTGCTGGTCGACTCCGTCGGGCACGACCTGCGCGCGCTCGCCGCCGCCGTCGACCAGCTCGTCGCCGACTCCGAGGACTCGGTGATCGACGAGCGGTTGGTCCGGCGCTACTTCTCCGGGCGCGCCGAGGCGACCAGCTTCGCCATCGCCGATCTCGCGCTGGCCGGTGAGACCGCCCGTGCGCTGGAGCACCTGCGCTGGGCGCTCGCCACCGGGGTGCCGGCGGTGTTGATCACCAGCGCGCTCGCCTCCGGGCTGCGCGGCCTCGGGAAACTCTCCGGAGCGCGGGGGAGCGGGATGCGCGAGGGCGACCTGGCGCGCGAGGTGGGCGTACCCCCGTGGAAGCTGAAGACCATGCGCAACCAGCTCCGCGGCTGGGACGATCGCCGCCTGGCGCGCGCGATCGCCACCGTCGCGACCGCCGATGCCGACGTCAAGGGCGCGGCGGACAATGCCGACTACGCCCTCGAGCGCGCCGTCCTGGCGATCGCCGCCCGTTGACCCGCGATCAGCGCGGGTAGAGCAGATAGCGCTGCCGGCGTCGGTCGAACTCGGTGAGCTCCCGGCGCCAGCGGGCGATCAGCGCCGCCGGCGCAGCGCCCCGCTCGAACTGCTCGCGGAACCGCGACGACCCGGTCAGCAGGTCGATCCAGCGGCCCTTCTGCCCGCCGCCGGCCTCGGCGCGCCAGTCGAAGTCGGCGTACAGATCTCGCGCGGCGCACAGCATCGTCACCGCGACCGCGATCGCGTCCACCCGCCGCGGCTCGGTCAGATGCACCTGGACGCCCGCGCACACCGTGCCGGCGTGCTTGGAGAAGGTCGGGTTGAAATACGCCTCGCGGAACCGCACGCCGGCGAGCCCAGCATCGTTCAGCCGCGCATTCCACCGGTGGTCCATGAACGGCGCCCCGATCAGCTCGAACGGCCGGGTCGTCCCGCGGCCCTCCGAGAGATTGACCGCCTCGAACAGGCCGGTCCCGGGATACAACAACGCGGTGTCCGGGGTCGGCATGTTCGGGCTCGGCAACACCCAGGTCAGCCCGGTCTCGGCGTAGAGCTGGTCGGGCTGCCAACCCTCGACCTTGATCACGTCCAGCGCGGGCAGCCGGCGCCCGGCCTTGCCGGCGACGAACTCCCCGTCGAAGAACCGCGCCAGCTCGCCGACCGTCATCCCGTGCTGCTGCACGATCCGGTCCTGCCCGACGCCGGAGGTGAAACCGTCGACCAGGAGCGGGCCGCGGGCGGTGCCGCCGACCGGATTGGGCCGGTCCAGGATCACGAAGCGCAAGCCGGCCCGGGCGGCGGCGATCATCGCGTGGTACATGGTCCAGATGTAGGTGTAGAACCTCGCGCCGACGTCCTGGATGTCGAAGACGACGGTCTCCACGTCCGCCTCGGCGAACAGGGCCTCGAACTTCGCGTCGTTCGCGCCGTAGGCGTCATAGACCGTGACGCCGGTGCGCTCGTCGACATAGGTGTCCTCGGACTCGCCCGCCTGGGCGCTGCCGCGGAAGCCGTGTTCGGGGCCGAAGACGCCGCCGATCTCGACCTTCCCCGAGCCGGCCATCACGTCGACGATGCTGGCCAGGCTGTCGCTCAGCACACCGGTCGGGTTGGTGATGATGCCGATCCGCTGGCCGGCGAAGGCCGACCAGTTCGCGGCGGCGGCGACATCGGCGCCGGTGCGTACGCTGCCCGCAGCGCCGGCACGGGTCGGCCCGCCCAGGCCGCCCGAGGCGGCGAGCCCGGCGACACCCGCCGCTGCGGCGGCGCCCAGCAACACGCCCCGGCGCCCGATCGACGGCAGTTCTGGCTCGGTCACGACTGACTCCCTCGTCCGTGGTGGCTGCCTCCGACCCTAGGCGAGCCCGGCGCGGCTCGGGCGCATTCGGGCAGATCCGGCGCACTCGGGCAGATCGGGCGCCCGATCAGCCCAGATGCCCGCGTACCGACACGTGCCCCTTCAACAGGTTCCGGGCGATGGTTCGACGCTGGATCTCGTCGGTGCCCTCGTAGATCCGCAGCAGCCGCAGCTCGCGATACCACCGCTCCAGCGGCAGCTCCCGGGTGTAGCCCATGCCGCCGTGGATCTGCAGCACCCGGTCCACGATCTCGTTGGCCTTCAGCCCGCCGTAGAGCTTCGCGATCGACTGCGCCTGCCGCGAATCCAGGCCCTGGTCGACCTGCCAGGCGGCGGTCAGCACCAGCCAGCGCAGCGCCTCGATCTCGACCGCGGAGTCCGCGATCATCCACTGGATCGCCTGCCGGTTGGCGATCGGCTCACCGAAGGTGACCCGGTTGTTCGCCTGCTCGATGCCCATCTCGACCAGCCGCTCGCACGCGCCCAGCGCGTGCGCGGGCAGCATGTAGCGCCCCCGCCCGATCCACTGCATGGCCAGCGCGAAGCCCTGACCCTCCTCGCCGAGGATGTGGTCGTGCGGCACCCGCACGCCGTCGAAGACCAATGCCGCCGGCCCCCACTCGCCCATGGTGTCGATCGGCTCGGACTTCCAGCCCATGTCGCGATCGACGAGGAAGCAGGTCACCCCGCCGTCGGCCCCCTTCTCGGGATCCGTCACCGCGAAGACCATGCAGAAGTCGGCCTCGTTGCCGCCGGTGATGAAGGTCTTCTCGCCGGTGATCACCCACTCCTCGCCGTCGCGTACCGCCCTGGTCCGGATCGCGCGCGCATCGGAGCCGGCACCCGGCTCGGTGATCGCGAAACAACTGCGCAGCTCGCCGTTGATCGTCGGCAGCAGGTAGTCCTGCTTTTGTCGATCATTGCCGGAGAACAAGATGTTGTCGGCGTACCCGGCGAACCGGAACGGGATGAACGAGCGGCCGAGCTCGACCTCGATCAACGCGGTCATCACCGCGCCGAGCCCCATGCCGCCGTACTCGGTCGGGGTCTGGACGCCGAAGAAGCCGGACTTCTTGGCCTTGTCCTGCAGGGCGGTCAGCTCCTCGCGGGTGATCGCCGGCTCGCCGCGCCGTTCGCGGTTCAACGCCTCCGGCTCCAGCGGCCGGATCTCTCGGTCGACGAAGGTACGCACCCACTGCCGGATGTCGCGCTCCTCCTCGGTCAGGGTGAGGTCCATGATCAGTTGCTCACTTTCTCGTCGTTTCCCGGCCGGGCCAGCCTCGCCCGCAGCTCACGCTTCAACACCTTGTGCGAGGGCCCCGTCGGCAAGGCATCGACCACCTCGATCCGCCGGGGAAACTTGTGCCGGGCAAGCCGGTCGCGGGCCCAGGCGCCGAGTTCCTCGGGATCGATGCGGCGGCCGGTCGCCGGGACCACCACGGCGCAGACCTCCTCGCCGACCCGGTGGTCCGGCAGGCCGATCACGGCGACCTGGCCGACGTCGGGGTGGCCCATCAGCACCTCCTCGACCTCGCGCGGATAGACATTGAAGCCGCTGCGGATGATCAGGTCCTTCAGCCGGTCGACGATGTGCACGAAGCCGTCGGCATCGGCATGACCGAGATCGCCGGTGCGGAACCAGCCGTCCACCACGGCCGCCGCCGTCGCGGCCGCGCCGTCGAGGTTCTCGCTGTCCAGGTAGCCGCCGAACACGTTGTGCCCGCGGACCACGATCTCGCCCGTCTCGCCCGGCTCCAGCAGCCGGATGCGAGCGCGGTCGGCGGGATCGGCGATCGCGGTCTCCACGCCCCACATGCCGTGCCCGACCGAGCCGGGCCGGGTGCCGAAGGTCGCCTGGTTGGCCGAGGCGCCCGAGGCGGTCTCGCTGAGGCCGTAACCCTCGTGGATCTCGGCCGAGAAGATCTCCTCGAAGCGCCGCAGCAGCGCTACCGGCAGCGAGGCGCCGCCCGATCCGGCGTGCCGCAGCTTCGGCAGCCGCGGGGCGTCTCGTGCCGCGTCGACCAGCCCGACGAACATGGTCGGTACGCCGCAGAACAGCGTCACGTCGTGCTCGGCCATCAGCTCGATCGCGCGCGCCGCGTCCCAGCGGGGCTGCAGGACCAGCGTCGAGCCCTTGCGGAACGAGGAGTTCAGGACCGAGGTCTGGCCGAAGACGTGGAACAGCGGCAGGCAGGCCAGCACCACCTCGTCCGGCTCCACGGTGCGCCCGACGTCGAACGCGTTCACGGTCGCGTTCATCACCATGTTCAGGTGGCTGAGCAGCGCGCCCTTCGGGCGACCAGTGGTGCCCGAGGTGTAGAAGATCACCGCCACGTCCATCGGGCGACTGGGCACCATCCGCGCCAGCGGCTCGTGGTCGGCCAGTTCGGCCAGGTCGGCGTGCGGTACGCCGGATGCCTGAGCCACCGCGGCGCCGGTTTCGCCGAACGAGGCGTGACTGATCACGAGCATCGCCCCCGAGTCGCCGACCAGGTGGCCGGCCTCGCCGGGGGTGAGCAGCGTCGGCACCGGGACGACCACCCCGCCCGCGGCGAAGATGCCGTAGTAGGCGAAGACGAACTCGGCGACGTTCGGCGCGAGCAGGGCGACGCGGTCGCCCGGGCGTACCCCGCGCGCCTGCAGGCCCGCCGCGTAGCGACGGGCCTGCTCCCAGGTCTCGGCGAACGTGTGCTGGCGATCGTCCTCGATCAGGGCGATCTTGTCGCCGCGCCGGTACGCCGATTCGGCCAGGATGCTGGCCACCGACAACACGGTCGCCGAGGAATCGGTGAGCGCCAGTCTGTGCTCCTCGGTGCCGCCGACGCCGGTGGCCAGCTCAGTTGTCATCTCGCGATGATCCCTTCCGTTGCGTTGATCATCAGCCGGCCGGCGGGATGCCGTTCTCCGGCGGGGTGCCGAGCTGCGACTCGCCCTCAACGATAGGCGCGTCGCCGATGTTGGTGGTCAGCAACGGGCCGATGGGCTCGGTCTTCTCGCCCTTCAGCTCGACCATCTGCAGACCGCCGAGGCCGAGATGCGACGTTGCCGAGAAGCGGAACGGCGCCACCCACGGGCCCTTCCACGACGCGCCCTTCTCCTCCATCACCTTGACCAGACCGTCCCGGGTCGGGTTCGGGCCGGCCTCCTGGAGCGCCATGACCACCGCATACGCCTGCGACATGCCGTAGATGTGGTAGTTCGTCAGCGGCTTGCCCTGCTCGCCGTACTCGGCCCAGATCTTCTGCCACAGCTCCGGCCAACCCTTGCCATCGGCGCTCTCGACCTCGGCGATGTAGTCGGTCGTGAGCGTGCCCTCGAGGGCGCTGGAGTCCTTCACACTGCCCTCGGAGAACCGCTCCAGCAGGGAGCCGACCAGCTTGGTGTCGGAGCCGACGTTGGAGTAGTACCAGGTCGGCTTGTAGTTCAGGCGCATGGCCTGCAACTGGCTGAGCGCGGTGTAGCTCGGGGTGTTGAACGCGATCACGAAGTCCGCGCCGTCGGCCTGCAGGGCGGCGAGCTGCGGCGCCACATCGGTGTTGCCCGAGGTGTAGCGCTGGACCGACACGATCTCCTTGTCCAGGAACTGGCGCACACCCTTCTCGCCGTCGGCGCCGAGATCGTCGGCCTGCAGGAACAGGCCCACCTTGGCGTCGGGCTTGTTCTTCTTGATCCAGTCGCCAATGATCTTGCCCTCGATCTCGTAGTCCGGCGTGAAACCGAAGGTGTACGGCTTGGCCTTCGGGTCATCGCCCCAGGCGAGCGAGCCCGACGCCACGAACATGTCGGGCACCTTCTCCGAGTTCAGGAAGTCGACGACCGCGCCGTGGGTCGGCGTGCCGAGACCGCCGGCGATGGCGAAGACCTGGTCCTTCAGGACGAGCTCGTTGACGACCTCGGTGGTGCGGGTCGGGTTGTAGCCGTCGTCCTTGTAGACCCATTCGATCTGGCGACCGTGCACCCCGCCGTTGGCGTTGACCATCTTCAGGTACGCCTCGTAGCCGAGCGGGATGTCGGAATATCCCGGCGCCGCGACGCCGGTCAGCGGGTAGTGGCTGCCGAGCTTGATCGAGGTCTCCGTGACCCCGACGTCGGAGGCGGTGCGCTCGCCGTCGGCGCCGGTGTCACCGGAGGATCCGCGCCCGCCCGCGCCGCAGGCGGCGAGTGCGACGACGGCTGACAGGGCGGCCGCCAGGACGCCCAGGCGGCGAATCTGTGGTCTTTTCATCGAGATATCTCCTTCTCCGATACATCGTTGTGCTGCGCGGCGGGGAGCCGCGCGTCGGTCTGTTGAGTGGGGGGTGCCGCGTCGTCTCCGGTCCCGGGGGTCTCGGTGCCGAGCCCGGGTGTGACGTCGTTCTTCGCATCGCTCAGCGCGGCGCGACGGCGACGCCGCGCGATCGCGCCCCTGATGCTGCCGACCAGGCCGGCGGGGGCGACGACGATCACGATCATCATCACCAGGCCGAACACCAGCGGCGAGATCTCGGCGGCCTGCAGGTCGTTCAGCCCGGCCCGGGCGCCGAGGTCGGTGGCGAGCTGGGGCAGGAACGCCAGCAGCGCGGCACCGATCAGGGCGCCGAGCAGGCTGCCCAGGCCGCCGAGCACCACGGCGGCGAGCAGGCTCAGCGACAGCGCGAGCGGGAACGCGCCGGGGGCGGCGATCCGGGTGACCATCGCGAGCAGCGATCCGGCAAGGCCGGCACAGGCGGTCGACACGACGAACGCGAGGACACGGTTGGCGCCGAGGTTGATCCCGGACAGCGATGCCGAGGTCTCGTCGTCGCGTACCGCTCGCCACCGCCGGCCGACCCCGCTGGCCGACAGGTTGGCCAGCAAGAAGTAGCAGACGATCACGGTGAACCAGCCGAGGTAGGCGATCAGCTCGCGGGTGGTCGTGTCGGAGCCGGTCAGGAAGAACCAGGCGTCGCCGAGCCAGACCGGAACGTCGGGCAGGGACACGGTGATCCCGGGCTCGCCGCCGAGTTGATCATAGAAATGGATGGCGACGCCCGGCACCGCGACCGCCAGCGCCAGCGTGGCGCCGGCGATGTAGGGCCCGTGCAACCGCGCGGCGGCCAGTCCGACCACCGCGCCGATGACTAGCGTGACCAACATCGCGATCAGCATGATCACCACCAACGGCGGCGGGTTCTCGTTGTCGCGCAGCAGCAGCGCGGTGGTGTAGGCGCCGACCGCCATGAAGGCGCCGTGGCCGAGCGAGAGCTGACCGTTCAGGCCGGTGAGCACCGTCAGGCCGCCGGCGGCGAGGGCGAGGTAGGCCATCACCGCGAGCTGGCCCTGCCGGAACGGCGGGACCGACTCCAGGACGAGGAACACGACGACCAGGGCGAGCAGCGCCAGGCAGGCATTGCGCAGCAGCGGGGTACGCCGCAGCGCGGCGGTGATCCGTTGCCGCCGCGACGGCGCGGGAGCGGGTGCGTCGGAAACGCTCGTGCTCATCTCAGACCTTCCTCTCCTGCACCGAGGAGAACAACCCGGCGGGCCGCACCAGCAGCACCAGCACCAAGATCACCAACGCGGTCAGCGCGACCAGGCCCGAGCCGAGGAAGCCCGACACCAGGCTCAGGATGATGCCGGTCGCGAGGCCGCCGATCACGGCGCCGGCGGGGGAGTCGAGGCCGCCGATGACGGCGGCCACGAAGCCGTAGACGACGACCGGGTCCATGTAGCTCGGGTGCACCAGGCTGCCGCCGGCGATCAGGATCCCGGACAGGCTGCCGACCAGGGCGGCCAGCGCCCAGCCGAGGGTCAGCATCCGGTTGACCGGTACGCCGAGCAGCCGCGCCACCTCGGGATTGAACGCCGAGGCGCGCATCCGCAGGCCGATGTCGGTACGCCGGAAGAGCACCAGGAGCGCGACCATCACGACCAACACCGCGACCAGGGTGAAGATGCCGTAGCCGGTGATCGCCAGGTTGATCTCGCCCACCTGGAATCCCGACAGCCCGAAGGGTGCGGGGAACGAGCGGAAGTCCTGGCTGAAGATGATGCCGGCCACGGAGTGCAGGACGATGAACAGCCCGAGCGTCAGGATCACCGCGTTGATGTGGTCCTTGCCCTCGACCGGGCGGATGATCAATCGCTCCACGACGGCACCGGAGACGAATCCGACGACGAGCGCGGTGACGAAGGCGACCCAGTAGGAGATGCCGGCGTCGATCATGGTCAGCGCGACATAGGTGCTGAGCATGGCCATCGGCGCCTGGGCGAAGTTGACGATGCGGGTGGCGCGCCAGATCAGCACCAGGGCCAGGGCGAAGGCGGCGTACACGGCGCCCAGCGTCAGGCCGGTCAGCAGGGTGGACAGCAGTTGCATGGTTGTTCTCCTCAGAACCCGAGGTAGGCGTGCCGCAGGGTGTCGTCGCCGGCCAGGTCGGCGGCGGGGGAGTCGCCGACGACCCGGCCGAGGTTGAGCACGATCCCGTGATCGGCGATCTGCAAGGCGGAGCGGGCGTTCTGCTCGACCAGCACGACGGTCATCTCGCGCTCGTCGACGAGCTGGCGGACCAGCGCGAAGATCTGGCTGACGATCCGCGGTGCGAGGCCCAGCGACGGCTCGTCCAGCAGCAGCACGGTCGGCTCGGCGAGGACGGCGCGGGCGATCACCAGCATCTGCCGCTCGCCGCCGGACAGCGTGCTCGCCGCGTTGTGCCGGCGCTCGGCCAGCTTCGGGAACATCTCGTAGGTCTCGGCCAGGTCGATCCGCTTCCGGCCACGCCCGCCGAGCGCGCCGAGTCGGAGGTTGTCCTCGACGGTCAGCTCGGTGATCACGCCGCGCCCCTCGGGCACGTGCGCGAGGCCGAGCCGGCTGAGGCGGTCCGCCTCGAGGCCGGTCAGCTTCGTGTCGCCCATGCGTACGCTGCCGTGGTCCGGGCGAACCAACCCGGAGATGGTCCGCAGCAACGTGGTCTTGCCGGCGCCGTTGGCGCCGAGCACCGCGGTGATCTTGCCGCGCTCGGCGGTGAAGCTCACCTTGTCCAGCGCGCGTACCGGCCCGTAACCGGCGGACAGTTCGGCGATCTCAAGCATGCTCGGCCTCCCGGCGTGCGGTCGCGGGTTCGTCGGTCGCATCGCCGTCGGCGTCGCTCGTGGCCTCTTCGGTGTCCTCGCCGAGATAGGCGGCCAGCACAGCCGGGTCGTCGCGCACCTCGTCGGGCGTGCCGTGCGCGATCACCTTGCCGAAGTCGAGCACCGTGATCATGTCGCAGACCGACATCACGATGTCCATGTGGTGCTCGACCAGCAGGACGGCCGTGTCACCGGACAGCTCGGTGATCACCTCGCCGAGCTCGTCCATCTCGTGGGCGGACAGGCCGGAGGCGGGCTCGTCGAGCAGCAGCAGCTCGGGCTCGGCCACCAGCGCGCGGGCGAGCGCGACGCGCTTGCGCAGGGGGTAGGGCAGTCCGCCCGCCGGCAGCTCGGCGTACTTCGCGGCTCCCAGCCGATCGAGCGCGGCCATGCTGCGCTCGGCCAGCGCGCGATCGTCGCGCGCGGATCGGGGCAGCCCGAACAGTGCTGACCAGAAGCCCGTGCGGGCGAATCGGTCGGCACCGACCATCACGTTCTCCAGCACGCTCATCCGCTCGAACAGGCCGAGGCCCTGCAGGGTGCGGGCCATGCCGAGGCGGGGGAGATGATGGGGGCGCAGTCGGCCCAGCTCGCGGCCGTTGCGAAGGACGGTGCCGTGCGCCGGCTGGACGAAGCCGCAGGCGACATTGAACAGTGTGGTCTTGCCCGCTCCGTTGGGGCCGATCACGCCGTGCACCTGTCCGGGCTCGACGCTGAGCGACACCTCCGAAAGCGCGACAATGCCACCGAAGCGGACGGTGACGTCGCGTAGCTCGAAGAGTGACAACGAGGCTCCTTTGGTCGTTGTGTCACGGCTCACTCTGGACTCTGCGCCCAACCGCGCATATGGGCGTTGAGCACAAAGATCGATGTGCAGCGTCCGCGGGGTGGGACGATTGGGGGTAGCGGAGTTGTGCGCCGAGTGGGAAGGTGCCGTTGTGCAGCCGCTGACGCCACCGGTGGGCACCAGCCGCGACGAAGCGGCCGGTGCGGACCTTGTCGCCGCGATGGAACGCGCCTGGGCGACGCTGCTCCCGCGGGCGAATGCGCTCGCCGACGACATCACCTGGGCGATGGTCGAGGCCGACCGGGAGTGGTACGACGCGGCGCCGGCCGAGCTGCGCGCCGAGATCCGCGCCTCGACCCGTGAGCACGTCCGGCGCGGGCTGTGGACGATGGCGGGCGTACCCCTCCAGGAGGGGCGCGCCATCGATCTGTGGCGTGAGACGGGGCGGCGCCGCGCCCGCCAGGGCGTCCCGATGGAACTTGTGCTGAAGAGCTGCAGTCACGGCACCCGGGTGCTGTGGGAGGCGATGCTGTGGGGCCGGGGAACCCAGGAACTGCCCGACGAGGTGGTGATTCGCGCCGGGCAGCGGATGTGGGGCGCGCTCGAGGTGCAGATCGCCACGGTCGTCGACGCCTATCGCCGTGAGCAGGCACGGCTGCAGCGGCACGACCTGCAGCGCGAGATCAACGTGCTCGACGGCCTGCTGGTCGGCCGGGGTGGTGACCCCGGATTCCTGGCGGAGGCGAACGAGGTGCTGGGGCTCGGCCGGCTCGACCGCGTGACCTGCGTCGTCGTTCTCGGCACCGGGGACGTACCGCCGTCCCCGCGTTCCCCGGAGGAACGGTTGGAACGGAGCGGAATGCGCTCGTGGTGGCACGCCCACGAGGGGGCCAGCGTCGGCCTGGTCCGGCTCGGCAACCGCGAAATCGACGATGTCGTGTCGGCCCTCGCCGACGCGCCGGGCCGGATCGGCGTCGCCCCCGTTCGCGACGGTCTCGGCGAGCTCGCCTCGGCGTACCGACTGGCCCGGCAGGTGGCGACGATCCGCCGGACGCCGGGCCCGTCAGCCGTGATCGACGCGTTGCCCGAGCTGCTGGTCGCGTCCGCGCCCCAGGTCGCCTATCTGCTGGTGTCCGAGGTCCTCGGCGGGCTGCTCGCCGAACCCGATCCGCATCGCGGCATCCTGGTCGACACCCTGCGCGCCCTGCTGGCGCACAACGGTTCGGCCACCCACGCGGCCCGAGAGCTGTACTGCCACCGCAACACCGTGATCTACCGGATGCGTCAGATCGAGGCGGGTACTGCGCGGCGGATCTCCGATGCCCGGGACCGGCTGGTGCTCACCCTCGCGCTGATGGCGCTGGACCAACAGCAGCGCTGAGCGACGCGGGTACGCCGAACGCCCCGCCGAGGCGTGTTCGGCGGGGCGTCGGGGCCGCTGGTCAGCGGCGACAAAGATGCGGCGTCGCGGTCAGAGCGCGGCAGCCCGGGCCGAGATGGCCGACTTGTGGTTGGCGGCGTTGTTCTTGTGGATGACGCCCTTGCCGGCGGCCTTGTCGAGCGCACGGTTCGCGACGGCGGCCAGCTCGGTTGCCTTGGCCGAATCGCCCGCGGCGGCGGCCTCGTTGAACCGGCGGATGTGGGTACGCACGGCCGACTTGACGGCCTTGTTGCGCTGCCGCGCCTTCTCGTTGGTCTTGATCCGCTTCATCTGGGACTTGATGTTTGCCACTTCACGCCTCTTGCTCGTCTGGCCGATTGCTCGGGTCTGCTGGTGTTGCCCGGAACTCGGAGTTGCCTGGCAGGTCTGCTCGCGCGGCGCACGGGAACCACCCGGCACACGGCGCGACCGCAGACTTTACCAGCGCGCGGCGACCCGGCCTAATCGCGCCGTCGGGTCGTCGCCGGCGATTCGGGCGCGCGGCGCGTCCGTGGGAGGATGGGCCGTCCAGCCGCGCGCGTCGCGGCGTACCCGTCCGAATCGCCCATCCGAATCGTCCGTCCGAAATCGTCCGTCAGCAGACCAGCAGGAGATCACCGGCCTTGCCCGCAGCGACCACGCCCGCCCCGGGCGCGACCGACCCCGCGATCATCCGCAATTTCTGCATCATCGCGCACATCGACCACGGGAAGTCCACCCTGGCCGACCGGATGCTGCAGCTCACCGGGCTGGTCGACGACCGGACGATGCGCGCGCAGTACCTGGACCGGATGGACATCGAGCGCGAGCGCGGGATCACCATCAAGTCCCAGGCGGTCCGGCTGCCGTGGCGGGCCGGCGGTGTGGACCACGTGCTGAACATGATCGACACCCCGGGTCACGTCGACTTCACCTACGAGGTGTCGCGGTCGCTGGAGGCGTGCGAGGGCGCGCTGCTGCTGGTCGATGCCGCGCAGGGCATCGAGGCGCAGACGCTGGCCAATCTCTATCTCGCGATCGATGCCGACCTGCAGATCATTCCCGTGCTGAACAAGATCGACCTGCCGGGTGCGCAGCCGGACAAGTACGCCGCCGAGCTGGCGGGGATCATCGGCTGCGATCCCGGCGATGTGCTCCGGGTGTCGGCGAAGACCGGTGAGGGCGTACCCGAACTGCTGGACCAGATCGTCGCCCAGATCCCCGCCCCGCAAGGGGATCCCGACGGCCCGGCGCGCGCGCTGATCTTCGACTCGGTCTATGACACCTATCGCGGCGTGGTGACCTATGTGCGGGTGGTGGACGGGCAGTTGTCACACCGTGAACGGGTGCTGATGATGTCCACCGGTGCCACCCACGAGGCGCTGGAGGTCGGGGTGATCTCGCCCGAACCGGCCGCCACCAAGGCGCTCGGGGTCGGCGAGGTCGGCTACCTGATCACCGGCGTGAAGGATGTCCGGCAGTCCCGGGTCGGCGACACGGTGACCGCCGCGGTGCGGGGCGCGGCCGAACCGCTGAGCGGCTACCGCAATCCGAACCCGATGGTCTTCGCCGGGCTCTATCCGATCGACGGCGCCGACTTCCCCGAGCTGCGCGAGGCGCTGGAGAAGCTGCAGCTCAACGACGCGGCCCTGACCTATGAGCCGGAGACCTCGGGTGCGCTCGGCTTCGGCTTCCGGACCGGCTTCCTCGGCCTGCTGCACATGGAGATCGTCCGCGAGCGGCTGGAGCGCGAGTTCGGGCTGGACCTGATCTCGACCGCGCCGAACGTGGTCTACCGGGTGATCATGGAGGACGGGACCGAGCATGTCGTGACGAACCCGAGCGAGTACCCGACCGGCGGCAAGATCGCACAGGTGCACGAGCCGGTGGTGAACGCCACCATCCTCGCGCCGGCGGAGTACATCGGCACGATCCTCGAGCTGTGCCAGGCCCGCCGCGGCGAGCAGAAGGGCATCGATTACCTGTCCGAGGACCGGGTCGAGATCCGCTACGTGCTGCCACTGGCCGAGATCGTCTTCGACTTCTTCGACGCCCTGAAGTCGCGGACCAAGGGGTACGCCTCCCTCGACTACGACATGGCGGGCGAACAGGCCGCCGACCTGGTCAAGGTCGACATCTTGCTGCACGGCGACCCCGTCGACGCCTTCTCCGCGATCGTGCACCGCGACAACGCCTACGCCTACGGCGTCGCGATGGCGGGCAAGCTCAAGGAGCTGATCCCGCGCCAGCAGTTCGAGGTGCCGATCCAGGCGGCCATCGGGTCGCGGGTGATCGCCCGCGAGACCATCCGCGCCATCCGCAAGGACGTCCTCGCCAAGTGCTACGGCGGCGACATCTCGCGCAAGCGCAAGCTGCTGGAGAAGCAGAAGGAGGGCAAGAAGCGGATGAAGATGGTCGGCCGCGTCGAGGTCCCCCAGGAGGCCTTCGTGGCCGCCCTGTCGACCGGTGAGACCCGCTCGGAGAAGCGCTGACGACCGCCCGGGACGGGGGCGAATTTAGGGCAGCCTAAGTCTCTGGCAGACTGCGCCGGTGACCTCCGCCGCCCCGTCGATGATCGGCCGATCCCTGCGCCGGCACCGCGGACGGCTGCTCGCGGCCATCGCCCTGCTCTGCCTGTGGCAGCTCTGCGAGGCGGCCGTGCCGGTGGCCATCGGGCTGATCATCGACCGGGCCGTGCTGACCGGATCGATCCCGGCCATGGTCGTCTCGCTGATCGGGCTGACCGCGCTCTTCGGCGTGCTCAGCATGGCCTACCGGCACGGTGCCCGCACGGCCAATGTCGCCCTGCACCGCGAGACCCACCAACTCCGGGTGGAGGTCGCCGAGCGCGCGCTCGATCCGCGCGGGGTGCGGACCGACCTGATGCCCGGCGAGGTGTTGTCCATCGCCTCGGCCGATGCCGACACCGCCGGGCTGATCTTTCGCCAGCTCGCCCTGACCGGCGCCGGGCTGTGCGGTGTCCTGGCCACCGCCGGCTACCTGCTGATCACCGATTGGCTGGTCGGCATCGTGATCATCCTCGGCGTCCCGCTCGTGCTCGGTGCGGTACACCTGCTGACGCCGCGGGTCTCGCGGCACGCGGAGGAGCAACAGGGCCGGATCGCCGCCGCCAGCGGACAGGCCGCGGACCTGATGCGCGGACTGCGCGTGCTCAAGGGGATCGGGGGAGAGGCAGCGGCGGGCGAGCGATACCGCCGGACGAGTCAGCGCGCCCGCGCGGCCGGCGTCGCGACCATCGACGGGATCGCGATCATGGAGGGCATCCGCACGTTCATGATCGGCCTGCTCGTGGCCGTGGTCGTGCTGGTCGCCGGCTGGCGGTTGATCACGGGCCGGTTGACCCCCGGGGAGCTCGTGGCCGTGGTCGGGCTCGCCACCTTCCTCGCCGAACCCGTCGGGCTGGTCGCGGCGCTGGTTCCGATGCTCGCCCGAACGGCTGCCGCGGGCCGGCGCATCCGCGCGTTCCTCGGCCTCCCGCCGCTGGTGCAGGCCGGGGACCGGGCGCCCGGCGACGCGCCCGCGGACCTGCGCCTGAGCGGCCTGCGGGCCGGCCCGGCGGCCGAGTTCGATCTCGACTGCGGTCCCGGCGAGCTGGTCGTGCTGGCCTGCGGCGACCCCGCGGTGGTACGCGAGGTGCTCGAGGTGCTCGACGCCCGGTCCCGCCCGCGACACGGACACGTGCTGCTCGCCGGCGTACCCCGGGACGGGCTGGACCCGGTCGCCGCCGCTGCGTTGATCACCGTCGCGCCGCACCAGGTCGACCTGTTCGCGGGCAGTCTCGCCCACAACGTCTTCGGTGCCGAGGGCGAGCCCGGCCCGCGCGAGCGCGAGGTGCTCGCCGCCGCTGCGGTGGACGAACTGCTCGGGCTGTTCCCCGACGGGCTGGCGCACCCGCTGGCCGCCGAGGGCGCCAACCTGTCCGGCGGCCAGCGGCAGCGCATCGCGCTCGCCCGCGCGCTGGCCGCCGACCGTCCGGTGCTGGTGCTGCACGACCCGACGACCGCCGTCGATGCGGTCACCGAGCTGGCCATCGCCCGGGGCTGTCGCAGCGTACGGTCACGGTCGGCGACGCTGGTGATCACCACCAGCCCCGCGTTCTGCGCGCTGGCCGATCGCGTGGTGGTCGTCGACGAGGCGGGTTCGACGACCGGCCGGCACGATGACCTGCTGCGCACCAGCGCGGCCTACCGACGGCTGGTCCAGCGATGAGCGGGCCGGACACCGCGACCCTGTTGCCGAACGCGACGCGCGCCCAGGCGCTGGCCCGGACCTGGCGCCTGCTGCGCCGCCGGCCCGGCGAGTCGATCATGGTCGTGCTGAGCGCCGTGGTGGTCGGTCTCGCCGGGCTGGTCGGGCCGATCATGCTCGGCCGGCTGGTCGACCGGCTGCTGGCCCATCCCGCCTGGTCGCCGGTGGTGATCACCGCCGCCGCGATCGCCGGCTCGGCGGCCCTCGGCGGGATCGCCACCTGGACCGGGCTGCGGGCGCTGGCCCGGGCCGGCGAGGCGGCCGTCGCCGAGCTGCGCGAGGATGCCCTCGCCGCCGCCCTTCGCCTGGACGCGCCCGTGGTGGAGCGCGCGGGCCCGGGGGACCTGGTCTCGCGGGTGGCCGAGGATGCCCGCGTCGTCACCGAGGCCATCGCCACGGTCGTGCCGTTGCTCGTCGCCTCGCTGGTCACCGTGGCGGTCTCGGCCATCGGCCTGCTCGCGGTGGACTGGCGGCTGGGCCTGGTCGGGCTGGTCGCGGTGCCCATGTACCTGCTCTCGCTGCGCTGGTACCTGACCCGTTCGGGGGCGTACTACGCGGCGGAGCGGGTGGCTTTCGGCGAGCGTGCCGGGCTGCTGCTCGGCGGGATCACCGGCGCCGCGACCCTGCGGGCCTTCGGCCGCGGGCCGGCCGAGCTCGACCGGATCACCGCCGCGTCGGCACGCGCCCGCGATCTCGGTATCGACGTGTTCGCCATGCTCACCCGCTTCCTCGGGCGCAACAACCGGGCCGAACTGGTCACGCTCGCCTCGATCCTCGGCGCCGGCTTCTTCTTCGTCCGGGCGGGCTGGGTGAGCGTCGGCGCCGTCGCCACCGCCGCGTTGTTGTTCCACCGGCTGTTCAACCCGCTCGGCGCGCTGGTCGGCCTGTTCGACTCGGTGCAGTCGGCCGCCGCCTCCCTGGTCCGGATGGTCGGGGTCGGACAACTGCCCGCGCGTACCGGCAGCCCGGCACCGCCGGCCACGCCGCGCGGGCTGGAGATCGTCGCCGTCGGGCACCGCTATGCCGACGCCGGCCCGGCCGTGCTGACCGACATCACGTTGCGGGTCGGCCGGGGTGAGACCGTCGCCCTCGTCGGCGCCACCGGCGCGGGCAAGAGCACCGTCGCCAATGTCGCGGCCGGCCTGGTCGATCCGAGCGCCGGCATCGCCCGGATCGACGGGGCGGGCGTCCGTGACCTCGATCCGGCCGCGCTGCGCCGGCTGATCATGCTGGTCAGCCAGGAGGTGCACGTCTTCGACGGCACTCTCGCCGAGAACCTGGCCTGGGGTCGCGAGGCGAGCGAGGAACGCCTGTGGACGGCGCTGCGCGAGGTCCGGGCCGACGGCTGGGTCGCGGGACTGCCGGGCGGGCTCGCCACCCGGGTCGGCGACGGCGGTCACCGGCTGGCCGCCGCCCAGGCCCAGCAGATCGCGCTGGCCCGCGTCCTGGTCGCCGACCCGCCGTTCGTGGTTCTCGACGAGGCGACCGCCGAGGCCGGCTCCGCGCTGTCGCGCGATCTCGACGCGGCGGCCGCCCGGGTCCTGCGGGGCCGCGGCGCCCTCGTCGTCGCGCACCGGCTCAGCCAGGCGCGGCACGCGGACCGGATCGTCGTGCTCGACCACGGCGCGATCGTCGAGGCGGGTGACCATGATCAACTCGTCGCCGCCGGCGGCCGGTACGCCGAGCTCTGGGCCGCCTGGTCCGGTCGTCCTCTAGCCTGAGCCGCATGGACGTCACCGCCCTGATCCGAGACGGCGCCGACCAGTTGCGCAAGGCGCTTCGCCGCGGCGCCGACGATGGCCCGCTGGTGCTGGAGCTCGACCTGACCCGGGGCGTGATCGATGCCCCTCCGCAGAACCCGGTGGCCATGCTGCGCGCCCGCCAGACCCCGACGATGGCCGCCATCCGCGAGGGGCTGCGCGCGGGCGCCGAGGATCCCGACGTCGCCGGGCTGATCGTCGATCTCGGGCCGGGCCACATCGCGCCGGCCCAGGCCGACGAGCTGGCCGGGCTGATCGGTCGGTTCGGCGAACACAAGCCCACCGTGGCCTTCGCGCCGACCTTCGGCGAACTCGGCAACGGGATCTTCGCCTACCGGCTCGCGGCCGCGGCCGGCGACATCTGGGTGCAGCCGTCGGGGATGCTCTCCCTGGCCGGCGTGCAGGCCCGGATGATGCTGCTGCGGGGCGGTTTCGAGAAGCTCGGCATCGAGCCGGAGTTCGCCCAGCGCTGGCAGTACAAGACCGCCGCCGACACCTATGCCGCGACGGAGATCAGCGAGGCGTACCGCGAATCGACCCGGGGCATCGCGGACTCGGTGTTGGGTTCGGTGGTCGACGCGGTGGCGACCGGTCGCGGGCTGGAATCCGTCGAGGTGCGCGGCGCCGTCGACGACGCACCGCTCGGGTCGCGGGCCGGCCAGGACCGGGGCCTGGTCGACGCGATCGGCTATCGCGACGAGGCCTACGCCCATGCGCGTCGCGCCTGGGGCGGCGACGACGGCGAGATCCGCCTGCGCTACGTGCACCGGTACGCCGAGAAGCACGGCGGCGGGCCACTCGCGCCGCTGCTGAACCGGGCGCGCTCCGCGGTCGGGGTGGTCTCGGTGCACGGCGCCATCGTCACCGGCATCAGCCAGCCCGGCGGGCTGAACGGGCAGACCGCCGGCTCCGACACCGTCTGCGCAGCGCTGCGCGCCGCCGGCCGGGACGAGAAGGTCAAAGCGGTCGTGCTGCGGGTGGACAGTCCCGGCGGCTCCTATGTCGCCTCCGACGCGATCCGTCGCGAGGTGCAGCAGTTGCGCGAGGCCGGCAAGCCCGTCGTCGCGTCGATGGGGCAGACGGCCGCCTCCGGCGGCTACTTCGTGGCCATGCCGTGCGCGGAGATCGTCGCCAACCCGACCACCCTGACCGGCTCGATCGGCGTCCTCGCCGGGAAGCTGATCACCACCGGACTGGTCGACAAGCTCGGGCTGGTCCGCGAGGCGGTCGACGCCGGCCGCCGCGCGGGGATGATGGCCGGCACCCAGCCGTTCACCCCCGAGGAGTGGGAGGTGCTGAACGGGTGGCTCGACGAGGTCTACGCCGACTTCACCGGCAAGGCTGCCGCCGACCGCAGGATGGAGCTCACCGCCCTGGAACCGCTGGCCCGCGGTCGGGTCTGGACCGGCGCCGACGCCGCGCGCAACGGGCTCGTTGATCATCTCGGTGGCCTCGATCTGGCCATCGACCGCGCCTGCGAGCTGGCCGGCGTCGACCGCGACGATCTGGTCACGCGACCGGTGCCGATGCCCAGCCCGCTCAGCCAACTGCGCGGCACGGAGAACAGCGAGGCGGTCGGCGCGGCGGGCGCGCTCTCGCTCAGCCCCGGCTGGGAGGGGCTGTTGGAGCTCGCGGGTGCCGCGCTCGGGATCCGGCATCGCGGGGTCCTCTCCCTGCCCGTGGACATCCGGCTCGGCTGATCATGGACGCCGCGACCACCGGGGCCGCACCCCGGCGGGCGGGTCGACCGGCCGCCCCGATCCGGCTCGCGGCCGCGGCGCTGCAACGGCTGCGCCGGCATCCGGTGCCGATGCGTACCCACTTCCGGCACTCCCTGGTGCTCACCTGGGCCGTTCCGCCGGCGGCCGTGCGGCGGTTCTTGGTGCCGGGGCTGGAGCTGGACACCTTCACCGATCGGTCCGGTCGGGAGTGGGCCTTCGTGGCCGCGGCCTGTGTCGAACTGGATTCGCTGCGACCGGCACCGGTTCCGGCCCGCTTCGGCGGCCGCCAGTTGATGGTGGGCTACCGGGTCTTCTGCACCCTGGCCACCCCGCGCCGGGGCGGCGGTACGCTCACCCGGCGCGGCCTGCGCATCCTGGCCAGCCAGGCGACCGATCCGCTCGCCGTGCTCGGCGCCAATCTGACCACCCGCTACCACTACCGGCCCGTGCGCGGCGAGCTGACTGCTGACGGCGACCGCATCACGGTGCGGGTACGCAGCCGCGACGGGCGCGCCGACATCGACCTCGCCGTCGATCCGCGCGACGGCCGGTTGCCCGAGGAATCGGTCTTCGCGACCGCGGCGCAGGCCCGCCGGTTCGCCGGGCCGCTGCCCTACACCTTCTCGCCCGACCCCGACGGGATCGTGGTGGTCAGGGCGACGCGGACCGACTGGTCGCCGGAACCGGTCCGGGTGTTGCACGCCGAGGTCGGCTTCTTCGCCGAGGGGCCCTTCGCCGGCGTCGAACGGCGGCTCAGCAATGCCTTCCACGTCGCCGATGTCGACTACGGCTGGCAGCGCGGGCAGTTGCACCGGGTCGAGACGCCTCGGCCATGAGCGTGCTCGATCGGCTGCGGATCCGCGGCGCCGCCCAGGTGGTGATCTTCAACTGGCCGAAGCTGGCCGGCGGGCTGGCCTTCGCCGTCGCCGGTCACCTGTTGCGCCGCCGGATGCCGTGGCCGGTACGCCTGATCGCGCTCGGCGCCGCCGCCTGGACCCCGCTGTCGGTGCTCGCCTCCTGGTGGGTCTACGACCTCTCCCCGCTGCGCCGCTGGCGCTTCTTCCCCGCGCCGCAGCCCGGCCGGGTGCTGGTCGCGGTGGCCGGATTCGACGAGGCCTCGCCGGCCATCCGGGCGCGCTGGCCGGCCGCCGAGCTCCGCGTCGTCGACATCGTCACCGAGCCGGAGGTGTCGGTACGCCGGGCGCGCGCCTGGGCGGCGGGGGGCCATGCCGCGGCGGGCGTACCGCCCGTGATCGACCCGGCCCGCTTCGAGGTCGGCGACGGCTGGGACGTGATCGTCCTCGCACAGTCCCTGCACGAGATCCGCGACCCGGCCGACCGCGCGGTCCTGCTGCAGCGCGTGCGGGCCGCGCTGGCCGAGGACGGCGACATCGTCGTCGTCGACCATCTGCGCGACGCGGCCGGCATCGTCGCGTTCGGGCCCGGCGCCTGGCACTTCGGGACCGGGCGCGGCTACCGCGAAGCGTTCGCCGAGGCCGGCCTGACGGTGCGCGACCGGGGGCGCGTCGGCGTGTTGGTGCACTGGTGGCGGTTGGGCCGATGAGCCTGCTGGTGCCGCTGCTGCAACTGACGGGCGCGCTGCTGACGGTGCTCGGCATCGCCCATGTCGCGCTACCGAGGGTGCTGGGCTGGACGGACGCGACGACCTTCGGGCAGTCGCCGCTCGGCGGCCTCGTCATCCGGATGCACGTCGGGTTCATCGGCGGCTTCGTCGCGCTGCTGGGCCTGTGCACGCTGGTCGGCGCCCCGGAGCTGGCGGCGGGCGGGCGGCTGGCGGCGCTGTTCCTGGGGGCGAGCGCGCTGCTGTGGCTCGGCCGCGCGGTCTGCGAGGTCGTCCTGGTGCCGCGGGCGCTCGCCGCCCAGCCGGCGCCGAAGCGGCTGTGGCGCACCGCGCACCTGCTCGGCCTGCTCGGCTGGCCCGGGCTGGTGATCGTCTACGGTGTCGCGGCATGGCAGGCGGCAACACGATGAGGGTGCCCTCGGCCGCGTTGGCCGCCGGGCGGGTGGCGCTGGCGCTGGTCTGGCTCTACCAGGGCCTGGTGGCCAAGATCATCGGCCTGCGTGCCGACGAGCTGGACATCCTCGCCGCCGTGCCCGGGATCGGGCCCGAGCACGCGCGGCTGGCGGTCATCCTGATCGGCGCCTACGAGCTCGGCATCGCCCTCGCCGTCCTCGCCCGCCTGCGACCGGTGCTGGTCGCCGCGCTGCAGACGGTGACCCTGGTCGTGTTCAATGCCGGCGGGCTGATCTTCGCCGGCGACGCGATCGCCGACCCCGGCGCGCTGGTCACCGGCAATCTCGCGCTGCTCGCGCTGGCCTGGCTCGTGGCGCTCGGTGATCGTCGATGACGGGCGACCGCTGGGCCAGGGGCAGGCTGTTGCCCTGGGGCGCGCCGGCCGTGCAGTTCGGGCGATCGTATGAGGACGAGCGAATCGAGTTGGCGGCCTTCGGGGAGCCGGGCCGGGTCTGTGTGATCGCGGCCGCGGGGGAGACCGCGGCGGCGTGCGCGGCGGCCGGGCACCGCGTGAACGCGGTCGACATCAATGCTGTCCAGCTCGCCTACTGTCGTGACCGGTTGGCAGGTGGGCCGGCGGTCGACGGCCAGGCCGAGCGCCTCATGCGCGCCGGGCGCCGCCTGCTCGGCGTCCCCGCGCCCGGGTGGCGCAAAGACGTGCTGGCGGCGCATCTCGACGACGACGGCCCGGCGGCGGCGCGGCTGTGGCGCGAGCGGCTCGACACCCCCGCGCTGGCGGCGCTGCTGGCGCTGGTGCTGCGCCCGGGGCAGGCCCTCGCCGGCTGGCGTACCCCCGACTTCGCCGCCCTGCTGCCGCCCGACTTCGGCCGCGAGCTGCGCAACCGGATCGGCCGGGCGCTGGGCCGGCACGGCATCGCCGGCAACCGGTTCGCCCACCGGCTGCTGGCCGGTGCCGAGCTGCCTGGCTGGCGCCCGGTGACCGGCGGCGCACCCGTCCGGCTGGTCCGCGCCGACATCGCCGACCACCTCGCCGCGGTGCCGCCGGGCCACTATCGCGGCATCGCGCTGTCGAACGTGATCGACGGGGTCGGCGCCGCCCGCCGGCGCCGGCTGCTCCGGCTCGCCCACCGGGCGCTCGCCCCGGGCGGCGCCGTCGTGCTGCGCTCCTTCGCTCCGCTCGCCGACCCCGGGCTCGCCGCCGACGACCGCTCGTTGATCTGGGGCGCGGTGCGGGTACTTCGCCGCTGAGCCGGGGCCCGACCCCGTGTTGTCTCAGCCGTCCTGCATCGCCTTGTTCGCCGCGTCCTGGGCCTTGGGCAGCCCGTCGGCCGCGGACGTGCGGCCCAGGAAGATCTCGTTGAACGTCGGCTTCCAGGCTTCCAGCGCCGCGCTGTAGTTCTGCCCGACGGGTGCCTGCATCGCCGGCAGCTCGCCCTGCTTGGCGAACTGCGACGGATCGACCTGGCGACCGGACCAGTACTCGGCGAAGGCCGGCTGGGCGCCGGTCACGGCGGGCAGCGCCGCGCCGTCCGCGCCGATGAACCGCGCGCCCTCCGGCGTACCCATCCACTGCAGCACCCGCTTGGTCGCCTCCGGGGTGTCGGAGGCCGCGTTGCCGGCGACCACGACGTTGTTCACCACCGACACCGCACCCTTGGGGCCGGCCGGCATCGGCGCGATGCCCCACTCGAAGTCCGCGCCGTCCGCGACGTTCTTCAGGTTGTAGACCCCGGACTGGAACAGCGCGATCTTGCCCTGCAGGAACTGGTCGCGGGTGAAGTCGCCGTTGTCGTTGGTGTTCGAGGCCGCCGGCGAGACCTTGTACTCGTTGATCAACTTCGACAGGTAGTCGAACGCCTGCGTCGACTCCGGCGAGGCGAAGACGAAGGTGCCGTCGGGGTTCTGGAACTGGCCGCCGTTGGAGCCGACGTAGTTGTAGTAGATCCCCTGCAGGTCCTGGGCCGCCGAATAGCCCCAGGTCGCGGGCTGGGAGCCGTCGAAGCCCTGCTCGTCGCCGCGCCGGCCGGACTTGTCGACCGTCAGCTTGCGGGCCACCGGCAAGAACGTGTCGCCCTGGCCGTTCGGGGACCAGGTCAGGTCGGTGAGCTGCTCGGGGGTGATCTTGGCGTCGTCCAGCAGCTTCTTGTTGTAGTACACCGCGATGCCGCCGTCGGTGAGCTGCGGTACGCCCCACAGCTTCCCGTCGAACGTGTACTGCTCGACCGCCGCCGGCACCCAGCCGGCGCGCTGGGCGTCGAAGTCGGCGCCGATCTCGACCAACTGTCCAGCCTCGATGTAGGGCTGGATGTAGGAGCCGTTGATCATGAAGATGTCGTCGGCATTGCCGCCCGAGACGTCGGTACGCAGCTTGGTGAAGTAGTCGGAATAGGGCACCAGCACGGTCTGCACGTCGATGTCGGGATTCGCCTTCTCGAACTCGGCGAAGGAGGCATCGTAGGCCTTCTGCACCTGCTCGTCCCACAGGCGTACCGTCACGACCTGGCGCTGGCCGTTGCCCGGGGAGCTCGGCGGCGCGGCGGGCGAGCAGGCGGCCGTGGCGACCCCGAGCCCGAGCGCGGTCGCACCCGCCGCCAACCGGGCGAAGTGGCGCCGGCCGAAGCCGCGACGGCTCGCGCCCGACGGGCGCGCATCCAGTGTGTTGGCCATGATCGTTCCTCCTGTTGCTACTTGAATCCGGTGAGCTGGATCGAGTTGACGATGCGCCGCTGGAAGATCGTGAAGATCACCAGCAGCGGCGCCATGGCGATCGTCGTCGCGGTCATCACCAGCGTCCAGTTCGCGTTGTACTGCCCGCGCAGCGCGTCCGTGGCGACGGTGAGCGTCTGCCAGGTCGGGCCGGTGGTGACGATGAACGGCCACAAGAAGCTGTTCCAGTGCGTGACCACCGTGATGATCGTCAGGGTCGCGATGATCGGCCGGGACAGCGGCACGACGATGCTCCAGATGATCCGCCAGTTGCCCGCGCCGTCGATCCGCGCCGCGTCCAGGATGTCGGCGGGAATGCCGCGGAAGTACTCGCGCAGCAGGAACACCGCGTACGGCGAGCCCAGGACGAACGGCAGCACCAGCGACCAGAACGTGTTCCGTAGCCCCGTGCTGGCGAAGATCGTGTAGAGCGGGATGACCGTGACGATCTGCGGCACCATGAGCGTCGCGAGATAGACCCAGAACAAGGCATCGCGACCCGGGAAGCGGAGCCTCGCGAAGGCGTACGCCGCGAGGATGGAGAAGAACAACTGCCCGACCACCAGCACCACCACGACCTGCGTGGTGACGGCGAGCGGCGTGACGAAGTCGCGACCCAGCAGCGCCAGGTAGTTCTCGGCCGTCGGCGGCGCCGGCGGGCTGAGCGGTGAGGTGTTGGCGAACTGGCGCGGCGACTTCAGCGAGGTCAGCACGCTCAGCAGGAACGGGGCGAGAGTGATCACGGCGCCGGCGGCCAGGACGAGGTAGATCGCGATCGAGCCGGGCGCTCGGCGCGCGGCGGGACTAGGAGAGGTCATAGGTCACCCGCTTCGCGAACCAACGCTGCTGGACCACCGTGACCACCACCAGCAGCGCGAACAAGATCACCGCCATCACCGACGCCTGGCCAAGGTTGAACGCCCCCCGGAACGCCTCCAGATAGATCCTGGTCGCGATCACGTCGGTGGCGCCCTGCGGGCCGCCGTTCGGGGTGAGCGCCCAGATCTGGTCGAAGGCCTGGAAGGAGGCGATCACCCCGGTGACCAGCACGAAGAAGAACGTCGGAGCGAGCAGCGGGAGCTTGATCGAGAAAAAGATCCGCCACGGCCCGGCGCCGTCCACCTCGGCGGCCTCGATCACCTGGCGCGGGATCCCGGCCAGCCCCGCCATGAAGAACAGCGCGACGTAGCCGACCTGGGACCAGATCGTCACCGCGGCCACCGCGGGCAGGGCCAGCGCGGGCGTACTCAACCACTCGATCGGTACGCCGAGCAGCGCGTTCAGGGCACCGTCGAAGGGCGCGAAGATCCACTGCCAGACGATGCCGAGCGCGAGCGGGGCGCACACCCAGGGCACGACGTAGATCACCCGGAACAGCCCGCTCCCGGGCAGCCCCCGGGACAACAGCACGGCGACCAGCAGGCCGAGGCCGGTCTGCAACGGGATCACCATCGCGACGAATGCGAGCGTGACCAGCAGCGAGTGGCCGAAGGTCGGGTCGGCCAGCACCTCGACCCAGTTGGCGAGCCCGACGAAGCGGAGCGGGCCGAGCAGGTTCCACCGGTTCAGCGACAGCCAGAACACGACCAGCACCGGGAGCAGCAGGAAGCAGGCGATCCCCGCCAGGCTGGGGGCCAGCAGGGCGTAGGCGACGGCGCTCTCTCGCCGTGCCTTCCGTGACGCCATGATCGTCACCCTAGGACAGCGCCGCGGCCCGGTGCCCCCCGTCCAGCGACGTGGACGACTCTGCGAGGGTGGGGACATGTCCGTCACCGCGCTCACCGATCTTCCGATTGCCGTCGCGCCGATGGCCGGACCGGGCACCCCGGCACTGGCCGCCGCGGTCAGCGAGGCGGGCGGGTTGGGCAATCTGCCCGCCGGGTACGCCCCGGCCAGCTCGCTCGCCGCCGACATCGCCGCGGTCCGGGAGCTGACGGAGCGGCCGTTCGGGGTGAACGTGTTCTGCCCGCAGCCGATGGACGAGGCCGGCCAGGGGGAGGCCGTGGCGCGATTCCGGGACCGCCTGCGATCGCGCGCGGAGGGCGCGGGCGTGGCGCTGCCGGAGGTGAACTGGGCCGACACCTTCGACCACGCCGCCAAGATCGAACTCCTGGTCGCGGTCGGGCCCGCCGTCGTCTCGTTCACCTTCGGCTGCCCCACGGCCGAGGTCGTGCAGCGACTGCAGCGGGCCGGCAGCGCGGTGGTGGTCACCGTCACCGGTGCGGAGGAGGCCGCGGCCGCGGCAGAGGTAGGCGCGGACGGGATCTGCGTCCAGGGCGCGGAGGCGGGCGGGCATCGGGGCACCTTCGACGGTGCCGCCGAACCGAACACCGCCTCGACGACACAACTGTTGGCCGCCTGCCGACCGGTCGGTCTGCCGATGATCGCGGCCGGCGGCCTGATGACCGCGGCCGAGGTGGCGCAAGCCCGGGCGGCGGGCGCATCGATGGCGCAGTGCGGGACGGCGTACCTGCTCGCCGACGAGGCCGGCACCTCGGCGCCGTATCGGCGCGCGCTTGCCGAGCCGGGCCGGCAGAGCCGATTGATCCGCTCGTTCAGCGGGCGGGTGGCGCGCGGGCTGGGCAACGCCTGGACCGAGGAGTTCGAGCCGTACGCCCCGGCCGCGTTTCCCGCAATCGATCAGTTGACCAAGCCGCTTCGTGCCGCGGCGACGAAGGCCGACGACGCGGAGTCGATCAACCTGTGGGCCGGCACCGGGTGGGGTTTCGCCCGCGCCGAACCGGCGGCGGTGATCACCCGGCGCCTGGCCGGGTGATCACCGCGTACCGATCGGTCAGGAGCGGAACTGGCGACGCAGCAGCAGCGCCGCACCGGTGAGCATCGCGAGCCCCGCGGTGATGGCGACCATCCCCGCCGGACCGCCGGTCTGGGCGAGGTTGCCGCCGCCCGGCACCTGCTGGGTGCGCACCGCATCGCCCCCCGAGCCCTGATCGCCCGCGCCGCCGACCGCGGTCGGCTGGCTGGTGGGCTGGTCACCGGGCTCGTCGGTGGGCGTGGGGTCGCCGGTGGCGGTCGGCTCGTCGGTGGGCGCGGGCTCGCCGGTGGCCGTCGGCTCGCCGGTCGGCGTGGGCTGGCTGGTGGCCGTGGGCTCGCCGCTCGGGGTCGGTTCCTCGGTCGGCGTGGGCTCCTCGGTGGGAGTCGGTTCGGTGGTGGCGGACGAGTCGAGCTGCAGCGCGCGACTCATGATCTTGTTCAGGTCGGTCTCGTCGATCAGGCCGGTCACGTTCGCCGCGCCGGGTCCGAAGGCCGCGACCCGAACCTGTGTGCCCGAGTGGGCGCCCGTCGGGTAGATGATGCCCATGTCGGCGCCGTCCTTGGTGCGCAGCTTGATCGACGGGACGACGTCGTCTGCGTCCTCGGTGATCTGTGAGTTGTGGGAGTGATCGGCGGTCACGATCACCAGCGTGTTCCCATCGGCCTTGGCAAAGTTCAGCGCCTCCTGCACCGCACGGTCCAGCGCGACCGTCTCGCCGATCTGGCCGCAGGCGTCCCGCGCGTGGTCGGACTTGTCGATCGAGGCGCCTTCCACCTGGAGGAAGAAGCCCTTGTCGTTGTCCAGCAGCTCGATGCTCTTCTTGGTCATCGCCGCCAGATCGGGCGAGGTCGCCGGTACGGCCGGGTTGGGCTTGCAGGTCACGGCGTCGCCGTTCGCGCCGCCCGGGGTGGCCGGCGTCGGCTCCCACTCGGTCGCCATGTTCTTGGGCTCGAACAGGCCGAGCAGCGGTGCGTCCTGGTCGGCCCTGGTCACGCCGTCCAGCGCCGTCTTGTCGTTGATCAGTTGGTAGCCCTGCTGTTGGGCGCTCTCCAGCACAGTCTTGCCCTCGTACTGCCCGGCGAGGATCGTGTCGTCGAAGTAGCTGGCGCCGCCGCCGAGCGTGACGTCGGGGCGGGTGGCGAGCAACTGCTCCGAGATCGAGCCAGGCCCGCCCTTGTCGAGCGCGTCGTCGCCACACTGTTCGATCCGCGACGGGCTGTAGCAGGCGCGCTGCTTGACGCTCGCCACCTGCACCGCGGGGGTGGCGTCCTGGATCTCGGAGGTGGTGATGTCGCCGGTCTTCAGGCCGTTCGCCTTGGCCGTCTTCAGGATCGAGGTCAGCGGGTTGCCCTGGTAGTCCACGGCGACCGCGTTGTCGTAGGTCTTGGAGCCCGTCGACCAGGCGGTGCCGGTGGCGGCGGAGTCGGGCACGTAGTCCGGGATTCCCTCCCGGGTCACGCTGTAGGTGGTCATCTGCCCGGTGATGGGCAGCGCGTCGATGCCGGGCAGCGAGCCCGCCGCACCGTACTGGTAGTTGCGCGCCTGGGTGATCTCCTGATCTCCCATGCCGTCGCCGATCACCAAGATGACGTTCTTGGCGGGCCCCTTGCGTGCCTGCTCGATGATCTGATCAGTCTTGTCGCCGTCGAGCCGATTGGCCCCGAACGGGTCGGTCACGGCTGCCGTGGCGAACCCGCCGCCGAGCAACAAAAGACCAGCGGCACCCATCGCCACCGGTACCAGCTTCTTGCGCATCTCAGTCTTCCCTCCGGGAGTGTGTGGGATTCGACGGAACTACCGGCGGGTCAACGGCGGGGCGCTGCTCGGTGGCTGGCCGGTGACCGTCGGGTGAACACTGCGCTCGCTAGCCTTCGCGCATGGGGAGTGTCGGAGCAGCAGGTGGCGAGGGCGTGTCCCGCGCCGTCGCCGCGTTGCGGGCTGCGGGCATCGCGTACCGGATCGTCGAGCACGAGCAGGTCGGCTCGGCGGCCGAGGCGGCCGCCGCGCGCGGTGTCGCCGAGTCGGCGTTGATCAAGACGCTGGTGGTACGCCGCGGCGCCGGCGACCATCTGTTCGTGCTGGTCGGCGCGGACCGCGAGATCGCCTGGCCGAAGCTGCGGGCCCTGCTCGGGGTCGGCCGGATCTCGATGCCGGACGCGGCCTCCGCTCGGGAGGTGACCGGCTACGAGCGCGGCACGATCACCCCGTTCGGGTCGCTGACCGCGCTGCCGGTGATCGCTGACGCCGCGCTGATCGGACAGGTCGCCATCGGCGCGGGCGGCCACGGTGTGGCGGCGATCGTCGACGCCGACGAGTTGATCGCCGCGCTCGGCGCCGAACGCGCCGACGTCACCGAGCCCAGGGGCTAGGTCGGTCCCGACGGGCTCGACCGGCGTATCGGCAGCCTCGCGCCGAAAGCGACCACTCGTCGGGGTTTCGGCTGGTTTTGGGGGCGGAGTGTGGCCTGAACTCTGGCGAGCGGTCGGTAATGGCGGTTGGGTGTCGTTGGTCTCGACGGGCTCGATCGGCGTATCGGCAGCCTCGCGCCGAAAGCGACCACTCGTCGGGGTTTCGGCTGGTTTTGGGGGCGGAGTGGTGGCCAGAACTCTGGCGAGCGGTCGGTAATGGCGGTTGGGTGTCGTTGGTCTCGACAGGCTCGACCGGCGTGGGGCTCGACGGGCGCAGGCCGTAGGGTCGGGCCATGACCTACCAAGGCCCCCGACCAGACATCGGCATCATCGGTGGATCCGGCTTCTATGAGTTCCTCGACGACCCCGAACGGGTCGCGGTCGAGACGCCGTTCGGGCCGCCGTCGGCCGACCTCGCGATCGGCGACGTGGACGGGCGGACCGTCGCCTTCCTGCCCCGGCACGGCGAGCGGCACCAGTTCCCGCCGCACCTGGTCAACTACCGCGCGAACCTGTGGGCCCTGCGTTCGGTGGGGGTACGCCAGGTCCTCGCCCCGTGCGCGGTCGGCTCGCTGAAGCCCGAGCTCGGCCCGGGCACCTTCGTCGTCCCCGACCAGGTGGTGGACCGCACCTGGGGTCGCGGCCAGACGGTCTACGACCTCGAGGGCGATGTCGTGCACGTCGCCTTCGCCGACCCGTACTGTCCTCGCGGCCGACAGGTCGTGCTCAACGATGCCGGCGCCGCCGCGGGCGAGGTCGTCGACGGCGGGACGCTGGTGGTGATCCAGGGCCCACGCTTCTCCACCCGCGCCGAGTCGCAGTGGCACTCCGCCGCCGGCTGGTCCGTGGTCGGGATGACGGGGATGCCGGAGGCCTCGATCGCGCGCGAGCTGGCGATGTGCTTCACCACGGTCGCGATGGTCACCGATCACGACGCCGGCGTCGCCGAGGGCGAGCACGTCACCCACGCCGAGGTGTTGAAGATCTTCGCCGGCAACATCGATCGGTTGAAGGCACTGCTGCGCCAGGTGATCGGCAACCTGCCCGGTCCCGAGTCCGATGCCGACGCGACCTGCAGTTGCCGCCGGGTGCTGGACGGCATGAAGCTGCCCATCGAGCTGCCCTGACCCGGGCGTACTCGCCGGTGCGCGCCTAGGATGGCGCGATGCCCTCCGCCCTGCCCGACGGCGAACCCGCGCCCGCCGACGGTGCCCTGCCCGACGCGGCCCGCGCCGAACTCGGCGAGCGGGCGTTCGGGATCTACCTGCACGTGCCGTTCTGCGCGACCCGGTGCGGCTACTGCGACTTCAACACCTACACCGCGGCCGAGCTCGGTCCAGGCGCCAACCGGGCCGACTACGTCGACGCGGCGATCGCCGAACTCGATCTTGCCGCCCGGGTGCTCGGCGACACCCCGCCCGTCGCGACGATCTTCGTCGGCGGGGGTACGCCGACCCTGCTCCCGCCGGCCGACCTGACCCGCTTCGTCGCCGCCGTGGACGCCCGCTTCGGCCTCGCCGCCGACGCCGAGGTGACCACCGAGTCCAATCCGGAGTCGGTCACCGATGATGATCTTGCCCGGCTCGTCGACGGCGGGTTCAACCGGATCTCGTTCGGGATGCAGTCCGTCGTGTCGCACGTGCTGGCGATCCTCGACCGCACCCACACCCCCGACCGGCCGCAGCGGATGGCGCACGCAGCGCGGCGGGCGGGCTTCGCGCAGGTCAGCCTCGACCTGATCTACGGCACGCCCGGCGAGCGGGCCGAGGACTGGGCGGCGAGCGTGGCGGCCGCGCTGTCCGCCGAACCCGATCATCTCTCGGCGTACGCCCTGATCGTGGAGGAGGGCACCAGGCTCGCCGGCCGGGTCCGCCGCGGGGAGCTGCCGATGCCGGACGACGACGATCTCGCCGACAAGTACCTGCACACCGAGCGCGCCCTGACCGAGGCGGGCTTCGCGGCCTACGAGATCTCCAACTGGGCGCGACGGCCCGAAGCGCGCTGCCGGCACAATCTGGGCTACTGGCGCGGCGACAACTGGTGGGGGATCGGTCCCGGCGCGCACAGCCATCTGGGCGGGGTGCGCTGGTGGAACGTGAAGCACCCGCGGGCCTATGCGCAGCGCCTCGCCGCGGGCGAATCACCCGCCCACGGCCGCGAGGTGTTGGACGCGCCCACCCGGCGTACCGAACGAGTGCTGTTGGAGCTGCGGACCAGCGACGGACTGCCGGCGACGGTGCTCGGCCCGGCCGGTCGCGCCGCCGTCCCCGGGCTGCGCGAGCGGGGGCTGCTGGCCGGGAGCGACCCCCTCCGGTTGACCGTGGCCGGCCGACTGCTCGCCGACGCCGTCACCCGTGAGCTCCTGGACTGATCGGCGCGCCCCCGACGCTTCGGCGTGCTGATGTGTTGACAATGGCGACACGTCGGGGACACCGAACCGAAGGGGCACCGCCATGCTTCGCCACTGTCCACCCCCCAGCCGACATGCCGCTCGCGTGATCGTTGCTGCCCTGCTGGGCGCCGCCCTGGTCGCGGGCCTGGTCTTCGCTGGTACACCGCTGCCGGCCGACGTCGCCGCGGCGGCACCGCCCACCCGGGCGAAACCGGTCAAACCGCGGATCGACTCGATCGCCATCCCGGCCGCCGGCCGGACGGAGCGGCAGGCCGGCAAGCGCCCGGTGGTGGCCGAGCTGCGCCAGCGCGCCACCGAACGCTTCTCCACCTTCGGCGTCACCTGGGACGCCGGTCCCGCCCCCGCCGTCGACTACCGCGTCCGCCGCGACGGGAAGTGGACCGACTGGGCGGAGCTGCCGATCGACGACGCGACGGTCGCCGGGGGCGAGGAGGGGACCCGCCCGGGTTCCGCGCCCGTCTACGTGGGCTCCGCCGATGGCGTCGACCTGCGGGTCCGGGGCGAGCGCGCCCCGAGCGGCCTGCGGGCGGACCTGATCGACGCCGGGACGACGGCGGCCGATGCGAATCCCGAGACCCTGCAGGCGCCGTCCGGCGCGCCGGTGCCGACCCGCCCGGCCATCGTCTCCCGGGCCGGCTGGGGCGCCGACGAGAGCCTGCGGACCGACTGTGGCAAGCGCTACGGCACGACGGTCCGGGGTGCGGTGGTGCACCACACCGAGGGCAGCAATTCCTACAGCTCGGCCGAGGCGCCGGGCGTGATCCGCGGCATCTACGCCTACCACGTGCAGAGCCGCGGCTACTGCGACATCGCCTACAACTTCCTCACCGACCGGTACGGCAAGATCTACGAGGGCCGGGCGGGCGGTGTCGAACTGCCGGTGCACGGCGGCCACGCCCGGGAGTGGAACACCGACACCGTCGGTGTGGCGATGATGGGCAGCTATGTCTCGACCAACCCGCCGACGGCCGCGCTGGACGCGACGGCCAGGATCATCGCCTGGAAGCTCGCCGGCAACTACCGCAACCCCAAGGGCACCGTCACGCTCGCCGGCAAACAGGTGAATGTGATCTTCACCCACGGCGACGTGGTCGCCACCGACTGTCCGGGGGCGAAGATGCAGGCCCAGATGCCGGCCTTCCGGGACCGCGTCGCCGCGCTCGCGGACTACCGCACGGGCAGCTATGAGAAATGGCGCTCCCTCGGCGGGGAGTCGGGTTGGGTCGGCTCACCCTTCCGGCTGGAACGCCGCGCCTACGGCGGCGCGGAGACCCAGTTCGCCGGCGCCGACATCCTCGGCAAGGACGGCCGCATCCACGCGGTTCGCGGCAGCATCCGCACCCGGTACCGCCAGCTCGGGTCCGGGGCATCCTTCCTCGGCTTCCCGATCACCGACGAGATCGACTGGCCGGGTGGCAAGGGCAGCCGGTTCGCCAGCGGCGGCATCTACTGGTCCGCCACCACCAATCGCGCCATCGAGGTCCGGTCGGGCATCAACGGCGTCTACGTCAGCGGCGACCACCCGTCCCAGCTCCGGCAGCCGACCGCCACCGAGCGGGCATCGGCCGTCGCGGGCGTGCCCTACCAACAGTTCGAGAAGGGCCGGATCTACTGGTCGAACAAGCGTGGGTACGCCGTCTACGGCAGCATCTACCGTGCCTACGCCGACCTCGGGCACGAGCGATCGCGCCTCGGGCTGCCGACCAGCAGCGAGTTCGACGTCTCGGGCGGCCGGGCGAACAACTTCGTCGGCGGCCGGATCACGTGGAACCGCAGCACCGACCGGGTGACCGTCACCTACAACTGACCGGCCAGGACTGACCGGCTGGGCCCGACCCGGGCGCCGCGCCGCGTGGCGGCGCGGCGCAAGGGGCGTACCGGTCTAGCCTGCCTCGGTGGCATCATCCGGCGACCGGTACGGCACCGACGTCCTCAGCCCCGGCTGGCAGCGCGCGGGCAGGCCCGCGAGCTCCGAGGTCCCGCTCGCGCTCGACCTGGTCGTGGAGGAGCCCAGCTCGGGCTTCTGCGGGGCCGTCGTCCGCTGGGAGAACGGTCTCGTCGTGTTGGAGGACCGGTCGGGCAAGCGGCGCAGCTTCCCGATCGGCCCCGGCTTCTGGATCGACGGGGCGCCGGTGACGCTGGTCCGTCCGCGCCGGGGGCCTGCCGCGCAAACGCGTACCCGCAGCGGGTCGCGAGCTTCCGAGACCTCGGCGAGGACGGCGCTGCCCAGCCGGATCTTCGTCGAGGGCAGGCACGATGCCGAGCTGGTCGAGAAGATCTGGGGAGACGATCTTCGACACGTCGGGGTCGTGGTGGAGTATCTGAACGGCGTGGATGATCTTGAGGCGGTCGTCGAGGAGTTCGCGCCGCGGCCGGGTCGCCGGCTCGGCGTGCTCGTTGATCATCTCGTCCCCGGATCGAAGGAGGCTCGGATCGCCGCGCGGGTCGCGTCCGGGCCGCACGGGGAGTTCGTCTTCGTCACCGGGCACCGGTTCATCGACATCTGGGAGGCCATCTCGCCCGAGCGGGTCGGCCGTCCGGCGTGGCCCCGGGTCCCGAAGGGCGAGGACTGGAAGACCGGCGTCTGCCGGGCGATGGGCTGGCCGCACGAGAGTCCGGCCGACATCGGGAAGGTGTGGACGGCGCTGCTGAAGCGGGTCCGCTCCTGGGATGATCTTGATCCGCGGCTGCTGACCGAGGTCGAGAAGTTGATCGACTTCGTCACCGCCGATCATCCCGCCTGAGTTCGCCGGCGGCCGCGGGTCAGCTCGTCCGGTAGCGCGGGGCGGGGCGGCGGCAGGGCTCGATCCGCTCGGCCCAGCGCAGTTGTGCCCGCGCGATGCCGCGCAGGCCGGCCACGAGGACTCCACGCACGGCGGCGAAGCGCGGCGGCGCGGGGGAGTCGTCGATCATCGGGGCGTCCGGCAGTGCGGAGCGGTTCTCGGCCCGGATGGTCTCGATCGGCATCGGGTAGTACACGGCAATCTCCTTGATCAATCGGTGGTCGGGACGGGGCCGGTGGTGCGGCGTACCACCAGCTCGGTGGGCAGGGTGATCTGTTCGGTGGGCTCGGCCTCGCCGATCAGCAGCTCGCCGACGAGGCGGCCTTTCTCCTCGATCGGCTGGCGCACGGTGGTCAGTCCGGCGGCCGCGGCCTCCGGCACGTCGTCGAAGCCGGCCACCGAGATGTCGCCGGGCGCGTCGAGTCCGCGCACGGCCAGGGCATCCAGCGCGCCCAGGGCGAGCACATCGCTCAGCCCGACGATGGCGGTCGGTCGGTTCCGCGAGTCGAGGACGTGCGCGGCGGCCAGGCGGCCGGCCTCGCGGGTGTTGTGGCCGCCGGTGAACACCCGGATCCGGGCGTCGGGCAGCGCGGACTCCAGCCCGGTGATCCGCGGCGCGAGGTAGGTGCCGCGCCAGTCCTGGCCGAGCCCCCGGGGCTGTTCGCGCCCGCTCTCCAACTCGTCGCAGAGCACGACGATCTCCCGATGGCCGAGCGCCGCCAGGTGTTCGCCGAGCTGCCGCCCGACCGCCCGGTCGTCCACGGCCACCCAGCAGCCCTGGGGGGAGACGTCGGTGCCGATCAGCCGGACGCCGCGGCGACGCGCCAGCTCGATCAGGTCGCCGCGGGTGGTCAGGCAGAGCGCGGCCATGCCGTCGACCTGCGCGCGGCGCGCCGCCTCAATCCCGTCGGGGTCGTCGTCGTTGACCGGCAACAGCAGCAGGCTGGTGCCGTGCTGCTCCAGGACGCGGGTGAGCGAGCGGATCAGCGCGATGGCGTAGGGATCGGAGAAGGCATAGGACAACTGCTGGTGGGTGACCAGGCCCACGGAGCCGGACCTGCCGCGGCGCAGGCTGCGGGCCGAGGCGTCCGGGCCGGCATAGCCGAGGTCCTCGGCCTTGGCGAGGATCCGGTCGCGCAGCTCGGCCGACAACTGGTCGGGCTTGTTGTAGGCATTCGACACGGTCGCGGCCGACACCCCGACCGCCTCGGCGATCGTTCGCAGCGTCACCCGGTTGGTCATCCAGGCCCTCCTCGGTTCGTCCCAGCACCGTCTGTATCGATTAACTAGAACGATACAGAACGAGCCGCCGGGTAGGCAAGGTCACCCGTGTGCGAGTGTTTGTCCGTGCCGAGATTCACCCTGGACGACACCTCCACCGAGTCCGTGCTCGGGCTGCTCGAACGGGTCGCCGCCGAGATCATCAATCCGCGTTTCCGCGCCCTGAGCGGCGGACAGATCGCCGAGAAGAAGCCCGGTGACTACGTGACGGTCGCCGATCGGGAGTCGGAGGCGGCACTGACCGAGACCTTGCAGGCGGCCGATCCGGGAGCCTTCGTGGTCGGCGAGGAGGCCGTCGCGGCCGATCCCGGCCTGCTGGACCGGCTGGCCGCGGCCGAACACGCCTACGTGATTGATCCGCTGGACGGCACCCGCAACTTCGTCCGCGGCTCCGACGATCACGCCATGCTGCTCGCCGAACTGCGCGACGGCGAAGCGGTGCGCGGGTGGATCTGGCAGCCCCAGCACCAGCTCGCTGTCGTCGCCGAGCGGGGTCGCGGGGTGCTGCGCAACGGCGCCCGGGTCGTCGCCCCGCCGGTCAACGACCCGCCGAATGTCGCCACCTCGATGTCGACCAGGCACTTCGACCCGCCGGGAATCGAAGCGGTGCGGACGCGCTGGTGCTGCGGGGTGGACTATCCCGATCTGCTGGCCGGCACGATCGATGCCCTGGCGTACCGCAATCCGAAGCCGTGGGACCACGCGGCGGGCGCGCTGATGGTGCGCGAGCTGGGCGGCGTCGTGCGGTTCGCCGACGGCACCGATTATGTCCCCGGCCGGCCGGTCGAGTCCGGGCAGATCCTGTTGGTGGCGTCCTCGCCCGCGGTCGCCGAGCAGATCGGGCGGGGCTGACTCAACTCCCGCCGCGCTCCAGCACGATCGGCAGTTGCGGTCGCGCCCGGACGCCGGCCGAGGCGAGTTCGGCGTAGGCCCGCGCGATGTGCGGCGCGACCGTCTCGGTCGGCCAGGGCCAGTTGCCCGCCGCGCCGGCATCGGCCTCGGCGATGCCGCGCTCGATCAGCGCGCGTGCCTCGCCCGTGACGGCCGCCAGTTCGGCGCGCTGGGTGATCACGTCGGTACGCGACATCGGGCCACCGTGCCCGGGAATCACCACCGCGTCCTCGCCGAGCACCCCGACCAGACCGTCCAGCGTCGCCGGCCACTGGCCGAGCGCGCTGTCGGGGCCGGCCTGCGGCACGCCCGCCGACTCCACCAGGTCGCCGGCGATGACGACCTTCGAGTCCGGAACGACCACGACCAGATCGCCCTCGGTGTGGCCCGGGCCCAGGTGGACGATCTCGACCCGGCGACCGGACAGGTCGATCCCGCGGGCCAGGTGCAGCAGGGTGGTCGGCGCTACCAGGTCGGCCGGGGACAGGCCGAGCCCGGCGAGATCGGCGGCCGTCGCCGGATCCTCGAGGCGGTTGGCGAGGCTGGCATGGCCGAAGGACGGTACGCCGGCCAGCCCCGCCAGCCCGAACCAGTGATCGCGGTGGCCGTGCGTGATCACCACGCCGGCGGGATCGGTGCCGGTCAGCTCGACCACGTCGGCGCGCAGCCGCGCCCCCTGCTCCGGGCTCGAACCGGTGTCCACCAGCAGTCCCGGCGCCTGCGGCGTACCGCCGAGCACCAGGGCGATGTTGACCGAATCCGGCTCGGCGACGGCCACCAGCACGCCCGGCGCGGCCTCGCGCCACTCGAGGAAAGTCACCTCGCCAGCCTAACCGCGCGCGAGCGCTAGACTGGCACTCCGCTGCAGAGAGTGCCAGCAAACCGAGTGCCAGCAAACCGAGTGTCAGCCATTCGCGAGAACCAGGAGGGGGCTGTGGACGATCGCAAGCTCGACGTGCTGCGCGCCATCGTCACCGACTACGTGTCCAGCCACGAGCCGGTCGGGTCGAAGGCGCTGGTCGATCGGCACAACCTCGGCGTGTCGTCCGCGACCGTCCGCAACGACATGGCCGTGCTGGAGGACGAGGGCTACATCACCCAGCCGCACACCAGCGCGGGCCGGATCCCGACCGACAAGGGCTACCGGCTGTTCGTCGACCGGATCGCCGCGCTGAAGCCGCTGTCGCCGGCGGAGTCGCGAGCCATCCAGGCCTTCATGTCGGGCGCGCTGGATGTCGACGACATCGTCACCCGAACCGTCCGGCTGCTCGCCCAGGTGACCCACCAGGTGGCGATCGTGCAGTACCCGATCGTCTCCTCGGCAACCGTCCGCCACATCGAGCTGGTGCCCGTCAGCGACGATCGGGTGCTGGTCGTGCTGATCAACTCGACGGGGCGGGTCGAGCAGCGCACGGTGGAGACCGGAGAGATCGCCCATGCCGACGTGGCCGAGCTGGCGGAGCGGATCAACGCCCGGCTGGTGGGTGAGCGGCTGGCGGCTGCCGCGGAGTCCCTCGACGGCCTGCCCGGGTCCGTGCCCGAGCGGCTCGCTGCGACCGCGGGCAAGCTCGCCGCGGCGCTGGGTACGATGCTCGACACCGAGGTCGCCACCCGCGTTGCCGTCGGCGGCGTACCCAATCTGACCAGCTTCGGCCCCGGTTTCGACGCGGTACGCCCGGTGCTGGAGGCACTTGAGGAACAGGTCGTGCTGCTCACCTTGTTGAGCGAGGTGGGTGATGACCCGGTGACCGTCCGCATCGGCGCGGAGAACCCCTACCGGGAGCTGAGCGCGACCTCGGTCATCGCCAGCGACTACGGGCAACACGCCGGCGTCCGGGCGAGCCTCGGCATCGTCGGCCCGACCCGGATGGACTATCCCTCGACCATGGCCTCGGTCCGGGCGGTGGCGCGCTATGTCGGGCGCTTCCTGTCCGAGCGCTGAGCCGGAGAACGACGAAGGAACCAGATGAGCATGGACTACTACGCGGTGCTCGGCGTGGAACGCAGCGCGTCCGCGGAGGAGATCAAGAAGGCCTACCGCCGGATGGCGATGAAGGTGCACCCCGATGTCGCGCCGGGCCCGGAGGCGGCGGAGAAGTTCAAGCAGATCTCCGAGGCCTACGAGATCTTGTCCAATCCGGACAAGCGGGCCCTCTACGACCGCGGCGGCGATCCGCGGATGGCCGGCGCGGGGTTCGGCCGCGGTGGCGGGTTCGGCGGGTTCGGCGGCGGTTTCACCGGCGGAACGGCCGGCTTCGACTTCGGCGACCTGATCGATGCGATGTTCACCGGGCAGACCGGCCCCCGCGGCCCGCGCTCGCGGGTGCGGCGCGGGCAGGACTCGGCGGTCCCGATGACGCTCGACCTGGCGGAGGCCGCGTTCGGCACGACCGTCGAGACGACCATCGACACGGCGGTACGCTGCGCGACCTGCGAGGGCCAGGGCACCCAGCCGGGCACCCGGCCCGAGCGCTGCAACACCTGCCGGGGCGCCGGTGAGATCACCCAGATGCAGCGGATCGGGATCGCGGGCATCCGCACCTCCCAGCCCTGCCCGAACTGCCGGGGCTTCGGCGTGACGATCCCGCACCCCTGCGTCGAGTGCGACGGCGAGGGCCGGGTCCGGCAGACCGAGACGCTGCAGGTGAAGATCCCGGCCGGGCTGGAGGACGGCGTGATGATCCACCTGCCCGGGCGCGGCGAGGTGGGACCGGGCGGCGGCGAGCCGGGCGACATCTACGTCAAGATCGCGGTCCGCCCGCATGCCGACTTCCGCCGCGACGGCAACAACCTGGAGCTCGTCGTGCCGATCCCGATGACCGCGGCAGCCCTGGGCACCCGGGTCGACGTGCCCACCCTGGAGGCCGACCTGGTTGCCTCCGGGCGCGAGGACTTCGCCGATGCCGAGACGACGGTCGAGGTGGAGGTGCCGCCGGGCACCCAGTCGGGGACCAGGATCGCGCTGCCCAATCGCGGCATCCCGCGCCGCCGCGGGCGCGGGCGCGGCGAGCTGGGCGTCACCTTCCTGGTGCAGACGCCGACCAGGCTGACCAAGGAACAGCGCGAGCTGCTGGAACAACTTGCCGCCGAGCGGGACGAGACGCGCGTCGAGGTGCGCGGAGGAGCCGGGCGCGGGATGTTCGGGCGGTGGAAGGACCGCCTGGCCGGCCAGTGAGCGACCCCGTCTTCCTCGCCGACGCGGCCCGCGATGCGGCGATCGGTGACGCACTGGTGCTCGACGGGCCCGAGGGTCATCACGCCTCGGTGGTACGCCGACTCCGCGCCGGCGAGTCGATCATCGTCGCCGACGGCGCCGGCGCCGCCGTCCGGGGACCGGTCACCGAGGTGGCCAAGGGCTGGGTCGCCATCCGGGTCGACGAGCGGCTCGCCCGGACCGAGACCGGCCCGCGGTTCGCGGTCGCCCAGGCGCTGGCCAAGGGTGATCATGCCGAGCGGGCGCTGGACATGCTGACCGAGGTCGGTGTCGCGGAGATCATTCCGTGGCAGGCGGCCCGGTCGGTGGTGCGCTGGCAGGGGGAGCGGGCGGCGAAGTCACTGGCGAAGTGGCGCACCGGTGTGCGCGAGGCCACCAAGCAGTCGCGGCGCTTCCGGGTGCCGGAGGTCTCGACGCCGGTCGGGACGGCAGACCTCGCCCGGCGGGTGGCGGCCGCGGATCTGGCGCTGGTGCTGCACGAGGAGGCCGATGATCAACTCGCCGAGCTGGCGCTGCCGACCTCCGGGGAGATCTTGATCATCGTCGGCCCCGAGGGCGGGATCGCGCCCGAGGAGCTGGATCGCCTGGTTGCCGCCGGCGGGCGGCCCGTGTTGATCAGCGACGGCGTGTTGCGTACCTCGACCGCCGGGGTGGTCGCCCTGGGTGCCTGCCGGAACCGGGCGCGATCATGACGGGTTTCTCCTTCGAGGTGGGCGATCGGCTCGCCGGCGAGCGCGGGCGTACCGGTGTGATCACGACCCCGCACGGCAGGATCGAGACGCCCGCGTTCATCGCCGTCGGCACCAAGGCGACCGTGAAGGCCGTCCTGCCGGAGTCGATGCGTGAGCTCGGCGCGCAGGCGCTGCTGGCGAACGCCTACCACCTGTATCTGCAGCCGGGCAGCGACATCGTCGAGGCGGCCGGCGGGCTGGGCCGATTCATGAACTGGCCGGGCCCGACGTTCACCGACTCCGGCGGCTTCCAGGTGATGAGCCTCGGCGTCGGGTTCAAGAAGGTGCTGGCGATGGATGCGGCGGGCCTCGGCGACGACGACGTGATCGCCGCCGGCAAGGAGCGGATGGCCCATGTCGACGACGACGGCGTGACGTTCAAGTCGCACCTGGACGGCACGATGCACCGGTTCACGCCGGAGGTCTCGATGCGGGTGCAGCACCAGATCGGTGCGGACGTGATCTTCGCCTTCGACGAGCTGACCACGCTGATGAACACCCGCGGCTACCAGGAGCGTTCGCTGGCGCGGACCCAGGCGTGGGCGGAGCGGTGTCTCGCCGAGCACGGCCGGCTGACCGCGGCGCATCCCGGGCGCCCGTACCAGGCCCTGTTCGGCGTGGTGCAGGGGGCGCAGTACGAGGACCTGCGGCGGAGGGCCTGTCGTGATCTTGCCGCGAGCGAGGTCGACGGGCGGCGCTTCGACGGCTACGGGATCGGCGGCGCGCTGGAGAAGGAGAACCTGGGCACCATCGTCGGCTGGTGTGCCGACGAGCTGCCCGAGGACCGGCCGCGGCACCTGCTCGGCATCTCCGAGCCCGACGACTTCTTCGCCGCGATCGCCAACGGCGCCGACACCTTCGACTGCGTCTCGCCGTCACGGGTGGCGCGGAATGCGGCGCTCTACACCCGCGACGGCCGGTTCAATGTCAACACGGCGGCGAACCGGCGCAACTTCGCCCCGGTGGACGAGGAGTGCGACTGCTACACCTGCGCGCACTACACCCGGGCGTACCTGCATCACCTGTTCAAGGCCAAGGAAATGGTGGTGAATACGCTCGCCACGATCCACAACGAGCGGTTCATCGTCTCGCTGGTCGACGACATCCGGGCGAGCATCCGGGCGGGCGACTTCGCCGCCTTCCGCGAGGAGTTCCTGGGCCGCTACTACGCCGGCCGCCGCAGCACCGCACCGTCCTGACGCTCGCCACGCGGGCCGGCGGCCGGTTCCGCGTCAGGCCGCGGCGGGCCGGAGAACCGGGGCCCGCGAGCGTCAGGACGGTGCGGTGACCTTGCCGTAGCTGGGCTCCGCGCGCTTCAGCCAGCCGGTCACGCCGTAGGTCACCGGCAGCAGACCTGCCTCGACGGCGAGCTTCCAGACGAAGCCGACGATCACATAGTTCAGGAAGTCCGAGACGGTGGCGATCCCGAGGCCGGTGGCGGCGATCGCGCAGAACACCGTGGTGTCGACCGCCTGGCCGACGACGCTGGAGCCCAGCACGCGGGCCCACAGCGAACGCTCGCCCGTGCGTTCCTTCAGCTTCACCAGCACGAACGAGTTCAGGAACTCCCCGCACAGGTAGCCGGCCAGGCCCGCCGCCACGAACTGCGGCACCACGCCGATCACCGACTCCAGCGCCGCCTGGTTGTCCCAGAACGGCGCGCCCGGAAGCTGCAGCGTCAGCCAGAAGCACACCGTCATCAGCAGCAGGGACCCGAAGCCGAGCATGATCACCCGGCGCATGGTGCGAAAGCCGTAGACCTCGCTGATCACGTCGCCGAGCACATAGGCCAGCGGGAACAGGAAGAACGCGCCGTCGGTGACGATCCCGCGGACCTGCAGCGGCCCGAGATCGAACTGCAACTGGGGGAACAACAACACCCCCTTGGTCACCACCACGTTGCTGATCAACATCACCGCGATGAACAGCGCGAGCAGCCCCATGAAGTGACTGCTGCGAGGCTGCGCGAAGTTCGCCCGCGCGGGCTCTGTCTGGGTCACGGCGAAATGTTCGCAGGATCGCCTCGCGGGTGGCGAATCCTCAGCGCAACGGCTGCCCCGCGCCCGCGGCCCGGCCGCGGAAATGCTCGGCTCGGGCCTGCGGCGACAGGTTCAGCAATCCGCTGTCCAGGCAGATCACCTGCTCGATCAGGCGCTGGTGATCACCGCCCGTCAGCGAGAACTTCCGACAGGCGGCGAGCGCCTGTTCCCAGATCAGCAGCACCCGGTTCTTGGCGACCTCGACCGGCGGCGACTCCCGCGTACCCAGTCCCAGGAAGCCCGACTCTGCCGGTTCCGCGCACAGCGCGCGAAACAGCGGGTCGAGCTCGCCGTCGGTGATCAGGTAGCGCTGGGCGAAGGCGTAGCCGAACATGTGCCCGGCGAGCAGGTACGGCTCCGCCGCGGCCATCTCGGTGTAGGTGGCGAAGGTCCGCGGCGGTCCAGGGGGCTGGCTCATGGCGTCATCCTGCACCGGGCCGGGGGCATCGTGGCAGGGTGGGGCCATGAGCGAGCAGAACGATCAGTACGAGCAGGTTCCCGACGAGTCCGAGCAGCTCGACCAGCTTTCGGAGGACGATTCGCTGATCGATCGTGGGGTCGAGGATCCGCTGGACGAGGGCTACATCGCGCCCGACCAGTGGTCGGCCGGCGAGGGGTACGGGAACACGGCCGCCGAGGCCGAGCAGGGCGAGTCGCTCGACATGCGCCTGCGTCAGGAGAATCCCGATGTCGGGCCGGGCAGCTACGGCGGTGAGGGTACGCCGGAGCAGGAATGGGGCGCCAACAATCCCGGCACCGGTGACCTGCTGGAGGGTCGGGAGGAGGCCGAGGAGTTCGACGATCCCCGCGGGTCCGATTCGATCAACGATCCCGAGGTCGGCAACCAGCGCGCCGGCCGGCTGGTCGATGCGGAGACGGTGGACGGCGAGGACGTCGAGTCCGAGGTCCTCGGCACCGATGTCGGTCTGGCCGGCGGCGCGGCGAGCGCCGAGGAGGCCGCCATGCACATCGTGGACGAGCACTGACGACGGCCATCCAACTGACGGGCCCTCGTTCTCCGAGTCGTGTCGTCAGTTATCGCCCCCCGGACGTGGTCTTAGGCGGCGAGAGCTCACGAGGAGATCGGGGCCTCGCCCGCCTCGGCGTACCGCATCGCGCGGTGGAGAGCGTCGTGGGTCGCGTTCCGTCCGCAGGTGATGCCGCCATCCGGGGCTCAGAGCGGGCATAACTACGGAAACATCGAGCGGGGTGGGGCGTTCAGCGGTTGCGGCGCAACCAGCGCAGGTCGCGGCCGAAGGACCAGGCGAGGGCGGCCAACGCGACCAGCAGCGCGCCGGTGCCGACCGGCGCGGGTGCCAGCCCGCTCAGCGCGACCAGCAGGGTGATCGGCTGCGCGGCCGCGATCACGCGCCGGGCCAGGCTGTAGGGCAGTGGCCGGCGCAGCCACGGCCAGCCGAGGCCGGCGGCGGCAAAGACATAGCGCGCGGCGCCGATCGCAAGCACCCAGCCGCCGTACTCGCGCGCGGCCAGGACCGACAGCACCGCGATCAGCAGCGCATCCAGCTCCATGTCGAAGCGGGCGCCGAGATCGCTCGCCGATCCGGTGCGCCGCGCCACCGCGCCGTCCACCCCGTCCAGGACGACCGCGAGCGCGCCCGTGGCCAGCAACAGCACCGACACCCGCGCGGAGTCGGCGATCACATAGGCGGCGAGCATCGCGACACAACTGACCAGTACCGCCCGGACCAGCGTCACCCGGTTCGCCCACCCGAGCCCGAGCGGGAGCCGGGCCGAGGGGCCCCAGAGCAGCGCGAGCGACCCGGCGGCGATCACCAGCCCGGACAGCAGCGGCGCGGTGCCGAGGGGCGCCGCGAGGGCGAGCGCGCAGATCGCGGCCACCCAGCCCGCGCTCCAGCCCAGCAGCTCGGCCCGGGGGCGGCGGGTCGTCGCCCGGGGCTCCGGCGTGCTCATGGCCGCCAAGGCTAGCGCCCGCCGGCGGCGGCCGCGGCCACGTCATCGCACCCATCGAAGCCGGTGGACGAGGCGGTCGCGGCGGATAGAATTGCGCGCAGCCGGCCTCGCGCCGGACCCAGCCACCGGAGGACTCCCATCACACCCGACACCACCACAACCACCGCGCGCCAGCCCGGCGGCAGCCGGCAGATCGTCGTTCCGCCGTCGATCGACATGGTCACGGTGCTCGGCCCGGCAGATGAGTTCCTGCGTACCCTCGAACGCGAACTGGATGCCGATGTGCATGCCCGGGGCAACGAGATCACCCTGACCGGCGACCCCGACGCCCTCGCGCTCGGCGAGGACGTGCTGAACGAGATGGTCGCCGTGATCCGCACCGGCCAGGGCCTGACCGCCGACGCCGTCGAGCGGATCATCGCGATGATGCGCAGCGCTGAGGCGAGCCCGGCGGAGGTGCTGACCCAGAACATCTTGTCCAATCGCGGCAAGACGATCCGGCCGAAGACGCTGAACCAGAAGCGTTATGTGGACGCCATCGACCAGCACACCGTCGTCTTCGGGATCGGCCCGGCCGGCACCGGCAAGACCTATCTGGCGATGGCAAAGGCCGTGCAGGCGCTGCAGAACAAGGAGATCAACCGGATCATCCTGACCCGGCCCGCGGTGGAGGCCGGCGAGCGGCTGGGCTTCCTGCCCGGCACGCTGAGCGACAAGATCGATCCCTACCTGCGCCCGCTCTACGACGCGCTGCACGACATGGTCGAACCCGACTCGATCCCGCGCCTGCTGACCGCCGGGACGATCGAGGTCGCGCCGCTGGCCTACATGCGCGGCCGCACGCTGAACGATGCGTTCATCATCCTCGACGAGGCGCAGAACACGTCGATGGAGCAGATGAAGATGTTCCTCACCCGGCTCGGCTTCGGCGCCAAGATGGTGGTCACCGGTGACGTCACCCAGGTCGACCTGCCCGGCGGCCAACGCTCCGGTTTGCGCGCGGTCGAGGGGATCCTGGACGGCGTCGAGGACATCGCCTTCTGCCGGTTGACCAATCACGACGTGGTACGCCACAAGCTGGTCGGCCGGATCGTCGCCGCCTATGACCGGTTCGAATCCCTCTCCGACACCTCGCGTGAGCTGACCGGCAACCGTGCGGCGCGGCGCGAGGCCGCCCGCGGCGTCGCCAGGGGCGGCGCGTGAGCATCGACCTGACCAACGAGTCCTCCTCCGAGGTCGACGAACGCGGACTGATCGCGCTCGCCGGCTACTGCCTGGACGCCCTGCGGATCCATCCGCAGGCCGAGCTGTCGATCGTGTTCGTCGACGCCGACACGATGAGCGGCTACCACGAGCGGTTCATGGGCGAGCCGGGACCGACCGACGTGCTGAGCTTCCCGATGGACGAGCTGCGGCCGCCGAGCGACGACGAGGAGCCGCCGGAGGGGCTGCTCGGCGACATCGTGATCTGTCCGGAGGTGATCGCCGAACAGGCGGCCGAGCGCGGGCGCGATGTCGCCGGCGAGACCGAGTACCTGCTGGTGCACGGACTGCTGCACCTGCTCGGCTATGACCACGCCACCGACGCCGAACGGGCCGAGATGTTCGGGCTGAAGGACCGCCTGCTCGCGGATCACCGCGCCGCGCGATGAACGGCGCCCAACTGGCGATGGTGGTCATCGCCCTGGTCCTGACCGTCCTCGTCGGAATCCTGGCGGTCGCCGACCAGGCCCTGCGGGTGATCACCCCCGAGCGGGCGGCCGGGGCGCTGGACGAGGGCCGCCGGGGTGCCGGCAGCCTGTTGATCATCTCCCGCGATCCCGCCCCCTTCCTGAACACCATCCTGCTCGTCCGGATCATCTGCGAGATCTCGTCGGTGGTGCTGGTCACGCTCGTCGTCTCCGACTTCTTCGGTGCCGACTGGGTACGCCTGGTGATCACGGTGGCGGCGATGGTGGTCGTCTCGTTCATCGCCTGGGGAGTGGCCCCGCGTACCCTCGGGCGCCAGCACGCCGGCCGGATCGCCCGCGCCGTCGCCGCACCGGTGCGGGTGATCACCGCGATCCTCGGCCCGCTGCCCAAGTTGATGATCATGATCGGGAATGCCCTGACTCCGGGCCGCGGCTATTCCGACGGGCCGTTCGTGAACGAGGACGAGCTGCGCCAGTTGCTCGACATCGCCCGCTCCTCGGAGGTGATCGAGGCCGGTGAGCAGGAGATGATCCACTCGGTCTTCGAGCTCGGTGACACCGTCGTCCGCGAGGTGATGGTGCCGCGCCCCGACATGGTCTGGATCGAGCAGCACAAGACGCTGCGGCAGGCGGTCTCGCTGGCGCTGCGCTCGGGCTACAGCCGGATCCCGGTGATCGGCGACGGCGGGGTCGACGACGTGGTGGGCATCGTCTATCTCAAGGACCTGGTCCGCGAGGTGTTCAACGCGGCCGCGGCGCAGGGCCGGCCGGTGGCCGAGATCGCCCGGCCGGCCACGTTCGTGCCGGAGTCCAAGCACGTCGACGCACTGCTGCGTGAGATGCAGGCCACGCGTACCCATATTGTGATCGCGGTCGATGAGTACGGCGGCACCGCCGGCCTCGCCACCATCGAGGACATCCTGGAGGAGATCGTCGGCGAGATCGTCGACGAGTACGACATCGGCGAGGTCGCGCCGATCACCCGGCTGGACGATGGTCGCGTCCGGGTGACGATGCGGCTAGGCCTGGACGAGCTGGACAGCGAGTTCGGGGTGCACACCGATGCCGACGAAGACGTCGAGACGGTCGGAGGGCTGATGGGCAAGGAACTGGGTAAGGTGCCACTGGCCGGATCGGTGGTGCGGGTGGCCGGTCTGGAGCTGGAGGCCGAGCAACCCACCGGGCGGCGCAATCGCGTGCACACGGTGCTGGTCCGCCGGCTCACCGATGCCGAGCTGGAAGACGCCGATGCCGAGGCGGCGGTGGACTGATGGGTGCCCCCGATCAGTCGAACCCCGGTCAGTCGGGCCCGGACTTCAGGTCCGGTTTCGCCTGCTTCGTCGGTCGGCCCAATGCCGGCAAGTCCACGCTGACCAATGCGCTGGTCGGCTCCAAGATCGCGATCACCTCGTCCAAGCCGCAGACCACCCGGCATGCGGTACGCGGCATCGTCAGCCGGCCCGCAGCCCAGCTCGTGCTGATCGACACCCCCGGTCTGCATCGGCCCCGCACGCTGCTCGGCGAGCGGTTGAACGATGTCGTCCGCGACACCTGGAGCGAGGTCGACGTGGTCGGCGTCTGCCTGCCCGCCGACCAGCGGATCGGCCCGGGGGACCGCTACCTGCTCGGCCAGCTCGCCGAGCTGGACCGCGTACCCACCCTGATCGCGATCGCCACCAAGGCCGATCTGGTCGGCCCCGAACGGATGATCGAGCACCTGTCGGCGATCGACGCGCTGCAGGCCGAGCTCGGGCTCACCTTTGCCCACATCGTGCCGGTCTCGGCCACCGACGGGAACAATCTCGACCGGCTGGCCGACCTGATCATCGACGAGCTGCCCGCCGGGCCGGCGTACTACCCGGACGGGGAGATCACCGACGAGCCGTCGGAGACCCTGGTCGCCGAGCTGATCCGCGAGGCCGCGTTGGAGGGGGTACGCGACGAGCTGCCGCACTCGATCGTGGTCACCGTCGAGGAGATGGGACTGCGACCGGGCCGTGCCGAGGATCGCCCGCTGCTCGACATCTACGCCAACCTGATCGTCGAGCGGGACTCGCAGAAGGGGATCATGATCGGCCACAAGGGATCCCGGCTGCGTGAGGTCGGGGCCGCCGCCCGGGCCCAGATCACCCGCCTGCTCGGCACGCCGGTGCACCTGGACCTGCGGGTGAAGGTGCTCAAGGACTGGCAGCGCGACCCCAAGTACCTGAACCGGCTGGGCTTTTGATGCGGCCCTTCGTGTTGCTCGCGACGCGTGATCACGACGAGGCCGCCGACGACGAGTACGCCTCCTACCTGTCGATGGGTGGCCTGGCCGCCGACGAGCTGGTCCGGGTCCGGCTGGAGCGCGACCCGCTGCCGGGCTTCGAGCTGGCCGAGGTCTCGGGTTTCATCCTGGCCGGTAGCCCGTTCAATGCCTCGGATCCCGATGATCGCAAGTCGCCCACCCAGTTGCGCGTGGAGACCGAGCTCGGCAGCCTGTTGCGCCGGGTGGTCGCGCACGACTTCCCGTTCCTCGGCGTCTGTTACGGGGTGGGTACGCTCGGGCGGCTGCTCGGCGCAACGATCGACCGCCGCTTCGCCGAGATCACCAATGAGGTGACGGTGACGCTGACCGCCGACGGCCGCGCGGACCCGGTGTGTGCCGGGCTGGCGCCGATCTTCCGGGCCTTCGTCGGGCACAAGGAGGCGGTCAGCGCGCTGCCGGAGGGGGCCGTCCTGCTGGCCCGCGGCGAGGCCTGTCCCGTGCAACTGTTCAGGTACGGCGCGAACGGCTATGCCACCCAGTTCCATCCGGAGCTGGACGGGCCGGCCTTCGCCCGCCGGATCGACTTCTATCGCGATGCGGGCTACTACCCGCCGGAGCGGGCCGAGGAGCTGATCGACGCGGCGCTGGCCTCGCCGGCCAACTCGGGCCGCCTGATCGGCAACTTCGTGGAGCGCTACCGGCGCTGATCGATCAGGTCCGCGAGCACCCCGACACCCGCGCGGATCCGATCCTCGGGCACCGTCACGTAGCTCAGCCGCATCGTGTTGGCGCCCTCCCCGGGCGCGGCGAAGAACGACGCGCCGGGCACGAAGGCGACACCGGCCTCGACCGCGGAGATCAACAGCTTCTCGGCGTCGAGGCCCTCGGGCAGGGTCAGCCACAAGAACATGCCGCCCTCCGGCCGGGTCCAGTGCACGCCGGCCGGTGACCGTTCGGCCAGCGCCGCCAGCATCGCGGCGCAGCGCTGCCCGTAGGCCTCGCGGACCCGCGCGATCTGCCTCGGCAACACCTCCTCGACCAGCTCGGCGATGATCATCTGGTTCAGTGTGGGGGAATGCAGGTCGGCCCCCTGCTTGGCCTGCACCAGCTTGTCGATCACCGCGCCGGGGGCGAGCACCCAGGCATCGCGCAGGCCGGGGACGAGCGTCTTGGAGAAGGTGCCCAGCGAGATCACGCGTACCGACTCGATGTCTCCGCCGGCCCGTGCCAGGGCCAGCTCGAACAGCGACGGCTGTGCCTGACCGCGGAACCTGAGGTCGGAATAGGGGCCGTCCTCGATGATCAACAGGTCGTGCCGTTCGGCGACGTCCAGCAGGGCCTCGCGGCGTTCGCGCGACAGCGTGCGGCCGGTCGGATTCTGGAAGGTCGGGATGGCGTACAGCAGCCTGACCGGCTGCTCGGCGAGCAGCGCGTCCAGCCCGTCGGGGGAGATGCCGTCGTCATCGGTGGGGACCGCGACGAACCGTGCGCCGTAGGGCCGCAGCGCCTGCAGCGCGCCGAGATAGGTCGGATTCTCCACGGCCACCAGGTCGCCCGGGTCGAGCAGCACCCGGCCCAACAGGTCCAGGCCCTGCTGGCTGCCGCTGACGATCTGCACGTTCTGCGCGGGTACGCCGGCGCGATCGCCCAGCCAGGCGCGCAGCGGCGGGTGTCCCTCCGTGGTCGAGTACTGCAGCGCCGCGGGCCCGTAGCGGTCCAGCACGGCGCCGGTGGCCGCGCGCACCTCCTCGAGCGGGAACAGCTCCGGTGCCGGAAGCCCGCCGGCGAAGGAGATGATGTCGGGGCGCTGGGTGACCTTGAGGATCTCCCGGATGGTGCTGGCGGTCATCTGTTCGGCGATGCGGCTGAGCCGGACCGGGCGTGTCGACATCGCGGCCTGGCCGGTTGCGGGGCGGTCGTGCATGGCCGCAGCGTAACCCGCGGCCGCGCTGGTGAGGTGCGCAATTCCCGTTGGACCTCAACCGCGGTGCAGGGCATAGCGTGGGCGACATGAGCATGGATGTCACGGCGTGGAACTCGTTGTACAACGCGATGCACGCCCAGTCGGACCGGCGGCCGTTCTCGGCCGCGACGGTGCGGCGGATCGGTGGCTTCGCCCGGCCGCACCGCGGCGCGCTGATCGCCTTCCTCGTGGTCGGCATCGCGACGGCCGCGACGGCGGTCGCGACCCCGGTGCTGGCCGGCCGGGTGGTCGATGCGATCACCGCGGGCGGCCCGACGGCGCTGGTGATCACCCTCGCGGTGGCGATCGCGGCGATCGCGCTCGCCGAGGCCGGGCTGAACCTGCTCGGCCGCTGGCTCTCGGCGCGGATCGGTGAGGGGCTGATCTTCGATCTGCGTACCGCGGTGTTCGATCATGTCCAGCGGATGCCGATCGCCTTCTTCACCCGGACCCGCACGGGGGCCCTGGTCAGCCGGTTGAACTCCGATGTGATCGGCGCCCAGCGCGCGTTCAGCGGGACGCTGTCCGGGGTGGTCAGCAATCTGGTCACGCTGATCCTGACGCTGGTCGTGATGCTCGGCATCTCCTGGCAGATCACGCTGCTCAGCCTGGTGCTGTTGCCGATCTTCGTGATCCCGGCCCGTCGGATGGGGGCGCGGCTGGCGCGACAATCCAGGGAGGCGGCCAACCACAACGCGGTGATGACCTCGCAGATGACCGAGCGGTTCTCCGCACCCGGCGCGACGTTGATCAAGTTGTTCGGCCGTCCCGAGCGGGAGTCGGCGGAGTTCGGGGTGCGCGCCGGTCGGGTGCGCGACATCGGGGTGCACACGGCGATGCTGCAGGCGACCTTCACGAATGCGCTGACGCTGGTCTCGGCGCTCGCGCTGGCGCTGGTCTACGGGCTCGGCGGGGTGTTCGCGGTGGCCGGCCAGTTGCAGGCGGGCGATGTGGTCGCGCTGGCGCTGTTGCTCACCCGGTTGTACGCCCCGCTGACCGCCCTGGCCGGCGCCCGCGTCGACCTGATGAGCGCGCTGGTCAGTTTCGAGCGGGTCTTCGAGGTCCTCGACCTGGAGCCGCTGATCACGGATGCGCCGGATGCGCGCGCGGTGCCCGCGGGCGACGCTTCGGGCAACGGGGTCGGCCTCGAGTTCGACGACGTCACCTTCGCCTATCCTGCCGCGGGCAAGGTGTCGCTGGCCTCCCTGGAGGAGGTCGCCGTGCTCGACCAGCGCGGCGGGGAGGATGTGTTGCACGACGTGTCGTTCACCGCGGCACCGGGTCGGATGATCGCGCTGGTCGGCTCCTCCGGGGCGGGCAAGTCCACCATCGCCCAGCTCGCCGCGCGCCTCTACGACACCGACTCCGGGGCGGTACGCCTCGGCGGCGTCGATGTCCGCGAGCTCAGCGCCGCCTCGATCAAGCAGACCATCGGCATGGTCACCCAGGACGGCCACCTGTTCCATGCCTCGCTGGCGGAGAACCTGCGTCTGGCGTACCCCGAGGCGACCGATGACGACCTGTGGGACGCGCTCGGCCGGGCCCGGCTCGCCGAGGTGGTCCGGGCGTTGCCCGACGGCCTCGACACCGTGGTGGGGGAGCGCGGCTACCGGTTGTCGGGCGGCGAGCGGCAGCGGCTGGCGATCGCCCGCCTGCTGCTGGCCCGGCCGCAGGTGGTGATCCTGGACGAGGCGACGGCCTCGCTCGATGCGACCTCGGAGGCTGCCGTGCAGGCGGCGCTGGCGGAGGCGCTGGTCGGGCGTACCTCGCTGGTCATCGCGCACCGGCTGTCGACCATCCGGGCCGCCGACGAGATCCTGGTCGTCGAGGCCGGCCGGATCGTCGAGCGCGGTGATCACGCCTCGCTGCTGGCCCGCGGCGGCCGGTACGCCGAACTGCACCGCACGCAGTTCGCCGGTGGCGACGACGCTCGCCGGTCGGGTTGTTGCTCAGCCGCCTGACCGGGCAAGCACCTCGACCGGGTCGCCCACCCGGATGGTGCCGGGCTGTTCGGGGATCAGGTGCCGGGCGAGCCAGGTCCGGCCGTCCCAACGCCGGTGCCGGGCGAGGCTACGGATCGGCTCCTTGCCCTTCTCCCGGGTGTCCGGGTCGATGGTGGTCATCACGCAGCGGTCGACCGACTTCACCCCCCGCAGCCGCGTTCCGCCGAGTCGCACCTGTGTCCAGGCGTCCTCCTCGAACGGTTCGCCGCCGGCCACCACGACATTGGGCCGGAAGCGCTGTGGCGTGATGGGCGAGCCGGCCGGCTCGCCCAGTTCGGCGCGGCGCTCGGCGACCCAGGCGTCGACCTGCCGCACCGATGCCTCGCCCAGCACGGTCACCGGGTAACCGTCCTGGAACGCGGCGTGATCGCCCGGCCGGCTGTACTCGGGGTTCAGGGTGCGCTGTCGCGGGTCGTGGCAGTGCACCAGGTGCACATCGGGACGGCGCAGCGCCTCGCACAGCCAGGCGTCCGCCTCGGCGCCGACCCGCAGTGCCTGCCAGGCCGGCCGCGTGAACAGCCGGACGGTGAGCTGGTGTGCAGCGGCAGCCTCGGCGAGCTCCAGCGTCCCGGCTCCGGGCGCGGACAGCCGCAGCGCGGCGCCGCACGCGGGGTCGGTCTGCGGGGTGTCGGCGACGATCGTGAACAGCGCCGGCAGTTCGCGCGCCGTGATCGCCTGCCCGGCCTCGTCCACCACCATCCACTCTCGGTCGCCGCGCAGCCCGGCGGGGCCGACCGTGGCGGCGTCGACGGGTCGGATCGCGGCGCTCTTGACGGGGTGCAGGTTCAACGCGGTGACGATCACCTGCGCAAGTCTGCCGGGGATCCGGATCGGGTCGCGAACGTCTTGCAAAAATACCGTAGGGGGGTATATTCGGCGCCAACGAGTGATTACCCTCGAGGGGTATCCAGGCCGGCAATCACACGGGAGGCGAGACGATGGGCACCGCGGACTACACCGTCACCGGGATGACCTGCGAGCACTGCGCGGCATCGGTGTCGCGGGAGGTCGGTCGGGTCGGGGGTGTCACCGGCGTCGAGGTCGACCTGGCCTCCGGCCGGCTCACCGTCCTCAGTGACCAGCCCGTGCCGACCGACGGCATCCGGGCCGCGGTCGGCGAGGCCGGCTACGACCTGGCCGACGCCGAGTGATCGGGGGCGGACGGTGAGCGTGCCGGGCGAGCTGACCCGCGCTCCACGGGCCGAGGTCGAGCTCGTGATCGGAGGCATGACCTGCGCGTCGTGCGCCAACCGGATCGAGCGCCGGCTGAACCGGCTCGACGGCGTCAGTGCGACGGTGAACTACGCGACGGAGAAGGCGAAGGTCAGCCATGACGCGGGCCTCGATCCGCGCGCGTTGATCACGGCCGTGCGGCAGGCCGGCTACACCGCGCGCCTGGCGCGTCGCGACCGCGCCGACGACACCCCCGGCGCCGACGAGGACGCGCCGGTCCGCGCGCTGCGCGACCGGGTGATCATCTGCGCGCTGCTCAGCCTCCCGGTGATCGCGATGGCGATGATCCCGGCATTGCAGTTCACCTACTGGCAGTGGCTCTCGCTGACGCTGGCCGCGCCGGTGATCGTCTGGGGCGGCTGGCCGTTCCACAAGGCGGCCTGGGCCAACCTGCGGCACGGCACGGCGACGATGGACACGCTGATCTCCATGGGCACCAGCGCTGCATTGTTGTGGTCGTTGTACGCGCTCCTCCTCGGCACCGCCGGGATACCCGGGATGACCCACTCGTTCGAGCTGACGGTCGCCCGCGGGGACGGCGCCGACAACATCTATCTCGAGGTCGGCGCGGGCGTGATCACCTTCATCCTGCTCGGCCGCTACTTCGAGGCGCGCTCGAAGCGCCGCGCCGGCACCGCCCTGCGGGCGCTGCTCGAGCTCGGCGTCAAGGAGGTCTCTGTCCTGCGCGACGGTCGCGAGCTCCGGATCGGCGTCGAGCAGCTCGCCGTCGGCGATCGGTTCGTCGTCCGGCCGGGCGAGAAGATCGCCACCGACGGCGAGATCGTCGAGGGCGCCTCGGCCGTCGATGCCTCGATGATCACCGGCGAGTCCGTGCCCGTGGAGGTCGGTCCCGGCGATGCCGTGGTCGGCGCGACCGTGAACGCGGGCGGTCGGCTGGTGGTCGAGGCGACCCGGGTCGGCGCGGACACCCAGCTCGCGCAGATGGCGCGGCTGGTCGAGGACGCGCAGACCGGAAAGACCGCGGCCCAGCGGCTGGCCGACAAGGTCTCGGGCATCTTCGTCCCGATCGTGGTCCTGCTCGCCCTGGCCACTTTCGGTTTCTGGGTCGGGACGGGCGGGTCGCTGACGACGGCCTTCACCGCCGCCGTGGCGGTGCTGATCGTCGCCTGCCCGTGCGCGCTCGGCCTGGCCACGCCGATGGCGCTGATGATCGGCACCGGTCGCGGTGCCCAGCTCGGCATCCTGATCAAGGGGCCCGAGGTGCTCGAGACCACCCGCCGGGTGGACACCGTCGTGCTGGACAAGACCGGCACCGTGACCACCGGACGGATGGCGCTGCTCGACGTGATCGCCGCCGACGGCGAGGACCCCGATGAGGTGTTGCGGCTGGCCGGTGCGGTGGAGGATGCCTCCGAGCATCCGATCGCCCGGGCGATCGCCGCCACTGCCGTCGAGCGGTTCGGCGACCTGCCCGCCGTGCACGGTTTCTCCAGTCTGGCGGGTCTCGGGGTGCGCGGCGAGGTCCGCGAGCACGGGGACGCCCGCGAGGTCACCGTGGGCCGGCCCGGGATGATCGCCGAGGCGCCGCTGGCCGACGAGCTGACCGAGGCGGTGCGGGCAGCGGGCCGGCGCGGACGGACGGCGGTCGTGGTCGGCTGGAACGGCCGGCCGCGCGGGGTGCTCGTCGTGGCCGACGCGGTCCGACCCACCTCGGCTGACGCCATCGCCCAGTTCCGTGCGCTGGGCCTGACCCCGGTGCTGCTCACCGGTGACAGTGCCGAGGTGGCGGCGGCCGTGGCGGCCGAGGTCGGGATCGACCCCGAGCGGGTGATCGCGCAGGTGCTGCCGGCGGGCAAGGTCGATGCCGTGCGCCGGCTGCAGGACGAGGGCCGCTCGGTCGCGATGGTCGGCGACGGGGTGAACGACGCGGCGGCGCTCGCCCGCGCGGACCTCGGCCTGGCGATGGGCACCGGCACCGATGCCGCCATCGAGGCCTCCGACCTGACGCTGGTCCGCGGCGACCTGCGCGCGGCGGCCGACGCGATCCGGCTGTCCCGCCGGACGCTGGGCACGATCCGGACGAACCTGTTCTGGGCCTTCGCCTACAACGTCGCAGCTCTGCCGCTGGCGGCCGCCGGGCTGCTGAACCCGATGCTGGCCGGGGCGGCGATGGCCTTCTCCTCGGTGTTCGTCGTGGCCAACAGCCAGCGGCTGCGAGGATTCCGGGCCCGCGCCGCCTGACCGGCGGCGCGGACCCGGCCCGTCAGCGCGACAGCCCGCGGTAGGCGCGCGCGGTCAGCGGCACGGCGATCGCCAGGATCAGCAGCGACCAGGCAACCGAGAACAGCACCGGGTGGGTGGCCGGGAGCGAGGCGTCCGACCAGACCGGGGAGCCGGTCAGCACCCGCACCGCGTTCGCCGTCGCCGACAGCGGATTCCAGGCCGCGATCGCGCCCAGCCAGGCCGGCATCGTCGCCGGATCCACGAAGATCGAGGAGACGAAGACGAACGGCCAGACCAGCACATAGCTGGCCTGCACCACACCCTCGCCGCCGCGCAGGGCGATCCCGATACCGAGCCAGGTCACCGCGAGCCCGAGCAGCAACAGCAGGCCGTACGCCGCCAGCATCGACCACCAGGGCGCGCCCGGTCGCCAGCCGAAGAGCACCCCGACGACGCTCATCACGACCAGGCTGATGGTGATCAGCAACAGGTCGGCGAGCACCCGGCCGCCGATGATCGACGAGGCGTTGATCGGCAGCGACCGGAACCGGTCGGTGACGCCCTTCTCCGCGTCATTGACGACGATGTACATGGTCGTGGACAGACCGAAGAAGGTGGTCATGGTCAACAACCCCGGCAGCAGGGGGTTCAGGTAGGTGACCACGTCCCCGGCGATCGCGCCGCCGAACATGCCGCCCATCATCAACAACATCAGCAGCGGGAACGCGGCGGCCATGATCAACTGCATGGGATTGGTCCGCCAGTACATCATCGTGCGGCGGGTCATCACGAGGGTGTCGGAGATCATCGGGCGGCTCCTTCGCTGGCGGTGTGGGTGAGGAAGACGTCGTCGAGGGTGGCGTGGCGCAACTGGAGGGTGTCGGGTTCGAGCCGCTCGGCGTCGAGGGTGCTGCAGATCCGGATCAGGTCGCGCGTGGAGTCGGCGATCGGCACCCGCACCACGCCGGGCTCGTCGCCGCGCTCGGCGTGGGCAAGCGCGGCGAGCGCCCGATCCGTGATCTCGGGGTCGGTGAAGGTGATCTCGGCGCGGTCGCCGCCGAGTTCGGCCTTGAGCTGGTCCGGCGTACCCTCCGCGGCCACGGCGCCATCGCGCAGGATGGTGATCGCGTCGGCGAGCCGATCGGCCTCCTCGAGGTACTGGGTGGTCAACAGCACGGTGGTGCCGGCCTGCGCCAGCTCGGCGACCGCGGACCAGACGTCGCGGCGACCGGCCGGATCGAGCCCGGTGGTCGGCTCGTCGACGAACAGCACGGGCGGGGTGGTCAGCAGGCTGGCCGCCAGGTCCAGCCGGCGTCGCATGCCGCCGGAGTAACCGGAGACCGGGCGTGCTGCCGCCTCGGTCAGCCGGAACTGCTCCAGCAGCTCGCCGGCGCGGGCGCGGGCCCCGGCGGGCGAGAGGCCGGCCAGGCGGCCGAACAGCAGCAGGTTGTCGCGGCCGGTCAGCGGTTCGTCGACCGCGGCGTACTGCCCGACCAGACCGATCGACGACCGGACCGCGGCCGGGTCGGCCCCCACGTCATGCCCGGCGACGCGGGCGCTGCCCGAGGTCGGGGACAGCAGAGTCGCGAGGATCCGCACGGTGGTGGACTTGCCGGCCCCGTTGTGGCCGAGCAGGCCGTGCACCGTGCCCGCCGGGACGATCAGGTCGAGGCCGGCCAGGGCGGTCACCGGCGCCTGCCGGCGCTTCCCGGGATAGGTCTTGGTGAGTTGTTCGGTGCGGATCGCGATGTCCGGCTCGGGGCCGACGGATCGAGGGGTGACGGATCGGGGCACGGCGGATCGGGACATGACACTCCTGTCGAATGGAGGGGGTGTACAGGATACCGTACATTGTACGGATCAATTCAAGAGCTGTCGGGCGACGCTGGGTCGCTGGGTTCCTGCGGGATTTCGGTAATTCAAATCTATCATTGAAGTGCATGTGTAAATTTCGGAGCGTCGAGTTCTTGATGGGCGCGCGATCGTTGGGGGAGAGGTTTCATGCCGGGTGGAGTCGGAGGTGCGGTCCGGCCGATCGAACTGGCGCGCGCCGCCGGCGTCTCGACCCAGCAGGTACGCCGGCTGGAGGACCTCGGCGTGCTGCCCCCGGCCCGGCGCAGCGCGGGCGGGCACCGTCGCTACGGCCCGCAACACCTGGCCGCGCTGCGTGCCTACACGGCACTCGCGGGCGGGATGGGTGCGAGTGGTGCGGTGGCGGCGCTCGTCCCGCTGTGGCGCGGCGAGATCGCGGCGGTGCTGGAGCGGATCGACGCGGGGCACGGGGCGCTGCACGACGAGCGGGTGGCCCTGGCCGAGCTCGCCGACGCGCTGGCGGCACTCGCGGCCGACCCGGCGGGGGCCGGTCAGGTGCCGGACGACAACTCGCTCGCGATCGGCGACCTCGCCCGCCGCCTCGGGGTGCGTACCTCCGCCCTGCGGGTGTGGGAGTCGGCGGGTCTGCTGTCGCCCGCGCGCGAGCGAGGGACCGGGTATCGGCGCTATGACCCGGGCGATGTGCGCGATGCCCGGGCGGTGCAACTGCTGCGCCGGTCGGGTTACCTGTTCGACGCGATCTCCCCGGTGATCGCCGAGCTCCGCCGGGCGGGCGGTACGCCGGCGCTGCAGGCGACGCTGGAGCGACGACGCGAGGTCTTGTTCGAGCGGTCGCGGGCCATGATCACGGGCGCGCGGCACCTGGCCGAGTGCCTCGAGCTGCTGGCCGCCGATGGCACGATGGCCCCATGACCCCGGATCCCGCGCCCGATCAGGCCCGCCTGATCCCGCTGATGTGGCGACCGCGGGACCGCGCCAGCCGGACCGGGCTGAGCATCGGCGCGATCACCAGCGCGGCGGTCGGGCTGGCCGATGTGCATGGCGCCGGAGCGGTGACGATGCGTGCCGTCGCCGAGATCCTCGGCGTCGGCACCATGTCGCTCTACACCCACGTGCCCGGCAAACCGGAGCTGTGGGCGCTGATGAACGACGCCGTGCTCGGCGAGATCTATGCCGACGGCCGCCTGCCCCGCGATGCGGGCGAGTGGCCGGACCGGCTGCGCTTCGTCGCCGAGCGCAACTGGAAGTCGATCATGCGGCATCCCTGGCGGGCCCAGGCCGAGCCCGGTGGTCAGGCGATGGGTCCCGGCCTGGTCGGCAAGTACGAGCACGAGCTGGGCGCGGTCGAGGGGATCGGCCTGACCGATGTCGACATGGACTCGGCGATAGCCCTGGTGAACAGCCACGTCACCGCATCGGCGAGCTGGTATCTCGCCGAGCGATCCGATCCGAAGCAGCGCGCGATGACCGCCGAGGAATGGGGCGAGCACACCCGCCGGGAGTGGGCCGAGCGTCTCGGGCCCGCGCTGGGTGCGGCGATGGCCGCACGCGCCGGGGACTATCCGCTCGCCTCCCGGGTCGGTGAGGCCGCGGCGACGGCCTATGCCGGCGCCGATCCCCAGGTGCTGATGGACTTCGGCCTGGCGATGATCATCGCCGGGCTGCGCGAGCGGATCGCCGCATCGCAGGTGAGCTGATTCGCCGAACTCAGCCGAAGCGGGTCGACCAGCCCGACGGTGGCCCGAGCCAGAGCAGGAAGCCGAACACCGCGGCCACCCCGACCAACGTGATCAACAGCGCCGGGACCGGGTGACCGATCACCCAGGTTCGGAAGCGGCCGGCATCCCCGCCGGTCCGCCAGCCGCCGGCAAGATCATCGCGGCGCTCCAGCCAACGCTCGAAGGGGATGGTCAGCCAGGGCACGAAGGCCGCGCCGATGCCGAGCGCCAGGGTCCCGGCACGCCAGCGCTGGTTCAGGCCCACGAAGACGGTCGAGCAGACGTAGCACAAGAACGCGAACCCGTGCACGCCGCCGCCGATCCGCACGCCGAGATCGGTCACCCCGAGCCCGCGCAGCACCAGTCCGATGATCAACAGCGTCCAGGTGATCGCCTCCGCAATCGCCACGGTCCGGAACAGGCTGCGCGGTGTCATGGCGCCGAGCCTAGGCGCTGCCCGGCGTACCCGCCGATTCCAGCGCGGCGGCGATCCGCTCGACGGCGTCGGCGGCAGCCGTCTCGGCGAGCTGGGCGTACCCGAGCAACAGCCCGCTGCGCCGATGGCGTACCGCATGGTCCGACAGGGCCGCCACCGCGACGCCGCGCGCCAGGCAGCGGGCCGCGACCTCGGCATCGTCGATCGCGTCCGGCAGCAGTGCGGCGACGTGGATCCCGGCATCGACCCCGATCACGTGCAGATCGGGCAATCGCGTGGCCAGCGCCTCGACCAGCCGCCGGCGGCGCGCGGCATAGGTGCGCTGGGCGCGGGCGAGATGGCGGGTGAGCGCGCCGGAGTTGATCAGCTCCGCCAGCGCCAGGCTGGCCAGCCGGCTGGCGTCGGCGCGCAGCGTGACCGCGGCTGCCCGGACCGCGTCGGCCAGCCAGGTAGGCAGCACGGCCCAGGCCAGCCGCAGGTGCGGGGTGAGGATCTTCGACGCCGTGCCGATGTAGATCACGCAGTCGGCGCCGCGGGCGGTCGAGCGCAACGGCCCGAGCGGTGCGGACTCGTGCCGGTACTCGCCGTCGAAGTCGTCCTCGATGATCACCGCCGATCTCCGCTCGGCCCAGCGCAGCAACGCCTCCCGGCGGGCCGTCGACATCCGGGCGCCGAGCGGGAACTGGTGCGCCGGCGTGACATAGACCAGGTCCTCGTCGGTCAGCTCGTCGGTCCGCAGCCCGTGTTCATCGACGCCGATCATCCGCAACTGTTCCACCGCCGGCGCCAGGGCGGCTCGGACCGCCGGATAGCCGGGATCCTCGATCGCGGCGAGATGTGGCCGCAGCGCCGCCAGCACGGCCTGGACCGCCGCGTTCACGCCGGGGAAGATCACGATCTCCTCCGGCGGCGTCGCGATCTGTCGGGTACGCCGAAGCTGGGTGGCGAGCGCGGCCGCCAGCTCGGGATGTTCGGCGGGCCAGTAGGCGAGCACGGGCGGTACGCCCTGCGTGGCGCGGCGCCACGCGCGCCGCCAGTCGCGGACATCGACCAGCCGCGGGTCCGGCGCGCCCGGCAGCAGGTTGTGCCGGATGCCCGTCAGCTCGGGCCGCCGCCGACTCCCGGGCGGCGGCTCGAGCCGCTCCCGGCGGCGCACCGCCAGGGCGGGTTCGGTCAGCGCGGCGGCGGCCTGCGGTTCGATCGCGACCGTGGCACCGGATCCCGCGCGGACGTCGATCACGCCGGAGGCCGCCAGTGCCTCGTAGGCGGACACGACGCCCGCGCGTGACACCCCGAGTCGGGCCGCCAGCGCCCGCGTCGACGGCAGCGGGTCGCCCGGCCCGAGCCGGCCGCGGGCGATCTCGCGCATGATCGCGTCCACCAGCGCCTCCGGTCGCCGCACTGCCCCGAGGTCGAGGGCGAGCGCGCTCGCGCGCGGGGTGCGGGGCATGGTCCCACCCTAGGGCGGCGCCCGGGTGGGCTCGGAGATCGCGTTCTGCGGTGAATCGACCCGGATCGACCGGGCTGGCCGTGCACAATGACCCGATGGAGGCGGCAACGAGGCTGCGGGCGGCCGACCGGGCGTACCGCGACGGCGATCCCGAGGGCATCCACGACCTGCGCACCAGCGCGCGGCGGCTGCGTGAGGAGCGCCCGGACCTGATCGACGAGCTGCGCTGGCTCGGCCGCGAACTCGGCCCGGCGCGAGACGCCCAAGTGCTGCGCGAACGCCTCGCCGCCCGGCTCGCCGCCGAGGCCGAGGACCCCGATGCCGGCCCCCTGGACCCCGCGCCGGCGCGACGACTGCTCGGCGCGCGGCTGGAGGCCGACCTGGCCGTTGGCCTGCGCCGCGCCGACCGGGCCCTGCGCGGTCGGCGGTACGCCGCACTGCTGGCGGCGCTCGAGCACGACCCGCCCGAGGACGCCGGGCCGGCGCCGGCCAGGGCGTACCGGGCCCGGGTGCGGAAACGGATCGCGGCCGCCGCACAGGCGCCCCCGGCAGAGCGCGACGACGCCCGGCATCGGGTCCGCAAGGCCGCCAGGCGGGCCCGCTACGCCGCCGAGGCAACGGGGCGGCACAAGCTCGCCCGCCGGGCGGAACGGGTGCAGGACCACCTCGGCGAGGCCCGGGACGCTGCCGCCGCGCGGCGCCTGCTGGCCGAGCTGGTCCGCGACCACCCCCGCAGTTCGGCCGCTGCCGCCGTCCTCGGCCGGCTCGATGCGGCCGAACAGCGGGCCGGCCGGCGCGCGACGCGCCGGGCCGACGCTGCGATGGCCCGGCTCGCCGACTGAGACCCACCCTTCACCCGGATGCATCGATGGCGTAGTGTCACCGATCGTGGCAGGCCGGATTCTCCTCCTCACTCGCCGCAGCGGGGCCCGTTAGACCGGTGGCTCCCTCGCTGCGGAGTCGCTGTGCGCCGCCGGGTGAACCAACCCGATAGTGAGGAACCCATCGATGACCACCACCCCCAACCGCTTCGGCACCCGGACCCAACCGCGCCCGGTCCAGCAGCCGAGCCCGATGCCCTTCGGCCGCTACACCGCCTTCGAGCCCGTCGACGTACCCGACCGCACCTGGCCCGCGAACAAGATCACCGCCGCCCCGCGCTGGCTGTCCACCGACCTGCGCGACGGCAACCAGGCGCTGATCGACCCGATGACGCCGGGGCGCAAGCGGCGGATCTTCGAGCTGCTGGTCGGCATGGGCTACAAGGAGATCGAGATCGGCTTCCCGTCGGCCTCGCAGACCGACTTCGACTTCGTTCGCGAGTTGATCACGTCCGACGCGATCCCCGACGACGTGACCGTGTCCGTGCTGACCCAGGCCCGCGAGGACCTGATCGAGCGCACCGTGCAGTCGCTGGTCGGGGCGAAGCGGGCGAATGTCCATCTGTACAACGCGACGGCCGAGCTGTTCCGCCGGGTGGTCTTCAAGATCGACGCCGACGAGTGCATCGCGCTGGCCACCCGGGGCACCGAGCTGGTGCGCAAGTACGCCGAGGAGCTGCTGGCCGACACCGAGTTCGGCTACCAGTACTCCCCGGAGATCTTCACCCAGACGCCCACCGACTACGCGGTCGAGGTGTGCAATGCCGTGATGGAGGTGTGGGAGCCGGGCGAGGGGCGCGAGATCATCCTGAACCTGCCGGCGACGGTCGAGATGTCCACGCCGAACACCTATGCCGACCAGATCGAGTACTTCGGCCGCAACATCGACAACCGCGAGTACGCCTGCGTCTCGCTGCACCCGCACAACGACCGGGGCACGGCGGTCGCGGCGACCGAGCTGGGGCTGATGGCGGGCGCGGACCGGGTCGAGGGTTGCCTGTTCGGGCACGGTGAGCGGACCGGCAATGTCGATCTGGTCACCCTGGGCATGAACCTGTTCAGCCAGGGGATCGACCCCGAGATCGACTTCTCCGACATCGACGAGATCCGGCGTACCGTCGAATACTGCACGAACCTGCCGGTGCATCCGCGGCATCCCTATGCGGGCGATCTGGTCTACACCGCGTTCTCGGGCTCGCACCAGGACGCGATCAAGAAGGGGCTGGAAGACCTCGAGCGGCGCGCTGCCGAGCAGGGCATCGACGTCTCCGAGATCGCCTGGGAGGCGCCCTATCTGCCGATCGACCCGCGTGATGTCGGGCGTACCTATGAGGCCGTGATCCGCGTGAACTCGCAGTCCGGCAAGGGCGGGATGGCCTACATCATGAAGGCCGAGCACCAGCTCGACCTGCCGCGCCGGCTGCAGATCGAGTTCTCCCGGGTGGTCCAGGAGCACACCGACGGCGAGGGCGGGGAGGTCGAGCCGCAGGTGTTGTGGAAGATCTTCGCCGGGGAGTACCTGGAGGACAACGTTCCGCTGCAACTGGTCGACGTGACCAGCGAGTCGGGCTCGGGGCGGCAGGACTCGGTGACGGCGACCGTGATCGACGACGGCGAGGAGCGCAGGATCAGCGGCGAGGGCAACGGCCCGGTGTCGGCCTTCGTGGACGCGATCTCCGGCCTCGGATACCGGGTCCAGGTGCACGACTATGCCGAGCACGCGCTGTCCGCGGGCGGCGACGCGCAGGCGGCGGCCTATGTCGAGTGCGAGGTCGGCGAGGGCGAGTCCTCCCAGGTGGTCTGGGGTGTGGGAATCGACGCCAATATCGTCACGGCCTCGCTCAGGGCCGTCACCTCGGCGGTGAATCGGGCGGCCCGGGAGTGACGCCCGCCGGCCCGCCGTCCGGCCGCATCGGGCCCGCCTGGCTGTGCACCAGCGGGGGCGCCGCGACGGATCGGTCTGGCAGGATCGCAGGGTGCGTATCGACATCGTCTCGATCTTCCCCGAGTACCTGGCGCCGTTGCGGCTGTCGCTGCTGGGCAAGGCGGTCCGCGACGGGGTGATCGATCTCGGGGTGCACGATCTGCGGGCGTTCACCCATGATCGGCACCGGACGGTGGACGGTACGCCCTACGGCGGTGGCGCGGGGATGGTGATGCGTCCCGAACCGTGGGGTGAGGCGCTGGATTCGATCATGGAATCCGGGGATTCGGGGGTACGCCCGACGCTGCTGGTGCCGACCCCCGCGGGGCGGCCCTTCGACCAGCGGCTGGCACACGAGCTGGCCGAGCGTCCGTGGTTGATCTTCGCCTGCGGGCGCTACGAGGGGATCGACCAGCGGGTGATCGACGAGTACGCCGAGCGGGCCGAGGTGATCCCCTTCAGCCTCGGCGACTATGTGCTGAACGGCGGCGAGGTGGCGGCGCTGGCCGTGACCGAGGCCGTGGGCCGGCTGCTGCCCGGGGTGGTCGGCAATCCCGAGTCGCTGGTCGAGGAGTCACACAGCGACGGACTGCTGGAGTATCCCGTCTACACCAAGCCGCCGCTCTGGCGGGGCCGTGAGGTGCCCGCGGTGCTGCTCGGCGGTGATCATGGCGCGATCACGCGCTGGCGTACCGAACAGTCCATGATCAGGACGGCGCGGACCCGCCCCGATCTGCTGCATCCCTCGCAGGGATTGACTGTTCCGGGCCTCGAGGACGCCGAGTTGCGCCTCGCCGAGCCCGGGGATGTCGCCGAGCTGTTCACGCTGACCAAGGCGTGCTGGGTGAGCGAGGCGCTGGCCAACGAGCGTCTCGACATCCCGGTGCTGCACGAGACGCCGGCCGAGTTGGCCGCCGACCTGCGGAACTGGACCACGCTGGTGCTGCGCGACCACGGCCGGCTGATCGGCTCGGCCCGCGGCCGGATGGGCGAGGACGGGGCGTTCGAGATCGGCCGGGTGATGGTCGCACCCGACCTGCAGGGTCGCGGGATCGGCCGCTGGCTGCTGGAGCGGATCGAATCCCTCGCCCCGGAGGACGCGGGCGAGCTCTGGTTGTTCACGGGGGAGCGGAGCTCGGACAACCTGCGGATGTATCGCAAGGCGGGCTATCGGCCCGACCGCTCCCGCCAGGTGCCGCCCGGCGCGCGGGCGCTGAGCAAACGCCGCTGACCGTCCGGCCGCGATCGGGGTCGTTGTCGGACCGGGGGTCATTGTCGGACCGCCTTGCTTGACTCGAACGCATGTTCGATACTGAATCGGTGTCCGCCCCAGACCATGCCGACCGGAGCCGGCCCGGTGCCCTGCTCACCGGGCTGCGGGACCGGCTCGGGCTCGCCCCGGTGCCGGTCGGGCGGGCGGTGCATGCAGACCTGCGGCCGCTGTTCCCCGGCGGGCTGCAGCCCGGGGTGCACGCCTTCGACGGGGCGCTGTCGGTCGGTCTCGGGCTGCTCGCCGGCGCCGACTGGTCGGCGGTGGTCGGGTTGGGCGATCTCGGCGTGGAGGCGGCCGTGGAGTGGGGCGTCGCCACCGAGAAGATGATCACCGTCCCCCGTCCGGGCGCCGACTGGTGGGGGGTCGTCGCGGAGCTGGTCGAGATCGCCGACGTCGTGCTCGCCGCGCCGCCGGACCGGGTTTCCGACGCCTCGGCGCAGCGGCTGGCCGCCCGCCTGCGCCACCGCGACGCAGCCCTGGTCGTCGCCGGCGACTGGCCGCGCTCCCGCTCCCGGATCCGGGCCGATGTGGAGGGCTGGTCCGGCCTCGGCGTCGGCCACGGCCACCTCACCGCGCAGCGGCTGCTGATCGAGGTCACCGAGCGCCACCGCACCCGCCGGCACCGGATCGTCGTCCGCCGGGGGAGTTGATCATGGCCAGGCAGGCTTCGGGGTACGCCCCGCTGGTCCCGCAACCGGTCCGGGTGCTGCTGGCCCGGTTCGCCGACTGGCCGTTGCAGGCGGTCCGGCTCGCGTTCGCCGCCGGTGACCCCGCCGCCGAGGCGCCGTTGATCGTGATCGATGCCGGCAAGGTGCTCGCCCGCTGCCCGGTGGCGGCCGCGGAGGGGGTGACGGTCGGACTGCGGGTGCGCGAGGCACAGTTGCGCTGCCCGGCCGCCGTGCTGTGCGCCCACGATCCCGAGGCCGAGGCGGCCGCCTTCGAGCCGGTGCTGCGGGCGATGGCCGAGGTCGCCCCCGATGTGCATCTGGTCCGGCCCGGCGTGGCCGCCGTCCGGGCCCGCGGCCCGGCCCGCTTCTACGGCGGGGAGGAGGCCGCGGCCCGGGTGCTGCTGGGTCGTCTGGACGCCTTTGCGACCCCCGACTGCCGCCCGAGCGCGGCGGTCGCCGACGGCCTGTTCTGCGCCGAGCGGGCCGCCGAGCGGGCCCGCCGATGGGCGGTGGTCCCGCCGGGGGAGTCCGCCCGGTTCCTGGCCGGGCTCGGCGTGGAGTGTCTCGGCGAGCCCCTGCTCGCGCGGCAGTTGCAGCAACTGGGCATCCGCACCCTGGGCCGCTACGCCGAGCTGCCCCGAGCCGATGCGCACGCCCGGTTCGGCGCGGCCGGCCGGCACACCCACCGGCTCGCGTCCGGGGAGGACCTCGCCGCGCTCACCCCGCGCAACCCGGCGAGCGACCGCAGCGTCGAGATCGACCTGGATGCCGCACTCGCTGAGGAGGTGGTCGCGACCTGCCGGCCGGCGATCGATGCCCTGTTCGCCGAGCTGGCCGCCGACTCGCTCGCCCTCACCGAGGTGCGGCTCCGGGTCCGCACCGAGCGCCGCCGCGACGACCGGCTGTGGCGACACCCGTGGCAGTTCGACGCCGGCGAGCTGGCCAACCGGCTGCGCTGGCAGCTTGCCGACCTCGCCGCGAGCGGGCCACCCGCGGAGGACCTGGAGACGGGCGGGGACGCCGATCCGGTCGTGGGGGTGCAGGTGATCCCGGTCGGGGTGGGCAGCCCGGAGCTCGCCGCCCGGGGTCTCTTCGGCGATCGGCCCGAGCCGCGGGTGATCAAGGTGCTGACCGATCTGCAGGAGCGGCTGGGCTACCGGGAGGTGGCGACCCTGGTGCCGCGCGGCGGCCGGTTGCTCAAGGACCGCCGGTTGCGGGTGCCGTTCGGCACGGCGCCCCCGCCGGTCCGCGAGCGTCGGCTGGACCAGCCGTGGCCGGGGCGCGTTCCCGGGCCGGCACCGGCCCGGGTGCTGCAGCGGCTGGCGCCCGCCAAGCTGCTGGACCGCGCCGGCGTACCCGTCACCGTCGACGAGCGGGGTGGCCCGAGCGCCGACCCGGCCGCGCTGCTGCTCGCGCCCCGGGCGGCGCCGCGGCCGCTGCTCGCCTGGGCCGGTCCCTGGCCGCTGGACGAGCGCTGGTGGGAGACCGGCGAGGACGCCCGCGGGGCCCGGGCGGACCGCTTCCAGGTCGTCGACGCCGCCCAGCAGGCGTGGCTGCTGGTGCTGGTCGCCGGCGCCTGCTGGATCGAGGCGGCGTACTGATGAACCCGGGAGGGCAGGACTGATGGGCTGGCAGAACCCGCCGGTCACCTGGTCGGAGCTGGAGGCGAAGCTCTCCGGGCGGCCGTGGCCGCCCGAACCATCCGGACGGGCGTGGCCGCCCGAGCCGTCCGGACGGGCGTGGCCGCCCGAGCCGTCCGGACGGGCGTGGCCGCCCGATGACCGGCCGCGCTCGCACAAGCGTCCGGCCTTCCGCCCCGCCCGCGGCGTCGCGCCGCCGACCGGCGGGGTGCCCTATGCCGAGCTGCACGCCCACTCCGCCTACAGCTTCCTCGACGGCGCCTCGCCGCCGGAGGAGCTCGCCACCGAGGCGCACCGGCTCGGCCTGCACGGGCTCGCGCTGACCGATCACGACGGCCTCTACGGCGCGGTCCGGATGGCGGAGGCGGCGCAGGCGTACGGGGATCTGATCACCGTCTTCGGCGCCGAGCTCTCGCTCACCCCGCCGGAGCGCACCGGCGTACCCGACCCCGACGACGAGCACCTGCTGGTGCTCGCCCGGCGCGCGGAGGGCTATCGGCGGCTGTCGCTGGCCCTGACCGACGGCTACCTGCGCGAGGGGGCGGAGAAGGGACGCCCGCTGCACGATCTCGATGATCTTGCCGCCCGGGCCGGCGGGCACTGGCTGGTGCTGACCGGATGCCGCAAGGGCCGGGTACGCCGGGCGCTGGCGCGCGGCGGCGAGCGCGCGGCCGGGGCGGAGCTGTCCCGACTGGTCGAGCTGTTCGGCCGCGGCAATGTGGTGGTCGAGCTGACCGATCACGGGCTGCCGGACGACAGCGCGCGCAATGATCAACTCGCCGCGCTGGCCGCGACGCACCGACTGCCGACGGTGGCGACCACGGCCGCCCACCACGCCACCCCCGAGCGCTATCGGCTGGCCAGCGCGCTGGCGGCGGTGCGAGCCAGGTCCAGCCTGACCGAGCTGGACGGCTGGCTGCCCGGCACCCCGGGGGCCCACCTGCGCAGCGGCGCGGAGATGGCGGCGCGGTTCGCCCGCCACCTCGGCGCGGTCGAGCGCAGCGTCGAGATCGCCGACGATCTCGGTTTCGTGCTGCGCACCGCGCGGCCGAGGCTGCCGCAGACCGAGGTACCGGCCGGCCACAGCCCGATGAGCTGGCTGCGCGAGCTGGTGGCACGGCGCCTGCCCGAGCGCTATCCCGGGGTGGCCGGCGATCCCGACCATCCGGCCGCCCGCCGGGTGGAGGAGGAGCTGGCGGTGATCGAGGCCAAGGGGTTTGCCGGCTACTTCCTGATCGTGCACGACATCGTCGGCTTCGCCCGCGAGCGCGGCATTCTTTGTCAGGGCAGGGGTTCCGCGGCGGCGTCCGCGGTCTGCTACGTGCTCGGGATCACGGTGATCGATTCGGTGTTCTACCGGCTGCCGTTCGAGCGGTTCCTCTCCGCGCTGCGCGACGAGGAGCCGGACATCGACGTCGATTTCGACGCGGGCCGGCGCGAGGAGGTGATCCAGTACGTCTACCGCCGCTACGGCCGGCGCAATGCCGCCCAGGTCTGCAATGTGATCACCTATCGGCCGAAGAACGCGATCCGCGACATGGCGAAGGCGCTCGGCTACAGCACCGGCCAGCAGGACGCCTGGTCCAAGCAGGTGGAGCGCTGGGGCCCGGATTTCGCCGAGACCGGCCACGACATCCCGCGGCAGGTGACCGAGCTGGCCGAACAGTTGTTGACCTTCCCGCGCCACCTCGGCATCCATTCGGGCGGGATGGTGCTCACCGAGCGGCCGGTCTCGGAGGTCTGCCCGGTCGAACCGGCCCGGATGACGGACCGGACGGTGCTGCAGTGGGACAAGGACGACTGTGCCTGGATGGGGCTGGTGAAGTTCGACCTGCTCGGGCTCGGGATGCTGGCGGCGCTGCAGCACACCTTCGATCTCGTCGCCGAGCACCTGGGGGAGCGGTGGCGGATCGAGACCCTTCCCCGCAACGAGCCCGGCGTCTACGACATGTTGTGCCGGGCCGACGCGATCGGGGTCTTCCAGGTCGAGTCGCGCGCCCAGCTCGGTACGCTGCCGCGGCTGCGGCCGCGATCGTTCTACGACCTGGCGGTCGAGATCGCCCTGATCCGGCCGGGCCCGATCCAGGGCGGCGCGGTGCATCCCTACATCCGGCGGCGGACCGGGGCGGAGGCGGTGACCTGTCCGCATCCGCTGCTCGAGCCGGTGCTGGAGCGTACCCTCGGCGTGCCGTTGTTCCAGGAGCAACTGATCCAGATGGCCACCACGGTCGGCGGGTGCACGCTGGCCGATGCCGACCTGTTGCGCCGGGCGATGGGGTCCAAGCGCGGGGTGGAGCGGATCGACGAGCTGCGCGAGAAGCTGTACGCCGGGATGGCCGGCAACGGCATCGACGGCGAGCTTGCCGATGAGATCTACACCCAGATCGAGGCCTTCGCGAACTTCGGCTTCGCCGAATCCCATGCGTTGAGCTTCGCCGTGCTGGTCTATGCCAGCTCCTGGCTCAAGCTGCACTATCCGGCGGCCTTCCTCGCCGCCTTGTTGCGCTCGCAGCCGATGGGCTTCTACTCGGGCGCGACGCTGGTCGGCGATGCGCGCCGACACGGCGTGAGCGTCCGCGGGCCCGACCTGGCCCGCTCCGGAGTGCAGGCCGGCCTGGAACGCGAGACCGGCCCGGAGCGCGAGACCGGCCCGGAACGCGAGAGCGGCCGCGGCGGGCCGGATGCGGCCGGGACCAATCCCGACTGCCTGCGCGATCACGACCAGTCCGAGATCGGCGAGTTCGATCCCGCAGCGCGAGACGATGCCGCGGAGCACCGCCGCGACGGCGGGTACGCCGTGCGGCTCGGGCTGGCCGAGATCAACCTGATCGGGGTGGAGGTGGCAGAGCGGATCGTGGCCGAACGCGAGCTCGGCGGGCCCTTCACCGACATCGCCGACCTGGCCAGGCGGGTTCGCCTCGATGCGGCGCAACTGGAGTCACTGTCGCTGTCCGGGGCGCTGGACGGTCTGGGGGGATCGCGCCGAGCAGCGCTGTGGGGGTCGGGACTGGTGGCGGGGACCGCGCCCGGTCAGTTGGAGATCGGTGTCGCGAGCCAGCCGCCACTGCTGCCGGAGCCGACGGCGATGGAGCTGCTGGGCCACGATCTGCGGGCCACCGGGATCAGCCCCGACGATCACCCGATGCGGCACTGCCGAGAGGAGCTGACCGAGCGCGGGGTGCTGCCGATCGAGCTGTTGGGGCAGGTGGAGCCCGGCCGCCGGATCGAGGTGGGTGGGGTGGTCACCCACCGGCAGCGGCCGATGACGGCGAGCGGAATCACCTTCCTCAACATCGAGGACGAGGGCGGCCTGCTGAACGTGATCGTCACCCCCGGGTGCTGGCAGCAGCACCGCAAGGTGGCGCGCACCGCCTCGGCGATGATCATCCGCGGCATCCTGGAGCGCTCCGAGCACGGTGTGACCAATCTCTACGCCGATCGGTTGACCGAGCTCGTGCTCAGCACGCGGACCCGCTCGCGGGACTTCCGGTGACTGGGCCGCACCGCCCTCGCCGCGCCCGGCCGGCCGGCGCCGGTTCCGGAACGTTCGCCGGTGGCGGTCAAGCCCCGCCGACCTCGTTGGGGATCGCGCCGCCGTAGCGGCGGTCGCGATCGGCGTAGAGCTCGATGGCCCGCCACAGGTCGCGCCGGTCGAAGTCCGGCCACAGCGTGTTCAGGAAGACCAGCTCGGCGTACGCGGACTGCCACAACAAGAAGTTTGAGGTGCGTTGCTCGCCGGAGGACCGGACGAACAGGTCGACATCCGGAATCTCCGGCTCGTCGAGGAACTGCGCGAAGCGCTTCTCGTTCAGCCGGGCCGGGTCGAGCTTCCCCGCGGCGGCGAGCTCGGCGATCCGCCGGGTGGCATCGACGATCTCCGCCCGCCCGCCGTAGTTCACGCAGAACTGCAGCGTGAGCACCGAATTGTCCTTCGACTGCTCCTCGGCGCTCTCCAGCTCGTCGATCACCGATTTCCACAGCCGCGGCCGGCGACCGGCCCAGCGGATCCGCACCCCCATCGCATCCAACTCGTCGCGGCGGCGATGGATCACGTCGCGGTTGAAGCCCATCAGCCAGCGGACCTCGTCGGGGGAGCGCCGCCAGTTCTCCGTGCTGAAGGCGTACGCCGACAGATACTTCACCCCGACCTCGATCGCGCCCGCGATCACATCGAACAGCGCGGCCTCCCCGGCCGCATGCCCGTCGGTCCGTGGCAGCCCGCGCTGCTTGGCCCAGCGGCCGTTGCCGTCCATCACGATCGCGACATGCCTGGGCAGCGCTTTCGCGGGCAGTCGGGGCGGGCGCGCCCCGGACGGGTGCGGCTTCGGCGGTTCGACGTGACGGGCCACCGGACGAGACTAGCCCGTCCGGCGGCCCCGGCCCGCGGTTACTCGATCTCCTTGCCCAGGATCGGATCGTCGGCGTAGACCTCCTTGGCGTTCTTCTGCGTGACGATCACCGGGTCGAGCTGATAGGTCGGCACGATCTTCACCCCGTTGTCGTAGTCGGTGGTGTCGTTCACCTCCGGCTGCTGACCCTGCTGCAGGCTGTCCACCATCTTGATCGTCTGGTCGACCAGCTCGCGGGTGTCCTTGTAGATCGTCGAGTACTGCTCGCCGGCGATGATCGACTTCACCGACTCGACCTCGGAATCCTGACCGGTCACCACCGGGGTCGGCTTGCCGGCCTGCTTCACCGAGGTCAGCGCGGCGCGGGCGAGCGTGTCGTTCGGCGACAGCACGCCGTCCAGCTCGGTGTCGCCGGAGTACTTGCCGGACAGGATCGTGTCCATCCGCTTCTGCACGTTCTCGGCCTTCCAGCCCTGGGTGACGACCTGGCTCATCTCGGTCTGCCCCGACTGCACGACCAGCGTTCCGTCGTCGATCTTGGGCTGCAGCACGCTCATCGCACCGTCGAAGAAGTTCTTCGTGTTGGCGTCGTCGGGGGAACCGGCGATCAGCTCGATGTTGTAGGGGCCACCGCCCTTGCGCTCGGCCAGCCCGTCCAGCAGCGCCTGGCCCTGCAGCTCGCCGACCTTGAACGGGTCGAAAGCGACGTAGTAGTCCACCGCCGGCGTGTTCAGGATCAGCCGGTCGTAGGCGATCACGGTCGCGCCGGAGTCCTTCGCCTGCTGCACCTGCGAGGACACCTGGGATCCGTCCAGCGCGCCGACGATGATCACCTTGGCGCCCTTGGTCACCATCGACTGGATCTGGTTCTGCTGCTCGGCGACCCCGCCGTTGGCGAACTGCACGTCCGGCTGGTAACCGGCCGCGCTCAGCCCGTCGTTGAACAGGCCCTCGGCCAGCACCCAGTTCTCCGAGGTCTTCTGCGGCAGCGCCACCCCGATCAGCGCGCCCTTCTCGAAACCGGCCGCGCCCTCCTGCCCGGGCGTGCCCTGCTCTGCCTCGGTACGCCCACCGCAGGCCGACAGCGCCAAGGTGGCGGCCGCCGCCGCGGCCACCGCCGCGCGTACCCACATCCCACGTGTTCTCATCTCGTTCCCTTTCCTCCAGCTCTCGAAAATTCGCCTCACGACTGCTGACCCACGCCGGGGCGCTCGGTCGAGGCCTGGTCGACCGGATCGGCCGGCTCCGCGGGCGGCGCCGCCTCCCGGGGCTTTCGCGTACCCAACAACAGGCCCGTGATCGACGGCTTGCCCTGGGTCTTGTTCCACACGTCGAATGCGACCGCGATCAGCAGCACCAGGCCCTTGATCATCTGGGTCCAGTCGGCGCCGACGCCGAGCAGTTGCAGGCCGTTGTTCAGCACCGCCATCACCAGGCCGCCGATCAGCGCGCCGATCACGGTGCCGACCCCGCCGCTGACCGCGGCGCCGCCGATGAAGACGGCGGCGATCGCGTCGAGCTCCCAGTTCACCCCGTCGAACGGGCCGGACGAGGTCGATCGGCCGACGAAGATCAACCCCGCCAGCGAGGCCAGGATCGACATGTTCATCATCACGAAGAAGTTCACCCGCTTGGTGTTCACACCGGACAGCGCGGCGGCCTGCTTGTTGCCGCCGACGGCATAGACATGCCGGCCGGTGACGGTACGCGAGGAGACGAACCAGTAGAAGATCACCAGCACCGCGAGGATCAGCCCCGGGACCGGGAAGGAGGTGCCCGCGCGGCCGGTGGCGAACAGATAGGTCGCCGCATAGATCACCGCGGCCAGCAGCGCCAGCTTGACCACGCTCACCCACACCGGTGGCACCTCGGCCTGGATCCGCCGGCGGTTGCGGCGCTGGATCACCTCGCCGAGCACCAGGCCGGCGATCACCAGCAGCCCGAGCAGCAGGGTCAGGTTGTTGTAGCCCGTCCGCGGCCCGACCTCGGGCAGGTAGCCGCCGCCGAGGTACTGGATCTGCGGCGGCACCGGCACCGAGTTCGACTGGCCGACGAACTGGTTGGCACCGCGGAACAGCAGCATCCCGGCCAACGTCACGATGAAGGCGGGGATGCCGACATAGGCCACCCAGAAGCCCTGCCAGGCGCCCGCGAGCGCGCCGACGGCGAGGCAGAGCAGGATGCCCGCCCACCAGGGCACGCCCAGGTCGCGCATCGCGATCGCGGTGACGATCCCCGCGAAGGCCGCGACCGAGCCGACGGACAGGTCGATGTGCCCGGCGATGATCACCAGCACCATCCCGATCGCCAGGATCAGGATGTAGGCATTGCCGTTCAGCAGGTTCATCAGGTTGATCGACGTGACCACCGCGCCGCCGGTGGCGACCTGGAAGAAGACGACCAGCGCGACGAGTGCGATCAGCATGCCGAACTGGCGCCGGTTCCCGCCGAAGATGTCTTTGATGTGACGCATCGCGGCTCCTCAGGCGGCTGGTTCGGTGGTTCGGGTCATCAGGCGCATCAGGTTCTCCTGGGTGGCCTCGGCGCGCGACACCTCGCCGGTGATCGCGCCCTCGGCGATGGTGTAGATCCGATCGGACAGGCCGAGCAGTTCCGGCAGCTCGGAGGAGATCACCAGCACCGCCTTCCCGGCGTCGGCCAGCGCGCCGATGATCCGGTAGATCTCGAACTTCGCGCCGACGTCGATGCCGCGCGTCGGCTCGTCCAGGATCAGCACCTCGGGCTCGGTGAACAGCCACTTGGCGAGGACGACCTTCTGCTGGTTGCCCCCGGACAGGGTCGCGACCCCGGCATTCACGCTCGGCGCCTTGATCCGCAGCTCGGTGCGATAGCTCTCCGCGGCCGCGAACTGGGCCTGCTCGTCGATCACACCGAGGCGGGCGATCCTGGCCAGGTCGGCGCTCACCACCGTGTTCTTCACGTCGTCGAGCAGATTCAGACCGAACACCTTGCGGTCCTCGGTGACATAGGCCAGTCCGGCCGAGATCGCCTGCTCGACGGTACGCGGCTCGATCGGCCGGTCGCCGAGCCGCATCGTGCCGGACTCCCAGATGCCGTAGGAGCGCCCGAACAGCGACCTGGCCAGCTCGGTGCGACCGGCGCCCATCAGCCCGGCGAAGCCGACGATCTCGCCCCGGCGTACCTCGAAACTCTCGTTCTTGCAGACATAGCGGTCGGCGACCTCCGGATGCCGGACCGTCCATCCCTCCACCTGCAACAAGACGGGTCCGATGTTCGGCTCGTGATCGGGGAACCGGGCGGTCAGCGGCCGGCCGACCATGCCGCGAATGATCCGGTCCTCGTCGATCGGCGCCTCGTCGGCGCGGAACGTCTCCACGACCCGGCCGTCGCGGATCACGGTCACCGCGTCCGAGACCGCGGTCACCTCGTTCAGCTTGTGGCTGATCATGATGCAGGTGATGCCCCGGCCGCGCAGCCCGCGGATCAGGTCGAGCAGGTGCGCGGAGTCCGTCTCGTTCAGGGCCGCGGTGGGCTCGTCCAGGATCAACAGTTTGACGTTCTTCGACAGCGCCTTGGCGATCTCCACCAGTTGCTGCTTGCCGACGCCGATGTTCTTGATCAGGGTCTCCGGGTGCTCCTCCAGCCCCACCCTCGCCATCAGCTCGGCGGCGGCCCGGTTGGTCGCGGTCCAGTCGATCACGCCGAAGCGGCGCTGCTCGTTGCCGAGGAAGATGTTCTCCGCGATCGACAGCTCGGGGACCAGGGCCAGCTCCTGGTGGATGATCACGATGCCGGCGTCCTCGGAGGCACGGATATTGGCGAACCGGGCGGGGGAGCCCGCGAACTCGATGGCACCGTCGAAGCTGCCGTGCGGGTAGACCCCCGACAGCACCTTCATCAGCGTCGACTTGCCGGCCCCGTTCTCGCCGGAGATCGCGTGCACCTCGCCGGCCCGGACACTCATCGAGACATCGTCGAGCGCGAGCACGCCGGGGAACCGTTTCGTGATGTTGATCATCTCGAGAATGACCGGTGATCCGGGCACCTGAACTCCCTCGTTCGGGTCGGCTCTCGCTACAGAGACGTCGGAACATTACGCTCGGCCCGACGAGGGGGTCAATCAGCTCGCCGCGACACGCTCTCGATCGTTACCGACCGTGTCGGAGGAGCGAGGGACAATCGTTCGGTGCCCACCTACCGCGACGAGGTCGTGGTCCTGCGCACCCACAAGCTGGGGGAGGCGGACCGCATCATCACCATGCTCTCGCGGCGACACGGCAAGCTGCGTGCGGTGGCCAAGGGCGTGCGGCGTACCTCCTCGAAGTTCGGGGCCCGGCTGGAACCGTTCAGCCACGTCGACCTGCAGTTCGCCCACGGCCGCAGCCTCGATGTGATCGTCCAGGCCGACTCCCTGCACGCCTACGGCGAGCCGCTCGGCCGCGACTTCGACACCTATGCCGCCGGTCAGGCGATGCTGGAGACGGCCGACCGGCTGGTCGCCGAGGAGCGCGAGCCAGCCCTGCAGCACTATCTGCTGCTGCTCGGCGCGGTCCGGGTGCTCGGCTCGGCCACCCCCGACGGGCCGCGACCGCCGCGAGCCATCCTGGACTCCTATCTGCTCCGCGCGTTGGCCATCGCCGGTTATGCGCCGACCTTCGACGCCTGCGCCCGCTGCGGGCAGGAGGGTGCGCACGACTCCTTCTCGGTGCAGGCCGGCGGGAGCGTCTGTCGGGTCTGCCGGCCGCCCGGGTCGGCGAGCCTGGACGCCGGCGTCCGGGCGTACCTGATCGCGTTGCTGACCGGCGACTGGCCGGGCACCCGCGATGCCGCGCCGGGGGTACGCCGCAGCGCCAGCGGACTGGTCACGGCCTTCCTCACCTGGCATGTGGAGCGCCGTGTGCGCTCGCTCTCCCAGGTCGCCGGCTGAGTGCCGGGTAGCCTGCGTGCCGGAGGTGACGTGAGCGACGACAACCCGGCACAGGACCCGTCGAACCGCAGCCGGCCGAGTTCCCTGGCCGGCGCGCTGGGCGTTGTCGCGGCGGCCGTGCTGGTGGTCGTCATCGCGCTGGCCGTGCGCCAGCCGGACGCGCCCGCGCCGCCGTCCGCGCCGGATCCGGCCCCGACCGGCGGCGCGTGGCCGACCAGTACGCCGGCGTCGAGGCCCACCGGGCCGCTCAGACCGGACAATCTGCCCACCACCGACGACCTGGCCTGGGACGCGCCGGGGGACTGGGCCGCCCTGGACCACACCGAGCTGGGGCCCGGCTCGGTGTGCCTGGCCCGGGGGCTGGAGGAATCGCCGGGCGCGCTACGCGGCCTGCGGCGCGAGTACGAGCTGCGCGGCCGAGACGACGGCCGTGCGCGGGTCAGCATCGCCGAGTTCCGCACCCCCGCGGAGGCCGCCCAGGCCGCGGAGTCGGTGGCCGCCCGGCTGCGCGCGTGTCGGGGCTCGCTGGAGCGCGCCGGTGCCACACAGGTGTCGGAGCTGCCCGAGCGCAGCGTGCCGGTCGCGCGCGGGATCAAGGCGATCTTCGTCGAGTACGCCTATGCGCCGCCGGCGGGCACGAATCCGGACATCGGGACCTTCGATGCCCAAGCGGTCGTCGCCTCGGGCTCGCGGCTGGCGCTGGTCCGGATGGTCGTCCAGCAGCAGGAGAACTACTGGAGCTTCCCGGGCGAGCCGCGCTCGGGGCATCCGCTGCACCCGATGTATCGCTCCTTGCCGAAGGTGGTCGACCGGCTGGATCGGTGAGGTCAGCAGTCGCTGCAGGTGCCGAAGATCTCCAGATCGTGCCGGATGGCGCGAAACCCGTTCGCCGCCGCCACATCCCCGGCCCACCGCTCCACCTCGGGGGCGTCGATCTCGACCGTCCGGCCGCAGTCGCGGCAGACCAGGTGGTGATGGTGACCGGTCGAGCAGCGACGGTACGCCGCCTCGCCGTCGCTGTTGCGGAGCACGTCCAGCTCGCCCGCATCGGCCATCGTCTGCAGGGTTCGGTAGACGGTCGTCAGCCCGACCGACTGCCCGCGCCGGCGCAACTCATCGTGCACCTGCTGCGCGCTGCGGAAGTCGTCGAAGCCGTTCAGCACCGCGTCGACCGCGACGCGCTGCCGGGTGATGCGCTGGGACCGCGCTGCTGTCGCCATCAGGCTCCCTTCCGCCGGGCCGCCGGACCCGCACATATCAGTAGATCCGAATGTATCGTGTCGATCAAGATTCGGCCGCCCGAGGTCCGGGCGCTCGCGATCCGGCGGTCGGGGTCGCTCAGGGGCCGGCCCGGCGGGCTCGCCGCAGGGCGAGCGAGATCGGCCAGGCGAGCGCGAAGCCGGCGATCGCGAGCAGCACGATCAGCGCACCGGGGGCCGTGTCGAGGTAGAACGACCCGCCGGTGCCGACGACCGCGACCACCGCGCCGATCGCCATCGCCGCGAACAGCCCGCGGCGGAATCCGCGGACCAGGCCGCGCGCCGTCGCGACCGGGATCACCATCAGGGCGCTGATCAGCAACAGCCCGACCGTGCGCATGGCGACGCTGACGGTGATCGCGGCGAGGATGATCACGCAGAAGTTGTACGCCCGGACGGGCAGCCCCATCGTCCGCGCGTGCTCCTCGTCGGCCGAGACCGCGAAGAGCTGCGGGGCCAGCCCGATCGCCGGGACCAGCACCAGGATGCCGAGCCCGGCCACCAGCCAGGTGTCGCCGTCGTCGATCGTGGTCAGCGACCCGAACAGGTACTGGGCGAGCGCGCCGGCGCCCTGACCGGCCCGGGAGGCGAGCAGTACGCCCGCCGCGAGGCCGCCGTAGAACAGCAGCGCCAGCCCGACGTCGCTGGTCGCGCGCCCCGCCTGGCGCAGCAGCTCGATCGTCACCGCGCCTGCCACGCAGATGATCACCGCGATCGGGAGCGGGGCGGTGCCGGTGGCGAGGGCCAGGCCCACGCCCGCCAGCGCCACGTGCCCGAGGCCGTCGCCGAGCAGGCTGAGCCGGCGCTGCACGACATAGGTACCGATCGCCGGGGCGATCAGGCCGGTCAGCAGCGCCGCCAGCAGCGCCCGGACCATGAACGGGTACGCCAGGAGCTCTGTCATCACGCGCTCACCTCGTCGGCGACCAGCCGGCCCTGGTCGAGGACCAGCCGGCGCTGCAGGGAGGGGCCGAGCGGACCCGGCTCGTGCAGCACCGCCAGCAGCGTGCGCCCGTCGTCGTGCAGGGCCGCGAGGGTGGCGGCCAGGGATTCCTGACTCTCCACGTCGATGCCCGCCAGCGGCTCGTCCAGGATCAGCAGCTCCGGTCGGCCGGCGAGCGCGCGGGCGATCAACGTGCGCTGCTGCTGGCCGCCGGACAGGGCGGCGAACTCACGATCGGCCAGTCCGGAGATGCCGAGCCGGTCCAGCGCCTCGTCGGTCGCCTCGCGGTCGGCGCGGCCCGCCCGCAGGAAGAACGGGCGTCGGCGGGCGAGCCGACCCGAGGCGACCACCTCGCCCACGGTCGCCGCATCGATGGAGACAGCCGTGCGCTGGGGCACGTAGCCGATCCGTGACCAGTTGCGGAACTTCCCGACCGGCGTACCGAACAGCGACGCCGAGCCCGCCTCGGGACGGACCAGGCCGAGCAGGGTGCGCACCAGGGTGGTCTTGCCGGAGCCGTTGCCGCCGAACAGGCCGACATAGCTCGCGGGGTCGATGGCGAAGCTGATTTCGCGCAGCACGGGCGGTCCGCCGAGCGCGACCGTCAGGTCGTCGGCCGCGACGGCCGGGGTCACCGGCATCGGTTGGCGCCGCGCAGCGCGGCCAGGTTGGCGTCCATCAGCGAGAAGTAGTCCGCGCCGGTCGAGGCGTCGGCCAGGCCCTCGATCGGGTCGAGCACGGCGGTACGCAGCCCGAGATCGCGGGCCACCGATTCCGACACCTCGGGCGAGACCAGCGTCTCGTAGAAGATCGTGTCGATGTCGTGGTCGCGGGCGGCGTGCTGCACGGCCGCGATCCGGGCCGGTGAGGGCTCCTCGTCCGCCGAGAGGCCGCGGATCGCGATCTGCTCCAGGTCGTAGCGCGCGGCGAGGTGGCCGAAGGCTTCGTGGGAGGTGATGAAGGCCCGCGTCTCGCACCGGGCAAGTCCGGTACGGAAGCGCTCGTCGAGGTCGGTCAGGCGGGCGTCGAAGGTCGCATCGCGGTCGGCGTACCCGGCGGCGTCGTCCGGGTCGAGATCGGACAGCGCGGCCGCGATGCCGGAACCGATCAGCTCCATGTTCTCCGGGTCCAGCCAGAGGTGTGGGTCGCGCCCCCCGTGGTCGTGATCATGGCCCGGTTCCTCGGTGTGGCCCGGTTCGACGGCCGGTTCGTCGGCATGATCAGCTCCGGGGGGCGGGGCGGGGACCAGCGCGCCCGCCTCCAGAACCGTCCCGGTCGCATTCTCGGCGATGGCCCGGTCGACGGCGGGCTGCAGCCCGGCAAGGTAGACGACCAGATCGGCATCGGCGATCGCGGCCACCTGGCGCGGGGTCAGTTCGAGGTCGTGCGGTTCCGTGCCGGGCGGGGTGAGGTCGGTCACGGTCACGTCGGGGCCGCCGACCTGCTCGGTGGCGAACTGCAGCGGATAGAACGTGGTGACGACCTCGACGGGGCCCGCGCCCTCATCGGCCTCGACCGCCGGCGCGGCGCAGGCGCCGAAGAGGAGCGGGACGATCGCGGCGCAGGGCAGCAGGCGACGAAAGCTCATGGAAATCATTTTCATCTAGAGTCGACCGCCGGGTCAAGTCGCGCTAGTTTGAGCGGTCGTGACCGATCTGCGCAGTGACCAGACAGGCGGGGCGACCGACGACCTCGAACGGGCCGTCTCCGGCTTCGCCGATGCCGCCGAGGCGGCCGGGATCGAGTTGCACGGGCTGATGATCAACTCCGGCGGGCGTACCGTCGCCCGCGGTTGGTGGGCTCCGTATGACGCCGAGACCCCGCAGCACGTCTACTCGATGAGCAAGACCTTCCTGGCGACGGCGTTCGCGCTGGCGAGACAAGAGGGCCTGGTCGACCTGGCCGACCGGATCGTCGATCACTGGCCGGAGTACGCCGCACTCGCCGGCCCGCGCGCCTCGGGCTGGACCTTCGAGCACCTGCTCCGGATGAGCGCGGGGCATCGCACCGACGTGCTGTTGCTCGCCCGGGTCACCGACGGGCTGCAGTTCGACTCCGACGACGACCTGGTCGCCTGGTGCCTGGCCCAGGAGCCGGAGGCCGAACCGGGGTCGGTGTTCTGCTACAACCAGCTCTGCAGCTACCTGGTCTCCGCCACGCTGCAGCGGATCGTCGGCGAGCGGCTCGTCGACTGGCTGCGCCCGCGGCTGTTCGACCCACTCGACGTCGCACCGGTCGGCTGGCAGACCGACGGACTGGGTCGCGATCTCGGGTTCGCCGGTCTGCACATCCCGCTGCGCGGTCTGCTCGGGATCGGCGAGCTGTGGCTGCGCCGCGGGCAACTCGGCGGACGCCGGCTCGTCGAGCCGGAGTGGTTCGAGCTGGCCGTCCGGCCGCTCAGCGACACCGCCGTGCCCGACTCCTTCGGCCAGACGCCGCCGCCGGACTGGTCGCGGGGTTACGGCTATCAGGTGTGGATGATGGATGACGGCTTCCGTGGCGACGGCGCTTTCGGTCAGTACGCCCTCGTCATCCCCGAGCTGGATGCCGTGATCGCGGTGAACGCCGCCGTGCTGGACATGCAGGCCGAGCTCGACCTGATCCGGACCCATCTCTTTCCCGCGCTCGCCCGGCTTGCCGCCCGTGGTCCCGAGGCGGTCGAGCCCGAACCCGTCGAGCTGGCGAGCCGCGAGCTGCCCCCGGTCCGCAGCCTCGTCGACGCCGATTCCCCCGACGGCGGCCTCCCCGGATTCACCGACAGCGAGGGGATCACCCACGAACTGCTCGGTCGACTGCCCGCGCCGGTCGGCCGGCTGACGCCCCGCCGCGACGGCACCGACTGGCTCCTCGACCTGCAGCTCGAGTCCGGTTCGACGACCGTCCCGGCCGGCGACGGCCACTGGGCCGCCGGCACCATCGACGCCGGCGCGCCCGGGCAGGTAGCGGTCCGCAGCAGCGCCGGACTGACCGACGAGGGCTTCGTCGCCGAGCTGATCGTGATCAACACCCCGCACCGGGTCCGACTGGTCGGCGACCCGGTCAGCGGGCGGCTGCGCGCGGCCTGGAATGTCACCCCGCTGGCCGGGGCCGACCTGTCGACGCTCGTCCTCCCGGGGTGATCCGGTGCTGGTGATCAACCGATTCCGCGTACCCGATGATCGAGAAGCGGAGTTCGGCGAACGGATGCGCGCAGCGATCGAGCTGCTGGCCGGCAAACCCGGCTGCGAGGCGGTCGACCTGGTCCGCAATCTCGACGAGCCCGGGCTCTGGGCCCTGGTCGGCCGCTGGCGCGATGTCGGGTCCTATCGGCGCGCGCTGAACGGTTACGACTCGAAGATGATCATCGTGCCGGTGCTCTCGCTGGCGATCGACGAACCGTCGGCCTACGACGAGCCGCAGCGCGTCGGAGAGAACCTTCCCCGCATCACCTGAGCACTGGGGCCTGGGCGTCGGCGGCCCGCGCCTCGGGCGCCCGGGTGGACCGGGGCGGGGGAAGCTGGCCGGCGAGCATCGCGAGCAGGGCCAGCGCGAAGCCGCCGATCTGCAGGGCGGTCAACCGCTCGCCGAGCAGCAGCGCGCCCAGGGCGGCGGCGACCAGCGGCGAGAGCAACCCGAGCAGGGCCGTCGCGGTTACCGGCAACCGCCTGATCCCGCGGAACCACAGCGTGTAGGCCACCAGCGCCCCCGCCAGGCCGAGCCACAGGTAGCCGCCGATCGCCGCACCGTCGATCCGGTCCGGCACGCCGTCAAGAACCAGGGCGGGCAGGGCCAGCACCAGGCCGCCGGCGGTCAGTTGCCAACCGGCATAGGCCATCGGTCCGACACCGGTCGGCGTGCCCCAGCGCTTGGTCAGCGTGACCCCGAGTGCCATCGCGCCCGCGGCGCCCAGGCCCGCCAGCACCCCGACGCCGTCCAGCCGGGCGCCCGGACCGAGCACCACCAGCCCGATGCCGACCACGCCGACGGCACCCCAACCGAGCCGCCAGGGGGACAGGCGCTCACCGAGAACGGGGATCACCAGGAGCGCGACCATGATCGTCTGGGAGGCGCCCAGGGTGGCCGCGACCCCGCCCGGCAGGTGTTGCGCGGCCACGAACAGCAGGGTCAGGAACACCCCGATGTTCAGTGTGCCCAGCACGGCGGCCCGCCACCACCACGAGCCGTGCGGCAGCGTCCGGGTCAGCGCGAGCGCCAGCAGGCCGGCGGGCAGGGCCCGCAGCAGCGCCGCGAACATCGGGTGGCCGGGCGGCAGCAGCTCGGTGGTGACGAGATAGGTGGTGCCCCACAGGGCGGGCGCGAGCGCCGTCGCCGCCGTGCTGCCCAGGCGTTCGGTGAGTGGTGTGGCGGCCGGAGCGATGAGGTGTGCCATGGGACAAGGCTCCGCCCATCCGATCAATGAGTCCAACACATGTTTGTCACCACAGCAATCGTCAATCATGATTGATCAATGGAGCTGCGACAACTGCGCTATGTGCTCGCCGTCGCCGAGACCGGCAACTTCACCCGGGCCGCCGAGCGCTGCTATGTCGTGCAGTCCGCGCTCAGCCACCAGATCGCGGCCCTGGAGCGCGAGCTCGGCTTCGCGCTGTTCGCCCGGACCAGCCGGCGGGTTGCCATCACGCCGGCCGGCACGGCCTTCCTCGACGGCGCGCGGCAGTGCCTGGCTGCGGCCGAGCGAGCCGTCGCCGACGCGGCCGCCGCGGCCGGCGAGGTCCGCGGACATCTGTCGATCGGGATGATCCCGACGGTCACGGCACTCGCCGTCCCGGCCCTGCTGCGCCGCTTCTCCGACGCTCACCCGCAGGTCCGTGTGGGCCTGCGGGTCGCGGCCAGCAACGAGATCGTGGCGGGCATCCGGGCAGGCGAGCTCGACATCGGCGTGCTGGGGCTGCCGCCGGACGAACGGCCGCGCGGGGTGCGTTGGCGCGAGCTCGGCCGGGACCGCCACGTCGCGGTTCTCCCGCCGGGCCACGGTCTCGCCGGGCGGCGACGGATCGGGCTGGAGCGGCTCGCCGACCAACGGTTCGCCGACTTCCCGGTCGGCTCGGCCGGCCGGGCCCAGACCGACCGCGCGTTCGCGGCGGCCGGCCTGGCCCGGACCGTGGCCTACGAGGCGACCGCGGTGGAGCTGATCCTCGAACTGGTCCGCGAGGGGCAGGCGGTCGCGCTGTTGCCGTCGGAGGTGGTGCCGGCCCGCGCGGGCGTACCTGTGGTCGACGTGACCCGCGGACCGGCGCGGGTCCAGTACCTGGCCTGGAGCGCATTCGACCCCAGCCCCGCGGCGCTGGCCTTCCTCGATCTGGCCGCCCGCTAGGGTGGTGGGCCGAGCGCGGGCACCAGCCGGGTGTCCGGCTCGTGTGATGCAGACAAGTGATGCAGACATGTGCTGCAGACAAGGAAGTGACAGTGGCCCCGACCAGCCGTCTCGACAACGTGATCAGCCTCGCCAAGCGGCGCGGATTCGTCTTCCCCAGCGGCGACATCTACGGCGGTACGCGGTCGGCGTGGGACTACGGACCCTACGGCGTGGAGCTGAAGGAGAACATCAAGCGGCAGTGGTGGCGCTCGATGGTGACCGGCCGCGATGACGTGGTCGGCATCGACTCCGCGGTGATCTTGCCCCGCGAGGTCTGGGTCGCCTCCGGTCACGTCGGCGAGTTCACCGACCCGCTGATCGAGTGCCTGCACTGCCACAAGCGGTTCCGTCTTGATCATCTGCAGGAGGCGATCGCGGAGAAGAAGGGCATCGAGGATCCCGATTCGATTCCTGCGACCGAGATCAACTGCCCGCACTGCGGCACCAAGGGGCAGTGGACCGAGCCGCGCGAGTTCAACATGATGTTGAAGACCTATGTCGGCGCGATCGAGGACGAGGCCGGCCTGCGCTACCTGCGCCCGGAGACCGCGCAGGGCATCTTCGTCAACTTCCTCAACGTGTTGAACACCTCGCGCAAGAAGCCGCCGTTCGGCATCGGCCAGGTCGGCAAGAGCTTCCGCAACGAGATCACCCCGGGCAACTTCATCTTCCGCACCCGGGAGTTCGAGCAGATGGAGATGGAGTACTTCGTCAAGCCGGGCACCGACGAGGACTGGCACAGCTACTGGATCGACGAGCGCACCAAGTGGTACACCGATCTCGGCATCGATCCCGAGAATCTGCGCCACTACGAGCATCCGGCCGAGAAGCTGTCGCACTACTCCAAGCGGACGGTCGACATCGAGTACCGCTTCGGCTTCGCCGGATCCGAGTGGGGAGAGCTGGAGGGCGTGGCCAACCGCACCGATTTCGATCTGGGTACGCACTCCAAGCACTCCGGCGCCAAGCTGGAGTATTTCGACCAGGCCAATGACGAGCGCTGGACCCCGTACGTGATCGAGCCGGCGGCCGGCCTGACCCGCTCGCTGATGGCCTTCCTGATCGACTCCTACACCGAGGACGAGGCACCGAACGCCAAGGGCGGGGTGGACAAGCGGACCGTGCTGAAGCTCGACCCCCGGCTGGCCCCGGTCAAGGCGGCGGTGTTGCCGCTGTCGCGCAACGAGGACCTCTCGCCCAAGGCGAAGGATCTCGCCGCGCAGTTGCGCCGCAATTGGAACATCGACTTCGACGACGCCCAGGCGATCGGGCGCCGCTACCGCCGCCAGGACGAGATCGGTACGCCGTTCTGCATCACCGTCGACTTCGACACCCTCGACGACCAGGCCGTGACCGTGCGCGAGCGCGACTCGATGAGTCAGGAGCGGATCGCGCTCGACCAGGTCGAGGGCTACCTCGCCCAGCGGCTCGTCGGGGCCTGAGCCTTCCGGCCCACCTACACTGGGCTCGCCATGACGACGACCCTGAGCCCCGCCCCGCCCCTGCGCCTGGGCGATCTCGTCGTGCCCACGCCCGTGGTGCTGGCGCCGATGGCGGGCATCACCAATGCGGCGTACCGGCAACTCTGTCGCGAGCAGGGTGCCGGGCTGTACGTGTGCGAGATGATCACCTCGCGCGGCCTGGTCGAGCGCGACCGCAAGTCGCTGCAGATGCTGGCCTTCGACCCGGGCGAGACGATCCGTTCGGTGCAGCTCTACGGCGTCGATGCACCGACGATGGCACGGGCGACGGAGATCTTGTGCAACGAGTTCGGCGTCGCCCATGTCGACCTGAACTTCGGCTGCCCGGTGCCCAAGGTGACCCGCAAGGGCGGCGGGGCGGTGCTGCCCTGGAAGCGGGACCGGCTGCGCGCCATCCTGACCGCGACGGTGAAGGCGGGGGAGCGCTACGGCGTACCGGTCACCTGCAAGACCCGCAAGGGCATCGACGATGATCATCTGACCTACCTCGATGCCGGCCGGATCGCCGAGGACTGCGGCGTGGCGGCGATCGCGCTGCACGGACGTACCGCCGCCCAAGCCTATTCCGGGCAGGCCGACTGGGACTCGATCGCCGCGCTCAAGCAGCACGTGTCGATCCCTGTGCTCGGCAATGGCGACATCTGGGAGGCCGACGATGCGCTGGCGATGGTACGCCGGACCGGGGCCGACGGGGTCGTGATCGGCCGAGGCTGTCTGGGGCGCCCGTGGCTGTTCGGTGATCTTGCCGATGCCTTTGCCGGCAGGGAGTCCCGGGCGCTGCCGAGCCTCGGCGAGGTGGCCGCGGTGTTTCGCCGGCACGCCGAGCTGCTGGCCGCGATCATGGGCGAGCGGGCCGGGGTGACCGATCTGCGCAAGCACGTGGCCTGGTACTTCAAGGGCTTCGGGATCGGCGGCGAGGTGCGCCGCGGGCTCGGCCTCGCGTCCTCGCTGGCCGATGTCGATCACTGGCTGTCCATGATCGATCCGGCCGAGCCGTTCCCGACGGGTGAGCTGGGTCAGCCGCGCGGGCGCCAGGGTGCGCCGCGGGATCGGGTGATCATGCCGGAGGGCTGGCTGGCCGACACCTGCGGGCTGGAGGCCGACCTGGCCGATGCCGAGCTGGGGATCAGCGGTGGCTGAGCGCTCGGCACCCGATCTGTCCGTTTCCGATCTGACCCCGCGGGCGCGCGCCTGGGCTCAGACGATGCGCGGCCACGGCAGCGAGGAGATCGTCCGCGCGCACGCCGACTCCGCCGCGCGCATCGGCGTGGCGGCCCCGTTGGGTCGCGAGGACCGCGAGGAGCGGGAGCGGCTGACGCTGCGGCCCGGCGCCACGCTGGCAGAAGGCGCCGGCGACCGCGCGATAGCGGAGTCGCCCGATCCCGAGCGGACCTGCTTCGAGCGTGACCGGGACCGGATCGTGCACTCGACGGCGTTCCGTCGCCTCGCCGGCAAGACCCAGGTGGTCGTCGACCCGCTCGATCACCAGCGCACCCGGCTCACCCACGCCCTCGAGGTCGCCCAGGTCGCCACCTCGATCGCCCGCGGCGTCGGGGTGAACGTCGCGCTCGCCGATGCGATTGCGCTCGGCCACGACTGCGGGCACGGCCCGGGCGGGCACGCCTCGGAGGATGCCTTCGATGCGTTCATCGGCGAGGGCTACGACCACGGGCCGTGGGGCGCCGATGTCGTGCTGACGCCGCTGAACCTGTGCGCGCAGACCCTGGACGGCATCCGCAACCACTCCTGGTCGCGCCCCGCGCCGGCCACCGTGGAGGGCGAGATCGTCTCCTGGGCCGACCGGATCGCCTACTGTGCGCACGATCTGGAGGATGCGATCCATGCCGGAATCCTCACCACCGCGGACATCCCGGCCGAGGTCGTGGAGATCGCCGGGCGCACCCGACGCGAACAGCTCGGCACCTTCATCCGCGCCGTGATCGCGTCGGTGGTCCGGCACGGCGAGGTCGGGATGGACCCGGCAACGGCCTCGGCGCTGGCGACCCTGCGTACCTTCAACTACGAGCGGATCTACACCCGCCCCGCGGCGGTCGATCAGACGCGCCGGGTGATCGACGTGCTGCACGCCCTGGTCGAGCACTACGCGGCACATCCGCACATCATCCCCGACGCAGCCCCGGCCGACCCGGGCTCGCCCGAAGCGGTCCGCGAGGCCGTCCGCTATGTCGGCGGGATGACCGATCGGTACGCCTTCGAGCAGGCGGTCCGGCTGCTCGGCTGGGATCCGGCTCGGCTGCCGCAGGGCATCGACCGGGACTGAGCCGCCCGCGAGACGGCGGCGGGCTGGGCGCCGCACTCAGCGCATGGCGCACGCGGCGGTGCCGCCGGGCAGCCGGTGCCGGTTGGCGGCGACGGCGCGGTAGGCGAGCCCGGCGAGGCTGCGTACCACCGGAAGCGCGAGGAACCGGCCGGCCAGCGCGAGTGGCCCACGATGCCAGATCAGCCACTGGGCCATGGCCTGCGCGCCGCCGAACGCGCTCCCGTCCGGCAGCACCAACACCACCTCGCGCTCGGTGCGCTCGACCGGTACGCCGAGCTCTGCATCCTGCGCCGCGCGGATCTCCACATCGCGGGGGCCGCCGTCGTTCAGGCGGCTCGCCAGCGCGCCGGAGGTCGCGCGGCAGAACCCGCAGTCCCCGTCGATCAGCAGCACCGGACGTTCCACGCGGCCAGTCTATTCGCGCGCTCGATTCGCCTGGCGTCGGCGCCCGGCCCGCCGCGTACACTCGCCCCGTGCCAGGCCGGATCCATCCAGACGACATCGCCGAGGTGCGCGCCCGCGCCCGCATCGACGACATCGTCGGGTCCTATGTCACGCTGCGCAAGGCGGGCTCGGGCTCCCAGAAGGGGCTGTGCCCGTTCCACGACGAGAAGACGCCCAGCTTCCAGGTCACCCCGGCCCGCGGGTTCTTCTACTGTTTCGGCTGCGGCGAGGGCGGGGACGTGATCACCTTCCTGCAGAAGATCGACAACCTGTCCTTCGCCGAGGCGGTCGAGCGGCTGGCCGGGCGTACCGGCATCCAGTTGCGCTACACCGACGACGACCCGGGCGCGCGCTTCGAGCGCGGTCAGCGGATGCGGATCCTGGAGGCCAATGCGGCGGCGGCCGAGTGGTACGCCGCCCAGCTCGCCAAGCCCGAGGCGCTGACCGCGCGCCAGTTCCTGGACTCGCGCGGCTTCGACCGGGCGGCGGCCGAACAGTTCGGCGTCGGGTACGCCCCGCGCGGCGGGCGCGAGCTCGGCAATCACCTGCGCGGCAAGGGATTCGCCGACGCCGACCTGGTCGCCGCGGCGCTGATCCGCCCCCAGGGCTGGGACTTCTTCTCCGGCCGGCTGCTCTGGCCGATCCGCGACTCCGGATCGGCCGTGCTCGGCTTCGGCGGTCGCCGGCTCTACGACGACGACCGGCTGCCGGCCAAGTACCTCAACACCTCCGAGACCGCCGTCTACAAGAAGAGCCACGTGCTCTACGGCCTCGACCTGTCGCGGACAGCGATCGGCAAGCAGTCCCGCGCCGTGGTGGTGGAGGGCTACACCGACGTGATGGCCGCCCACCTGTCCGGGGTGGACACCGCGGTGGCCTCCTGCGGCACGGCGTTCGGCGATGATCATGCCCGGATGTTGCAGCGGCTGATGGGCAATCACGACGCCTTCCACGGCGAGGTGATCTTCACCTTCGACGGCGACGCGGCCGGTCAGAAGGCCGCGCTGAAGGTGTTCGACGGGGACAAGAACTTCATCGGGCAGACCTATGTCGCGATCGAACCCACCGGCCTCGACCCGTGCGATCTGCGGCTGCAGCACGGCGACGCGGCCGTACGCGAGCTGGTCGCGCGCCGCGTACCGCTGTACCGGTTCGTGATGTCCAATGTGATCGCCGGATTCGATCTTGACCGGGCCGAGGGCCGCACCGCCGCGATGCGCGCGGCCGCGCCGCTGGTCAGCTCCATCCGCGACGCGTCGCTGGTCAACGGGTACGCCCGGGAGCTGGCGGGCATGATCGGGCTGGATGTCGAGGAGGTACGCCGGGAGGTGACCCGGGCCGCGGGTCGCGGCCCGGAGCGGGCGCCGCGGGCGCGCGACGCCGAGCCCGACGAGGCGCCCGTGGTGCCGGCGGCACAGTTGCCCGATCCGGCCGACCGGACGCTGGCCGTCGAGCGGGGCACCTGCCAACTGATGATCCAGCAGCCCGCCTTGTTCTCGCCCACCTGGGAGGACATCGAGGCCGCCGACTTCACCCACCCCGCCTACGCGGCGGTCTACGCCGCCGTGCTCGCCGCCCGGGACGGCAGCAACGATGGATCGGCCGAGAGTTCGGCAGGGGGCTCTGGCTGGGTGCAGGCCGTGCGGGCCAGCACGCCGCACGGCTCGGGCGAGGCGCTGGACCACCTGATCGCCTCGCTCGCGGTCGAGCCGCTGCTGGTCCGCGCCGACGAGCGCTACGTGCAGGAGTACGCGGCGAAACTGCGGCTGCTCACCACGATGCGCCGGATCGCCGACCTGAAGTCGAAGCTGCAGCGCACCAACCCGGTCGAACAGCAGACCGCCTACAACCAGATGTTCGCCGACCTGTTGGTGCTGGAGAACCGTCGCAAGAGCCTGCAGGCGGCGAGCATCGGCGTCGACTGACGCGCGTCGCGATTGTCGGATCCGGTGTTGTCCGGTTGTCTCCCGGATGCGGATCCACAGGCGCCCCGCGGCGGCGTCCGGGGCCGGTGTCGGCGCGCAGGCTGGGTGCATGACCGCGATCCGTGTGCAGGCCCGGCCGTTGACCCATCGACTGCTGAGCGCCGAGGAGGAGCGCGAGCTGGCGCTCGACATCGAATGCGGCCTGATGGCCGCGCACCGGCTCGCCCGCGGGGCGTGCTCGGCGCCGGCAGCCGACGAGCTGGCGGAGTTGCGCCGCCGCGGTGAGACGGCGCGGGAGCTGCTGATCCGGCACAACCTGCGGCTGGTCGGCACGATCGCCAGCGAGGTCGCCCGGCGACACGACCAGCCGGTCACCGACCTGTTCCAGGAGGGCGTGCTGGGGCTGATCGAGGCGATCGAGCGCTACGACCTGCGCCGCGGGGTACGCCTCGGCAGGTTCGCCGCCGTGCTGATCCGGGCCCGGGTGCGGGACTGGTGCGCCGAGCGTGGGCGGCGGGGCGCGCGGACGGACTACCTCGCCGATGTGATCGTGGAGCCGCCCGATCCGGGTGCCGTCGAGGCATTCGACGCCGCCCTCGGCCGGCAGTTGCGTCGCGAGCTGCTGGCCTGCGTCGGGAAGACCGAACGTGCCGTGCTCGCGCTGCGCGTCGGCCTGGCCGGCCCCTGCCTCACGCGCGCCGAGGCCGGGCGGCGCCTCGGCCTGCCGCCGGCCCGGGTGCGCAGCATCGAGCGGTCCGCGCTGGCCACCCTGCGCCGCGCATTCGCCGAGCCGGCGGGCAGACTGGGGCAATGCTGAATCGCCTGGCCAAGCCGGTCCGTCGCGATCTTGCCGGGCATCTGGGCGCCAGCCCGCGGGTGCTGGCGTGGGGCCGGGTGGTCGACGGCCGCTGGTGTGTCGCGTTGCCGGACCGGCTGGTCTGGGGCGGGGTGCCGGAGGGGGCGGGGCAGTGGGAGCAGTTGGCGTACCACCTGATCGAGCACGGTGGCTGGAACGCCGAGCTGTCCGAGCTCGCCTGGACTCGTACCGACGGTAGGCGGGGCAGCCTGCGGCTGGTCGACCCGGGACGGCTACCGGAGGCCTTCGTCGACCGGGTCAATGCGACCATCGTCGCGCGGGAGCGCGTCCCGATCGAGGGCACCGACGACGGCGTGGTGATCAGCGGGCGCCGCGACCTGACCGATCCGGACGCCCCGCTGACCTGGCGGGCCAGCCCGATGCGGGGCACCAAGCTGTCCGATCCGCGGGTCGCCGCCGAGGTCGACGCGGCGATCGCGCGGGTCCGCGCCGAATACGACATCTGAGGGGCGAACTGCTACAGTCTCTTCTCGCGTCTACGCGATCCCCTGTAGCTCAATTGGCAGAGCATTCGACTGTTAATCGAAGGGTTGCTGGTTCGAGTCCAGCCGGGGGAGCCAGTCCGGCTCGGCCGCCTCAGCGGCGTTCCAGATCGGCGAGGAAGCTGCTCGCCCAGTGATCGATGTCGTGGTCGAAGACCTGCTTGCGCATCGCCCGCATCCGCTTGGTCTTGGCCGCCGGGGTGTCGTTGATCGCCCGCATCAGCCCGGCCTTCAACCCGTTGATGTCATAGGGATTGACCAGGTAGGCCTGCTTCAGTTCGCGGGCGGCGCCGGCGAACTCGCTGAGCACCAGCGCCCCGGAATTGTCGTCGCGACAGGCCACGAACTCCTTGGCGACCAGGTTCATCCCGTCGCGCAGCGGGGTCACCATCATCACGTCGGCCGCGACATACATCGCCGCCATCTCCTCGCGCGGGTAGCTGGTGTGCAGGTAGGTGATCGGCGGATGTCCGATGGTGCCGATGTTGCCGTTCAGCCGGCCGACCAGCATGTCGATGTCGTCGCGCAGCCGGCGGTACTCCTGCACCCGCTCCCGCGAGGGGTTGGCGACCTGCAGGAAGACGGCGTCGGTCGCCGACAGCGACCCCTCGCCGATCAGCTCGCCGAAGGCCCGCAGCCGCTGCCGCAGCCCCTTCGTGTAGTCCAGCCGGTCGATGCCCAGCACCAGATGCTCCGGGTCGCCCAGGTCGCGGCGAATCTCCTCGGCCCGGGCGCGGACCTGCGGGGTGGCCGCCAGGTCGGCGAATCCCTGGGCGTCGATCGAGATGGGGTACGCCTGGGCCCGCACCTCGCGCCCGTCGGGCATCGTCACCACGTGCCGGTGCACGGACAGCCGGAGCATCCGGCGTACCAGCTCGACGAAGTTGTTCGCGCCGCCCGGGAGCTGGAAGCCGACCAGGTCGGCGCCGAGCATGCCCTCCAGGATCTCGCTGCGCCACGGCAACTGGCGAAACAGCTCCGCCGGCGGGAACGGGATGTGCAGGAAGTAGCCGATCCGCAGATCGGGGCGCAACTCGCGCAGCATCTTCGGCGCCAGGGAGAGCTGGTAGTCCTGGATCCACACCGTCGCGCCCTCGTTGGCCACCGCGGCGGCGCGATCGGCGAAACGCTGGTTGATCATCTTGTAGGTCTCCCACCACTCGCGGTGGAACTCCGGGTGCGCGACGACGTCGTGGTAGAGCGGCCACAGGGTCGCATTGGAGAAGCCCTCGTAGTACTCGGCGATCTCGTCCGCGCTCAGCTCGACCGGGACCAGCGCGAGGTCGTCGGAGACGAATGGCTCGAGCTTCTCGTCCGGGGCGCCGTGCCAGCCCACCCAGGCCCCGTCGTTGGCGCGCATCACGGGCTCCAACGCGGTCACCAGCCCGCCGGGGGAGGTCCGCCAGTCCTCCGTGCCGTCGTCGTGGATCACTCGATCGACGGGCAGCCTGTTGGCCACCACCACGAAATCAGCTCCGGACGGGCTCGTCACCTGGTGCCTCCTCACAACCGCGGACAGCCTATCCAGCGCGGTTACGGGCATGTGTCGGGGTCGACAGATCGATCTTTGGTCCGCGGTGTTTGTCGCGAGCCTCGGGATGCGCCACGCTTGTCGCATGGTCGATGTCACCGACTCCGCCGCGGACGCGTTGGGGGTCACCTCCGAGGCCGCACGGCACGCACTCGACGCCGTCCTCGCCGATCCGGCAGGCACGCTCCTCGCGCTCGACTTCGATGGCACTCTCTCGCCGATCATCGACCGGCCGGAGGATGCCGTCATCCATCCCTGCGCAGCGGCGGCGCTCGATCGACTCGGTCAGTTGATCGGCACGGTCGCGATCATCACCGGGCGCCCGGCAAAGGCCGCAGTTGACCTGGGCCGGCTTGATCAACTCGACGGGCTGGGTGACATGGTGGTGCTCGGCCAGTACGGCGCCGAGCGCTGGGACGCCGACACCGGGCGGTTCTACATCCCCCCGGTACCGACCAACATCGGGCAGGTCGAGTCCGAGGTGCACAAGATCATCGACGACCTCGGCCTGCGCGGGGTGAGCATCGAGAACAAGCACCGTGCCATCGGCGTCCACACCCGGACGGCCGACGACCCGGCCGGGTCCTTCGACAAGCTGGTGGAACCGGTGACCCGGATTGCGGAGGAGAACGGCCTGCACGTGGAGCCCGGCCGCTCGGTCCTGGAGATCCGGCCGTCCGGCAGGGACAAGGGTGCGGCGCTGGCGGAGTTGATCATCGAGCGCGGTGCCCGGGCGGTGATCTTCGGCGGCGACGATCTCGGCGACGTGCCGGCCTTCGACGAGGTCGTGCGCCAGCGCGACGCCGGGCTGCCGGGGCTGCTGATCGCCTCGGCATCGGATGAGCAGAGCGCGCTGGTCGGTCGGGCGGATGTGGTACGCCACGGCCCGGCGGAGGTCGCGGAGTGGTTGAACGCGCTCGCCGACGAGTTGGAGCGCCGCGCCGCCTGAGACTGCCCGCCGGGAACTGCCCTGTGGACAACCCGCCCGTACGGATGATCGCGGCGGCCGGAACGGCAAGGCTGGTGGCCATGCCGACCTCACGCCGCCGCAACCACCGTCGACCCGCCCGTCCGCCGGCCCCTGCCCGCGGGTCGTCCCGCCCGGCCGGGAACGGGACGGAGCTTGTGTTGCCGTCTCGCCCCGCGGTGCTCCCGCCGCACCTGCTGTGCGCCTGTGGGGACGAGTGCCTGTTGACCGCGGCGGCCTGCACGGTGGGGCCGGCCATCCGGCGGCAGGCCTGGTTCCTGGTCTGCACCTCCGCCGGGCGGTTCGCGCCGGTCCTGCTGCCGTGTGACGACCTGCCCGCCGGGGCAGCGGCCGCCGACGCGTTGCTGGTCGGGCGGCTGCTCGAAACGGTCCTCGCGGAGACCCGCACCGATGCCGCGGTGATCATCTGGGAGTGTCCCGGCGACCGCCGCCTCGATCCCCGGACCCGCGCCTGGGCGCGGGCGATGGCCGAGCTGGCGCGGCGCGGCGAGCTACGCCTGCGCGGGCAGGTGCTCGCCCACGACACCGGCGTCCGCCTGCTCGGCGCCGCCGAACTGGGCGTCGCCGAGCAGGCGGGTTGATCAGCCGGCCGCCGGGGCGTACCCCATCACGGCCTTGGTCTCCAGGAAGTCGGCGAAGGCGTGCTCGCCCCACTCGCGGCCGTTGCCCGACTGCTTGTAGCCGCCGAACGGCGCGTTCGGGTCGATGCCGGGGTTGTTCACGCTGATCTGCCCGGCGCGCAGCCGCGATGCGACGCGCAGCGCCTCCTCGCGGTCCTCGCCGGCGACATAGCCCGCGAGCCCGTACGGGGTGTCGTTGCCCATCTCGACGGCCTGGTCGACGTCGTCGTAGCCGATCACCGTGACGACGGGGCCGAAGATCTCCTCCCGGGCGATCGTCATGTCGTTGGTCGCGTCGGTGAACACAGTCGGCTGGACGTAGTAGCCGGTCTCCAGACCCTCCGGCCGGCCCTCGCCGCCGGCGGCCACTGTGGCGCCCTCGTCGATGCCGGTCTTGATCAGTCCCTGGATCTTGTCGAACTGGGCCTGGGAGACGACCGGGCCGATCTTGGCGCCCGAGTCCGGCGCGCCCGGCGCGAAGCCCTCGACGGTCTGCTTGGCGATGTCGGCGACCTCACCCATCCGGGCGCGGGGGACGAACATCCGGGTCGGCGCATTGCAGGACTGGCCGGAATTCTGCATCACCCCGCCGATGCCGGCGGCCACGTTCTTCGCGAACGAGTCGTCGTCGAGGATGATGTTGGGGCTCTTGCCGCCCAGCTCCTGTTGCACCCGCTTCACCGTCGGTGCGGCGTTCCTGGCGACCTCCACGCCGGCGCGCGTGGAGCCGGTGAACGAGACCATGTCCACGTCCGGGTGGCTGGCCAGCGCCGCGCCGACCGTCGGTCCGTCGCCGTCGACCAGGTTGAACACGCCCTTGGGTACGCCGGCCGCATCCAGCACCTCGGCGAAGATGTGGGCCGAGAAGGGGGCCACCTCGGACGGCTTGAGCACCATCGTGCAGCCCGTGGCCAGGGCCGGGGCGACCTTGGCCGCGATCTGGTTCAGCGGCCAGTTCCACGGCGTGATCATGGCCACGACGCCGATCGGCTCCTTGACGATCCGGGTGGTGCCGGCGTCGCTGGTGAACGGGTAGTCCTTCAACACCTGCAGGGCCGTGCTCAGGTGCACCAGCCCCATGGCCGCCTGGGCCTGCTGGGCGAGTGCTGCCGGCGCGCCCATCTCCTCGGTGACGGCGGCGGCCAGGTCCTCGTAGCGCTTCTGGTACTCCTCGACCACCCGCTCCAGGAGCGCGATCCGGTCCTCGCGGCTGGTCTGGCCATACGTGGCGAAGGCCGCCCGGGCGGCGGCGACGGCGGAGTCGACGTCGGATTCGCTGCCGAGCGAGATCGTGCCTGCCGCCTCCTCGGTGGCCGGATTGATCACCTCCAGCGGTTTCGCCTCGGCCGGCTCGACCCACTCGCCGTCGATGTAGAACTTCTGGTAATCGCGCATGTACGCCCTCGTCTCTCACGATCTCGGTTGCACCGTCCGACGGGTTGCAACTCCACGGCAAATTTAGGTCATCGTCGCTCGTCGCGGTCAGGCGCCTCAGCCCGATATGTCTCGTGCGCTCAGCCCATGGTCGTCGCGTTCGAGATGCTCGGTACTTGGTGGGGCGGGCGGGGCTCGAACCCGCGACCCAGGGATTATGAGTCCCCTGCTCTGACCTGCTGAGCTACCGCCCCGTGCCGGGCGGAAGCCTATCCGGTCGCGGCCGCGGGGGTCCCCGCGCGTGCCCGGGCACGGATCCGGCGTACCCCGAGGACCAGGGCCGTACCGAGGAAGATCAGGGCGAGCGCCAGGCCGGCGGCGTCGGCCAGCCGGATCCACAGCGGCCAGGTCTCCTGTTCGGCGTAGGGCAACAGGTTGAACGGCGCCAGCGCCACATAGCCGACCAGTGCCCATCCGCTGACCCGCAGCCCCCACGGGATGCCCGCCCGCCGCAACAGCACCAGGCCGAGCGGCAGCACCCACACGTAGTGGTGCGACCACGAGATGGGCGAGGCGACCAGTGCGGCGAAGCCGGTCAGGCAGAGCCCGAGGGCCGGCTGGTCCAGGCGCTGCCACAGCGCGCCCGCGGCCAGCCCGGCCAGGCCGGCGACCGCGGCCACTGCGAGGGCCGGGCGCTGGGCGTCCGCGCCGAAGAGCCGCACGGCATTGCCGAGCACGGACTGGTTCGTGTAGTGGAAGATCCCGTCGTTGATCCCGGAGTCGCCGCCCACCAGCCGCGTCCAGAACGTCACCGATGCCCCCGGCAGGATCGCGAATCCGATGATCACCGACGCGAGGAAGGTGCCGAAGATGATCAATGCCACCCGGCGCCGTCCGGCCAGGAACTGTTGGACGGCGAAGATTCCGGGTGTCAGCTTGATCCCGGTCGCCACCCCGGCGAGCCAGCCGACCGGCCCCCGGCGGCGGCGACCGGGTGCCGGCAACAGGTCCAGCAGCACCAGCGCCAGCAAGGCGATGTTGATCTGCCCGAAGGCGATCGTGATCCGGATCGGCTCGACGGCGATGATCACCGCCGCGGTGAAGACGCTGAGCCGCCAGCCGGCCAGCCCGAACCGGCGCCCGATCAGCATCAGCAGGCCCGCATTCAGCACGGCCCAGGCGATCACCGCGACCGGCCAGGCGAGCAGCGCCAGCGGCACGGAGAGCAGGGCCGCGAACGGCGGATAGATGAACGGCCAACCGCCGACGGGGCGGGCGTAGAAGTCCTGCCCGGTGAGCACCTGCTCGCCGGCCCGCCGGTAGATGCCGAGGTCCAGGGCGAACGGCTCGAACGGGATCAGCGTCCCCAGCTCGAGCCCGACCGCACCGACGGCGATCGCGACCAGCGCCGGCGGAACCAGCAGGGCGAGCGCGCGTGCCCAGCGCGCCGGGCCGCCGCGCGTACCCGCTGCGGTCACTCCCGGCCCAGCCACGACAAGATCGTCCGCCCGACCGCGGAATCGGCGTTCGACCCGATCGCCGGCGCCCCCAGCCCCGCCAGGCTGGCGTGCGCGTGCGCCATCACGTACGGGCGGCCCACCCAGCCGAGCATCTCGGCATCGTTGGGCATGTCGCCGAATGCGGCCACGTCGGCCGCGTCGATCCCGAGCCCCCGGCAGTACTCGGCCAGCGTCGAGGCCTTCGACACCCCGGCGGCGCTGATCTCCAGCAGCCCGAGATCACCGAATGAGGAATGCGTCACCGTGACCCGGTCCCCGAGCAGGAGTTCGACGATCGCGTGCAGGTCGTCGGAGCTGTACGCCACATGCTGCACCAACAGCTTGATCACCGGTCCCGCCCCGACCAGCTCCTCGGCCGGCGCCACGGTGGACTGCTCCGGATGATGATCGGCGCTGTTGCGGACATAGTCGGGTTCGGTGCCGAACCGCAGACCCAGCTCCACCCCGAACGCCACGCCGGGCAACCGCTCGCGGATCATCGCGACCACCTCAGCCACCAGTGCGGCCGGCAGCGGGTGGCTGATCAGGGGGCGGTCGTCCGACAGGTCGAAGACCAGCGCCCCGTTGGAGCAGATCACCCGCTGCTCGTCGCACGGCAGGCCGCGCAGCACGTCCAGCCAGCGCGGCGGCCGGCCGGTCGCGAAGACCACCCCGATCCCGGCGTCGCGGGCGGCGGCGATCGCGGCCAGGTTGAGCTCGGAGACCGTTCCGTCCGGTGACAGGAACGTGCCGTCCAGATCGGAGGCGATCAACCGTGGCAGCTCACCCGCCGGTGAGGGGTACGCCGCGGCAGCGCGGGTCACAGCCGCGACCTCGTGGTCGGCGCCCCGGGCCCGCTCGACTCGCCGCCGGGCGACGGCGAACGCGATTCGCTCGGCGAGGCGCTGCCGGAGTCCTGGCCGCTCGGTTCCGGGCTCCCCGACTGCGAGCCGCCGTCGCTGGGCTGCGGGCTGGACGAATCCTGGCCGTCGCTCGGCTCCTGCGACTGCGGGCTGCCAGAGCCCGAGCCACCGCCCTGGGTCGGCTGGATGATGGGCGGCGGCTGCTGGGGCGGCTCGTTGCGGAAGATCAGGATCGCGATCAGCACCGCGAGGGCGGCCAGCAACAACATCAGCAGCCAACTGATCAGGATGCTCACCCAGCCGGCCCGGTCGAACCGGCCCGGCCACGGCAGCGGCCACATTCGGGTCAGCCCGGGCGCGATCCGCTGGATCCAGGGGAGCTGGTAGTCGGGCCCGCTCGGGGTGCCCTGGGGGGCGACATCGGCGAGCTGGACCTCGCGCAGCAGCCCGTCGGCCACCCGCACCGGGCCGTCGGTGCCGTCGGCGGCCAGCGCCACCCAGGGGGCGGGCTCGCGCGGGTTCGCCGCGGGTGGGGCGCCGGTGGATTCGTCGACGAACCGGCGCCCGAGCCGACCGTCGGCCTGGCCGTCGCCGCCGCGGGCCACCACGTCGTCGATGTGCAGGTCGTTGATCACCCCGGCGAACCGGTCGCGGGCCGCCGGATCCTCCGCGGCGCCGGAGTTGAGCTGGACCAGGATCACATCGGAGCGGCCGTCGGCGCGCGGTGTGGTGCTGTGGGCCAGGAATCCGGTGCCGGATTCGTGCGCCGCGACCCGGGCGTCCAGCCAGAAGCCTCCGATCCTGGGCGGATCGGAGGCCGTCAGCGGGTACAGGTCGGGTGCGGGCATCGCTCCTCATTCCATCACGTCCGGAGCCGACAACGCCCCGCCTGCCCGGCATCGCACGCCGGGTCGCCGACCATTCTGCCGGGTCCGGCGGCACACCCGGGCGACCGCACAGGGCCCGCACAGGCCGCACCGAGCAAGATAAGCGAGCAACCCCCGCGCGGGTATCGTTGACCCGGCGGTCGGCTCCCGGTGCCGGCCGCGGCCGGCGTCCGCCGCCGTCACCCCGACCCGCAGGAGTTGTTCGTGAGCCCCAGCCCGTCCGACCAGCCAACCGGTCAGTTGTCGAACCAGGAGGCCGCGCGCCTCCTCGGCGAGTCGATCGCGCAGGTGCAACGGGTCATCGTCGGCCAGGACCACATGGTCGAGCAGTTGATGGTGTCGCTGCTGGCGCGCGGGCACTGCCTGCTCGAGGGCGTACCGGGCGTCGCCAAGACGCTGGCCGTGCGCAGCTTCGCCACGGTCGTCGGCGGCAGCTTCGCCCGCATCCAGTTCACCCCCGATCTGGTGCCCTCCGACATCGTCGGCACCCGCATCTACTCCCAGAGCAGCGAGTCCTTCGAGGTCGAGCTCGGCCCGATCTTCGTCAACTTCGTCCTCGCCGACGAGATCAACCGCGCCCCGGCCAAGGTGCAGTCGGCGATGCTGGAGTTGATGGCGGAGAAGCAGGTCTCGCTCGGCGGTCAGACCCACCCCACCCCGAATCCGTTCATCGTGATCGCCACCCAGAACCCGGTGGAGTCCGAGGGCGTCTACCCGCTGCCCGAGGCCCAGCGCGACCGGTTCCTGCTCAAGGTCGACGTGCCCTATCCGCGCGGCAACGAGGAATTCGAGATCCTGCGCCGGATGAGCGTGCACCCGCCCGAGGCGCGCAACGTCCTCTCCCCGGAGCTGGTACGCCAACTGCAGGACATGGCCTCCGACGTGTTCGTGCACAACCTCGTCGCCGAGTACATCGTCCGGCTGGTGCTGGCCACCCGCTCGCCGGCCGAGTTCGACATGCCCGACCTGGCGTCGGTGATCCAGATCGGGGCGAGCCCGCGCGCCACCCTCGGCCTGGTCGCCGCCTCGCGTGCCCTGGCGCTGATCCACGGCCGCGACTACGTGCTGCCGACCGATGTCCAGGCCGTCGCCAAGGACGTGATGGCCCACCGGCTGGTGCTCGGCTTCGACGCCGTCGCCGACAACATCGAGCCCGGCCAGGTGATCGAGCGGATCCTTGCCATGGTGCCGGCGCCGACGCCGGTCTGGGAGGGTGAGCAGGGCTCGCAGGACCAGCCGCAACTCCAGCCCGGCCAGCCCCAGGGCCAGCCGCACGGGCAGGGCCAGCCGCACGGGCAGGCCCAGCCGGGGCCGGCATTCCCGCCGCCCGGGCAGCAGTTCCCGCGGGGCTGAGCAGTGGCCGCGCCCCTGCATTCCGCGCCGCACAGCTCCACCGCGGCGCTCCGCTCGGTCGTCGAGGTCCCGCGGGCCGCGACGCTGCCGATCAGCCAGCTCGCGCCCGAGGCGGCGCTGCGCCGCCTCGAGTTGACCATCGCCCGACGCCTGGACGGCTTCCTGCACGGCGATCATCTCGGGCTGCTGCCCGGCGCCGGCTCCGAACACAACGACGCGCGCCCCTACCAGCCCGGCCAGGACGATGTCCGCCGGATGGACTGGGCGGTCACGGCGCGGACCACCGTGCCGCACGTCCGCGACACCGTCGCCGACCGCGAGCTGGAGGTCTGGGCACTGCTCGACGCCTTCCCCAAGATGAACTGGGGCACCGCGGGCGTCACCAAGCGTGACCTCGGCATCGCCGCCATCGCCACCATCGGGTTCCTCGGCCAGCGTCAGGGTGACCGGTTCGGCGGCGCCATCCTGCGGCCCGACGGGATCCGCCGGCTGCCGGCGGGCGCCGGGCGTACCGCGCTCTACGGTCTGCTCCGCCGGCTGCTGACCGACCCGATCGTGCCCGACCACACGCCCGCCCGGACCAGCCTCGCCGACGGCATCGAGCACCTGAACCGAACCGAGCGGCGCCGGGGCCTGCGGGTCATCGTGTCCGACTTCGTGACCGCCGGCGACACCGAGCTCGACCCGGACGTCGAGCCGGCCTGGGAGCGTCCGATCCGGCACATGTCGGCGCGCCAGCAGGTCCTGGCCGTCGAGGTGGTGGATGCCCGCGAGCTCGACTTCCCGAATGTCGGCGAGGTGCTGATCCGCGACCCCGAGACGACCTTCGAGCGTTATGTGAACACGTCGGACTCCGGGGCCCGCGACCGGATGAATGCGGTCGCGGCCGCCCAGCGCGAGCGGATCCGGATCGCGCTGCGCCGGGCCGGTGCCGGGCACATCCAGTTGCGCACCGATGCTGACTGGGTCGCCGACATCGCCCGCTTCGTGCTGGCCTACCGGCGGGTGGCGAGCCGGCTGCACGCGCCGCCGCGGGGGGTCGCCCGGTGAACCCGCTGGACTACCTGGTGCCGGAGTCGCTGGACTTTCCGCAGCGGCTGCTGGCGCTGCTCGCGATCCCGCTGCTCGCCGGGGCGTACCTGCTGCTGTCTCGCCGGCGCAACCGCAAGGCCATGCGCTTCACCAACACCGCCATGCTGGAGCTGGCGATGCCTCGGACCTCGCAGTGGCGGCGCCACCTGGCCGTGGCGATGGCGTTGCTCAGCCTGGTCACGCTGACGGTCGCCTGGGCCAAGCCGGTCGGCCTGGACCGGGTACGCGTGGAGCGGGCGACCGTGGTGGTGGTGCTCGATGTGTCGCAGTCGATGGCGGCGACCGATGTCGAGCCGAGCCGGATCGAGGCGGCCAAGACGGCGGCGACGGAGTTCGTCAACGGGGTGCCGCCGACCTACAACGTGGCCCTGGTCAGCCTGTCCGGCAATCCCGGCGTGGTCGTCCCGCCGACGCTGAACCGGCAGGCCGTCGAGGGCGCGATCGCCCAGCTCGAACTGCGCGACTCCACCGCGATCGGCGAGTCGATCGTGGTCGCCATGAACGCCCTGCAGCAGGCGCCGAAGGGCGACGGTGACGAGCCGCCGCCGGGCGCGATCGTGGTGTTGTCCGACGGGCAGACCAATGTCGGCCGGCCGGGGGTGCAGGGCGCTGCGGTGGCGGCCGACGCCGGCGTACCGGTCTTCACCATCGCCTACGGCACCGAGAACGGCTACGTCGATCTCGACAACGAGCGCCAGCCGGTGCCGGTGAATGTCGAGGAGATGCGGCAGATCGCCGAGCGCAGCGGCGGTCGGGCGCTGACGGCGTCCTCGGCCGAGGAGCTGCGCAATGTCTACCAACAGGTGGAATCCGAGGTGGGCTTCGAGGAGGCGCGGCGCGATGTCACCGCGCGCTATGCAATGTATGCCGGCGTGTTCGCCGTCCTGGCCGCGCTGAGCACGATCTCGTTGAGTGCGAGGTGGCCGTCATGATCAACGACTGGATCCAGTTCCTGAACCCCGAGCGGCTGTGGTGGCTGCTGCTGGTGCCGGCGCTGGCCGGGCTCTACGGGCTGTTCTGCTGGCTGCGCCGCGACCGCGGCCGCAGTAGCTGGCAGGCGGTGCAGCAACTGGTGCAGCGCGAGCCCGCCTGGAAGCGTCACCTCGCCGTGGTGCTGGCGCTGGCCAGCCTGACCGCGCTGGTGGTGGCCTATGCCCGGCCGAAGCAGCAGGTGGACGTGCCGCGCGAGCGGGCCACCATCGTGGTGACCATGGACGTCTCGCTGTCGATGGAGGCCGAGGACGTCGCGCCGAACCGGCTGGCGGCCGCCAAGGCCGGCGCCACCGCATTCATCGAGTCGCTGCCGCCCGGCTACAACGTCAGCGTCGTCGCGTTCGCCGCGACCGCGCAGATCCTGGTCCCGCCGACCCCGGACCGCGAGCGGGCGACCGCCGCGATCGACCAGCTCACGCTGATGCCGTCGACCGCGATCGGCGAGGGCATCCTCAGCTCGCTCGATGCGCTGCTGCAGCTTCCGCCGACCGACAACGGCGAGCAGCTCCCCGCCCGGATCGTGTTGCTGTCCGACGGCAAGACGACGTGGGGTACGCCGGCCGCCCAGGCGGCCCAGGTCGCCCGCGACCGCAATGTGCCCGTCTACACGATCGCCTACGGCACCCAGGACGGCTATGTGGAGATCGACGGCCGCCGCGAGCCCGTCCCGGTCGACCACAACGAGCTGGAGGCCGTCGCCCGGATCTCCGGCGGCCAGGCCTATGAGGCCGCGTCTGCCGAACAGCTCCGCGAGGTCTATGCCAACATCTCCTCCTCGGTCGGCTACGAGAAGGTCGACCAGGAGGTGACCAGCCGCTACGCCGGTTTCGGGCTGTTGTTCGCGTTGTTGTCTGCCGTCGGCGTCGTCTCGCTCGCCGCGCGCTGGCCGTGAGCTGAGAACGATGCGCAGGACTCGGATGGGCAGGACTCGGATGGGTGGAACTCGTGGGTGAGATCGCCGCGCGGCTGGCGCGGGTACGCGGCCGGATCGACGAGGCCTGTGCGGCCGCCGGTCGCGATCCGGCCGGGGTGCGGCTGCTGCCGGTGTCGAAGACCCAGCCGGCGGAGGCCGTGCGCGCCGCCTTTGCGGCCGGGATGCGCGAGTTCGGTGAGAACAAGCCCCAGGAGCTCGCGGCCAAGGCCGACGAGCTGGGCGAGCTGGCCGGCCTGCGCTGGGCGGCGATCGGGCACCTGCAGACCAACAAGGCCAAGCTGGTCGCCGAGCACGCGAGCGAGTTCCACGCGCTCGACTCGGTCCGGGTCGCCGAGGCGCTGGATCGTCGGCTGCAGGCGCTCGGGCGGGGCCTCGACGTGTTCGTCCAGGTGAACTCCTCGGGCGAGGAGTCGAAGTTCGGGCTGGCGCCCGCGCAGGTCGCCGAGTTCGCCGGGGCCCTGGCGCCCTACCACGCGCTGCGGGTCGTGGGCTTGATGACCCTCGCGGCCAACACCGACGATCCCGCGCGGGTGGCGGGCTGTTTCGCCTCGATGCAGCAACTGCAGCGCGAACTGCGCGAGGGCGGTGTCGCGGGGGAGTGGGACGAGCTGTCGATGGGGATGTCCGGGGACTTCGCGGCGGCGATCGCCCACGGAGCCACGGTGATCCGCATCGGCACCGCGATCTTCGGGGCACGGGAGGTCGCCTGAGCCGGGGCTGGTGTCGCTGGGGCGGATGTTGCAGAATGGGCGCTGGTTCCGCCGTGCGGAGACGAGGCTGCTGGGGAAGGCACACCTCGAGCCGCAGGAGGAACCGTGAACGTGCCCACCCGTGGAGTGCTGTTCATCCACTCGGCGCCGTCGGCGCTGTGCCCACACATCGAGTGGGCCGTCGGCGGCGCGCTCGGCATGCCCGTCTCCCTGGACTGGACGGCGCAGCCGGTGGAGCGCTCGGCCTACCGCGCCGAGTATTCCTGGACCGGCCCCGCCGGATCGGCCGCCACCCTGGCGAGCGCGCTGCAGGGCTGGCAGCGGATCCGCTACGAGGTGACCGAGGAGCCGGCGGCCGGCGCCGAGGGTGTCCGCTATTCCTACACCCCGGCGCTCGGGGTGTTCTGCGGCGCCATCGGCCAACACGGCGACCTGCTGGTGCCCGAGGACCGGATCAAGCACGCCGTGGTCAACGACGCGCTCGGTCGCAAGGAGCTGCTCAGCTCACTGGACGAGCTGCTGGGCCGGCCGTGGGACGACGAACTGGAGCCGTTCCGGCACGCGGGGGCGGACACCCCGGTGCGCTGGCTGCACCAGGTGGTGTGAGCCGGGCCGCCAGCGGCTGGCCGCCGCGTTGGATCTCGAAGGCGCCGCAGTCGCAACGCAGGTAGCGGACGCGACCCTCGCTGGTCGCATGGGTCGAGGCGACCCACCACAGGTGCGGGCCGTCGGGGGCGGGGCATTGCAACATGCCCCCGATCCTGCTGTCATGTTCTTGTGCGAGTAAACCCTTACGGCGAGGATCCGGTACGCCTCGCCGTCCGGCTGGCCAACGACCCGCCCGACGATCCGGCGGAGCTGGCGCGGATCTGCAACGAGGCGGGGATGGTCGTCGACTGGCAGGTCTCGGCCGCCGAGCTCGCCGACACGACCACCTTCCTCGACCAGTGGCGCGCGCTGGCCGCGGTGGCGGGGGAGCGCGAGCGCGCCGAGCTGCTGAACGCCAGCCTGGCGGCGCACGCCACCCATCCCAGCCTGACCGATCACGACGGGCGGGGCTGGCACCTGCACTACCGGCCGGCCGGGCTGAGCTTGGACCGGGTGCTGCGCAGCATGATCAACGTTGCCACGGCGCTGCACCTGGTCACGCGCGGGATGCACCGGCTCGGGATCTGTGCCGCCAGCGGCTGTGCGCGGGTCTATGCCGACTTCACCCGGCCCGGTACCCAGCGCTACTGCTCGACGCGGTGCGCGAATCGTGACGCGGTGCGGCGGCACCGCTCGCGGCGGGCATGATCCCGCGATCACTCGGCTGCGGTCGCCTCCGCATTGGTGAAGATCAACGAGACGTTCGCTCCGCCGAAACCGAACGAGTTGCTGATCCCGGCAAGATCGCCGTCGCCCAACCGGCGCGCGGAATTCGCCGCCACGTCGATCGGCAGGTCGGGCTCGATGTTGTCGATGTTGATCGTCGGGGGCGCCACCCGGTCCCGCAGCGCGTACACGGTGGCGAGCGCCTCGATCGCGCCTGCGGCCCCCAGTAGGTGGCCGGTCATCGACTTGGTGCCGGTGACCACGGCATCATCGGCGGCCGCTCCGAGGACGTCACGGATCGACTTCGCCTCGGCGAGATCGCCCTGCGGGGTCGAGGTGGCGTGCGCGTTCACGTGCCGGATGTCGCCCGTTGCCAGGTCGGCGTCGACCAGCGCCTTGCGCATCGCCGAGGCCTGGCCCGCGCCGGAGGGGTCCGGCTGCACCATGTCATGGGCATCGTTGCTGATCCCGGCGCCCGCGACGGTGCCATAGATCCTCGCGCCGCGGGCGCGGGCGCTCTCCAGCGTTTCGAGCACCAGCGAGGCGGCCCCCTCGCCGAGGACGAACCCGTCACGGTCCACGTCCCACGGCCGCGATGCCCGCTCGGGGTCGTCATTGCGGCGCGACAGCGCCTGCATCTGGCCGAACGCGGCGAGCGGCAACGGGTGTACGACGCCCTCGGTGCCGCCCGCGACCACCACATCGGCCCGGCCGAGGCGGATCATGTCGAGTGCCTGGGCAATCGCCTCGGAGCTCGACGCGCACGCCGAGACAGCGGTGTGTACGCCGGCTCGGGCGCCGAGCCGCAGCCCGACATTGGCCGCCGGCGCATTGGCCATCAGCATCGGGATGGCGAAGGGGCTGACCCGGCGTACCCCTCGCTCCTTGAGGGTGTCCCAGTTGTCCAGCAACGAGTGCAGGCCGCCGATTCCGGTCGCGATCGCCACGCCGAGCCGCTCGCGGTCGACCGGGTTGTCCTCGCCGAGGCCGAAGCCGGCGTCGCGCCAGGCCTCCAGGCTGGCCACGACCGCAAGCTGGCTCGCCCGGTCCATCCGGCGCGCCTCGACCCGGGGGAGCTGCTCGCCCGGTTCCTGGGTGACGGTGGCGGCGAAGGTCGTCGGCAGCTCGGCCGCCCACTCGGCGGTCAGCGTGTGAACTCCGGGCGTACCGTCCCGCATCGCGCGCCAGGTGCCGGGCGCGTCCGGCCCGAGCGGGCTGGTGGCGCCGATTCCGGTGACGACGACGGTGCGGGACATGCGTGGCCTCGGTCTCTCTGTGCTCGGATGGTGCGCGCGGGAACGCGCGCAGGGATTGCGTGCCGGGACCCCGGCGCCCGCCGGGGTCCCGGGCGCGGGATCAGCCCTGGTTGCGCTCGATGTAGGCCACGGCGTCGCCGACCGTCTTGAGGTTCTTGGCCTCCTCGTCGGGGATGGAGACGCCGAACTTGTCCTCGGCGGCGTAGATGATCTCGTTCATCGCGAGCGAGTCGGCATCGAGGTCGTCGACGAACGACTTGTCCATCTGGACATCCTCCACGGGCACCTCGAGCAGCTCGTTGACGATCTCGGCGAGCTGGGTGCGGATCTCTTCGGTGGTGGCCACGAGCGTTCTCCTGTGTCTGGTTACTGATAGCCGGGTTCTGACTGGCTTGCTACCTGTGTGCTGTGGCCGTCGCCCAGCGGGCGGCGGCCGCCGGACCCGGCGGGGTCGCCGGTCCGGAGATCATCATCATGCCCGCTGGGCCGCCTGCGGGGCATCGGCGCGATGGGCGCGGACGAAGGCGCGCGCCTCGTCGAGCTGCTCGGGCCCGTTCAGCGCAAAGGTCTCGACGCCCTTGAGGTTGCGCTTGGCGAGTCCGGTGAGCGTACCGGCCGGCGACAGCTCCAGCAGGCCGGTCACCCCGAGATCGGCCATCGTCGCCATGCACAGGTCCCAGCGGACCGGGTTGGCGACCTGCCCGACGATCCGGAACAGCGCGTCGGCGCCGTCGGTGACCGCGCGCCCGTCGGCATTCGACAGCAGTTCGGTACGCAGAGCGCCGGTGCTCAGCCCGCGCGCCAGGTCGGCCAGCCGCTCCACCGCGGGCGCCATGTGCTCGGTGTGGAAGGCCCCTGCGACGCTGAGCGGCACCAGGCGGGCGCCGGCGGGCGGGTGCTCGGCGAGCGCGGCCAGTTGCTCGACCGCGCCGGCGGCCACGATCTGCCCGGTGCCGTTGTTGTTGGCCGGGGTGAGGCCGGCGGCCTCGATCGCCGCGAGCACCTCCTCGGGATCGCCGCGCAGCACCGCGGTCATCGACGTCGGCGCGATCGCGCTCGCCTCGGCCATGGCGCGGCCGCGCTCGCGGACCAGCGTCATGGCCTGTTCCTCCGTCAGCGCCCCGGCCGCCGCGGCGGCGGTGATCTCGCCGACGGAGTGCCCGGCCAGCACCCCGGCGGGCATCTCGTCCGACCCGTCGGTGAGTGCGGCCAGGGTGATCAGCCCGGCGGCGACCAGCAGCGGCTGCGCGATGGCGGTGTCGCGGATGGTGTCCTCGTCGGCCCGGGTGCCGTAGTGGGTCAGGTCGAGCTCGGCGACCGCACCGAGCCGGTCCAGGTGGGCGGCCGTGTCGGCGTCGGCCAGCCAGGGTTCGAGGAAGCCGGGCTTCTGGGCGCCCTGTCCGGGCGCGACGATCGCGAGCACGGGATTCAGCCTTGCGCGCCGGGCCGCCCGGGTGTGGCAGGTGAGCCGACCAATCTGGTCGCGGGTTTTTGTCAGAAGTCCACAACGGCCGACTCAGCGCGGGCCGTCGACCGTGATCTGGAGGATCGGGTTGAACAGCTCCTCGGTGAAGATCACGGTCGTCTCTCCTGGGGCCACCTCGAAGGTGGCTTTGGCGCGGACCGCCTTGCCCGGTTCCAGGACCACCTCGGGCAGCTCCGGCTGGTAACCCGACATCTGCGCCAGGAAGGCCTCGTTGCCGCGGGAGTCCTCCGCGCTGAGGTAGAGCGGATTGACCGCCAGGGTGCCCTCGGTGCAGGCGACCTCGACGTCCAGCACCAGATAGCGCAGCCCGTCCGCCGGGGGCACCGTACCGCGGGTCTCCCAACTCGCCTCGTGCACCGTGACCGTGCCGCGACCGGTGTGTTGGTACCACTCCACCGGCTTCCCGACGCCGCCGGTGACCGGCGCGTCCGGGACGGCATAGGCGGTCGCCGGGGTGGTCGGCGCCGGCGTCGCGGGGCGATTGGCGCCGGTGCCGGCGAACGGGCTGGTGAGAAAGGCCACCGCACCGACCAGGCTGATCGCGACCAGCGCCGCGATGCCGAGGATCCACCGGGTGCTGAAGGTCGAGGCCGTCCCCGGCGGTCGCTGCTCAGCCATCGGCCCACAGCCTGCCGAGGGTGAGCGCCAGCCGCAGGAAGTACGCCTCGCGCGGATCGGCGGGGGAGTAGCCGCAGACCTCGGCGATCCGCTTCAGCCGGTAGCGCACCGTATTGGCGTGAACGAACAACGCCCGCGCCGCCGCCTCGACCGAGGAACCATGGTCGAGGAAGGCCTCCAGGGTCTCCAGCAGGCCGCCGCCGGCGTCGCGCAGCGGCCGGTACACCTCGCGGTCCAGGGACCGGCGCGCGTGCCCGTCGCCCGACAGCACCCGCTCGGGCAGCAGTTCTCGTGCCTCGACCGGGCGCGGCGCCGCCGGCCAGCCGCGGGCGGCGCGCAGACCGGACAGGGCGGCCCGGGCGGAGGCCGTCGCATCGACCAGGTGTTCCACGACCGGCCCCAGCACCACCGGCCCGGGGGCGAAGGTGTCGAGCACGGCCGCCACGGCGCGCTGCCGGCCCGGCGCGTCCACCACACCGGCCCCGCCCAGCACCACGACCAGCCGGTCGCCGTGGGTCGCGGCCAGCAGGTCCAGCCCGAGCCGGGTGGTACGCCGCCGCATCGCCTCAACGGCGCCGTCCGGGTCGTCCTCCGGCGCCCCACCGACCACCACCATCACGGCCTCCGGCCACTGCCAGCCCAGCGTGGAGGCCCGCGACAGGACCGTCTCGTCGGCCTCGCCGCGGACCACCGCATCGACCACCAGCGACTCCAGTCGGGCGTCCCAGGCGCCGCGGGTCTCGGCCGCACGGGCGTAGAGCTGCGCGGCGCCGAAGGCGATCTCGCGGCTGTAGGCCAAGATGGCCTGCGCGAGCACGGGCCGGTCGGCCCGCGGCATCAGCTCCTGGGTCTTCGCCTCCACCACCTCGATGGTGGTGCGGACCAGATCGACGGTCTGGTGCAGCGTGATCTGCCGGATCAGCGAGCGGGGGGCGGCCCGGAAGATGTCGGCACCGCTCGGCGCGGAACGCGGGTCGGCGAACCAGGAGATGAACCCGTCGATTCCGGCCTGGGCCACGAGGGCGATCCAGGAGCGGTGATCGGCACCCAGCTCGCGGAACCACACGTGGCGGCGCTCCATCTCGGTCACCGTGGCGGTGCCGAGCTGGCCGCGCAGGCCGTTCAGCCGCTTCACGATCGCGTTGCGGGTGCGCGTCGACGGCCACCAGGGCCACGGGGCGGGGTCGACAGGCATGGCGGCGAGCTTAGCGGCGGCGTACCGTTGACCGACGCATCACCGGCTTGCCCCTGACCCCGCGGAGGGGTAGTAATGACGGGCACCGCATCCGAAGGGAACTGACGCCGATGCCGCTGGAACTGACCGTGCTGCTCCTCGGGGCCGTCGCGCTGGCCGTGGTCGCCGTGGCGCTGTTCAACCGCCCGCGGCCGAAGTCGCGCCGCGTCCGCGTGGATCGCTGAGCGCCCGGAACTGCCGGGGGCTCATCCCCTTCACCCGCTTGAATGCCGCGCTCAGCGCGAACGCCGAGGCGTACCCGACCTCGTGGGCGATCCGCTCCAGCGTGTGCTCGCCCTCGATCAGCAGGTCTGCCGCGAGCCCGATCCGCCAGCCCGTCAGGTAGCCCATCGGCGGTTCGCCGACGGCGTCGGTGAACCGGCGGGCGAGCACCGCCCGGGAGACGCCGACGTGGCGGGCGAGCGACTCGACCGTCCACGGGTACGCCGGGTTGTGGTGCAGCGCCGCCAGCGCACCACGCGCCACGGGATCGTCGGCCGCACCCGCCCACGCCGGAGCGTCGGGGAAACCGCGCGACCATGCCCGGACGGCGCCGAGCAGCAGCAGGTCCAGCAGGCGGTCGACCACCACATCCTGTCCCGCCGACGTCGTCGCCAGCTCGCGGTGCAACAACTCGGGTATCGGCCAGTCGAACTCGTGCCCGGCGACCAGCAGGCAGCGCGGCAGCGCCTCGACCAGCCGGGCGCCGACCTCGTTGCTGCGGGCATAGGTCGCGGTGACGAACTCGGTCGACCCGTCCGCGTCGGTGCCCCAGGTGCGGACACCGAGCGCCAGCAGGTCGCGGACCAGCGTCCCGTCCGGGGCATAACAGCCACCGTCGGCGCGGATCTCGGCCAACAGCGGCGCGGCGGCATCGTCATAGGCGTGGTACGGGTCGGGCCCGCGCAGCAGGAGCACCTCGCCCGGCTCTGCCCGGGCCGTTTGGCCGTCGTCGAAACGCACCTCGAGCGCGCCGCGCACCGGCACCAGCAGGCACAGCGCCGAGCCGTCGTCGATCCGGAGCCGCCAGCCCGCCGAGAGGCACACGCGCAGCGCGAAGGCGCGTTGGGCGCGGGGGCCGGTGAGCAGTGCTCCGGTGCTGTCCACGCCGGCAGTCTAGGACGATCGCGAATGTTTTGGCGCGACGAGAGCATGTTCTCTCTCGCCATGCCGCGGTGGGATAGGCCGCATGAATACGACACACGTCAATCCGGATGCCCGCCCGATCGCCATCACCTGCCCCCGCGGCAAGACCTCCCGACACGTCATCGACGCCCTCGCCGAGCGCGGCGTACCCACCCGGCCGGTCGGCCGCTCCGAGGCCATCACGTTCGACTGGAACGCGCCGGAGACCTGGACCCCCGCGCTGCAGGGGGCGCGGGCCGCGTACCTCGTCTACCAGCCCGATCTCGCCATGCCGGGCGCCGCGGAGGCGATCGCCTCGCTGGCGGCGCTCGCCCGCGACGCCGGGCTCGACCACCTCGTCCTGCTGTCCGGCCGCAACGAGCCGGGCGCCCAGGAAGCCGAGCGGGCCCTGCAGAGCAGCGGGGTCGACGCGACCGTGGTCACCGCCTCCTGGTTCGCCCAGAACTTCACCGAGGGGCTGTTCGCGCCGTTCATCGCGGCGGGCGAACTGCCGTTGCCGGCCGATGACTGCCCAGAACCGTTCACCGACACCCGCGACATCGCCGAGGTGGTGGTCGCCGCGCTCACCGATCCCGCTCACCGCGGGCGGCGCTACGAGGTGAGCGGGTCGCGCGCCTACACCTTCGCGGAGGCGGCGGCCCTGCTGGCGGAGACCTCCGGGCGCCCGGTCGAGCTGCGCCGGGTCGAGCCGGAGGAATTCGTCGCACGGCTGGCCGGTATCGGGATCGGCGCGGACGATGCGCGCGGCATCACCGAACTGTTCGCCGAGATCCTCGACGGCCGCAACTCCACGCCGGTCGAGGGTGTGCGCGAGGCGCTCGGCCGGCCGGCCCGGGACCTGCGGGCGGTGCTCGCCGACAATCGGTGAGCCGGGCGGTCAGCGGCCGAGGTTGACCAGGAACTCCACCTGACCGGTCGGCTCGACGGTGACGAAGCCCAGGTTCGGCGGCTCGATGCCGTAGTCGCGGACGTCGACGTCGACCGTGCCGGACACCGCCACGGCCTCGCCGTCGCGGGTGAGTTCGAACGTTCCGGTCGCGGGCCGGGTCTGCCCCGCCAGCGTGAGCTCGCCGCTGACCTCGGTCGCGCCGGAGCCGCCGGAGACGAACGCGGCCGGCAGGTCGACCGGCTCGGTGACCTCGAAGGTGGCGGTCGGGAACTCGTCGGCGCGCAGCGCCGTATCGCGGAAGTAGGAGTCGCGCCGCGAACTGTCCGTGGCGATGCTCGCGACGTCGACCTCGATCGTCGCCGCGGTGAGCCGGTCGCCGGCGACGGTGGCGGTCCCGCTGACCGAGTCGGTACGCCCGACCACGGTGACGTCGTTGCCGTTCAGCACCTCCTCGATCCGGTAGCCCGCCTCCGAGCCCGGACCGACACGCCACTCGCCGGCCAGGTCGTCGCCCGGAGCCGACGGGCCGGTCGTGGGAGGCGCGGTGGCCGGCCCGGCGGTGGGGGCCTGCAGCGGCGGCGGGGCGGCGGAGTTGCGTGACTCGGCGTACCAGCGCGGCCCGAGGATCGCCGCGGCCACGGCGAGCGCCGCGACGATGCCGGCGATGATCACCACCGTCCGAAGGCGCGCGCTCCGGGGAGCCTGTGGGGTTGTCGGGTCGGTCACGGTGGGCCTCCTCGGCAGAGTGCGCGGTCGATCGACGGCACATGATTGAAATTGCAACTGCCTGCTCAACGACGCGCGCCGCGGTTCGGTTCCGGATCGCGGCCGTACCCTGTGCGCGTGGATCCCGTCGTCGCCCTGCGTGAGATCGGCTTCTGGCTGGAGCGGTCGCGCGCCGACACCTATCGCGTGCAGGCCTACCGGAAGGCAGCCGACGCGGTCGCCGCGCTGAGCGGCGCCGAGCGTGCCCGCCGCGAGCGCGACGCAAGCTGGGGCGAGGTCGCCGGCATCGGGCCGAAGACGGCAACAGTGATCAAGGAGGCGGTCGCCGGGGGCGTACCCGACTATCTCGCCGGGCTGCGCGAGGCCGGCGCCACACCGCTCGCCGACGGCGGCGAGTTGATCAAGGACCTGCGCGGCGATCTGCACACGCACACGACCTGGTCCGATGGGGGATCGCCGCTGGAGGAGATGGTCGAGGTGGCGCGCGGGCTGGGCCTGACCTATCTCGCGATCACCGATCACTCGCCGCGGCTGAAGGTTGCGCGCGGGCTGACCGCGAAACGACTGACCGAGCAGATCGGTGTGATCGATTCGATCAATGCCGAGTTGGCGGGGGAGTTCCGGGTGCTGCGGGGGATCGAGGTCGACATCCTCGACGACGGCGACCTTGATCAGGATCGCGGACTGCTGGACCGGCTCGACGTGGTGGTGTCGTCGGTGCATTCCAAGCTGCGGATGGATTCGGAGTCGATGACGCACCGGATGGTTGGCGCGATCGCCAACCCGCGTACCAACATCCTCGGCCACTGCACGGGGCGCCTGATCGAGGGCGCGCGCGGCACGCGACCGGAATCGGTCTTCGATGCCGAGGTGGTCTTCGCCGCCTGCGCCCGGTTCGACGTCGCGGTCGAGATCAACTCCCGCCCGGAGCGCCGCGACCCGCCGGACCGCCTGCTGGAGCTCGCCCGCGATTCTGGATGTCTGTTCTCGATCGACACCGATGCGCACGCGCCCGGGCAGCTCGACTTCCGCGTCTACGGGGCCGAGCGCGCGGTCGCCGCCGGCATCGAGCCCGACCGGATCGTCGACACCTGGCCGGTGGATCGGCTGCTGGAGTGGGGCGGCGCGAAGAAGCAGCGGTGACCGGTCGGGGGCGGGGTCAGGGGCGCTCGACCACGGGCACCTCGTCGTAGGTGCTCGCGGTCGATCGAGGCGCGTGGGCCGCGGAGCCGCTCGGCGAGCGCCGGTCAGCCGCGCGGATGGCGGCTCGCCGTGGCCTGGTTCAGCGCCTGGGCGAGCATGCCTAGCTGGTTGCCCAGGAAGTGAGGTGCCCACCGCCGCGCCAGTCGCTGCAGCCAGTTCCGGGGTGGGGACAGCCGGCGGGCGATCCGTATCCGCGTACCCCCCGGCACTTCGGTCAGCGCCAGGTCGAGCCGGCTCCGACCGTCCGGGCGCGTCTCCAGCCAACTGACCCTGGCGCGCCCGCTCTCGGGCGGGACGGCGGTCACGAGCCGGTGCGTGATCGTGGCGGTACGCCCGCCGCCGCGCACCGTCTGGCGCAATGTGCCGTCCTCCGCGGCGACGGTGTCGTCGAGTGATCCGTCCCAGTCGAGCCGGGCGGCCGGCTCGGCCAGCAGCGGCCAGATGTCGCCGAGTGTTGCGGTGATCAACTTCTCGACCGCGATCTCCCCGTTGCGCGACGGGTGGTCCCCGGTGTCGTGGGTAGCGGCCAGTTCGGCACGGATCGCGGCGGGGTCGGCACCGGCCCATTCGAGGTACTCGCGGACGCGGGGATCGTCCAGGGCGGCGCCCAGGAAGTCACGATCATCGCGGCCGCCGATCCGCAGTGCCTTGGCGAGCGTTCTGGTCGACGGTGCGAAGTTCCAGTCGCCGCGGCGCACGAGTTCGAGTTGCTGTGTCGGGCTGAGCTCACGCTCCGGCGGCGCCGGCGGGGCGATGCCGATGTCGATCAGCTCGTCGCGCTCCAGTTCGCGGCTGGCGGCACGCAGTTGCGCCAGGCCGACCCCGTGGCGGGCGAGCAGGGCCGCCGACGGGCCGCCGGCGCTGACCAGCCCCAGCAGCAGATGATCGACATCGATCGTCTGCTGCCGCGCGCGGACCGCCTCCATGATCGCGCCGGTCAGGATGAGTTGGGTGTCTGAGACGGAGGTCATCGCGTTGGCCTTTCTGGTCGGGAGCCGCCACGTCGGCGTTTGTCGGGGTCGGTCAGGTCGGGGTGCACGCGTTTGGCGTACCTCTTGTGGGCGGCCTGCTTGGTCACCCCGAGCTCGGTTGCGATCTCGGCCCAGCTCAACCCCGCCGCGAGGGCCGCCTCGACCTGGGCGAGCTCCCAGGCGTCGGTCGCGCGACGCAGCGCGTGGATCGCGCGCAGCCCGCGGCGCGGGTCGCCCAGGTCGTTCGCCTCCGTGATCAGATCCGCCATCGCCATGCGTCAACCGTAGTTGACGACACGCAATGTGTCAATCAAAGTTGACGGCTGGTTCCGTGGCGTAGGCCCGGTGCAACAGCGCCGAGAACGCCCGCCCGTCGGCCAGGCGCCGGTCGCCGATCCGATCCAGGGCGATGCCGGGCGACCAGGAGTTGATCACCACACCGGAGAGCCGCGGATCGAGGTCGGCCGGTCGGATGTCGCGCGTTTCCTGGGGTACGCCGAGGGCGGCGAGGCGCCGCCGCAGGATCTGCATGGTGACCCCGGGCAGCACGGCGGCGTCCGGCCAGATCACCGAGCTGCCGTCGCTGAAAGCCAGGTTCCAGATGGTCGCCTCCGACAGTCGGCCATCGCGGTCGAGGAAGGCGGCGTCGTCGAAACCGCGAGCCACGGCCCGGCGCAGATATCGCGTCTTGGCCACCTCGCCCGTGTGCTTGATCTCGGGGAGATGCCGCTCGTGTGCGACCGCGTCGAGTGCCAGCGGGCCGGCCGGCGGTTGGGCAGGATCGGTGACCCTGACCAGGACGTCGAGGTCGGGCGCGACGTCCGGCGCCGTGAACTCGCCCGGTCGGCCCGTCACGAAGCAGGTGAGCGAGCTGTCGCGCGGTCCGCGGCGTACCGCATCGGCGAGCAGCGTCCGCAGCTCGGCGTCGGCGAGGTGGTGGCCGAACATCTCGTCGCTGGCGCTCCGCAGCCGCTCCAGGTGCAGGTCGAGCCCGCGAGCGGCGCGATCGCGTACCTGCATCGCGGTGAAGTGGGTGTATCCGGCGAAGGCCAACGGGGCGAGCTGTTCGGCGGTGGGGGTTCTACCGTTGAGGTAGGTCAGTGCGATAGGCATGGCCCGAAGCTAGGAGTTGACACCAGTGGCAGGGGCAAGTGCGGGGCGGTCGCTGCGGGTCGGGGAACTGGCCGAGCGGACCGGGGTGAGTGCGCGGCTGCTGCGGCACTACGAGAACAGCGGGATCCTGCCGGCTCGACGTTCCTCGGCCGGCCAGCGATTGTTCGACGCGGGCGCAGTGGAGCGGGTCCGCCGGATCCGCGAGCTGTTGGCGGCCGGGCTGCCGGTGCGGGTGATCCGCGAGCTGGTCGACTGCATCCACGAGCCGGGGCGCCTGGAGCCGTGCGCTGTACCGGTGCTCGTCGCGCACCTGCGCGAGCACGATGCGCGGATCGCCGAGCTGGAAGGTACGCGAACCTCGCTGCAGGGCCTGATCGACGCCTCGGCACCCTGACGGGCGCGCATCGACCAGTCTTGTCCAGATACCCCTAGGGGGTATAGTGTGAGACATGACCGAACACCAGCACCAGCCGGAAGAATCCATGCCGATGGCCGGCCACACCGGGCATGCGGGCCACGGCGAAGGCCATACCGGGCACGCGGGTCACGGCGGGCACGGCGACCACGCGGCCCAGTTCCGGCGACTGTTCTGGGTGATGCTGGCACTGTCGATCCCGACGGTGGCCGCCAGCCCGATGTTCGCGATGCTGCTCGGCTACCCGTTGCCCGACTGGCCCTGGCTGCGCTGGCTCTCGCCGGTCCTCGGCACGGTGATGTACCTCTGGGGCGGCCGGCCCTTCCTGACCGGCGCCGTCTCCGAACTGCGCGCCCGGCGCCCCGGCATGATGCTGCTCATCGCCCTCGCGATCACGGTCGCGTTCCTGGCCTCCTGGGGCGCCACGCTCGGCCTGCTCGACCACCAGCTCGACTTCTGGTGGGAGCTGGCGCTGCTGATCGTGATCATGCTGCTCGGGCACTGGCTGGAGATGCGCTCGCTGGCCCGGACCAGCTCCGCCCTGGACAGCCTGGCCGCGCTGCTGCCCGACACCGCCGAGCGGATCGACGCGGACGGCAGCACCAACCAGGTCGACCCGAGCCTGCTGGCCGTCGGCGATCTCGTGCTGGTCCGGCCGGGCGGCCGTCTGCCGGCCGACGGTGAGGTCAGCGACGGCGAGGCCAGCGTGGACGAGTCCATGATCACCGGAGAGTCGCGCCCGGTCCGGCGCGGCATCGGCGACCCGGTCGTCGCCGGCACGGTCGCCACCGACTCCGCCCTACGGGTCACGGTCACCGCGACCGGCGACCGGACGGCGCTCGCCGGGATCCGCAAGCTGGTCGCCGACGCGCAGAGCTCCACCACCCGTGCGCAGCGCCTCGCCGACCGCGCCGCCGCGTGGCTGTTCTGGTTCGCGCTGATCGCCGCTGTGATCACCGTGATCGTCTGGTCGGCGCTCGGGATGCCGGACCAGGCCGTCGTCCGCGCGATCACCGTGCTGGTGATCGCCTGCCCCCACGCGCTCGGTCTGGCGATCCCGTTGGTCGTCTCGATCTCCACCGAGAAGGCGGCCCGCAACGGCATCCTGATCTCGGACCGGTTGGCGCTGGAATCCATGCGCACGGTCGATGTGGTGCTCTTCGACAAGACCGGTACGCTCACCCGCGGTGAGCCCGTCCTGGTCGGCGCCCGGCCCGCACCCGGCACCGACGAAGATCAACTTCTCGCCCTCGCCGCTGCCGCCGAGGCCGACAGCGAGCACCCGCTGGCCCGCGCGATCGTCACCGCGGCAGCCGAACGCGGCCTGTCCGTGCCGCATGCTCGCGACTTCACCGCCTCGCCCGCCCTCGGCGTCACCGCCACCGTCGACGACCGGACGGTCGCCGTCGGCGGGCCGGCGATGCTGGCCAGCGCCGGTGCCGATCCGCTGGAAACCTCCGGTGAACCGGGTTTCGGGCCGGCCGCCACGGTCCTGTCCGTCCTCGTCGACGGCCAGGTGATCGGCGCGCTGGCCCTCGCCGACGCGATCCGCGCCGAGTCGCGCGAGGCGGTCGCCGGCCTGCGCGAGCGGGGCATCGAGGTCGTGATGATCACCGGCGACGCCCGATCGGTGGCCGACGCCGTCGGCGCACAGCTCGGCATCGACCGCGTCCACGCGCAGGTGCGTCCCGAGGACAAGGCCCGAGTCGTCGGCGAGCTGCAGGCCGAGGGCAAGCGGGTCGCCATGGTCGGCGACGGCGTCAACGACGCACCCGCCCTGGCCCGGGCCGATGTCGGCATCGCCATCGGCGCCGGGACCGACGTGGCCGTCGCCTCGGCCGGTGTGATCCTGGCCAGCGACGACCCGCGCGGTGTGTTGTCGGTGATCACGCTGTCCGATGCGGCGTACCGCAAGATGAAGCAGAACCTGTGGTGGGCTGCCGGCTACAACCTGATCTCCGTGCCGCTGGCCGCGGGCGTCCTCGCACCGATCGGCTTCGTGCTGCCGATGGCGGTCGGCGCCGTGCTGATGTCGCTGTCCACGATCATCGTCGCGCTGAATGCGCAGACCCTGCGGCGGCTCAACCTGTCTCCCGAGGCGGTCGCCCCGACCCTCGCGGCGACAGCTCTGCCGGCCGCCAGCCGCGCAGGGAGTTGATCAGCGCGAGCCCGGCGGCCGACCCGAGCCGGTCGGCGGGGATCGACCGCTCGACCAGGATGCCGGCGTCGAGCAGCCGGGCGCGTTCGATCCCGGGCAGGCAGCCGTCGGTCGTCGGCGGGGTGCACCACTTCCCGTCGATCAGCGCGACGACGTTCGCCGTAGTCGCCTCGGTGATCATGCCGGCGCGGTTCACCAGCAACACCTCGTCGGCGCCCGGGTGGGCGGCCCGGGCTCGCTCGTGGACCTCGCGGTTGGTCGTCTTGTGGTGCAGCCACGGGTTGTCCGGATCGACCGGTTCGGCCCGGTGCACGGCAAGCGCCAGCGGTCGCGCGGGCGGGTCCGGCGGGGGAGCGAGGCGCACCGCCGCCGTTCCGTCGCGGGCGAGCTCCAGGCGTACCCGTGCGCGGTCGACCCCGGCCAACGCGGCGGCCACCGCGCGCTCGACCCGGTCACGGTCGAAGGCGAACCCGAAATGGTCGGCCGAGGCCGCCAGCCGGGCCAGGTGCGCGGACAGATTCACCGCGGTGGGTACGCCGTCGCGCTCGGCCACCCCGAATGTCTCCAGCAGCGCGAACGGCGCCACCGGCTGGCCGAGCACCCGTGCCTTCGCCGCGAGCTCTGCCCATTCCGCGGCCGGCTCGGAATCCCAGGTGATGGCGCCGCCGACGCCGTAGCTGGCGGCACCCTGCGCGTCGAGCACGACCGTGCGGATCGCGACGTTGAACTCCGCTCGCACCGGTGCGCCCGGCGGTGCGACGTAACCGATGGCGCCGCAGTAGAGGCCGCGGCCGCGCCCCTCCAGCTCGGTCAGCAGCTTCGCCGTGCTGATCTTCGGAGCGCCCGTGATCGAGCCGCAGGGGAAGAGTGCGGCGAAGATCTCGGCCAGCCCCACGCCCGGTGCGGGGACGGCGCGGATGTCGGAGACGAGCTGCCAGACCGACGGATAGCGCTCCGCGCGCAGCAGCTCGCTCACCGCGACCGTGCCCGTGCGCGCGATCCGGCCGAGGTCGTTGCGCAGCAGGTCGACGATCATCACGTTCTCGGCGCGCTCCTTGGCGCTGGCCAGCAACCGTTCGCGGGCGACGGCGTCCGCGGCAACCGACACCCCGCGCGGGGCCGTGCCCTTCATCGGGCTGCACAGCAGCTCGTCGGCGCTCCAGCGGAAGAAGCGTTCGGGGCTGGCGCTCGCGACGACCCGGTCGCCGACCCGCAGCAGCGCGTGGAAGGAACCGTGCTGCGCGCTCGCCAGTTGGCGGTAGAACGCGGCCGGATCGCCCGGGACGTGTCCGCGCAGGGTGGTCGTCAGGTTCGCCTGGTAGGTGTCGCCGCGCGCGATCGCCGACCGGATCGCGGCCACCCGGTCGCGATGCTCGGCGGCCGACCACGCCGGATGCCAGGGACCGATCGGGCCGGGCCCCTCGGCAGGGAGGCCGGACAGCGCCGGCGCCACCCGCGGCGGATCGGTGATCATGAACCACGCCAGAGGCAGTCCGTCCGCCGCCGACGGCGCCCGCGGGACCGGCAGGAAGGCGGCCGCCGCGTCGTAGCCGACGAATCCCGCCGCCCACGCGCCGGCCGCGGTGGCCCGCTCCACCTGTCGCAGCACCGGGCCGACCTGGTCGATCCGGACGGCCGACAGCTCGGCGCGCGGAGCGCCGAAGATCAGCGCCCGGTCGGCGACGAGGTCGTCGAAGCGGGCGGAGCCCCGACACCGCCCGGGCTCAGGCGTCGCCGCCCTCCTGGGCGACATCGGCAACCGCGGTCGGATCCCCCAACTGGTAGGTGTCGTAGGCCTTCGCCGCGGTGTCGTGATCGAACTGGCCGTCGGCCGCCAGGGCCTGCAGCGTACCCACCACGATCGACGGGGCGTCGGTGTTGAAGTACCGGCGCGCGGCCGCCCGGGTGTCGGCGAAGCCGAACCCGTCGGTGCCGAGCGAGTGGTAGCGGTTCGGCACCCACGGCTGGATCTGGTCCTGCACCTCGCGCATGTAGTCGCTGACCGCGATCACCGGGCCCTCGGCGCCCTCCAGCGCCCTGGTCACGAACGGCACCCGCGGCTCCTCGGTGCCGTGCGCCCGGTTCCACTCGTCGGCCTCGACGGCATCGCGCCGCAACTCGTTCCACGAGGTCACCGACCACACCGTGGCGGCGACGCCATGATCGTCGGCGAGGATCTGCTGCGCCTTCAGCGCATCCGGCATCGACACTCCCGACGCCAGGATCTGCGCCTTCGGCCGATCCTCGGCGCCGTCCGGCGCATCGGCGTACCGGTAGATGCCCTTGAGCAGCGCCGCCACGTCCAGACCCTCGGGCTCGCCCGGCTGCGGCACCGGCTCGTTGTAGACGGTCAGGTAGTAGATGACGTTCTCCCCGCCGGGGTGCTCGTCGGAGCCGTAGTCATACATCCGGCGCAGGCCGTCGCGGACGATGTGGGCCACCTCGTAGGCGAATGCCGGGTCGTAGTGCACGATCGCCGGATTCGACGCGGCCAGCAGCGGGGAGTGCCCGTCCGCGTGCTGCAACCCCTCACCGGTCAGCGTGGTACGCCCGGCGGTGGCCCCGATCAGGAAGCCGCGGCCCAACTGGTCGGCCATCGCCCAGATCGAGTCGCCGGTGCGCTGGAAGCCGAACATCGAGTAGAAGATGTAGACCGGGATCATCGGCTCGCCGTGCGTGGCATATGCCGTGCCGGCGGCGGTGGTCGAGCCCATCGCGCCGGCCTCGGAGATGCCTTCGTGCAGCAACTGCCCCTGCGCGGACTCCTTCCACGACAACAGCAGCTTGCGGTCGACCGAGTCGTAGTTCTGCCCGTGCGGGGAGTAGATCTTGGCCGTCGGGAACATCGAGTCCATGCCGAAGGTGCGGAACTCGTCGGGCGCGATCGGCACGATCCGCTTGCCGATCTCCGGGTCCTTCATCAGGTCGCGGAGCAGCCGGACGAAGGCCTGGGTCGTGGCGACCTTGTTGTCGCCCGCCGACGCGAGCAGCGGGGCATAGGCCTTGTCGCCCGGCAGGGTGATCGACTTCGGCTTCGCCCGTCGCTCGGGCAGGAAACCGCCGAGCGCCTTGCGTCGCTCGAGCATGTAGGAGATCTCGTCGGAATCGGCGCCCGGGTGGTAATAGGGCGGGTTGTAGGGGTCCTCCAGCGCGCTGTCGGGGATGTCGAGATACAGCCGGTCCCGGAAGCTCTTCAGATCCTTGCTGGTCAGCTTCTTCATCTGGTGGGTCGCGTTGCGGCCCTCCAGCGCCTCGATGGTCCAGCCCTTGATCGTCTGCGCCAGGATCACCGTCGGCTGGCCGACGTGTTCGGTCGCCGCCTTGAAGGCCGCATAGACCTTGCGGTAGTCGTGACCGCCGCGCGGCAGCTTGGTCAGGTCGTCGTCGGAGAGGTCGGCGACCATCTTGGCCAGCCGGGGATCGTCGAAGAAGTTCTTGCGGATGAAGTCACCCGACTCGACCGAATAGGTCTGGAACTGGCCGTCCGGCGTGGTGTTCATCTTGTTCACCAGGACGCCGTCGGAATCCTTGGCCAGGAGCGGATCCCAGCCGCGGCCCCAGAGCACCTTGATCACGTTCCAGCCCGCGCCGAGGAAGGTCGACTCCAGTTCCTGGATGATCTTGCCGTTGCCACGCACCGGTCCGTCGAGCTGCTGCAGGTTGCAGTTGATCACCCAGGTGAGGTTGTCCAGGCCCTCCCGGGCCGCCACCCCGATCGCGCCCAGCGACTCCGGTTCGGCCATCTCGCCGTCGCCGAGGAAGGCCCACACCCGCTGCTGGGAGGTGTCGGTGATGCCGCGGTTGTGCAGGTAGCGGTTGAACCGCGCCTGGTAGATCGAGTTGATCCCGGTCAGGCCCATCGAGACCGTCGGGAACTCCCAGAAGTTCGGCATCAGCCGCGGGTGCGGGTAGGACGACAACCCGTTGCCGGGGCCGTGGCTCACCTCCTGGCGGAACGCGTCGAGCTTGGCATCGTCCAGGCGGCCCTCCAGATAGGCGCGGGCATAGATGCCGGGCGAGGCGTGACCCTGGAGGTAGACCTGGTCCCCGCCGCCGGGATGGTCCTTGCCGCGGAAGAAGTGGTTGAAGCCGACCTCGTAGAGGCTGGCCGCGCTCTGGTAGGTGGCGATGTGCCCGCCGACCTCCAGGCCCTTGCGGTTCGCCTTCGACACCATGACCGCGGCGTTCCAGCGGATGTAGGCGCGGATCCGGCGCTCGACGTGCTCGTCGCCGGGGAACCACGGTTCCTTCTCCGGCGGGATGGTGTTGATGTAGTCGGAGCTGCGCAGGGCGGGCAGGCCGATCCGGTTCTCCCGGGCGTGCTCCAGCAGCTTCAACATGATGAACCGGGCGCGATGTTCACCCGATTCGGCGAGCAGGCCGTCGAGCGAATCCAGCCATTCCCGCGTCTCCTCGGGATCGATGTCCGGCAACTGGCTTGCCGTGCCCTCGGCGGTGATCGCGGGGCGGTCTCCGGGCCTTGCCATGGTGCTCCTTCACACGTGCCTGCTAGTGGCGCCGCCGTGCGGCGTGCCGACCCGCCCGGGGTGGGGGTGGCCGGTCTTGTTTCATTCTGGCACCGACGCGCCGCCGTGCCGAACCGCGTGCGGTGCCGACGGCACCGACCCGGGCGTCGAGCCCGGCGAACCCGGGGTAGGCAGGCCGCGCCACCTCTGGCAATCTGACATGTCAAGCGGCCCCGCAGCGGGCCGGATTCCGAGTAACAGAAAGTGTCGCGGTGCGGCCGATGACGAGGGTGGAGGAGTAGGTGGGTACGTCGCAGAAGTCCGGGGATCGGCCGACCGGGGGCAAGGGCCCCGCGGGCCCGGCACACGATCTGGAGCCGGGCCAGGTGGTCCAGGAGCTCGGCTGGGACTCCGATGTCGACGAGGATCTGCGCGAACAGATCGAGTCCGCGATCGAGGGCGAGCTGATCGAGGACTCGGTCGACGCCGTGGACGTGGTGGTGTTGTGGTGGCGAGACGACGACGGCGACGTCGGCGACGGCCTGATGGACGCACTGACCGACCTGACCGATGACGGCCGGATCTGGCTGCTCACCCCGAAGGTGGGCCGGGACAACTATGTCGACCCCGCCGACATCGCCGAGGCGGCGGCCACCGCCGGCCTGGCCATGACCAGCACCATCGCGGTCTCCGGGGACTGGTCGGCGAGCAAACTGGTACGCACCAAGGGCGCGCGGCGGTGAGCACCGGGGGCGCGCCGGCCGCAGGCGATCCCGCGCCGGACTTCACCCGACCCGATGCGCACGGCACCCCGGTCACGCTGTCCGAGGCGCTCGGGCAGACGCCGGTGCTGCTGGTCTTCTACCCGTTCGCGTTCACCGGCACCTGCACCGGCGAGCTGGCCCGTCTGGCCGAACTGCATCCGGAGTTCCTGGCAGCCGGGGTGCGGCCGATGACGATGTCGTGCGATGCGCCGTTCAGCCAGCGGGTCTTCGGCGAGGCCGAGCGCCTGCCCTTCCCGATGCTCAGCGACTTCTGGCCGCACGGCGACACCGCGCGCGCCTACGGGGTCTTCGAGGCCGAGCGCGGATGCGCCGTCCGCGGGTCGTTCCTGATCGGCCGCGACGGCGTCGTCGCCTGGTCCGTGGTGAACCCGATCGGGGCCGCCCGCGACATCGACGACCATTTGGCCCGCGCCCGCGCGCTGGGCGACTGATCCACTCAGCGGGCCAGCTCGCGCGAGCCCACCCGGAACCGGCCCAGCACGTCCGGGTCCACCTCAACGCCGAATCCCGGGCCGCGGGGGACCGCGACCACGCCGCCGCTCATCGTGATCGGCTCGGTGATGATGTCGGTGGCATAGAACCGGTCCGAGCCGGAGATGTCGCCCGGCAGCGTGAAGCCCGGCAGCCCGGCCAGCGCCGCATTCGCCGCCCGACCGATGCCCGTCTCCAACATGCCGCCGCACCACACGGCCACCCCGTTGGCCCGGGCGAGGTCGTGGATCTGCCGGGCCGCCAGGTAGCCGCCGACCCGGCCCGGCTTGATGTTGATCACGGAAGCGGCGCCCAGGGCGATCGCATCGGCGGCCGCCTGCGCCGACACGATCGACTCGTCCAGACAGATCGGGGTGTCGAGCTGGCGCGCCAACGCGGCATGCTGGCGCAGATCGGCCTCGCCGAGCGGCTGCTCGATCAGCAGCAGGCCGAACTCGTCGAGCCGGCGCAGCCGGGCGGCATCGGCGAGCGTGTACGCCGCATTGGCGTCGACCTGCAGCAACAACTCGTCGCCGAACGCGCGGCGTACCTCCCGAACTGCGTCGATGTCCACGCCGGGTTTGATCTTGAGCTTGATCCGGGCGTACCCGGCGTCCAGATAGCCGCCGACCACCCGCACCAGCTCGTCCGTGCTCGGCTGCAGTCCGACCGAGACCCCCGACGGCACGGTGTCGCGGGTCACCCCGAGGTGATCGGCGAACGAGCGCCCGCCCGCCCGCAGTTGCGCGTCCAGGACCGCCATCTCCAGCGCGGCCTTGGCCATCGGGTGCCCGACGACGGGCGCGAGGCGTTCGGCCACGGTCTCGGCGCTCAGCTCGTCGGCGGCGAACAGGACCGGCGCGAGCCAGCGCTCGATCACCTGGGCCGCGCCGTCGGCGTACTCGGCCGAGTACAGCGGCTCGGCCATCGCGACGCACTCGCCCCAGCCGGTGACCGGCTCGCCGGACCCGACGTCGAAGCGGCCCTCGACGAGGTAGGCGCGCCGCTCGGTCTGGGTGCCGAACGAGGTGGTGAACGGTGCCACCAGCGGCAGGCGCAGATCGTGCAGGGTGAGCGAGAGCAGCTTCATCGAGACTCCTGGTGGGCGAAGGTGTAGGCGCCGCCCCGGCCGCCGGCCGGGCGGACGAAGCCGGTGGCGGACAGGCCGGCGGCGAAGGCGGCGACGAAGCGCTCCCGGGTCCGCAGGCGCCAGGCCCGCGCCGCGTCGGGGTCGGTACGCCGCAGCGCCTCGATGTCGGCCGGGATCTCGATCACCAGCTCCGGGTCGGGTGGCGCCGGCGGGTCGGGCGCGGGCGCGACCGGCCAGGTGAGGAGGATCCGGTCGCTCGGCTGACCGGCGTTGATCTCGTCGCGCATCTCGCCGTAGTGATCGACCAGGTACTCGACCGGACGCGCGCCGAGCACCGACAGGTTGAACCACGCGTTGCGGGCCACCAGCGGATCGAAGGTCCAGGTGATCGACCCGACGCCGCGCTCGGCACACCAGGCGCGCTGGTGGTGCTTGATCACGCGGCCTGCGCCGCGCTCGGTCGCGCCGACGATGTGGGAGTGCAGCGTCGCGTTGCCGGGCGGGCCGAAGAAGCCCAGGCCGGCGCCCACATCGGCGCCGTCGTGCTCGGCGATCACCACATAGTTGCCGGAGTGGGCGAGCGCCACGATCGTGTTGGCGTCGATCCCGGCGCCACCGGCCCAGATCGTCTCGATCACCGCGACCACCCGCCGGGCGCCGGCGGCATCGTGCACCGCGTGTACCCGCACGGGCGTACCGGCGTCCATGATCAGTCCAGCAGCCGTGCGACGAGCGCGGCAAGCAGCGCGGTTCGGGGCCCGAGCTGATCGACGAGGGCGTGTTCGTGATCGGCATGCGCACCGTCCCCGACGGCGCCCATCCCGTCCAGGGTGGGTACGCCGGCCGCCGCGGTGAAATTGCCGTCCGAGCCGCCGCCCACCTCCATGGTGCCGGGGGCGACGATGCCGAGCTCGGCGGCCACCTCGGTGCCCAGGTCGACCAACCCGGCACCGCTCGCGGGCTCCATCGGCGGGCGGTTGATGCCGCCGTCGACCCGGATGCTCGCGTCGGGCAGCACCGGGGTGAGCGCGTGCATCGCCGTATCGACGCGCTGCTGCTCCTGCGCGGTCCGGGCCCGGGAATCGACCTCGACCCAGGCGGTGGCGGGAACCGTGTTGATGGCGGTCCCGCCGCCGAGCGTGGTCGGGGTGACGGTGGTGCCGAGCGCGGCGTCGCCGAGCCCGGCGATCGCGGCGATCTGGTGCGCCAGCTCCAGCCCGGCGTTGACCCCCTTCTCCGGGTCCAGCCCCGCGTGGGCGGCGCGGCCGGCGATCTCGACCAGGTAGCGCGCCACGCCCTTGCGCCCGACCTTCCAGGCGCCGCCCGGTCCGGCCGCCTCCAGCACCAGCGCGGCCCGCGCCCCGGCCGCCTCGGTCAGGATCAGCTCGCGCGAGGTGGGGGAGCCGATCTCCTCGTCCCCGGTCACCAGCAGGCACACCCCGCGGGGTGGGCGGCCGGCATCGCGGAGCAACGCGAGCGCGTGGATCGCCATCACCAGGCCGGTCTTCATGTCGAACGAGCCCGGTCCGCGGATCACGCCGTCGGTCACCGCGAACGGCAGCCGGGCGAGCGTACCGATCGGCCACACGGTGTCGAGATGGGCGAGCAGCAGGACCCGGTTCGGTGCCGCATCGTCGCCGCGGACCCGCAGGTGCGTGCAGCCGTCGACCACCAGCGACTCCGCCGCCAGGCCGGTGCGCTCGGCGACCAGCGCTGCTGCGTCGGCCGCCGCGGCCGCGACGGCCACCCGGTCCGCGGTCGGCGTCTCCCGTTCGATCAGCCGTCCCAGGTCCGCCAACATGTCGGGCACGCGCCCCTCGGCGTCGGTCAGCAGCCCAGCATCGGTGCGGAACGGTGTCGTCATCGGGTCCTCTCCGGCACGGCGGCCCAGCGGTGGAAACAGCTCGCAGCTTACGGCGCGGCGCGTGGCACGCGGGCCCGGCTAGAGTCGCGCGGGTGACGCAACGGGTCCTCGCCATCGACATCGGTGGCACCAAGGTCGCGCTCGCCATCGTCGACGAGACCGGGGCGCTACTCACCGAGACCATCGTGCCCACGCCCCGATCGGCCGACCCGGACGCCGTCTATGCGCCGGTCGGTGCCGCGGTCGGCGCCATGCTGGCCGACTGGGACGGCGAACCGCCGCGGATCGGCATCGGCTCGGCCGGTCCGATCGACGGGCCCGCGGGCAGCATCAGCCCGGTCAACATCGGAGCCTGGCGCGATTTCGGGATCGTGGAGCGGGTGCGGGCCAGCGCCCGCGAGGCGACGGGATCGCCGCCGGGCTCGGTGACCCTGATCGGTGACGGTCACGCGATCGCCCTCGGCGAGTACTGGTTGGGCGCGGGACGCGATGTCGATTCCATGATCGGGATGACCGTCTCGACCGGGGTCGGCGGCGGAGCGGTGATCAACGACGAACTGTTCACCGGCACGACGGGCAATGCCGTCCACGTCGGTCACATCACCGTCGACCTCGCGGGGGAGCGCTGCGTGTGCGGCGGGCACGGCTGTGTCGAGCTGTACGCCCGGGGCCCCGCGCTGACCGCCGCCGCCCGCGCCCGCGGGCTGGCGGTCGCCGATGCCCGCGAACTGACCTCGCGCGCCCGCGACGGCGACCCGGTCGCGCTCGAGGTGATCGACGAGGGGATGCGCGCGCTGGCCGCCGGGATCGCCACCGCGGCGACCATGCTCGACGTCTCGGTCGTCGTGCTCGGCGGCGGCGTCGCGAAGGCCGGGCAGGTGATCTTCGACCCGATCCGCCGCCACCTCGGCGCCTATGCGGCGCTGCCGTATCTCCGGGGGCTCGAGCTGCGGGCCGCGGAGCTCGACAATGCCGGCCTGCTCGGCGCCGCCGCCGTCGCGCTCGGCCGGGTGGAACTGCGCTGATCATGGATCGGATCGAACTGCCCGACCTGCCGGCCGAGGCCGACTGGTCGGTCTGCCTGCGCGATGCTGCCAGCGGCGAGGTGCTCGGTGCCGCGTGGCCCGAGCGGGTACTGCGTACCGCCAGCGTCGGCAAGATCTTTCTGCTGATCGAGTGCGCGCGCGCCTTCGCCGCCGGTGAGCTCGATCCGGCCGAGCCGCTGCGGCGTACCCCGGAACTGATGGTCGCCGACTCGGGCGTGTGGTACCTGCTGGCCACCGACGCCCTGCCCGCGGCGGACCTGTGCACGCTCGTCGGCGCCTTCAGCGACAACCTCGCCACCAATGTGCTCATCGAGCGAGTCGGGATCGACGCCGTCGCGGCGACCGGCCGCGCGCTCGGGATGCGCGACAGCGCGCTGTTGGACCGGATCCGTTGGCCGCGCGGGCCGCAGGATCCGCCGACCCTGTCGGTCGGTACCGGCGCGGAGCTGTCGGCGATCATGGCGGCCCTGCACCGAGGCGAGGTGATCGCCGCGGCCGTCTCCGCGCGGGTCGCGCGCTGGCTGGCCGCCGATGCCGATCTGTCGATGGTCGCGGCCGCCTTCGGTCTCGACCCGCTGGCGCACGCCGACCCCGACCGCGGGATCACCCTGATCAACAAGACCGGGACGATCGCGACCGCCCGGATCGACATCGGGACCGCGGACGGCCCGGCCGGTGCCGTCGCGTATGCGGTCGGCGCGAACTGGAACGAGGCCCTCGATCCGCGCGATGGTGTGCTCGCGGCGATGACAACGATCGGGCATCGGATCCGCGCCGCCATCGGCGCGGGGGCTTGACCGCGGCCGCGCTGCGGTGGTTCGTTGCTGCTGCGTCGCACGCGCGTGGTTGCTCCGACGGTGCACGCGAACTGGCTGCATCCGCGCGGGGTGCACGGGAGACGAATCGAGGGTCACAGTGGATCGGCTGAAGCGGCGTACCCTGCCGAGGCGGTGGCTTGCCGCCATCGCGTCCCTCGCGCTCGCGCTCGGGCTTGCGGTGACCGGCGCGAGCGCGCCGGCGCGGGCCGAGGATCCACCGCGGCTGCGGGTCGCCCTGACCAGCGACATCGACACCCTGAACCCGTTCCAGGCGGTCTTCCTCACCAGCACCGGCCTGCTGCGCTACCAGTACGAGGTGATCGTCGGCGTCGGCGTCAACAACGAGCCCGTGCCCGGGCTGGCATCGGAGTGGACGACATCGCCCGATGCCAAGGTGTGGACCTATACCTTCCCCGAGGGGCGGCTGTGGTCCGACGGGCAGCCGCTGACGGCCGAGGACGCCCGCTGGACCCTGCAGTCGATCAAGGACAACGAGGCCCTCGGGACGGCCAACGGTGGCCTGGTCGAGAACATGGCCGAGATCGCCGCGCCCGACCCGCAGACCCTGGTGATCACCCTCACCGAGCCACAGGCATCCAATCCGGGCTTCGAGATCCCGATCGTGCCCAAGCACGTCTGGGAGAACGTCGATGCCGAGACCTACCCCAATGATCGCGACACGGTCGGCTCCGGGCCGTACGTGATCAAGAGCTATGCCCAGGGGCAGAGCGTCGATCTCGACGTCAATCCGAACTTCTGGCGGGGTCCAGCGCCCAATGGCGGCCTGACCTATGCCGTCTACCGGAACCTGGACGCCGCCGTGCAGGCGCTGCGCTCGGCCGAGGTGGACTTCGTCACCCAGCTCACCCCCGCGCAGTTCGACTCGCTGGCCAACCAGCCGGGCATCACCACCAATCCCGGCAACGGCCGCCGGTTCACCTCGGTGAACATCAACCACGGTCAGCGCGGGCCCGACGACACCGAGTACGGCGACGGCAATGCCGCCCTGAAGGATCCGCTGGTCCGCCAAGCGATCATGCACTCGATCGACAACCAGGCCCTGATCGACCGGGTCCTGCAGGGCTACGGCGAGCCCGGCGTGACCCAGGAGCCGCCGGTGTATCCCGACTACTTCGGGCTGGCCGCCGGCACCGAGCCCTATGCCTTCGATCCGGCCGAGGCGAATCGGCTGTTGGACCAGGCCGGGTACGCCCGCGGCTCGGACGGCAAGCGGCTCGGGCCCGATCGCAAGCCGCTGCAACTGCGGATGCTGGTCCGCAACAGCGACCCGACCCACACCCAGATCGCCGACTTCGTCAAGGCCTGGCTGGCCGACGTCGGCATCGGCGTCGATGTCTCCGCGATGAGCGCGAACCAGCTCGACGAGGTGACCACCGCCGGCAACTACGACCTCTACGTCAGCGGCTGGTCGATCAATCCCGACCCGGACTACCAGTTGTCGATCAACACCTGCGACCGGCGGGTGGACGCGGAGGGCAACGGCAACAGCGAGGCGAACTACTGCAATCCCGAGTTCGACGAGTTGTACGCCCAGCAGCACACCGAGCTCGACCCGGCCCGGCGCGCCGAGCTGGTGAAGCAGGCCTGGTCGATCATGTACCGCGACGCCGTGGTGCGGCCCGTCTACTACCAGCAGCAGCTCGAGGCGTACCGCAGCGACCGGTTCGACGCCTTCACCCGGCAGCCGGCCGAGGGCGGGATCATCGCGTACCAGAACTACTACTGGGGCTTCCACGCGGCGGCCCCGGCGGCGCCCGCGGCCGGACCGGGCGGAGCAGGCGGGGCCGGGGGCGGCATGCCGGTCGGCGGCTGGGTCGCCATCGGTGTCGGTGTGCTGCTCGCGATCTTCGGCGGGGTCTACCTGGCCAGGCGGCGCGGCACCTCCGCCGACGACCGGGAGTGACCGGGTGAGCCTGCCCGCCGCGGAGCAGGTCGCCGAGACCAGGGCCGCCCCGCCGCGGACCGGGATCGGCCGCTACCTGGCGGCCCGGGCCGGCGGCGCCGCGATCAGCATGCTGCTGGTGGTGGTGCTGGGCTTCTTCCTGTTCCGGCTGATCCCTGGCGACCCGGTGCGGACCATCACCGCCGGTCGGCCGGTGACCGCCGAGCAGGTCGAGGCGATCCGCCGCCAGCTCGGGTTGGACCAGCCGGTCTGGGTGCAGTTCGGCAAGTACCTGTCCGGCCTCGCCAGCGGCGACCTCGGCTGGTCGTTCGTCTACAACAAGCCGGTCGCCCAGTTGATCGCCGACTATCTTGCCCCGACGCTGCTGCTCACCGGGACCGCCTTCGTGTTGTCGGTGACGCTCGGACTGTGGCTGGGTCAGAAGGCGGCGTGGCGGCGCGGCGGCTGGTTCGACCAGAGCCAGACCGCGATCGCGCTGGTGTTCTGGTCGGTGCCGACGTTCTGGCTCGGGCTGTTGTTGCTGTTGATCTTCGCCGGCGGCCTGCGGCTGTTCCCCTCCGGCGGCATGGTCACGGCCGGCGCGCAACTGTCCGGTTTCGCCCTGGTCGCCGACATCGCCTGGCACCTGGTGCTACCGGCCCTGACCATGACGGCGGTGATCTATGCCCAGTACCTGATGGTGATGCGCGCGTCGGTGCTGGAGGAGATGGACGCCGACTATCTGGTCACGGCCCGGGCCAAGGGGCTGACCGAGGACCGGGTCCGCACCCGCCATGCGGTGCCGAATGCGCTGTTGCCCACGGTGACGTTGATCTTCGTCAACTTCGGCTTCCTGATCGGCGGGGCGGTCACCGTGGAGACCGTGTTCTCCTGGCCCGGCCTGGGCTATCTCACCTATCAGGGCCTGAGTACGCCCGACCTTCCGCTGCTCCAGGGCACCTTCGTGGTCTTCTCCGCGGTGGTGATCGCGATGAACCTGGCCGCCGACATCGCCTACCGCTTCCTCGACCCGAGGCTGCGGACCGTATGAGCACGGTTCGAGGCGGGTCCAGGATCGGCGGGGCGTGGGCGCAGTTCGCCGCCGACCGCGGCGGGATCGTCGGTCTGGTGGTGCTGCTCGTGGTGATCGTCATCGCCGTGCTCACCCCGCTGCTGGTGCCGCTGGAAAGCCTGGACGTGACGCGGGTGACGGCACGCTCCAACGAGCCGCCGTCGGCGGCGCACCTGCTCGGCACCGACCCGCTCGGCCGCGACGTGCTGGGCCTGTTGCTGTGGGGCTCGCGGATCTCGCTGCTGGTCGGCTTCGCCGCCACCGCGGTCGCGATGGTGCTCGGCACCGTGATCGGCATGATCGCCGGGCACGCGCGCGGGCCGGCCGAGGTGATCTTGATGCGGATCGTCGACTTCTTCCTGGTGGTGCCCGATCTGTTGCTCGCGATCGTGCTGGCCGCGGTGCTGCCGCGCAGCCCGGGGACGATCATCCTCGCCATCGGCCTCACCTCGTGGGCGCGCAATGCCCGGCTGGTCCGCGCGCAGACCCTGACGATCGAGGCGCGGCCCTACATCGAGCGGGCGCGGGCGCTCGGCGCCGGCGACGGTCGCATCCTCGGTCGGCACGTGCTGCCCGCGGTGCTGCCGCTGGTGCTGGCCACCACCACGCTCGCGGTCGGCTCGGCGGTGATCGCGGAGTCCACGCTGTCCTTCCTCGGCCTCGGCGACCCGAACACGATCTCCTGGGGGTCGATGCTGCGCTCGGCCCTGGACAGCGGCGCGGCGACGGCCGGCTACTGGTGGTTCGTGTTGCCGCCGGGCCTGGCGATCGTGGCGATCGTGCTGAGCTTCACCCTGGTCGGCCGCGCGCTGGAGGCCGTGGCGAATCCGAGCCTGCGGGGCCGGCGATGACCGCGGCACTGGAGTGGCGCGGGGTGAGCGTCGACTATCGGATCGGCGCCGAGCGGTTCCGGGCGGTCGACGACGTCGATCTTGCCGTGCCGGCCGGCGGCACCGTCGGTATCGCCGGGGAGTCGGGCAGCGGCAAGTCGACCCTGGCGATGTCGGCGCTGCGGTTGCTGCCGCGCAGCGCCGAGGTGAGCGGGGAGATCCTGCTCGACGGCGAGGACGTCACGTCGATGCGCTGGGGGCGGTTGCGCGCGGTGCGGTGGACCGAGGCGGCGATCGTCTTCCAGGGGGCCATGCATTCGCTGAACCCGGTACGCCGGGTGGGCGCCCAGATCGCCGAGGCGCTGGAGCTGCACCCGACCGACGGTGCCCGCTCGCCCGAACAGGTCCGGGCCCGGGTCGGCGAACTGCTCGGCCTGGTCGACCTGCCGGTCGAGCGCGCCGATGCCTACCCGCACGAGCTGTCGGGCGGGCAGAAGCAGCGGGTGATGATCGCGATGGCGCTGGCCTGCGATCCCGACGTGATCATCGCCGACGAGCCGACCACCGCCCTGGACGTCGTGGTCCAGGCGCAGGTGCTGCAGGTGCTCTCCGGGCTGGTCCGCGACCGCGGGCTGACCCTGGTCATGATCAGCCATGATCTTTCCGTGCTGGCGGCGACCTGCGAGCGGATCGTGGTGATGCGCGACGGCCGGATCGTCGAGCAGGGCCCGTCCGAGCAGGTGATGCGGGACCCGCAGCACGAGCACACCCGGGAGCTGGCCGCCGCCTTCCCGGTGATCGGCGATCCGGCGTCTCGCTACCGGGTCGGCCGCCGGGCCGGATCCGGACAGGCGGCGGCGCCGGCAGGCGATGCGCGGGCCGAAGCGTCCGGCACCCCGCTGCTCGCCGTGCGTGGGCTGACCGTCGACTTCCGCGTCCGCGGCGGCACCCTGCGAGCGGTCGATCAGGTCTCGCTCGACCTGCACGCGGGCGAGATCGTCGCGTTGGTCGGGCAGTCCGGCTCCGGCAAGACGACGCTCGCGCGGACCATCCTTGGGCTGCAGCGCCCGACCTCGGGGGAGGTGCGGCTGGCCGGACAGCCGCTGCCGACCAGCCGCGCCGGGCTCAAGGCGTACCGCCGGAAGGTGCAGTTCGTGCTGCAGGACCCGACGGGTTCGCTCAACCCCAGGCAGACCGTCGGCGATGCCGTCGCCGAAGGGATCCGCATCCATCGCCTGCCCGGCGCGGAGGCCGAGCAGGTCGAGCGCGCGCTGCGCCGGGCGGAACTGGTGCCGCCGGAGCGGTTCACCGGGCTGCTGCCCGCCCAGTTGTCCGGCGGGCAGCGGCAGCGGGTGGTGATCGCGGGCGCGCTGGCGCTGGAGCCGGATTTCCTGGTCGCCGACGAGCCGGTGGCCAGCCTGGACGCGTCGGTACGCGGCGAGATCCTCGCGTTGCTGCAGGACCTGAAGAATGATCTTGGTCTGGGGGCGCTGGTGATCACCCATGATCTCGGTCTGGCCTGGAACATCGCCGACCGCGTGGTGGTGATGACCGATGGTCGGATCGTGGAGGAGGGGCCGACCGAGCGGGTGCTGCTCGACCCGCAACACGACTACACCCGCAAACTGCTGTCGGTGGTGCCGTCGCGGCTCGGCGCACGGTCGTGATGCAGTCCGTCCCCGACATCGCGATGGGGCTCGGCCCGCTGACACCGGGCGATCGCGTCGCGCTGGTCGCGCCGGCCGGTCCTCCGCCCGCGGCGCTGCTCGACCGCGGCGCGGCGCTGTTGCGCGACTGGGGCCTCGTACCGGTGATCTTCGACTCCGCGCTCGCCCGGCACCCGCGCGCGGACTATCTGGCCGGACCCGATGCCCGGCGGGCGGCCGATCTGGTGGCCGCATGGCACGACCCGTCGATCACCGCGATCTTCTGCGTCCGCGGCGGCTACGGCACCGTGCGCGTCCTGGATCTGCTGGACGCCGAGGCAATGGCGACCGTCGCGCCCAAGCCGGTGTACGGCAGCTCCGACATCACTGCGCTGCACGAATGGCTGCGCGAGCGACTCGACGTGCCGAGCTGGTTCGCCCCGATGATCGCCACCGCTGACCTGCTCGACGATGCCGCGGCGATCGCGTCGCTGCGGGCCGCGGTGTTCGACGGACCGGCCGGGCGGTCCTGGTCTGCGGCCACGGCCCGGACGCTGGTGCCCGGCCGGGCGCGCGGACCGCTGATCGGCGGCAATCTCTCCCTGCTGGCGATGACGATCGGCGCCCGCGGGCGGCCGGCGATCCACAACGCGGGTGCGATCGCGCTGCTGGAGGACGTCACCGAGGACGTCTACCGGCTCGACGGGCACCTGCAGACGCTGGTGCGGGCCGGCTGGTTCGACGACATCGCCGGGATCGCGCTCGGCAGCTGGCGCGACTGCGGGCCGCCGGAGCAGATCCGTGCCCTGATGGTCGAGACGCTCGGCCCGCTCGGCGTACCGCTGGCCGCCGACCTCGGATTCGGTCACGGACCGGCGGCGCACAGCCTGCCCCTCGGCGCCCCGGTCACCCTGGCGGCGCCGCCGGAGGGTACGCCGAGCCTGTGCGCCGGGTGACCGCATGGACGCGCCGGAGTGCACCGGCTAGCATGATCCGCTGTCCGTCCGCGCCGTCGCGGTCGCATCGAGGGCGGGCACGGGGCGCATAGCTCAGTTGGTCAGAGCATCTGCCTTACAAGCAGAGGGTCGGCGGTTCGAGCCCGTCTGCGCCCACCGAATCGGCCGAGAGGGGACCGCGAGGTGCGCGAGGACCTGACCGGTACGCCGATCGCTGCCTACCAGCTCTCGCCGAGCGGCCCGGCGCGCGGCGATGTGGTGCTCTGTCATGGCACGCCCTGGTCGTCGCGGGTCTGGCTGCCCGTCGCCCAGCGGCTGGCCCGCGATCACCGGGTCTGGCTGTGGGACATGCCGGGCTACGGGCAGTCGATCATGGACCCGGCGTACCCGGTTGATCTGGTCCGGCAGGGCCGACGCTTCGCCGGGCTGCTGCGCAACTGGGGAGTGCGACGCCCGCATGTGGTCGCCCACGACATCGGCGGCGCGGTCGCCCTGGGTGCGCATCTGCTCGGCGGCGCCGACTTCGCCAGCCTGTTCCTGCTGGACGTCGTCACCCTGGAGCCCTGGGGCTCGCCGTTCTTCTCGCTGGTCGCCGAGCACGACGACGTCTTTGCGCGGCTGCCGCCGGCGCTGCACGCCGCGCTGGTGGTCGAGTACATCGCGGGCGCCAGCAACCACCGGCTCGACGCCGAGCGCACAGCCGAACTCGCGGCGCCGTGGCTCACCGAGGCCGGCCGGCCCGCGTTCTATCGCCAGATCGCCCAACTGCGGCCGGCCGACACCCGACCGCTGGCCGAGCGGCTGGGGGAGGTGCGCTGCCGGACCGGCATCGGCTGGGGCGCGGAGGACCCGTGGATCGATGTCGAACAGGCCTTCCGCCTGCACGCGGCGATCCCGGGATCGACCGCGCCGGTGATCTTCGACGGGCTGGGGCATCTCGCTCCGATGGAGGATCCCGACGCCGTCGCCACCGCCATCCGCCACTGGCTCAGCGCGCAGGGCTGACCGGCGGCGCCGCGAGCAGCCGCCCGTGCGGCATGATCAACACCGCATCCGGGTCTGCGGCCCAGGCCAACCACGCCTGCGCGATCGCCGCCAGGTCGTCGCGGTCGGCCAGACCCTCGGCCAGCGCCTGGTCGGCGATCGCCGAGTGCCGGATCCGTTCGGCCCAGTGTTCGCCCCACCAGCTCCGGTCCGCCGGGTCGGCGAAGACCCAGACATCGGCGGAGTAGGCCACCTCCGACAGCCCGGCCCCGTGCGCCCAGGCGAGCAGCCGGCGGCCGGCATCGGGTTCGGAGCCGTTGCGGCGCGCCACGGCCTGGAACAGGTCCTGCCAGGCATCGAGGCCGGGTAGCTCGGGGAACCATGTCCAGCCGTGATAGTCGACCTCGCGAACGGCGATGATCCCGCCGGGCCGGCATACGCGGCCCATCTCCCGCAGCGCGGCAACCGGATCGGGCAGGTGGTGCAGCAGTTGATGGGCGTGCACCACGTCGAACGCGTCGTCCGGCAGGTCCAGGTCCTGGGCATCGGACACCACGAACTCGCCAGCCAGGCCACGCTCGGCGAAGGTCCGGCGAGTCAGGTCGAGCGCCGATTCGGAGACCTCCACTGCGGTCACCGAGGCGACCCGGTCCGCGAGATCGGCCGTGATGGTGCCGGGACCGGAGCCGATGTCCAGCAGCCGCATCGAGGGATCGAGCCGATCGAGCAGGTGGCCCACGGAGTTCTCGGCGGTCCGCCACCGGTGCGAGCGCAGCACCGTCTCGTGATGCCCGTGCGTGTAGGTCATGATCGCAGGCTAGGCCGGGCCGCGCCCGACCCAGCCTGCGGGTCTCGCCAGTCAGGATGCGGCGAGCTGCTCTCCCCGGGACAGGGTGATGGCGCCCTCGGAGCGGGTGCTCCCCGTGGCGTCCACGAAGACCCGCAGGTCGGCGACCCGACCGCCGAGGGAGGTGGCCAGATCGCTCACCGGGCCGGTCTCGAGGGCCTCCAGGACCCGGCGCACATCGGCCAGCTCGTTCACCGACACGCGGACCTCGACCACCGGTTCGGTCGACATGCCGCGGACGGTGACCGAGGAACCGACCACGCCGGGGATGTCCTCGATGCCCTCGGCGACCGCCGACTCCAGCGCGCCGGTGTCGACGACGGTGGTGCCCCTGGCGGGATCGGTCGTCAGCCGGAACGGCTTGGCGGGGATCGGGCGGGGGAACTGCGCGATCAGCCAGACCAGGCCGAGCAGGAACAGCACGACGCCGACCGCGGCGACGCCTCGCCAGGCCCACAGCGGGACCTGACCGTCACCGACCAGCTTGGTGTTCGGGTCGGCCGGCGCAATGGGTGCCAGGCCGACCGCCTGGAGTGCGGGATTGGCCAGCCCGAGGGCGATGGCGCCGGCGACCAGGCCGCCGAGCACGGCGAGCAGGCCGATCACGAAAAGCCAGAACCGATTGGGTCCGCTGGGACCGTTACGACGCGGAACAGCCATGATCAACTCCTCGAATCCGGGTCACGCCGTCCGGCGTGCCGTGGTGGAAACCTTGGGGGTGCGGACGAAACCGATCCCGTCCAGGCGCTCCTGCACCTGCTCGGTGACCGCGGTGCGAACCGCCGTCGGATCGGCCGCGGCCGTCTTGACGATGAGCCGGACCGAACGCGCACCGGCGCTGACCGATACCCCGTCGACGCCGTCGATCTGCGCGGCGCGGGCGCCGGAGATACGGGCGAGGGCGGAGCGCGCCAGGGCAACGTCGCTGCTGGCGATCGCCTCCGGGTCCTGTGGCGGCCTGACCGCCAGGGCGGAGGTCGCGCCCGGCTTCACGGCGAGCACGATCAGCAGTAGGCCGAGCAGGACGGCCAGCACGGAAGCGACGATGATGCTCGGTGAGAACCAGCTCGTGTCCTGTAGCCGCTGGGGCAGCCAGGCCAGCCAGCTCGGCAGGTTCCGGGTGATCGAGGCCTCGATGCCGGCCCAGGCGGCGACAAAGCCGAGCCCGGCCAGCAGCACGGCCACGATGATCGCGGGGGTACGCCGTTGCGCGTGCCTGATCATGGAAGAGCGTGCCATGTGATCATCTCCTCAACGAAGGTGCCGGGCGACCCCGGTGTCGGCGCGGGACAGCCAGGCGACATCGATGTCCACCCGGTCGACGGTGATGCCGACCTGGCGCTCGACCTGGTCGTGCACGTGGGCGCGGACCGCGTCGGTGGTCTCGCGCAGCGGCGCGGGATAGGCAACCCCGCAGGTGACGGCGATCGTCGCGGAGTCACCGCGCAGGTCCACCGAGACCTTGGGCCGGGCGTCGAAGTCGCGGCGGGCTCCGATGCCCAGGAATCCGCCCGAGGTGCCGCCCGCGGCGGAGACCTCGCTGGCGGCCTGGGAGGCGATCTTCTCCACGACTCGTCGATCGATCCGCAGCCGCCCGCGGTCGGCCGCGGGGATCTGCGAGGCTGCGCTGTTGTCGACGTCCACGCGGGGGTCGACGATGGTCATCGCCGATCGCCCGCCCGGCCGGTGAGCTGGGAGACGTCGATCCGGCCCGAGACGACCTGGGCCACCAGCCAACCGACAGCCCCGCCGATCGCGGTGATCAACAACGGCACGAAGCCGGCAATGATCGCGATGGCGCCGAGGGCCATACCCACGATGATCGCGAACTGGGTGTTGTTCATCTGCTTTCTCCTCGACTTGTGCCACCAGCGGTGGCCGAACGGGAATGGGCCCCCGAAAACTGTGGAATCGGAACTGGTGAGATTCTTGCGGATTGGCGCGGCCGCGGGGTGCCGGGACACGGTACGGGGGGCTTCGTGCCCCGGCACGCCCTCAGGCCGGCCCGCAGGTCACTGCAGTTCCGGACGGTCCTTCTTGTCGCCACCGCCGTTGCCGGCGGAGTCGTCGCTGGCGTCCTCCGGGAGCTGCACGTCGGTGACGTTGATGTTGACCTCGATCACCTCGAGGCCGGTGCCGAACTCGACGGCCTTGATCACGGCGTCGCGCAGGTTCTGTGCGACATCGGCGATCGGGTAGCCGTACTCGGTGATGATGGTCATGTCGACCGCGGCCTGGCGCTCGCCCTTCTCGACGCTCACCCCGCCGGTGACATTGGTCTGCGAGCCGGGGATGCGCTCGGCGATGGCGTTCAGGGTGCGGCGCGCCGCATTGCCCATGGCGTAGACGCCCTCGACCTCGCGGGCAGCGAGGCCGGCCAGCTTGGCGACGACCTGATCGGCGATCGTGGTGTCGCCCTGCTCGGTGTGCAGAGCGTCGAGCTGCTTGGACTCGGCACGCGCGACCTCGTTGCCGCCGGTGGAGGTGCTCGTGCCGGCGGGCTTGTCGGTGGACTTGGTGGTCGGGTTGGTCATGATGGGTTCCTTTCCGCAACCGTTGGGCTTGCACTGTTGAAGACGCCGGTACGCGGGAATCCTCACGCGCCGATGCGTGTGATCTATGTCACAAAACCTTCGGGGAGCGGATCGTGGCATATTTGGGGCCGTGTCGACATCGTCACCCGTGCGTGAGGCGTCCGCGCCTGATGCACGAACCGAGCCCGGAGATCCGCTCGCCGGGCAGGACGACGCAACGCTGGTGGCCCGGTCGCGGGATGGCGATGTGGCCGCATTCGAGGCGCTGGTGGATCGCTACCAGGGGCCGATCTTCCGGCACGCGCTGCGGATGCTCGGCGATCGCGCGGAGGCCGAGGACGTCACCCAGGACAGCCTGGTCGCGACGTGGCGCCGCCTGGACCAGTTGAACGAGCCCGCGCACTTCCGGGCATGGCTCTACCGCGGCGCCACTCACCGCTGCCTCGACCAGTTGCGTCAGCGTGCGCGGACGCCGGCACCGGAGTCGCTCGATGCGCCGGATCCGGCCGGGCGTACCCTGCTCGACGCCGAGGCCGCGGACGGCCCCGGGCCGGAGGGCGCGGCCGTGCACGGGGCACAGTGGCAGGCGCTCGCGGTGCTGGTCCGCGAGCTGCCGCCGAATCAGCGTGCGTGCTGGATCCTGCGCGAGCTGGACGGGTTCGGTTGCGCCGAGATCGCGCGCATCGTCCGGACGACGGAGGGCGGCGTACGCGGGCAACTCGCCCGCGCCCGCGCGTCGCTGGCGAAAGGAATGGCCGAATGGAGATGAGGGCACCTCGGACGGCCGATGCCGCCGGCACGCTCGCCTGCGGGCGCACGCTCGAACAGGTGTGGGCCGGCCTGGACCGACCGCCCGACGAGCACGAGCGGGACTGCCCGGAATGTGGCCGGGCCCGGGAGAGTCTGCGTGAGATTCACGAAGTGGCGGCGCAGTGGCGCGACAGCGCGGATTCCGATCCGGAGCAGCACCTGGACGTGGCGGTGAAGGCGTCGATCATGCACGTGGTCCGCTCGGAGCTGCGGGGTGGCCGGCGGTTGCCGCTGCGGCGGACCGAGTTCGGCGAGATCCGGATTCGCGAGGCCGCGATCGCCCAGCTCGCCCGTGACGGCGCCTCGACCATCGCCGGGGTCCGACCCCGCGGGTGCACGGTGGGCGGGCTGGCCGAGCCCGGGGAGCCGCTGCGGCTGCGGATCGGCCTCTCGGTCGCCGCCCGTGAGTTGAGCCCCGGGCTGGTCGAGCGGATCCGGGCGGCGGTCATCGCCCGGCTGGAGCGCGATCTGGGACTACCGGGAGCGGTGGTCGATCTGAGCGTGGAGGACGTCCATGACGACGAGTGAGTTGGACCCGGGGGCGCTTGCCGACCTGATCGCCGACGAGTTGCGCGCGACGCCCGGCGTGGTCCGGCTGCACCCGAATCCGCGCGCCGTGCTGCGCGGGCTCGCCCGAAAGGCCCTCGGGGACGGTGAGACGGTCGAGGTCGACCTGCGGGTCGTCAATGGCCGCGCCATCGTCAACGCCGACGTGGTCGTCGCCGCCGGGCAGGTACCGATCGAGGTGGTCGCCGAAGCCCAGCGCCGGGCGGCCGCGGCGCTCGGGGCGACGGCCCGCGAGCTCGAGGTCGATGTCTGCATCACCGCCCGTGAGCAGTGACGGAGCGCAGCGTCAGGGAATGATCAGCATGATCATCTCGGCCACACAGGCCGGGCGATCGCTGCCTTCCAGCTCGATGGTGTATTCGGTGATCAACTGGATGCCCTTCTCCAGCCGATTCACCTCTGCGGCGCGAGCGTGGGCGCGGATCCGGCCACCGGCCGGGACCGGGGTCATGAAGCGCACCTTGTTCAGCCCGTAATTGATCTTCGCCGAGCCGAAGTCGATGGCGCTGATCTGTGCGCCCAGCACCGGGATCATGGAAAGGGTGAGGAAGCCGTGTGCGATCGGCCCACCGAACGGGCCGGCATTCGCCCGCTCGATGTCGACGTGGATCCACTGGTGATCACCGGTGGCGTCGGCGAACTGATTGATCCGCTCCTGGGTCACCTCCACCCAGTCGCTGGTGCCGAGCTCCGCACCGGCCAGCGCCTCCAGCTCCTCCGCCGAGTTGATCTTGCGTACCATCCGTCACTCCACCCTTTCGAAGATCGCTGCGAGGCCTTGTCCGCCTCCGATGCACATCGTAACCAGACCACGGCGAGCGCCCGTCCGGTTGAGTTCGCGCGCCAGGTGACCGGTCATCCGGGCCCCGGTGGCGCCGACCGGGTGTCCGAGCGAGATGCCCGAACCGTGCACATTGGTGCGCTCGCGGTCGGTCTCGGTGAAACCCCACTCGGTCATCACCGCGAGTGCCTGTGCCGCGAACGCCTCGTTCAACTCGATCAGGTCGATGTCGGCCAGACCGAGCCCGGCTCGTTCCAGCGCGGCGGCGGTGGCCGGGACCGGACCGATCCCCATCCGAGCGGGCTCGACCCCCGCCACGGCCCAGGAGACCAGCCGCGCCAGCGGCTGCAACCCGAGACGCTCGGCATGCTCGCGCGTCGTCACGATCACCAGCGCCGCGGCGTCGTTCTGGCCGCTGGCGTTGCCGGCGGTGACCGTCGCCTCGGGGTCGTCGGCGAGCAGGATCGGGCGCAGCTTGGCCAGCGCCTCCAGCGAGGCGTCCGCGCGCGGGTGCTCGTCGATCTCGACCGTGACCTCGCCCTTGCGGGTGGCGAAGCGGACGGGAATGATCTCGTCGTCGAACAGGCCGGCGCGCTGGGCGGCGACCGCGCGTCGGTGCGATTCGAGCGCGAGCTCGTCCTGCGCCTCGCGGCTGATCCGGTACTCGCGCCGCAGGTTCTCCGCCGTCTCCAACATTCCGCCCGGCACGGGGAAGTTCTTCCCGCCCGCGGTCACCCGCCCGCGGCCCAGCCCGTCGCGCATCGTGGTGTCGCCGGCGCGCGTACCCCAACGCATGTCGAGGGTGTAGAACGGCGCATTGCTCATGGACTCCGTGCCGCCCGCCAGCACCAGACGGGAACCGCCGGTCGCGATCTGTCCCGCGGCCGTGAGAATCGCCTGCAACCCCGAGCCACATCTGCGGTCCAGTTGCTGCCCGGTCGTGGTGATCGGCAGGCCGGCGTCGAGCGCCACCACCCGCCCGATCGCCGGCGCCTCGTTGGTCGGGTTGCAGTTGCCGAGGATCACCTCGTCCACCTCGGCCGGGTCGAGCTCCGTGCGCTCGATCAGCCCGCGCAGCAGCCCGCTCGCCAGGTCGGCGGCCGAGACGGGCCGCAGGCTCCCGCCGAAACCACCGACCGGTGTGCGGTAGGGCGCGGCGATCACGATCTCGGGGTTGGTCACGATCTTCCCTTCGGTTCGGCGTGGCGGCGCAGCAGTTGGCGAGCCACGATCACGCGCTGGATCTCGCTGGTGCCCTCGTAGAGGCGCAGCAGCCGGGCGTCGCGGTAGAAGCGTTCTGCGGCCGACTCGCGCAGATAGCCGGAGCCGCCGTGGATCTGCACCGCCCGGTCGGCCACCCGTCCGGCCATCTCGGTGCACCACAGCTTCGCCGCGGACGGCGCCAGCCGCGTGTCGGTGCCGGCATCGAACTCGCGGGCGGCGGCCAGCACCATCGCCCGGCCGGCGTATGCCTCGGTCGCGCAGTCGGCGAGCATCGCCTGGACGAGCTGGAAGTCGGCGATCGGCGTACCGCCCTGCCGGGTCACCAGTGCGTGCCGCGTGGACTCCTCGATCAGCCGGTCCGCCATGCCGACCGCGATGCCAGCCATGTGCAACCGGCCCTTGGCCAGCGAGCGCATGGCCGCGGCGAAGCCGTCGTTCTCGCGGCCGCCGACCAATGCGTCCGCGCCGACCCGGACGGAGTCGAACCAGACCTCGGCGGTGTGCGCGCCGCGCTGGCCCATCTTCTGGTCCGACGGCCCGACCGACAGGCCCGGGGTGTCGCGGGGGACCGCGAAGACCGAGATGGAGCGGTTGCCGTCGGCGGGATCGCCGGTGCGCGCGAACACCAGGAACACGTCGGCGACATCGGCATTGGTGATGAACCGCTTGGCCCCGTTGATCAGATAGCCGTCGCCGTCGCGCACCGCCTTGGTGGTCAGGCCGGACGGGTCGGAGCCGGCCTCGGGCTCGGTCAGCGCGAAGGCGCCGATCACCTCGCCAGCCGCCATCCCCGGCAGCCAGCGCTCCTGCTGTTGCGGCGTGCCGAAGTTGACCAGCACCTGGCCTGCGATCCCGTTGTTGGTCCCGAACATCGAACGGAAGGCGATCGGGCCGCGGCCCAGCTCGATGGCGAGCCGCACCTCCTCGGTCATCGAAAGGTCCAGGCCGCCGTGGCGCTCCGGCAGTGCGTAGCCGAACAGGCCCATGTCGGCGGCCTTGCGGCGCAGCCGATCGGGAACCCGGTCGGTCTCCTCGATCTCACGCTCGGCGGGGATCACCTCGGAGTCGAGCAGGTCGCGAACCGTCGCGAGCACCGCATCGAACTCCGCCGTCTCCATCGACCATCCCCTCCGTTGACGGGTCCGATCCTCCGTCGGCCGATTGCTAACCGTCAAGCTGGAAAATGCCATGGAATTGATACTCACCGAGCATCAAACTGTGCGAGCATCGGCGGGATGGACGTCGCCCAGCTCCGCGCGTTCCTCGCGGTCGCCGAGGAACTGCACTTCGGCCGCGCCGCCGAGCGGCTGCACATCGCCCAGCCGCCGCTCAGCCGGATGATCCGCCAGCTCGAGCGCGGGGTGGGCGCCCAGCTCTTCGATCGGACCACCCGGCGGGTCTCGCTGACCGCTCAGGGCGCGGCCCTGGTCGAGCCCGCGCGAGCGGTGCTCGCCGCGCTGGACGCCGCCCGGCTGGCGGTCCGCTCGGCCGGGGAGGGCGAGGTCGGCACCGTCCGGATCAGTTTCACCGGCCCGTCCACGCAGCACCTGATCAGCCGGCTCGCCCGGGCCGTGCGCAACCGTCACCCGGGGATCGACCTCGTGCTGCAGTCCCACACGTATGGCGCCGAGGCGGTCGGCCTGATCCTCGCCGGCCGGCTCGACCTGGCGCTCCTGATGACGCCGGGGCCGCCGCCCGGGATGGCCGCCAGGCCGATGCGCCGCGGCCGGTTCGTGGTCGTACTGCCCGACTCCCATCCGCTCGCCGGGCGGGCTGAGCTGGCGATGGCCGAGCTCGCCGAGGAGCCGTGGGTGGCCTTCCCGCCGTCGGCCGGCTCGGTGCTGCGCGAGGAGTTCGTCCGGCTGGCCGCCGACCGCGGCTTCGTGCCCCGGATCGTGCAGGAGGCGCCCGACACCTGGAGCAAGATCGCGCTCGTCGCCTCGGGTGTGGGGATCACGCTGAACACCGATCTCGCGCTGGACGCGATGGGCCGCGACGGGATCGTGGTCGTCCCGCTCGCCGACGACGTCGAGGCCTCACCCACCCAGCTCGTCTGGCGCGAGGCCGATCCCAATCCGGCGCTGCGCCGGGTGCTCGCGCTGAGCGCCGATCTCGCCGATCCGGCCGCCGCCGCGCCCCGGGACCGCTGACCGTCGCCGATCCGGCGCCGCAGGGTCGAGGCGCGGACCGGGAGCGCGGCCCGGCCGCGACGCAGAACAATGTGGCCATGCCCTTCCTCGATCTTCCGCTCTCCCGCGTGCACTACCTCGATCTCCCCGCGACCGGCGAACAGCTCGGCACCGTCGTGGCGCTGCACGGATTCACCTGCGATCACCGGCTGATGACCGGCGCGTTCGAGCCGGTGTTCGCCCGGCACCCGGGCTGGCGGCGGCTCTACCTCGACCTGCCGGGCCACGGTCTGAGCACCGCGACCGCGGAGTTGTCCGGCACCGACGACGTCCTCGCCGTCGTCTCGGCAGCGTTGGGGCGGCTGGTGCCGAGCGGGGTGGTCGCGCTGGCCGGGCAGTCCTACGGCGGCTACCTCGCCCAGGGCCTGCTCGCCGCCGAGCCCGAGCGGTACGCCGGCGTGTGCCTCGTCGCGCCGGCGGTGCTCGCCGACGCCGCCGCGCGAGACCTCCCCGAGCATCGCGTGATCGCGGAGCGCGCCGAGGGGATCGAGATCGTCGACGGCTCGGCGTTCTCGCTCGGCGTGGTCCGGACGCCCGAGACCTTCGTCCGCACCGCCCTGGAGGTCCAGGCGGGCATCGACAGCGGGGATCAGGACGTCCTCGCGCGCATCGCGGCTGCGTATCGCGGTGCGTGGGAGGGCTCGGTGCCCGCGTACGCCGGCCCGGGGCTCGTCGTGACCGCCCGGCAGGACGCCGTCGTCGGGTACGCCGACCAGTTCGCGCTCACCCGCGGCTGGCCGCGTACCACCTTCGCCGCGCTCGACCGCGCCGGCCACAACCTGCAGATCGAGCAGGCGGGCGTCTTCGACGCGCTGGCCGGCGACTGGCTGGCCCGGGTGGAGGAGGCGCTCGCTTCCGCCGATCGGCCCGGGCCCGCCTGACCGCGGCGGGCCGCCCGGGCCCTCAGCGCAGGTAGAGCCGCACGGTGTCGATCTCCTCGCGGAGCAGCCGCACGTCCTCGTCGGTCGGCGGGGTGGTCTCGGTCAGGTCGGCGGCGACCCGGAGCGGCCAGCCGGTGGCGCGCACCACGTCGTCGGGGTCGACGCCCGGGTGCACGCTGGCCAGCTCGAGCTCGGCGAAGCGGTCCGGGCGGCGCAGCACGCCGAGCGGGGTGATCACCGTGCTCACGCCGGCCCCCTGGGGCAGCGCGAAGCCCTCGCGCTCCGCGGCCTCGCGCGCGCGGACCGGGCTGGCCGAGGTGCAGAAGTCGAGCTCGGCCGGCATCGCGTCGGGGTCGTGGCGGCGGATCACCACGATCACCCGGCGCGAGTTCGCCATCACGTCCGCGGCGCCACCCGCGCCGGGCAGGCGTACCCGCGGCTTGGCCCAGTCGCCGATCACGGTGGTGTTCAGCGAGCCGTAGCGGTCGATCTGCGCCGCACCGAGGAAGCCCACGTCGACATAGCCGCCGCCGAGCACGGCGCCGAACAGAGCCGGGATGCCGATCACCGACTCCGCCCCGGAGACCAGCGTGAAGTCGGCGATGCCCTCGGCCATCGTCTCCGGGTGCGCGCCGCACACCCCGGACTCATAGATCAGCTCGAGGTCGGGATTGATCGTGCGCTTGGCGAGATCGACGGCCAGCGTGGGCAGGCCGATCCCGGCGAAGACGCGGTGCTCGCCCGCCAGTTCGCGCGAGGCGACGGTGGCCAGGAACTCCGGCCCGACCTTCGTGCTCATGCCGCGCCCCCGTTCCGGGGGGTACGCCCGTAGTCGACCGGCGCCGCCGGCCGCGGGTCGAGCCGCACGCTCGCCCAGCGCTCCTCGCCGAGTCGCTGCACGTACGCCGCCCGGTCCACCACGCCGTGCACCCACTCGTCGAGCCAGGCGAGCAGCCGCGAGCGATCCTTCGAGATCGCCTCCCACTCGCGGTAGAAGGCGTTGTCGCGCTGGTAGTAGCCCTGCACGTACGACGGGTGCGCGCCGCGGGGGACCGGCACCACCGCGGTGACGGCGTGGGCCGGGATCAGCGTCCGGTTGGGGTCGCTGCGCACGACCTCGGGCTCGACGATCTCCTCGACGGTGACGATCGTGCGCCGACCGGCGTAGGCGGCCTCCGGCTGGATACCGGTGATGCCCCACAGCTGCACGTTGCCCAGCCGGTCGGCGCGCTGGGCGTGGAGGATCGTGACATCGGGCCTGATCGGCGGCACCACCGCCACCCGGCCGCCGCCGTAGGGATCCTCGACGCTGCGCAGCATCGGGTTCACCTCGAACAGGTCCGAGCCGACGCCGGAGTGCACCGGCAGGAACGGCGCGCCGGTCGCGCCGGCGGAGTAGCGCGCGGCCATCTGGCCGTGGGTCCACTCCTCGACCTCCAGCGGGCGTGGGTCGTGGTGCTGGATGCGCCGGCGTACCTCGTGCAGCGAGCCGGCCGAGCCGCTGGCGAAGAAGGACGCGACGAGCCGGTCGACGCAGTCGGCCGCGATCAACTGGTCCGCGATCAGGTCCGGCGTCATCCGGACCAGCGTCAGCCCGCGGCGGCCCTGGCGGATGATCTCGTGCGCCGCGGCGAACGGGATCAGGTGGCCGAAACCCTCCGGGCAGATGGTGTCGCCGTCGTGGACATGGGCCGCGATGGCGGCGTCCAGCTCCATCACCTTGTCCCTCGGCGCGGCCTCCGGCGGGCCTGCGGTCTGCGTGGTCATCGGTTGCCTCCTTTGGCGCAGGTACAGCGTCGCGGGCCCCACCGATGCCGAGCAAGTGCCAGATCGGAAAACGATTACCGCCGGTTCGGGTAACAATCGAGCCGCGGCCCGCCGGCGGCCGCGCGCGATAGCATTGCCCGTTGTGGCAGAAGACATCTCCGAGACCCTGACCGAGCTCGACAAGGCGCTGACCTCGATCGAGGCCGTCGTCGATCCCGCGGCGAAGCGGGCGGAGATCGCCGACCTCGAGGGGCAGGTCGCCGCGCCGGACCTGTGGGACGACCAGGAGAACGCCCAGCGGGTGACGTCGCGGCTCTCGCAGTTGCAGGGCGAGGTGGAGCGGGTGGCCGGACTGCGCCAGCGCCTGGACGATGCGGCCGTGCTGGTCGAGCTGGCCGGCGAGGAGGGTGATGCCGACTCGCTCGCCGAGGCCACCCGGGAGACCGCGGCGCTGCGCGCGGCGATCGAGGCGCTGGAGGTGCGTACCCTGCTGTCGGGCGAGTACGACCCGCGCGAGGCGATGGTCACCATCCGCGCGGAGGCCGGGGGAGTGGACGCTGCCGACTTCGCCTCGATGCTGATGCGGATGTACCTGCGCTGGGCGGAGCGGCACGGCTACGGCACCGAGGTCTTCGACACCTCCTATGCCGAGGAGGCGGGCATCAAGTCCGCCACCTTCCAGGTCAAGGCGCCGTTCGCGTACGGCACGCTGAGCGTCGAACAGGGCACCCACCGGCTGGTCCGGATCAGCCCGTTCGACAACCAGGGCCGCCGGCAGACCTCCTTCGCCGGCGTCGAGGTGTTGCCGGTCACCGAGGAGACCGACCACATCGACATCCCCGAGGCGGACCTGCGGGTCGACGTGTTCCGGTCCTCGGGCCCGGGCGGGCAGAGCGTGAACACCACCGATTCGGCGGTACGCCTGACGCACCTGCCGACCGGGATCGTGGTGTCGTGCCAGAACGAGAAGTCGCAGTTGCAGAACAAGGCGGCCGCGCTGCGGGTGCTCCAGGCGCGCCTGCTGGAGAAGGCGCGCCAGGACCGCGAGGCCGAGCTGAACGCGCTGAAGAGCGACGGCGGCAACTCCTGGGGCGCGCAGATGCGGTCCTATGTCCTGCAGCCCTACCAGATGGTCAAGGACCTGCGCACCGAGCACGAGGAGGGCAATCCCGACGCCGTCTTCGACGGGGCGATCGACGGGTTCATCGACGCCGGGATCCGGTGGCGCAAGCAGAGCGAGACCGTCGACGCGTGACCCCCGCCGGGCCTAGCCTCCAGGCGTGCAGTCAGCCGCCGGTGCGTGGGACGCGATCCTTGCCGATGCCCACCGCTACCCCTCGCCGCACAACTCCCAACCGATCACGCTGGCCCTGACCGGCCCGCACTCGGCGATCGCATACTACGACAAGCGGCGGGGCCTGCCCGCTGAGGACTTCGGCGTACCGTTCGGATTCGTCTGCATGGGCGTCTTCCTCGCCCATCTCGAGGTGGCCGCGGCCGGTCACGGGTACGCCGTGGAGTCCGAGCTCGAGCTGGCCGAGATGGATTTCGCCGACCCGCGCCGCCAGCATCCGTTCGCCCGGCTCCGACTGGTCCGCCGGCCCGCCGACGAGCGGGCCCGCGACGGTCTGCGGCAGTTGCGGCGGCGGCGTACCTCGCGTCGCCCCTACGACTCCACGCCGGTTCCGCCGGCGGTGATCGCCGAGGTCACCGAGCTGGCCGCGCGGCACGGCTACCGTTTCCGCACCAGCGCCGAGCGCGCGGTGGTGGACAAGATCATCGAGGTGAACGCGGAGACGCTGTTCGACGATCTTCGCCGCGATGCCGTCTACCGCGAGCTGATGGACTGGCTGCGGTTCTCCCGGCGGGAGGCGGCCGCCACCGGTGACGGACTGAGCGCGGAAACCCTGCTGATGCCCGGCCCGGCGCTGCGGCTGGCCTTCCGGAACCGCTGGTTGTGGCAGGCCCCGGTGATCGGCCCGGCGATCCGTCACCTCTATCTGCGCACCATGACCGGAGTGGCGCAGGTGGGCTGGCTCGAAGGGCCGTTCGCCACCCTGGCGGACTATGTCGGCGCCGGGCGTTGCTTCCTGGAGGTCTGGCTGGCGCTCACCGCGCACGGGATCTGGCTGCATCCCTACGGCACGGTGATCACCAACCCGACATCGCACCGCCGGTTCGCCGAGCTCGTGGGTGCTCGCGAGGACGACGGGGAGATGGCCTGGATGCTCTTCCGCCTGGGCCGCAGCGCCACCCCGCCCCGCAGCCACCGCCGCCCGGTCGCCAGCATGATCATCGAGGAGCAGTCATGACCGAACCACGCACCGAACGCGGACGGCGGCTGGCCCTGCGGGCGCTGCTCGGGGCCCAGGATCTGGCGATGAAGCAGCTCGTCCGCAACCAGGGTGTGCACACCGCGCTCTTCGCCCGCGGCCTGGCGCCGGTGCGTGCCGAGCTGGGGCGCTACCGCGCCTGGCTCGCCTATGACAACGCCGCGCGGCGGGTCCCGGCGTACCGGGAGTTCCTCGCCGAACAAGGGATCGCGCCGGGCGCGGTCGACGGCGAACCGCCGACGCTGGCCGGGGTGCCCGAGATGGACAAGGCCAGCTACATCAAGCGCTGGAGCGTGCAGGAGCGCTGTCTGGACGGCCGGCTGCCGACGCGCGGTGTGGTGGTCGACGAGTCCTCCGGCAGCACGGGTACGCCGACCAGTTGGGTGCGCGGGCCCGCCGAGCGCAATGCCGTGCGCACCCTGCTGCAGATCGGGTTCCGCGGCACCACTGCCGCGGCCGAGAAGCCGATCTTCATCCTGAATGCATTCTCGCTCGGTGCCTGGGCGACCGGGATGAACATCAGCGCCTCGCTGACCGATGTGGCGATCATCAAGTCGATCGGCCCGGACCGGGACAAGATCATCTCCACGATCCGTGAGTTCGGCACGGGCTACACCTATCTGCTGCTGAGCTATCCGCCCTTCCTCAAGGAGCTCGCCGACGACGACCGGATCGACCTGTCCGCCCACGACGTGATGGCCGGCTTCGGCGGGGAGGGGATGAGCGAGTCGATGCGTGATCACCTGCTCGGCACCTTCGGTGCCGTGGTCGGTTCCTACGGCGCCTCGGATCTGGAGATCAATCTCGGCATCGAGTCAGATTTCACGATCGCGCTGCGCCGCGCGCTGCTGGCCGATCCCGAGCTGGCGGCCGCGATCTCGCGCAGCGAGGAATACGGCGTGATGCCGATGATCTTCCAGTACAACCCCTATGACTACCTGCTGGAGACCAACCAGGCGGGCGAGCTGCTGGTCACCATCACCCGCCCGGAGAACATCAGCCCGCGGATCCGCTACAACATCCACGACCGCGGCCACGTCACGACCATCCGCGAGCTGGCGCCGGTGTTGCGGCGGCTCGGGCACGCCGCGCTGCTGGACGGCCTGCGGACCGACCTGCCGGTGCTCTTCCTCTACGGACGATCCGACCTGTCGGTCGACTTCAACGGTGCGGTGGTCACCCCCGACGAGGTGCGCGACGTGCTGAATTCCCACGACGACCTGATCGACGCGGTGCACAACCACCGATTGATCAGCTACGAAGACGCCAATGCCGATCGCCGGCTGCAGATCGCGCTGCAGTTGGAGGAGGGTCGGCGGGCCGATGAGCAGACGACGGCGGCCTGGGCGCGCGACGTCTTCGCGGCGCTGCTGGAGCGCAACGGCGACCTGCGCCAGGCGTGCCGGACCGCCGCGCCGCGGATCTGGCCGACGCTCGCGGCCTATGAGTTCCGCACCGGCCCCTTCGCCGCCGACGGCCGGAAGCTGAAGAACGAATATGTCTGGCAGTTGCCCGCCGACGCCGTCGCCGCGGCCGGCCTGGTGCCGGGGGTCGCGGTGACCGAGGTGTGAGCGGCCCGGGCGCGCCGGGCGTACCAATCCTGAGATTTCGTTGAGTCTGTGCCTAGACTGACCACGGCCGTTTCCCCTGCCGGCCCGGGCGCTGTGGCGTGCGATCGGCCGGGGTCTTCGTCTAGCCGGCCGAGGGCAACACCGTGATCCGATTCGACAACGTCACCAAGACCTATGACGGTCAGCGCCGTCCGGCGCTGCGCAATGTCTCGGTGGACATCGACAAGGGCGAGTTCGTCTTCCTGGTCGGGACCTCCGGCTCCGGCAAGTCGACGTTCCTGCGGCTGGTGCTGCGGGAGTACCAGGCGAGCTCGGGCCAGGTCTGGGTCGCCGGGCGCGAGCTCGGACAGTTGCCGCGCTGGAAGGTGCCGAAGCTGCGCCGCGAGATCGGAACGGTCTTCCAGGACTTCCGGCTGCGACCCGGCCAGACGGTCGCGGAGAACGTGGCATTCGCCCAGCGGGTGATCGGTAAGTCCACCTCCCATATCCGCAAGGTGGTGCCGGAGACGCTGGAGATGGTCGGCCTGGCGGGCAAGGCCGACCGGCTGGTGGAGGAGTTGTCGGGTGGGGAGCAGCAGCGCGTGGCGATCGCGCGGGCCTTCGTCAACCGCCCCAAGATCCTGATCGCCGACGAGCCGACCGGCAATCTCGACCCGGGGACCAGCGTCGGGATCATGAAGCTGCTCGATCGGATCAACCGCTCCGACACCACGGTGCTGATGGCCACCCACGACTCGACGATCGTCGACCAGATGCGCAAGCGGGTGATCGAACTCGACGACGGGGAGCTGATCCGCGACCAGAGCCGGGGTGTCTATGGCACCCAGTGAGTCACCGATCGTCCGCCTGACCGCCCCCCGGAACCCCCAGGACCGCTGATGCGCCACACCTTCTCCGAGACCCTGTCGGGTCTGCGCCGCAACCTCACGATGACCATCGCGGTGATCGTGACGATGTGGGTGTCGCTGACCCTGTTCGGTGCCGGCCTGCTCGCCAACCAGCAGGTCGACCTGATGAAGGACCGCTGGTACGACAAGATCGAGATCTCGGTCTTCTTGTGCAACCAGGCCTCCGTCGGGCCCAACTGCACGCAGGGCGAGAACGTGACGGATGCGCAGCGCCAGACCATCGAGCAGACCCTGCGTTCCAACTCCGAGGTGGCCGAGGTCTACTTCGAGACCAAGGAGATGGCCTACGAGGAGTTCCGGCGCGCATTCGAGGGCAGCCCGATCCAGGACACCCTGCGGCCGGAGGACATGCAGGAGTCGTTCCGGATCAAGCTGGTCAATCCCGAGGAGTACCGGGGCGTGGTCACGGCGGTCGAGGGGCTGCCGGGGGTGCAGGCGGTACGCGACCTGCACGAGGTGCTGGACCCGTTGTTCGAGTGGCTCGGGGTCCTGCAGTGGGGCGCGATCATCGCATCGGTGTTGTTGCTGGTGGCCGCCGCGCTGCAGATCGGCAACATGGTCCGGGTCGCGGCCTTCGCCCGCCGCCGCGACATCGGCATCATGCGGCTGGTCGGGGCGTCCAACCTCTACATCATGTTGCCGTTCCTGCTCGAGGCCCTGCTGGCGGCCGTGGTCGGCGCGGGTCTCGCATGCGTCACATTGGCCGCAGGGGTTTACTTCCTCATCACCGAAAAGGTTCAAGTCTTGATTCAGGCTTCACCCTGGATCGGCCCGCAACACGTGCTGTGGGCCTGTTTGGGGGTTGCACTCGTGGGACTGCTGTTGTCAATAATTCCGACGCTCATAGCAACGCGAAGGTACCTTCGCGTCTGACTCGGGTCTGACCCGATCAGCCGCGATGTCACCGAACGGATTGGGAGATGACAGTGGACCGGGAACTTCCCCCCGCGGCACACCGGACGCACAGCCGACCCCGGTTGGTTGGCGCCGATCGCCGGATGCCCCGACGTCTCGCCGCGGTGCTCGCGGCCGCGGCCCTGAGCTTCGGGCTCGCCGTGCCGACCGCGCTGGCGAATCCCGCCGAGGACGCCAAGAAGGAGGCCGACCAGCAACTGGGCAAGGCCCGCGACACCCTCGACAACAGCTCGGTGGACCTGAGCGATGCCCAGGCCGCACTGGACGACGCGCGCTCGCGGCTGAGCCAGGCCCGCGACGAGCTGGAACGCATTCAGGGTGAGTTGGCCGAGGCCCGCGAGCGGGACGAGCAGATGGCGATCCGGCTGTCGGAGGCCCAGGAGAAGCTGGAACAGGCAAAGGCCGCCGTCGCCGCCAACCAGGATCGGGTGGACCGTCAGCGCGCGCTGATCGGCGACGTGGTCCGTGACCAGTACCAGCAGCAGAACGGCCTGGTCGGGATGGCGATGGTCGTCGACAGCACCACCGCCGGCACCCTGCAGACCCGGATGCAGTGGTCCACCACGATGTTCGACACCGCCCAGGCGAAGATGGACGCCCTGTCCGAGGCCCAGCGCAAGCTGGAGGCGGCGAAGAAGAAGCAGGCCGAGGCCGAGGAGCAGGCCGAGGAGGACCGCCGGGCGGCGGCCGCGAATCTCGCCGACATGGAACAGCTCGAGGCCGATGCGCAGGCCGAGGAGTCCGCGATCGCCGATCTGGTCGCCACCAACAAGCGGGCCGAGGCCGATCTCGCGGCCCAGGTGCAGAAGGACAAGAACCGGGTCGCCGAGATGGAGGCTGAGTCGGCCGACGCGCAGCGCAAGCTGGACGAGTACGCAGCGGAGCAGAAGAGGAAGGCCGAGGCCGAGCGCAAGGAGCGCGAGGCTGCGGCAAAGAAGCGCGCCGAGGAGAAGAAGCGCGCGGAAGAGGCCGCGAAGAAGGCCGAGGCCGAGAAGAAGGCGAAGTCCGAGCGCGAGGACAAGAAGGACGACGACGAGAAGGACTCGGGCAAGAAGAAGGCCGAGCCCGCCAAGAAGTCGAAGTCGTCGAACAGCCGCAACGCAACCAAGTCCTCCCGGGCCGCGGCGGTCTCACCGATCGCGCCGGGCGACTACCGGATCTCTGCCGTCTTCGGCCAGACCGGACTGTGGGCGCGCTACCACACCGGGCTCGACTTCGGCGGCACCGGGACGGGTACGCCGATCCGGGCGGCCAAGGACGGCGTGGTGATGAGCTCGAGCGCCGGCGGCTGGGCCGGGAACCACGTGATCCTGCGGCACAGCAACGGCGAGTCCACCCTCTATGCGCACATGAGCCGCAAGAAGGCCTCGCGCGGCGAGGTGGTGAAGAAGGGTGACGTGATCGGCTACACGGGCTCGACCGGCAACGTCACCGGGCCGCACCTGCACTTCGAGTACTACCCGCGCGGCGCCACCCCGGGCAGCGTCTACTCCGCAAAGGACCCGCGCGCCTGGCTCGGCCGCAACGGCGTGCGGATCTGATCGCCAGAAGCGCCCGCCCCCGGCGATCCCCGGGGGCGGGCGCTTCGGCGTGCGCCCCCCGCCGGGCATGATGGGGACCATGCCGAGGGAACAGGGCAAGACGATGGTCGCCCAGAACAAGAAGGCGCGCCACGACTATGCGATCGGCGACACCTACGAGGCGGGACTGGTGCTCACCGGCACCGAGGTGAAGTCACTGCGGGAGGGCCGGGCATCGCTCGCCGACGCCTTCGCCACCGTCGACGACGGCGAGGTCTGGCTCCGCTCGGCGCACATCCCCGAGTACTCCCACGGCACCTGGACCAACCACACGGCCCGGCGTACCCGCAAGCTGCTGCTGAACCGCAAGGAGATCGCCCGGCTCGAGCGCGCGCTCGGCTCCTCGGGCACGACGCTGGTGCCGCTGTCGCTGTATTTCAGCGACGGGTACGCCAAGATCGAACTCGCTGTCGCAACCGGCAAGCGCGAGTTCGACAAGCGGCAGACGATCGCCAGGCGCGATGCCGACCGAGAGGCGCAGCGGGCCCTGGCCCAACGCAACAAGCGTGCCGTGACCGGGCGGGGGAGGCGCTGATGCGGATGCTGGCCCGCCGTGTTGCAGCCGTGGCGGCGATCGCGATGCTGGCGCTGCTCGGGCTGACCCCCGGCATCGCCCGCGCGGCCGACGGCGACGTGATCAACGCCTACACGATCGACTACGTGGTCAACGACTCCGGGGTGGTGTCGGTGACGGCCACCATCGACTACCAGTTCGGCCCGGGCGAGCGCCGGGGCATCTTCTACAACATCACCACGCGCGAGCCCGACCCCGACCGGCCCGGCCAGGACATGGTCTTCCCGATCAAGAACGTCCGGGTGGAGAGTCCCACCGGCGCGCCCACCCAGACCTCGGAGGAGGACTTCGGCAGCGGCCGGGACCGGACCAAGCAGATCCGGATCGGCGACCCGAACCGCACGGTCGACAGATCCGAGACCTACATCATCTCCTACGAGGTCGAGGGCGCGATCCGGCCGCAGGACACCTTCGACGAGTTCTACTGGGACGCCATCGCGCCGGATCCGGATGCACCGCCGATCCGCGACCTGACGATCAGTGCGCGGGTGCCGGGCGGGGCCCGCGACGCCAGTTGTTTCATCGGCGCGGCCGGCTCGAAGCAGACCTGCCCGGCGCAGGTCGACGGCGACGACATCGCCCGCTTCGACGTCGGGGAGGTGCCGGGCGGCGACGGGATCACCATCGGCGTGATGATCGGCCAGGGCCTGGTTGCGGACAATCAGCCGCACTGGGAGCCCGACGGCAGCCAACTGACCCCGAGCCAGCTCACCGGGCTCGGCGCGATCGGGGCGGCCTTCGCCGTCGTGGCCGTCGGCTCGCCGCTGATCGGTCGCGCCTGGTGGCGCCGCAACGGGCGCGACGAGCGGTTCGTCGGGCTGCCTCCGGGCACCGTGCCCACCGGCGGCGCCGCGGCCGCCGTCGCCCCGACAGATCCGAAGATCCAGATCCCGGTCGCCTTCGCCCCGCCCAAGATCCCGGTCGGCGAGGGCGGTTATGTCATCGACGGCAAGATCACCGGCGAGGAGACCGCGGCCACGCTGGTCGACCTGGCGGTGCGTGGGGCGGTGCGCATCCGGGCTGCCGGCCCCCGCGAGTACGACGTCGAGTTGGTCGATCCGGCGAAGATGGCCACCCCCGAGGACCGCGCCTTCCTGCCCGCGCTGTTCCCCGGTCTGCGGGTGGGCGATGTCATCGACCTGGGCCGCACCGCCGCCCTGCATCGGCCGAGCCAGGCGCTGGATTCGGTGATCACCAGTGAGGTACACCGACACGGCTGGTTCAAGACCCCGCCGCGCGCGGGCGGGCTGGCCGGGATCGCGGTGTTGATCTTCGCGGTGGTCGCGGCCGTGATCTTCCTCGGGCCGATCGGCTTCCTCGCCGTCGTGGTGCTGGCACCGCCGTTGATCACCGTGATGGTGATCAACCACAAGCTCGGCCGCGGCGTACGGACCGCCGCGGGTCGCGCGGTTACCGATCAGGTCGAGGGTTTCCGGACCTATCTGGCAACGGCGGAGGCCCGCCAGCTCAGGTTCGAGGAGGGTCAGGACATCTTCTCCCGCTACCTGCCCTGGGCCATCGTGTTCAACCTTGCCGATCGCTGGCAGGGGGTGTGCGAGGAGGCCATGAAGCTCGGCGTGATCCCGCAGTACACGCCCACCTGGTATGTCGGCTCGCCCGGCTGGGGCTACTTCAACGCCGGCCTGCTGGCGGGCTCCATGCAGAGCGCGAGCGCGCCCCCGCCGCCACCCCCGAGCACCTCCTCGGGCAGCGGCTTCGGCAGCGGCGGCTCCTCGTTCGGCGGCGGGGGATTCTCCGGCGGCGGTGGCGGCGGTGCGAGCGTCGGAAGCTGGTGAGCAAGCCCAGGGTCTGACCCGATTGAGGGTCGAATAGGGGCACAGCCCGATGGGTCGGTCGCCTCGGCGGAGGCAGGATGGTCGGCATGGGTGCGATGAACGAGTACGCCGGACAGAACCAGCGCGTGGGCCATCTGGAGCGGGAACGGGCGGAGCAGTATCTGTCGGAGGCCTATGCGCAGGGCCGGATCGACGAGGACGAGTTCGAACGGCGGATCGACCGGACGCTGAATGCCCGGACCCGCGGCGACCTGAACGCCGCCTTCGCCGATCTGGTGCCCGTCACCGCGCAGTACTTCGGGCCGCACCCGGCGTACCGCCCGACCCCACCGCGCGACAGCGTCGAACTGCCCGGTGCGAAGGGCGCCGCCGGTATCGCCCACCTGCTGCCGTTCGTCAGTTGGATCATCGGCCCGGCGTTCGTGTACGCCGTGTCCTCGCCCGGCAGCTATGCCCGACGCGAGGCGGCGAAGTCGTTCAACTGGACGCTGTTCTCATCGGCCCTGTTCTTCGCCCTCGGGATGCTCGGCATCTGGTTCGTGCCCGATGTTCTGCTCGCCCTGGCCTGGTTCGCCTGGGTCGCGCTGACCGTCATCGGCGCCGTGAAGGCATTCGCGGGGGAGAACTGGACCAATCCGCTGCTGCGGGTCATCCCGTGGAAGCCGCTCACCGAGAAGTGAGCCGCGCGCGGCCCGGTGGGCGGTCGCCGCTGATGCTCAGCCCACGCCCCGCAGGTCGCAGACGAAGATCAGGGTCTCGCCCGGCTTGATCACCCCGCCCGCGCCGGCGTCGCCGTAGGCGAGCTGGGGCGGGATCACCAGTCGGCGGCGGCCGCCGACCCGCATCCCCTCCAGGCCGCGGTCCCAGCCCGTGATGACCTGTCCCGCGCCGAGCGCGAAACGCAGCGGCTGGCCGCGGTTGTAGCTGGCATCGAACTCCTCGCCGGAGCTGTACGCCACGCCCACGTAGTCCACCTCGACCATGTCACCCGGCTTGGCCTGCTCGCCCTCGCCGACGATCAGATCGGTGATCTCCAACTCGGCGGGCGGGGGACCTTCGGGAAAGTCGACTTCCGGCTTCTCGCTCATGGCCTCGACCCTAGCGGGTCGGCCTCGCCCCGCGGGGCGGTCGGCTCAGAACTCCTGGTCGCGCGCCTGTGCCTCCGTGGCGGCGCGGTGCCCGTGGCGGGCGCGGATCCGGCGTACCACCCAGATCACGACGGCCGCGGCGACCAGCACGATCACGATCTTCTGGAAGATCGAGGCGTACTGCTCGACGACCGCCCAGTTCGCGCCCAGGTAGTAGCCGGCGATCACGAAGACCGAGTTCCAGATCGCCGACCCCGCGAGAGTGAGCAGGCCGAACAGGACGGGCGGCATCCGGGTGATGCCGGCCGGAATGGAGATCAGGCTGCGAAAGATCGGGATCATCCGCCCGAAGAACACGGCCTTCGGGCCGTGCCGGTGGAACCAGGCCTCGGTCTTGTCCAGATCGGCCACATCGACCAGCGGCAGCTTGGCCGCCAGCCAGCGCATCCGGTCACGGCCGACGGCCGCCCCGACGGCGTACAGCAGGTACGCCCCGACGACGGAGCCCGCGGTGGTCCAGACGATCGCCTCGAGCACGCTGAAGCTGCCCCGGGCGGCGGCGAAGCCGGCGAGCGGCAGGATCGCCTCGCTGGGGATGGGCGGGAAGAGGTTCTCCAGTGCCACCGCGAGGCCGGCGCCCATCGGCCCGATGGTGTCCATCAGGCCGACGAGCCAGTCCACGATCTGATTCATGCGCACTGTCTACCAAGGATTTGCCGTGGGACCATCGCCCCGTGGGGTCGGCCCGGCAATCGTGGGTGACGCCACGGTCCCAGCGGGACTAGACTGGGCCGTTCCGGTGTTGCACCGGATGGACGATCGGTGGGAGTTCTCGCCTCGCGCGAGATCTCGTCGGTCGTGACAACTCAACAGGGGGTGATCGGTTTCGACTCGGGGCGGTAGTCCCAGGAGAAGCGGGCCGAGGATCCAGGGTCAACTCGTTGATGCTCCCTGGAAACCAACAAGTGCCGATTCCAAGCGCACTGACTTCGCTCTCGCTGCCTGAGCAGTGATCGAAGGGTCAGACCGGGGTTAGCCTTCGCTCCGGACCCTGGCCTCATCAAGAAGGCTTGCTGATCAGCCTGCGTCGCAGGGGCTGATCGGGACTTCACTGCGACTGGGCCTGTCGGTGACGTGCTGGCGCGAGCACCGGGGCCAAGAAAACGCTGACACCAGCTGCGCCCGGAGAAGTCCTGGTTCACCCTTCGAGGACGCGGGTTCGATTCCCGCCACCTCCACCTCTCCCGGTTGGGAGCTCAGCGGCGGTTCGCCGGGATTCGTCCCGGCGGGCCGCCGTTACGTGTGCGCGGGATTCGCAGGTTCTGTGGACGGACCTGCCGCGCCCATTTGCCCCGTCCCGACCCGGTAGCGGCCCGGGTGGGCCACACTGGACCGATGGCCCGACAGATTTCGATGCGACGGGTCGCCGAACGGGCCGGCGTCTCGGTGAGCACCGTCTCCCATGTCGTCAACGGCACCCGCGTGGTGGCGCCCGGGACGGTGGACCGGGTCCGCCGCGCAATGGCCGAGCTCGGCTACGTGGCGCCGGCGGAGGGCTCGCTACGGGCCGGCGATGCGCAGAGCATCGGGGTGGCGATGACCGCGGTCTCCAGCGAGTACTGGGCCGCGCTCGTCGACGCCATCGACCGCGAGGCGGGCCGACACGGATACAACCTGTTGATCGTCGACACTCGCGACGACGCCGAGCACGAGGCGCGGATGGTCGCGAACCTGCTGGCGCACCGGATCGCCGGGCTGGTGCTGGCCCCGTCCCCGGGTTGGACCGCGCACTCGCTGCCCGTGCTGCGCGCCCACGACACCCCGCTGGTGCTGGTCGACCGGCTGCAGCCCGCGCCCTACGACCAGGTCGGGGTGGAGAACCTGGAAGGCAGCCAGGGACTGGTGGGCCACCTGATCACCCACGACCACCGCCGGATCGGGCTGATCACGGGACTGGACGGGCTGACCACCACCGACGAGCGGGTGGCGGGCTACCGGGCGGCGCACGAGCGGTTCGGCGTACCGGTCGACGAGGCCCTGCTGGTCGGCGGCCAGTCGAGCACCACCGGTGGTCGGGCGGCCGCGGCCGCCCTGCTCGACCTGCCCGAGCCGCCGACCGCGATCTTCGCCGCCAACAACGCGATGCTGGTCGGCCTGCTCGACACCTTGTGGGAGCGTCGCCTGTCCGTGCCCGGCGACATGGCCGTGGTCGGCTTCGACGACTTCACCTGGGCCGACTTCATGCGGCCCGCGCTGACCACGGTCGCCCAGCCCTCGACGGCCATCGGCGCCAAGGCGATCCAGCTTCTGCTGGCGCGGCTGGCCGATCCCGAGCGGCGCGCGACGACGGTCCGGCTGCCCGGTCAGATCCGGCACCGGGAGAGCTGCGGCTGCTCGGGACGGCCCCATCCGGGGGCCGGCGACGAAGACCCGGCGGAGGTCAGCCGAGCCGGACGACCACGCTCGTCCGCGGCCGAGTCGCGGCGACCACCTCGGCGTTGACCAGGTCCGGGCCGAGGGTACGCCGCAGCGCCGCGTCGGCGGACCGGCCGTAGGCCCGGTGCCGCGCCGTCAGTCGGTCCCGGCGTACCTCCTCGGCAAGATCGAGGTACCAGATCTCGTGACACAGCTCCGCCACCCGGTGCCACGGCGGCTCGGCCGCCAGCAGGTAGTTCCCCTCGGTGATCACCAACGCGCAGTCCGGGGCCACCTCGACCGCCGACCCGATCGGCTCCTCGATCTCGCGGCGGAACTCCGGCGCCCAGACCGGGTCGGGCCCCCCGGCCCGCAGGCGTTCCAGCAGCGCGACATAGCCCGCCGCGTCGAAGGTGTCGATGGCGCCCTTGCGCTCGGTGCGGCCCAGCCGGGCCAGCGCCGAACCCGCCAGGTGGAACCCGTCCATCCCGACCACCACCGCGCCCGGCACGCCGGCCGCCAGTTGGGCGGCCAGCGTCGACTTGCCGGCCCCCGGCGGCCCGGTCAGGCCGAGCACGATCCGATCGCCGGCCGAGCCCAGCCGCCGCGCGCGGTCGAGCGCGCCGGCGGAGTCGAGTTCGATCATGGCGAAACCCTAGACTCGGCGCCGTGCCACCCGCCCCCGATCCCACGCCGTCCGGGCCGCAGGTGATGGCGATCGTCAACCGCACCCCGGACTCGTTCCACGACCGCGGCGCGACCTTCGCCCTGGACGCGGCGGTCGCGGCCGCCGAGGCGGCGATTGCCGCCGGCGCCGGTTGGGTCGACATCGGCGGGGTGCCGTTCTCGCCGGATGCCGCGCCCGTCGGGACCGCCGAGGAGATCGATCGGGTACGCCCGGTGGTGCGTGCGCTTGCCGGCCGGCCCGGGGTGATCGTCAGCGTCGACACCACCCGGCCCGAGGTCGCCGCGGCGGTGCTCGCGGCGGGGGCGCAGGTGATCAACGACACCTCCGGGCTGGCCGATCCGGAGCTGGCGCCCGTGATCGCCGAGGCGGGCGCCGGGGTGATCCTGACCCACTGCCTCGCCCCGCCGCGTACCCACCTGTCCGCGCCGCCACGCTACGGCGACATCGTCGCCGAGGTGACCGCATTCCTCGCCGAGCGGGTCGCCCGCGCCGCCGCCGGTGGCATCGACCCCGCCGCGATGGTGATCGACCCGGGCCCGGACCTGAACAAGACCACCGTGCAGACCCTGGAGCTGCTGCGCGGCGTCGACGCGCTGAACGCCGTCGGGCCGCCCTGGCTCGCCGCGGTGTCCAACAAGGACTTCGTCGGCGAGACCCTGGACCGCCCGCGCGCGCAGCGGCTGGCGGGCAGCCTGGCCGCGACCCTGTGGTGCCTGGATCGCGGGGCCGCGCTGGTCCGTGCCCACGACGTCGCGGCGACCGTCGACGCCGTGCGGATGTGGCGCTCGCTGCGCGGGGAGCGAGCCCCGGCGTACCAGCGGCACAACCTCGCCTGACCGGGCGGCCCGGGCCACGACTTCGTCGTGCATCCGGGCCCGCGCGCCGTGAGAGGATCGCGGGGTGACCGATGCAGCAACCAGACCCGCACCCTCCATCGCCTACTCGATCACGGCCCGGCTGCATGCCCCGGCGGGCGGGGCAGCGATCAGCCAGCTCACCCACGCCGTCGAGCAGGCCGGCGGCACCGTGACGGCCCTCGACGTCTCCGGCTCCGGCGGTGAGCGCCTGCAGATCGACGTGACGATGGGTGCGGCCTCGACCGAGCACGCCGACGAGCTGGTCGCGGCCCTGCGCGCGCTGCCCGATGTCGAGGTCGGCAAGGTCTCCGACCGCACCTTCCTGATGCACCTCGGCGGCAAGATCGAGATGCGCTCCAAGCACCCGATCCGCAACCGCGACGACCTGAGCCTCGTCTACACCCCCGGCGTCGCCCGGGTCTCCCGCGCGATCGCGGAGAATCCCGCCGACGCGCGCCGGCTGACGATCAAGCGCAACTCGGTCGCCGTCGTCACCGACGGGACCGCCGTGCTCGGCCTCGGCGACATCGGGCCCGAGGCGGCGATGCCGGTGATGGAGGGCAAGGCGGCGCTGTTTCGCCGGTTCGCCGAGATCGATGCCTGGCCGATCGCCCTCGACACCACCGATGCAGAGGAGATCATCTCGACGGTCCGCAACATCGCGCCCGGCTTCGCCGGAATCAATCTGGAGGACATCTCCGCCCCGCGCTGCTTCGAGATCGAGGCCCGGCTGCGCGAACAGCTCGACATCCCGGTCTTCCACGACGACCAGCACGGCACCGCGATCGTCGTGCTGGCGGCGCTGTTCAACGCGCTGCGGGTGGTCGACAAGAACCTCGCCGATGTGCGCATCGTGATGTCGGGCGCCGGTGCCGCCGGGACCGCGATCCTCAAGCTGTTGCTGATCGCCGGCGCCCGCGACGTGGTGGTCGCCGACATCGACGGGGTGATCCATCGCGGCCGCGCCGGGATGGACGAGTCGCTGACCTGGATCGCCGAGCACACCAACGCTGCCGGCCTGACCGGCAGCCTGCGCGGCGCGCTGGCCGGCGCCGATGTCTTCATCGGGGTGTCGGCGCCGGGCATCCTGGGCGCCGACGACATCGCCACCATGAACGAGCGGGCGGTCGTCTTCGCGCTGGCCAACCCCGAGCCGGAGATCGACCCGGTGGTGGCGGCCCGGCATGCGGAGGTGGTCGCCACCGGGCGCAGCGACTTCGCGAACCAGATCAACAACGTGCTCGCCTTCCCGGGCGTGTTCCGCGGGCTGCTGGACGCCCAGTCCCACGAGATCACCGCGGACCTGCTGTTGGCGGCCGCGCGCGCGTTGGCCGAAGTGGTCACCGACGACGAGCTGAACGCCGCCTACATCATGCCCAGCGTGTTCCACGCCGCGGTGCACACCGAGGTCGCGGCGGCCGTGCGCGAGGCGGCCGAGGGGGCCATCGCCGGCTGATGGGCGATCGCGCGCTGCCCGGCCCGGGCGATTTGTTGGTCTCCTCGGTGCTCGACACCGAGGGGTGGTTCGCCCACACCGTCATCCTGATGCTCGACGTCGACGCCGGTGGCGCGCTCGGTGTGGTGCTGAACCGGGTCTCCGATGTCCCGCTGGCCGCGGTCCTGCCGGCCTGGGTGGAGCAGGTCAGCGAGCCGCGGGTGATGTTCGCCGGTGGCCCGGTCTCACCCGACGGCGCGATCTGTCTGGCCACCCCGTACCAGCCCGACGAGGACCCGCCCGGCTGGCGGCGGGTGGCCGGCCGGGTCGGGCTGCTGCACCTCGACACGCCGGTCGAACTGGTCGCCGGGGCGTATGCGGATCTGCGGATCTTCGCCGGGTACGCCGGCTGGGAGCCGGGGCAGTTGGAGGGTGAGCTGGCCGCCGGGGCCTGGCACATCGCGCGCAGCAAGTACGCCGATGTCTTCTGCACCGAGCCCGAGGAACTGTGGCGCCGCGTGCTGCGCCGCCAGGAGCTCGACGTCGCCATCTATGCGACCTGGCCGGAGGAGCCGGAGCAGAACTGATCGTTGCTGCCGGGTTCGTGCGGACCCGCCGCATAGGATTGCTCCGATCGGGACGCGGATCGGCCCGGTGGCGAGATCACGGGAGCGATCACGGGCAGGCTCACGGGCAGGCTCACGGAACAAGGTGTGAAGGAGTAACGGGTGAGCGATCACGGCAGGGGCCAGCAGCACCGCATCCTGGTCGTCGACGACGATGCCTCGCTCGCCGAGATGTTGCAGATCGTGCTGCGCCAGGAGGGGTTCCAGACCACCTGGACCCCCGACGGCGATGCCGCGATCGACGCCTTCCGCGAGGCCGCGCCCGATCTGGTGCTGCTCGACCTGATGCTGCCCGGGCGCGACGGTGTCTCCATCTGCCGCGAGCTGCGCGCGACCTCCGGCGTACCGATCGTGATGCTGACCGCGAAGTCGGACACGGTCGACGTGGTCGCCGGGCTCGAGGCCGGCGCCGACGACTACGTGGTGAAGCCGTTCAAGGCCAAGGAGCTTGTCGCCCGGGTGCGGACCAGGCTGCGCCGGGCGCCCGCCGATGCCGACGAGAGCCAGTTGCGGATCGGCGACCTGACGATCAGCGTGGCCGCCCACACCGTGAAGCGCGGCGACACCGAGATCTCGCTGACCCCGCTCGAGTTCGACCTGCTGCTCGCTCTCGCCAGGCGGCCGAGGCAGGTGTTCAGCCGCGAGACCCTGCTGGAACAGGTCTGGGGCTACCGGCACGCGGCCGACACCCGCCTGGTGAATGTCCACGTGCAGCGGTTGCGGTCCAAGATCGAGGAGGACCCGGAGCGGCCGAGGATCGTGGTCACCGTCCGCGGCATCGGCTACAAGGCCGGTGAACCCGTCTAGCCGGGCCGCCCAACTGGCGCGGCTGCCCGCCCGTTGGTGGTGGGGATCGCTACCGCTGCGGGTGATCGCGACGACGCTGCTCGCCTCGGCGATCGTGATCACCCTCGGCGGGCTGTTGTTGATGCAGCAGGCGACCGAGGGCGTGCTGTCGGGCAAGAAGCAGTCGGCGCTGGCCGAGGCCTCGCTGGCCTACGACACCGCCCAGCGCCAGCTCGCCGCCTCCGATCTCGACGACCGCGGCATCTCGCTGCTGTTGTTGCAGCTCACCACCGACGTCGGCAACCGCGGCAATCTCGGCAGCCGCTACCAGGTCCTGGTCGAGGGGCCGGTCTCCAACTTCGTCTCCGGGCAGGCCAGCCCGGACAGCGTGCCCGACAGCCTGCGCCGCGAGGTCGATGCCCGCGACGGGCTGTGGCTCACCCCGACCACGATCCGCTACCGCGACGCCACGCCGGACGAGCCCGGGCTGGCGATCGGCGCCGCGCTGGTCGCGCCCGGGGCGGGGCGCTACCCGATGTACTTCTTGTTCCCGCTCGCCCAGGAGCGGGAGACGATCGAGGTGTTGCGGCAGGCGGTGATCACGACCGGCGTGATGCTGATCGGACTGTTGGCCCTGATCGCGGCGCTGGTCGCGCGGCAGGTGGTCGCTCCGGTACGCGAGGCGCGCAAGGCCGCGGAGCGGCTGGCCTCGGGCTTCCTGGACGACCGGATGACCGTGCGCGGCACCGACGACCTGGCCAGCCTCGCCACCTCGATGAACAACATGGCCTCCGAGCTCAGCAAGCAGATCAGTCAGTTGGAGGAGTTGTCGCGGATCCAACAGCAGTTCGTCTCCGATGTCTCCCACGAGTTGCGCACCCCGCTGACCACGGTGCGGATGGCCGCGGAACTGCTGCACGAGGCGCGCGAGGACTTCGACCCCACCTCGCGCCGCGCCGCCGAGCTGTTGGCCAAGGAACTGGACCGGTTCGAGGAGATGTTGTCGGATCTGTTGGAGATCTCCCGGTTCGACGCCGGCGCGGCCGAGCTGAGCGTCACCGAGGTCGACATGGTCGAGGTGGTGGAGCGCGAGATCGCCGCACAGCGGGCCTTCGCGCAGCGCAGCGGGATCGACGTGCGGCTGCACGCCGGCGGCCCGATCGTCGCCGAGGTGGACGAGCGCCGGGTGCGTCGCGTGCTGCGCAACCTGATCACCAATGCCCTCGAGCACGGCGAGGGGCGACCCGTGGACATCCGGGTCGCGGGCGATGCCGATGCCGTGGCGATCACCGTCCGCGATCACGGCGTCGGCTTCGAGGCGGGCCAGGTGAAGAAGGTCTTCCACCGGTTCTGGCGCGCCGACCCCGCCCGCAACCGCACGATCGGCGGATCGGGCCTCGGGCTGGCCATCTCGATGGAGGACGCCCGGCTGCACGGCGGCTGGCTCAATGCCTGGGGCCGACCCGGAAAGGGCGCCCAGTTCCGGCTGACCCTGCCGCGGGCGCGGGGCCGGATCCTGCAGCTCTCACCGTTGCCGCTGGTGCCGACCGATCTGCTCCGGCCGGCCGAGCGCCTGGCCCTGACCACCGGCCGCGCCGATGCGCCGGCCGGCGCGGCGCCGACCGGCCCGGTGGCGCCATGAGCGGGCGGTGGGCCACGAGACGGCGAGCCCCGCGACTGCTGGCGGCCCTCGCGGCGGCGCTGGCGCTGCTCGTCACCGGATGCGCGTCGATGCCGACCTCCGGGCCGGTCGAGTTCGGCGGCCGGGGCGGGCAGGTCGCCGACGCCGAGGTCGACATCGCGCCGGAGCCGCCGCGGACCGGCGCCGAGCCGCGCGACATCGTCGACGGCTTCCTGCAGGCGATGGCGAACTACCAGCCGGGCTATGCGACCGCCCGGGAGTATCTGACGCCGCAGGCGCGGCAGTCCTGGCAGCCCGAGGCGGGGATCGTGGTCTATGCCGACGGCAGCCAGGTCAACGCGACCTCGGACTCGGCCGTGCTGACGGCGCCGGTACAGGCCCGGATCGATTCCGACGGCGCCTACGTCCCGGGCCGGCTGCTCGACCCCGAGGATCCCCTCGGCGACCTGCCCGACCGGCTCGTGCGGCGCAGCGACTCCGATCCGCAGGTACGCATCGACTTCGGCCTGGAGCGAGACGCCGCGGGTCAGTGGCGGATCGGCAATCCGCCACCCGGCAGGCTGATCCAGGCGTACCTGTTCCAGCAGTTCTTCACCCGCGCCTCCGCCTACTATCTCGACGGCGACCTGCGGATGCTGGTGCCGGACCCCGTCTACGTGCCGCGCGGCTCGCAGAGCCCACTGGCGCGGCTGCAGATCCTGTTCCGCGGGCCGACCCGCTGGCTGGAGCCGGCCGTCCGCACGGCGATCCCGGCGGGCACGGAGCTGAGCACCCAGTCGGCCTTCGTCGATGCGGAGGGCGTGGTCGATGTCTCCCTGCGCGGTCCCGGACTGGCGGGGTTGCCCGACGAGCAACGCGGCCGGATGCGCGACCAGATCGTTGCCACGCTCGCCCAGGTTCCGGCCGTCACGGCGGTGCGGCTGTCGCTGGAGGGCGCGCCCTATCCGGTGCCCGGGGCGCCGGACGGCCTGATCGGGGTCGGGCCCCGGCCCGGCCTGGATCCGATCCCGGCCGAGCTCGGCGAGCAGTTGTTCGGCTCCACCGGGCGTCAGGTGGTGACGGTGGACGACCAGCAGGGCGCGGGCGCGCTGTCCCCGGTCGCCGGGCCCTGGGGCCGCGACGCCTCGGGTGTGCAGACCCTGTCGCCCTCGCTCACCGGCGACCGCGTGGCGGGCATCACCCGCGACGGGACCGAGCTGTGGGAGGCGCCGGTCGCCGACGGCGGCGAGGCCCGGCGGGTGCTGACCGGCCGGCGCCTGCTGCGTCCGCAGTATGTCGGGGGCGGCCGCGACGAACTGTGGGCCCTCGACGCCGCGGACTCGACCGCGCGCGTGGTCACCGCGACCGGCATCACCGACGTGCCGGTCGACCTGTCGGGCGGAGCGCTGCGGGCGTTCCGGATCTCGCCGGACGGTACGCGGATCGCCGCCGTCGCCGAACGGGACGGCCGTGCCGAGCTGGGCCTGCTGCGCGTCCGCCGCGAGGCCGAGCCGCGGATCGACGGCTGGCGCGCCCTGCCGCTGTCGGCACGGGCGGGCCGGCCCGCGCCCGACGTCGCCGCCAGCGATGTCGCCCCCATCGATGTCGCCTGGGTCTCCGACGAGGAGCTGATGGTGCTGACCGCAGGGGAGGGCGCCAACCGCCCGTGGCGGGTGGCCTCCGACGCCTCCGAGGCGACCCAGCTCGGCGCCCCCGACGGCTGGGCAGCCGAGACGATCACCGCGCTCCCGCGGCACCGCACCCCGCGGGTCGTCGTGCTCGGCCCGGCCGGGGCCTGGCGCTACGACGACAGCGCGAGCTGGTCGCGGCTCGGCGACGAGCTGACCGCGGTGAGCTTCGCCGGCTGAGTTCTCCACAGGGCCCTCGCGCCGCGCCGGGCCCCACGGTTTGGATGGGCCGGTGCACCTCGCAACCGCTCGCCGCGCGGCCGCCGGGCTCGTCGTGGCGGCCGCCGACGTGCTGGTCGGTGCGGCCTGCGCGGGCTGTCGCCGGCCCGGGATCGGGCTGTGCCCCGACTGCCGGCGCGAGCTCGCCGGTCCGCCCGTGCCGGCGGCGCCGCGACCGGCCCCGACCGGTTTCCCGCGCTGCTATGTCGCAGGCAGCTATGCCGGCGTGACCCGGGCGGCCCTCACCGCCTACAAGGAGCGCGGCGCGCTCACCCTCGCGGGGCCGCTGGCCGGCCGGCTCGCGGCAGCCGTCGCCGCCCTGCTGTGCGAGGCGGGAGCGGCCCACTGTCTGCTGGTGCCGGTGCCGAGCAGCCCGGCGGCGATCCGTCGCCGCGGTCTCGACACGGTCGCCACGCTCGCCGGCCGGGCGGCCGCCGATCTGCGCCGCTGCGGTGTGGCGGCGCGGGCCCGCCCGGCGCTGCGCCAGACCCGGCGGGTCGCCGACCAGGCCGGTCTCGGCACGGCGGCGCGTGCCGCCAACCTCGCCGGGGCGTTCCGGGCGGGCGCGCGGCCGCGCGAGCCGCGGCCGGTGATCGTCGTCGACGACATCGTGACCACCGGCGCGTCGCTGACGGAGGCGGCACGTTGCCTCGCCGCCGCCGGCTGGCCGGTGCTGGGCGCCGCCTGCGTCGCGGCGACCCGCCGTCGATCCGCGGCCCGGGGCCCGGACCGGCCCGGGGAACCAGTGAGATCGCTGGCATGAGACGGGGCGGGCCACTAGCGTTGTTGCATGGAGCCGCGCTGCACCCCGAGACGATCCGGGGCGCAGCGCGGCGTCGTTCGTGTGGCGCCCGGTTCCGCGGCGCCGCGCTCGATGTCGGGTGCCGCCGCTGCCGTGGCGTACCCGTGAGGAGGTTGCGATGGATGTTGTGGTGACGGGCCGGCACTGCCAGGTGCCGGAGGAGTTCCGCGAGCACGTGAGCGAACGCGTCGGGTTGATCGAGAAGCTGCGCGACCGGGTGATCCGGGTCGAGGTACTGGTCTCGGCGGGCGGGCACACCAAACAGCCCGACCAGGGCAGCCGGGTCGAGATCACGCTGATCGGCAAGGGCCCCGTGGTCCGCGCCGAGGCCAGCGCGCAGGACAAGACGGCGGCCTTCGAGCAGGCGTTGGACAAGCTGCGTTCCCAGCTCCGCAAGGCCCACGACCGGCGCCGGGTGAGCCGCGGCCGCCGCGCGCCCCGATCCGTCGCCGAGGCCACCGCCGAACTCGCCGAACTGCCCGTCCCGATGGACGGCGACCGGCCGGACGATCAGCCCGACAAGCACACCGTCGCGGGCATCGAGGTGACCGGCGGCGGACCGCTGGTGGTCCGGGAGAAGACCTTCGCCGGCGCGCCGATGACCCTGGAGCAGGCCCTGGACCAGATGGAGCTGCTCGGACACGACTTCTACCTGTTCGTCGACGCGGTCTCGGGCCTGCCGAGCGTCGTCTACCGCCGCCGCTACTTCGACTACGGCGTGATCCACATCGACACGGCCGCCGACGCGGATCCCACTGCGACCAACCCATCGACGCCGCAGCGAGCCGCCTCCGCCTGACCCGGCGCGGTTGTCGGGGCGGGGCGCTAGTTTGGCGCCCATGCCAACGGCCCCGTCCCCGCCATCGGATCGGCCGGCGGTGCGCCTGCGTCTGTCGCAGGCCAGGCGCATCGCCCTGGCCGCGCAGGGCTTCGGCGCGGCCCGGCCCGCGCGCCCGGTCGGCATGCGCGATGTGCAGCGCGAGATCACCCGCCTGGGCCAGTTCCAGATCGATTCGATCAATGTGGTCACCCGGGCCCACTTCATGCCGCTGTTCTCGCGGCTCGGGCCCTACGACCCGGCGCTGCTGGAGCGGGCCGCGCACCGCCCGCCGCGGCGGCTGTTCGAGTACTGGGGCCATGCCGCCTCGCTGATCGACGTCACGCTGCAGCCCGCGCTGCGCTGGCGGATGGCGCGCGCCGCGGACGAGGCGTGGGGCTCCATGATCAGGATCCGCGAGCAGCACCCCGGTCTGGTGGAACGGATCCGGGCCGACGTGCTCGACTCGGCGCGACCGATCACGGCCCGCCAGATCGAGCACGACGAGGTCCGGGTGCGTGATCACTGGGGCTGGAACTGGTCCAGCGTGAAGACGGCGTGCGAGTGGCTGTTCTGGGCCGGCGAGATCACCTCCGCTCGGCGCAATACCCAGTTCGAGCGGGCCTATGCCGCGCCGGAGCGGGTCTTGCCGAGTTCGATCATCGAGGCGCCGACACCCGGGAGAGAGGAGGCGATCCGTGAGTTGGTCCGCCGCTCGGCCCGCGCGCTGGGCATCGGTACGCTGGCCTGCCTCGCCGACTACTTCCGGGTGAGCACCGCCGATGCCGCGACAGCGGTCGCCGAGCTGGAGGCCGGCGGAGAGCTCGTCCCCGCGCGGGTGGAGGGTTGGGACCGGCCGCTGTGGCTGTGGCACGACGCCCGCCGGCCACGCAGGATCCTCGCCCGGGCGCTGGTCAGCCCCTTCGACTCGTTGATCTTCGAGCGGCGTCGGCTGCGCGAGCTGTTCGGGATCGACTACACGATCGAGATCTACGTGCCCGAGGCCAAGCGGCGCTACGGCTACTACGTCTACCCGTTCCTGCTCGGGGAGACCTTCGCCGCCCGCGTCGACCTGAAGGCCGACCGCGCCGCGGGGCTGCTGCGCGTCCGGGCCGCCTGGCTGGAGCCGGGCCACGACCCGGGATGCGTCGCGCCGGAGCTGGCCGCCGAGTTGTCGATCATGGCCGGTTGGCTCGGGCTGTCCGGCGTCGCCGTCGAGCCGCGCGGCGATCTTGCCGGGGCCCTTGCCGTCGCGACCGGTTGATCAGCGCGCCGTCGTCGGGCGGATCCCGTCGGGGAGGTCGGTGGCATCCCCGGTGTTCAGCGTGCCGGCCGGTTCGATCATCACGACATCGGCGCCCTCGGCCGAGCGGGTCCGGTGCTCGATGCCCGCCGGAACCGTCGCGATCGCGCCCGGCCCGAGGGTGATCGTGCGCTCGGCACCGTCCTCGCGCAGGTCGATCAGCAGTTCGCCTCCCGATACCCAGAACAGCTCGTCGGTGTCGGCATGGGCGTGCCAGACGAAGTCGCCCTGCACCCGGACCGCCTTGATGTCGTAGTCGTTGATGCTGGCGGCCAGGACGGGGGAGAAGGGGCGCTCGATGGCGGAGAAGATCTCGTCGAGGGAACGGGGTTGGATGCTCATGCCGCCATCCTCGCCCTGGCCGGGCCGCGCCGCGAGTGCTAGGAATGACATATGCCGCGCAATTCCTCTCACGTACCGCGCCCGCACCGGGTCGTGATGATCACCGGCGACGGCGCGAACCCGTTCGAGCTGTCGGTCGCGACCGAGATCTTCGGCATCTCCCGGCCCGAGCTCGCCGTCGATCCCTACGCCTTCACCGTCTGCGCGCCGCGGCCGACCGTGCGCCTGCGCGAGGGCCTGCTCACCCTGACCGGCCTGCCCGGGCTGCGTACCCTCGACCGCGCGGATACCGTGATCGCGCCCAACCGCCCGGACGCCGGGGCCGGCTTCGACCCGGTCGTGCTGGCCGCGCTGCGCCGCGCGCACCGGCGCGGCGCCCGGTTGATCAGCTTCTGCACCGGCGCGTTCACCCTCGCCGCGGCCGGGCTGCTGGACGGCCGGCCGGCGGCCACGCACTGGATGTGGGCCGAGGAGTTCGCGCGCAGCTTCCCCGCCGTCGAGCTGCGCGAGGACGTGCTCTACGTCGACGACGGCGATGTGCTGACCGCCGCCGGCAGCGCGGCGGCGCTCGATCTGTGCCTGTACCTGATGGCAAAGGACCACGGCGCGGAGGTCGCGAATGCCGTGGCGCGGCGCCTGGTGTTCTCGGCCCACCGCGACGGCGGTCAGCAACAGTTCATCGATCGGCCGCTGCCGGCCGAGGGCTCGGCCGGACTGACGCCCGTGCTGGACTGGGCCCGGCGGCACCTCGACCGGCCGCTGACCGTTGCTGCGCTGGCCCGCCGGGCGGGGCTCAGCCCGGCCTCGCTGCACCGCCGGTTCCGCGCCGAGCTGGGCCTGACCCCGCTCGCCTGGCTGAACGCCGAGCGGGTCCGGCACGCCCGCCGGCTGCTCGAGACGACCGATCTGACCGCGAACCGGGTCGCCGCGCAGTGCGGGATGGGCGATGTCTCGACCCTGCGCCGGCTGCTGCGGCGCGCCTGCGGGCTCAGCCCGAGCGAGTACCGCAGGCGGTTCGCACCGCCGCGGGCGGCGGCTGGCTGAGCGCGGCTTCGGCCGATGCCTCTACGATGGAGGGCGGCGTGCCGAGCCGCGGTACGCCGATGCCCGAGGGACGAGGAAGACGCGTGGCTGTACTGGACAGGTTGATGCGGATCGGCGAGGGCCGGGTGCTCAAGCGCCTGGAGAACATCGCCAAGCACGTCAACGCCATCGAGTCCGACTTCGAGGAGATGACCGACGAGGAGCTGCGCGGCCAGACCGACGAGTTCCGCAAGCGGCTCGACGACGGCGAGACCCTCGATGACATCCTTCCCGAGGCCTTCGCCACGGTACGCGAGGCCAGCCGGCGAGTGCTCGGCAAGCGACACTTCGACGTCCAGATCATGGGCGGCGCCGCGCTGCACCTGGGCAACATCGCCGAGATGAAGACCGGTGAGGGCAAGACCCTGGTCGCGACGCTCCCGGCGTACCTGAACGCCCTGACCGGCAAGGGCGTGCATGTCGTCACCGTCAACGACTACCTGGTGAAGTTCCAGTCCGAGCAGATGGGCCGCGTGCACCACTTCCTCGGCCTGAGCACCGCGGCGATCCTGACCTCGATGACGCCCGCCGAGCGGCGCGAGGCCTACCACGCCGACATCACCTACGGCACGAACAACGAGTTCGGCTTCGACTACCTGCGCGACAACATGGCGCTGCAGTTGGAGGACTGCGTCCAGCGCGGCCACCACTTCGCCATCGTCGACGAGGTCGACTCGATCCTCGTCGACGAGGCCCGGACGCCGTTGATCATCTCCGGCCCGGCCGAGGACAATCACGACTGGTACCCCGAGTTCGCGCGGCTGGCCGCGTCGCTTACCCCCGGTGAGCACTACGAGGTCGACGAGAAGAAGAAGACGGTGTCCGTGCTGGAGCCCGGCATCGATGTCGTCGAGGACCGGCTCGGCATCGACAACCTCTACGAGTCGGCCAACACGCCGCTGATCAGCTATCTGCAGCAGGCGTTGAAGGCCAAGGACCTGTTCAAGCGCGACCGCGACTACGTGGTGATGAACGGCGATGTGCTGATCGTCGACGAGCACACCGGGCGCACCCTCGACGGCCGCCGCTACTCCGAGGGCCTGCACCAGGCGATCGAGGCCAAGGAGAAGGTGCAGATCAAGGACGAGTACCAGACGCTGGCGACCGTCACCTTGCAGAACTTCTTCCGGATGTACGACAAGCTCGCCGGGATGACCGGCACGGCCAAGACCGAGGAGTCGGAGTTCCAGAAGATCTACGGCCTCGGGGTGCTGCCGATCCGGACCAACAAGCCGATGATCCGCGAGGACCAGCGCGACCTGATCTATCGCACCGAGGAGGCGAAGTTCGACGCCATCGTCGAAGACGTCGCCGCCCGCCACGAGGCAGGGCAGCCGGTGCTGATCGGCACGGCCTCGGTGGCGAAGTCGGAGTTGATCTCCGCGCGGCTGAAGAAGGCCGGCGTACCGCACAACGTGCTGAACGCGAAGAACCACGCCAAGGAGGCGCAGTTCGTCGCCGAGGCCGGGCGCAAGGGGTCGGTCACCGTCGCGACCAACATGGCGGGCCGCGGTACCGACATCATCCTCGGCGGCAATGCCGAGTTCCTGGCCGACCGGGTGCTGCAGAAGAAGGGCCTGAATCCGGAGGACACGCCGGAGGAGTACGAGGCCGCGTGGGCCGACACCCTCGCCGAGCTGGAGGACCAGGTCGAGGCCGAGCACGCCGAGGTGGTCGAGCTCGGCGGCCTGTACGTGGTCGGTTCGGAGCGGCACGAGTCCCGCCGCATCGACAACCAGCTTCGCGGCCGGTCCGGCCGCCAGGGCGACCCGGGGGAGAGCCGCTTCTACCTGTCGCTGGGCGACACGTTGATGCGACTGTTCAAGTCCGACCTGGTCGAGTGGGTGCTGACCACGCTGAAGATTCCCGACGACCAGCCGATCGAGAACCGACAGGTGACGAAGTCGATCGAGAGCGCGCAGAAGCAGGTCGAGTCGCAGAACTTCGAGATGCGCAAGAACGTGCTCAAGTACGACGACGTGATGAACCGGCAGCGGCACACCATCTATGCCGACCGGCGCAAGGTGCTGGAGGGCGCCGACGTCAGCGAGCAGATCCGTGCCGCCGTCGACCGGGTCGTCGGGGAGACCGTACGCCGGCTCACCGCCGAGGGCTTTGCCGAGGACTGGGACTACGAGGCCATCTGGGCCGAGCTCGAGGCGCTCTATCCCGTCTCGCTGAAGCGCGAGGACTACGAGGGCGGCGACCTCAGCTCCGACGAGCTGGCCCAGGAGTTCGTCGAGGATGCCCGCGAGGCGTACGCCAGGCGCGAGACCGAGCTTGGCGAGGACAACATGCGCGAGCTGGAGCGGCAGGTGCTGCTCACCGTGCTGGACCGCAAGTGGCGCGAGCATCTCTACGAGATGGACTACCTGCGCGAGGGCATCGGCCTGCGCGCCATGGCGCAGCGCGACCCGCTGGTGGAGTACCAGCGCGAGGGCGGCGACATGTTCAACGCGATGATGGAGGCGCTGCTCGCCGAGGTCGTCGGATTCGTCTTCCGGGTGGAGGTGCAGCAGCCCGCGCAGCCGCGGGTCGCGGCCGTGACCGATGCCGACGGCAAGCCCGTCAGCGTGGCCGATCTGACCAATGGCCGCGCGCCCGCCGACGACGCGGACGCTGGCGATCACGGTGGCGGTGCCGATGACGCCGACGGCGACGATGACGCCGACGCCGACGCCGACGGTGCCGATGACGCCGACGACGCGGACGATGCCGACGGCAAGTCGGAACCGGACGCGGCCGACGACGGCGAACCGGAACTGGTCGGCGCGGCAGCCGAGCGGGAGGGTGCCGAGCCCGGCTCGTTGCGGATCAAGGGCGCCGGGCGGCGACGCAGCGCACCGAAGCTGCGCTACTCCGCCCCCGATGCCGACGGCGAGGCGACCGAATCGGCCGATGCCGAGGCCGACGAGTACGCCGGGGTCGGCCGCAACCAGCAGTGTCCGTGCGGCTCGGGCAAGAAGTTCAAGCTCTGCCACGGCAAGCGCGGCTGAGTCTCATGCGGCGGCGCGCAACCTGCCGGCCGCGACCGGCGGGCCGGCCAGCTCGCTGCATCGCCAGCGGCCGCCCGCCCGGTCCAGGCGGAAGCCGAGAAAGCCCGTCCGCTCGGCGACCCGATAGACCGCGACGGCCTCGATGGACCGGCCCGCGGGCCGGGCGACGACCCGCAGCAGCCGCGGCGCGTCCGGCGTGAGCGCGAGCCCCGCCAGCACCGCTGCCGGACCGGGCGCCAGCAGCGCGGCCACGCCGGCCGCCTCCCGGCGACCGGAGATCACCTCCAGGAACACCCGGGCGAACGCACCCGCGGTGCGGCGGGCATGCTCGCCCCGCGGTGGCGGCGCCGCCGGCGGGGCGGCGTCGCCGGTCGGCGGCGGAGCAGCGGCCGGCAGCGGCCACGGCGCCGCGGCGCACAGGATCTGTCCGGCCGGCTCGATGTCTGGCGCCGAGCCGAGCAGGTACGGGTGCGTTGCCATGCGAGCAGGCTGACACGGCGTACCCGCCGGGCGGAACGACCCTGTGGACAACCTCCGCCCGGGGGTTCGGTCTTCGCGCCTGCTCAGAGGTCGGCGCCGGCGCGCTGGCGTACCCTGCGGACCACGCTCCACACGATCGCCAGCAGCAGCAGCGCATAGATGGTGATGGTGATCGGCTCGGAGGCGAGCACCGTCCAGTCGTTGTCGGAATTCTGCATCGCCGAGCGCAGCGAGGTCTCCGCGAGCGGGCCGAGGATGACGCCGATCATCACCGGCGCGAGCGGCACGTCGAAGCGCCGCATGCAGAAGCCGATCAGGCCCAGCACGATCATCAGCCACAGGTCGATCGAGGCGCTGCTGGCGGAGTAGACGCCGAGGCAGGCGAAGAGCGTGATGCCCGCGTAGAGATAGGGCTTGGGGATGCGCAGCAGGCGTGCCCACAGCGGGGCGAACGGCAGGTTCAGCACGAGCAGCACGACCAGGGCGACGAAGAGGCTCGCCAGCAGCGCCCAGACCACCTCGCCGTTGCGCTCGAAGATCAGCGGGCCGGGCTGCATGCCGTACTGCTGGAAGGCGGCGAGCATCAGCGCCGCCGTCGCCGAGGTGGGCAGGCCGAGCGCCAGCAGGGCACCCATCGCCGTGCCCGCCGTCGCATTGCCGGCGGCCTCGGGGGCCGCGACCCCGCGGATCGCGCCCTTGCCGAACTCCGGCGACCCCGAACGCCGGTCGATGTTGCGCTCCAGCCCGTAGGACAACAGGGTCGGCACCTCGGCCCCGCCGGCGGGAATGACGCCGAACGGCAGCCCGATGCCCGTGCCGCGCAGCCACGCCGGCAGCGCCTTGCGGAACTCGCGGCCGGACAGGAACGGACGGCCCTTGCTCGCGATCAGCGACGTGTCGTCGCGTTGACCGACCCGGGAGGCCAGGTGCAGCACCTCGCCGAGGGCGAGGATGGACACGGTGATCACCACGATGTGGACGCCGTCGAAGAGCGCCGGGACACCGGCGGTGAACCGCTGGGTGCCGGTGATCTGGTCGATCCCGACGAAGGACAGGGCGACACCGATCAGCAGCGCGCACAGCCCGCGGACGGCGCTGTCGGAGACGACGGCGGAGATGGCGATGAACGCGAACACGGCCAGCGCGAGGTATTGCGGCGGACCGAAGCTGGTCGCCAGGGTGGCCAGCAGCGGCACCGTGAAGACGACCACGATCGTGGCCAGCAGTCCGCCGGTGAACGCGCCGATCGCGGAGGTGGCCAGCGCCTGCGGCGCCCGGCCGGACAGGGCCATCCGGTGGCCCTCGAAGGTGGAGGCGATCGCGGTGGAATTGCCCGGGGTGTTCATCAGGATGCCGGAGATCGAGTCGCCGAAGAGGCCGCCGAAGTACACGCCGGCGAACATGATCAGCGCCGCGGTCGGGGACAGCGTGAAGGTCATCGGCAACAACAGCGCGACCGCCATCGACGACCCGAGCCCGGGCAATACGCCGACGGCGGTGCCGAGCAGCGCGCCGAGCACCAGCCAGAGCAGGTTCTCGACGGTGAGGACGGCGGCGAAACCGGCCCAGAGCTCGGGGAGATGTTCCATCACTGTCCTCCCAGCCACAAGCCGGGCGGCAGCGGCAGCCCGAGCAGCCCGGCGAAGATCAACTGGACCGCGGCCGACAGCCCCAGGGCGAGCACCGCGTTGAACAACGGGCGGCGGGCCGCGGCCTCGCCCCAGCCCAGCGCGGTGGTCATCCCGAAGAACAGCACGGCGCCGGAGACCAGCCAGCCGACCGGTTCCAGGATGATCGCGAAGACGACGAGGCTGGCCACGGCCAGGCCGAGGGTACGCCAGTTGACCGGCGTCGGGTGGCTCGCATCGCCGGCGTGCTGCTCGCCCGGCCGCCGCCAGATGTCGACGGCATAGATCACCGCGAGCACGATCATGGCGATCGCCGCCGCCCACGGCATGGCCGTCGGCCCGAGCAACTCGTCGCTCTCCACGACCTCCATGGTCACCAGGCCGAAGATCAGATAGCCGGCGACGGCGAGCATGATCGCCGGCATCACGAAGGCGCCGTAGCCACGGGTCACCCGATCGGTGACGGGGGCCTCGGGCCGGGTTGCCTCGGGCCCGGTTGCCTCGGGGTTGGCCGCCTCGGGGCTGGCCGGGTCGGGGGTGGGGCGATCGCTCATATCAACCCCAGCTCCGCGAGCAGTTCGTCCACCCGGGTCTGTTCGGTGGCCAGAAAGGCGCCGAAGTCGTCGCCGGCGAGATAGGAATCCTTCCAGCGGTTGCGTTCCACGGCCGAGCGCCAGGACGGGGTGGCGATCATCTGGTCGACGATGCTGATCAACTCGTCACGCTCCTGGGCGGTGATGCCCGGCGGGGCGACGATGCCACGCCAGTTGACTAGGTCCACCTCCGGATACCCGAGTTCGATCATGGTGGGGATGTCGGTGTTCGGGAGCCGCTCCGGCGCGACGACGGCGAGCGCGCGCAGATCGCCGCCCTCCAACAGATCGCGGAAGTCGTTGAAGCCGCTGATCCCGACCTCGACCGTGCCGGCCTGCGACGACAGCAGGGACAGGCTCAGCTCGCCGCCACCGCTGTAGGCGGAGTAGACCAGGTCGGCCGGGTCGATCCCGGCGACGCCTGCCAACTGGGCGGCGACCATGTGATCGATGCCGCCCGCCGAACCGCCGCCGATGGGCAGCGCCGCCGGATCGGCCCGCCAGGCCTTCAGCAGGTCATCGAGCGTCTCGAACTTCGAATCCGCCGGGACCACGATCACCTCGAAGTCCTCCGCCAGGCGGGCGATCGGCGTGGTGTCGGCCAGGGTGTACTCGGAGTCGTTGCGGGCGATGCCGCCCATCATCACGGTGCCGGTGATCATCAGCGTGCTCGGGTCCCCGGTCATCCGGCCGAGCTGGCTGAGCCCGATGGTCCCGCCGGCGCCGGGCACGTTGACGACCTGCACATTGCGTACCAGCGGGGGCAGGTCGTCGTCGGACTCGCCGCCCGGGGTGCGCAGCGCCCGCTGCGTCTCGCGCGCCACCAGATCCCATCCACCGCCGGCCGCTGCCGGGGCGATCACCGTCAACCGGGATCTCAGATCGGAGCGCTGGCCAGATCCCGCCGCCTGCGCCACCGCGGCAACGGTCAGCGCGAGGGTGACGGTGATCGCGATGGCCCACCCGACCGGGCGGGGTGTCTTCATCGTGCCTTCCCCTGTTCGTCGCCTGTGTCCTCATCGACCGGCCGCGTGCTCCGGCGGACGTGGGTCGCCATCATGTCACGTCCGCCCCCCCGCGAGGGCTCCTCAACGACCGGCGGGTGCTGCGGCCAGCAGGGCGTACGCTGCGGCCGCTGCCCGGCGCTGGACGTCCGGGTCGCAGGTCGCCCGCGACAGCACGAAGCCGCCCTGGACGACGGCGGCGACCATCCCGGCGAGGTCTGCCGCCGGCAGGTCCTCGCGCACCGCCCCGGCCTGCTGGGCGTCACCGATGGCGTCCGCCAGCAGCGCGACGATCCGCCGGAACGCCGCACCGACCGGCTCGAGCAGGCGCGGGTCGGCGACCACCGCGGGGTCGTAGGCGAGCCCGCCGATCTTGCAGCCGGCCAGCGCGTCGCGCCCGGCCAGCAGGTAGCGGCGGATCCGGGTGAGGCCCGGCTCCGGGCCGGTCAGGGTGTCTACCGCGAACGCTTCGATGTCGGCGGCATTAGCGCCGATGGCGGCCACGCCCAGGTCCGCCTTCGCGGGGAAGTGGTGGTAGAAGCTGCCCTGTCCGACCCCGCTGCCCGCCATCACCTGACGCGGGCTGGTCGCCGAATATCCCGCCTGCCAGATCAGTTCGGCGCCGGTCCGGACCAGCCTGTCTCGATTGTCGGCCATGTCGTCACCATACCTAGAGGTAGGTATGGTGGCCACCATGACACCCACCGAAGAGGCAGTGACCGCGGTCCGGCAGGAATTCGCCATCGCAGCGATCGGCGGCCCGACTGCCGTGCTGGACTACGGCGGGCTGCGGTTCGTCACCGATCCCACGCTCGACCCGCCCGGGGACTACGGGGCCTACCAGAAGCTCGAGGGCCCGGCGGTCGCGGCACCGGCCCTGGGTGACATCGATGCTGTGCTACTCAGCCACGATCTGCACGCCGACAATCTCGACCGGGCCGGGCGCGAGTTCGCGCTACGCGCACCGGTGATCCTCACCGGACCGAAGGCGGCCGCCCGGATCGGCCCGCCGGCGATCGGGCTGGCCGAATTCGCGGAGCACCAGCTGCCGGGGACCAGGTCGCTCGTGCGGGTCACCGCGGTACCGGCGCAGCATGGACCGCTGGACGGCGAGCTGGATGAGGCCGGCAACGTGAACACCGAGGTCAGTGGGTTCGTGCTGGAGAGCGACGGCCTGCCGACTGTGTATCTCAGCGGCGACAACGCCGGCATCGCCCCGGTGGTGCGCATCGCCGCCCGGTTCCCCAGGATCGAGGTGGCCGTGCTGCACTGCGGCGCGGCGCGGGTGCCGGCCAAGAACTCCGGGCGGGCGCTGACCCTGTCGGCCGCGCGGGCGGTGGATGTGACGGCCCTGCTCGATGCCGCCCAGGTAATCCCGGTGCACCATCGGGGCTGGTCGATCTACAGCGAGGGGTTCGATGACCTGGACCGCGAGTTCACCGACGCCGGGCTGCGATCACGGCTGATCCCGGCTCCTGTTGGCCGATGGGCGATCCGCCGCGAGATTGCCTGACGACGCGTCATGGGCGCTCGCCTCAGCGCAGCGGCGCGGGTGCCGCGGAACCCTCGGGGAGCCGCTTCTGGGCGAAAAGCACGTCGTGCCAGTGGCCCAGCTTCCAGCCCGCTCACCCCCTGCCAGCTCTGCCCGGTCCGGGTCCGCCATCATGTCAGGGCCGCCGCCCCGCGAGGGCTCCGGCCGATGCCCGGGAAGGCGCGCGCGGACGTGCCATGATGGCCCTGTGAGCGTGGTTGCGGTGGCCTTCAACGACAGCGTGCCGGGGCGGGCGGCGCTGGCTCGCGCCGTGCTCGAGGCCGAGCGCGACGGCCGCGAGCTGGTCGTGCTGCACGTGGTGGAGGAACTGAGCGCCGACAGCCGCGAGCACGCCGATTTCAACACCCGGCGGGCGGTCGTCGCCGCCGGCGGGGACGAGAACAACGTCCGGGTGCTGATCGGGGCCCAGGGCCCGGATCCGGCTGGCGCGCTGATCGACCAGGCGATCCAGGCCGACGCCGACATGCTGGTGGTCGGCGGCCGGCACCGCAGCGCGGTCGGCAAGCTGCTGATGGGCAGCACCGTGCAACGGGTACTGCTGGACGCGCCGATGCCCGTCTTGTTGGTCAAGGCCGACTGACCGACGATGGCAGACCGGCTGTCCGAGCGAGACGTACTGCTACTCGCCCTCGACACCCATCACAATCCCGGACACGCCGGCGCGGTCGACGTGTTCGACCCGGCCGCCGACGGTACGCCGCTGACCCGCGACCGGCTGCTGGACCTGATCACCGAGCGGCTGGTCTATGTGCCGCGCTATCGCAAGCGGGTGCGGACGGTTCCGGGCGCGCTCGGTACGCCGGTCTGGGTCGACGACGCCGACTTCGACCTGAGCTTCCACGTCCGCTCGGCGGCGCTGCCCGCGCCCGGCACCCCCGAGCAACTGGCCGAGTTCGTCGGCCGGGTGAGCGCCGGGCGCCTCGACCGGTCGCGCCCGCTGTGGGAGCTCTACCTGGTGGAGGGCCTGGGCGGTGGGCGTACCGCCCTGGTCTGGAAGACCCATCCGGTGCTGGTGGACGGGATCGATGCGGTCGATCTCGGTCAGTTGCTGCTGGAGTCGGATCCCATCCCCGACGAGGCCGAGGAGTCGCCGTTCGGCACCGAGTGGCGACCCGAGCCGGAGCCGGGCCCGCTCGGGCTGCTCGCCGGCGCCGCGCTGGAGGCGGGCGGGGGACTGCCGTCGTTGCTGCCGCGCGCGCGTCGCGGGGCGACCGAGGCTCTGGGCGCGGTGGTCGCGGTCACCGAGGCCGTGGGTGGCACCGCCGGCGCGGTCGGCGATCTGCTCGGCGCGTTCGTGCACGGCGGACGCCCACCCACCGACTCGCCGCTCGGCGGGGCCGCCTCCCAGCAGCGCCGTTGGGCCGCGCTGGACCTGCCGCTGGCGAGGCTGCAGGAGCTGCGCGCCAAGGGGCAGGCGGCCGGCGCCCAAGAGGACACGCTCGGCGCCGTGACCATCAACGACATCGTGCTGACCGTGCTGACCGGCGCGCTGCGCGCGTGGCTGACCGGGCGCGGGGCCGCGCCGCGCCGCTCGGAGCTGGTCGCGCTCGCGCCGATGAGCGTGCGCGATGTCGACGGCGAGCCCAGCTCGCTCGGATCATCGGTCGCGCCGCTGTTGATGTCGCTGCCCGTGGGCGAGCCCAACCCGCTGCTGCGTCTGCAGCAGGTCGCCTTCGACACCCGCGCGTACAAGGACACCGGGCGCGCGGTGGGGGCCCGCGACATCTCCGAGATCGCCGGTTTCGCGCCCGCAACCCTGCAGGCACTCGCCGTGCGGGCCGCCCTGGGCAGCCGGCGCCGGCCCTACGATCTGATGGTGACCAATGTCCCCGGCCCGCAGCACAAGGTGTACGCCGGCACGGCACCGCTGGCCGCGACCTGGCCGGTGCTGCCGCTGGCGGCGGGGCACCTGCTGGCCGCCGGCCTGACCTCCTACGACGGGCGGGTGCATCTCGGCCTGACCGCCGATCGGGACAAGCTGGCCGACCTGGCGGCGCTCGCCGAGGGCGTACCCGATGCCGTCGACGAGCTCGCCGAGGCGCTGGACCGGCGACAGGAGGGGGCGCGATGAGGATGCTCGCCGCGATCGCCCTGTCGACCGAGCAGGCCGCCGGTCTCGCCGAGGGCGCCGAGCTCGTCGACCTGCGCGGGTACGCCCCGACGGCCGCGATGTTGGATGCCTTCGAGCTGTCCGCGGGCGAGGATGCCGAATATGTCGCCCTGCTGATCGCCCGGGCCGCGGGGCTGCTCGACGACGCCGCCCTGCTGGTCACCGCCGAGGTCGCGGTGCACGAGACCGAACCGGCGGAGTTCGGCGCGGTCACGGTTCCGGTGCTGCGGCTCGCCGATGTGCACGGCGTGTTCGTCGACGACGACCCGGCGGCCGCGGTGCGCGCCGCAGCCGCCGTCGAGGGCGCCGACCTCGACGAGGCCTGGGAATCCCCGGCCACGCAGACCTTTCTCGGCGAGCACGACCTGCTCTGGCATCACCCGGGAGAGCTGGCCGACCTGCTCTGAGCGGCGCTCAGGCGCCGGGGGCGAGCGACTCGATCAGCCCGTGCAGGCGTACCGCGTCGGCGAAGGTCGCGACCCGCGAGCCGCCGTCGGTCAGGTCCGCGGTGAGGGCGAGGTACTGGGCGGCGACGTGGCGGGCCTCGGTCGGCACCGCGAGCCCGGCCAGCGGGTCAGCCGCGGCGAGCGGCTGGGCGGGCCGCCCGCGGCGGATCAGCCGGCCGGACCAGCGGGAGAACTGTGGCTGGCCGGCGCCACCCGGCTCGTCCACCCCGGGAGTGGTCAGCTCCAGGACGCCGCCGTCGGTGTGCACCGTGAGCGTCGACCGCGGGTCGGGGTCGCCGTCGAAGGTGACGATCGCGCCGAGCCCGGTCGGCGTGCGGAAGGTACCGGCCAGCGTGTCGGGCGCGCTCGCCGCAACCGGACCGATGCCCTCGACCGCGACCCGCGGACGATGCACGACCGCGGCGCCGCCGACCGGGGTGATGCCACCGACGACCTGATCGACCAGGTCCGCGAAGTGCCCGGTGTGCACCTCGCGGTTGCCGGCGCCGCTGGCGCGGTCCAGGGTGTAGCGGCGCGGCTGATCCAGCGCGGCCAGCCCGCTGCCGCGCGAGGATCGCGCGAGAACGGTCTGGATCTCGCCCAGCTCGCCGGAGGCGAGCAGTCGGCGCGCGGACACGATCACCGGGTCGTGGCGCCCCTGCAGCCCGACGAACCCGCGCCGGTCCGGTCTGGTGAGTGCCTCCAGTTCCGCCGCCTCGCGCGCGTCCAGGGCAAGCGGCCATTCGCACAGCACATGCTTCCCGGCGGCGAGGGCGGTACGGACGAGTTGATCATGGGCCGGCACCTTCACGGTGATCACCACGACCTCGACCGCCGGGTCGGCGGCCAGCTCCTCGGCGCTGGTGTGGCCGGTGGCGCCGGTGTCCGCGGCGGCCTCGCGCGCCGACTCCGGCCGGGTGGTCGAGACGGCGGTGACCACCGGGGCGGGCAGTCCCGCATCGGCGAGCGCGGCGATGGCCGGCAGGTGCGCGCGATAGCCCCAGCCGTGGCCGCGGCTCGCACCGACGATCCCGATGCGCGGGGGAGGGGGTGGGGTCATCAGTGGTCGTCCTCTCGCTGTTCGGGCCGGATCCGGCACCTGTGTTCGAACTTTTCGAACCTGTTCGCACGCTAGCATGGTGTTCGAAGTATTCGAACCATCGACTCGTGGAGGCGGCATGACCGAGATCGCCGCAGTGCTGCATGCGCTGGGCGACCCGGTACGGCTGGAGATGGTCGGTCGGCTCGCCGACCGGGGGGAGCCGCAGCCCTGCGGGGCGCTGTACGACGACATCGCGAAGTCGACGGCGTCGTACCACTTCCGGCTGTTGCGCGAGGCGGGGCTGATCGAGCAGTACGCCGAGGGCGGCCGCACGCTGAACCTGCTGGCCCGGGCCGAGGCCGATCGGCGCGCCCCCGGCGTACTCGAATCGGTCCTCGCGGCCCGGTCCGCCCGCGCGGCGCGCACCGATGGGGGACAATGACCCCATGCCCAGATCGATCTGGAAAGGCGCCATCTCGTTCGGCCTCGTGACCATCCCGGTCAAGCTGTACTCGGCCACCGAGGAGCGCGATGTGTCGTTCCACCAGGTGCACGCCGAGGACGGCGGCCGGATCAAGTACAAGCGGGTCTGCGAGAAGGACGGCAAGGAGATCCCCTACAGCGAGATCGCCAAGGGCTACGAGGCGCCCGACGGGCGGCTGGCGATCCTGGAGAAGTCCGACTTCGACGACCTGCCGCTGCCGAGCACCAAGCAGGTCGAGGTGGTCCAGTTCGTCGACGCCGACGAGGTCGATCCGACCTACCTGAACAAGACCTACTTCCTGGAGGCCGACGGCCCGGGTGCCAAGCCGTACGTGTTGCTGCGTGACGCGCTGAGCAAGTCCGGGAAGTCGGCGCTGGTCAAGGTCGCGCTGCGCAATCGCGAACAACTGGCGCTGATCCGGCCCAAGGACGATCTGCTGGTGCTGCACACCATGTTGTGGCCGGACGAGTTGCGCGACGGTGAGTTCGCCGCACCGCCGGCCGATGTCACCGTCTCCGATGCGGAGGTGAAGATGGCGCAGTCGTTCATCGATGCCCTCGACGCCGATTTCGCCCCGGAGCAGTACCACGACGACTACCGGGCAGCGCTCGAGGAGGTCGTCAACGCCAAGCTGTCCGGGGCGCCGATGCCGACCGAGGAGGGCGAGACCGAGGGGGCCGACGCGGCCGAGGTGGTGGACCTGGTGGCCGCGCTGCGGGCCTCGGTGGACGCCGCCAAGAAGCGCCGCGAACAGGCCGCCGGATCGGGCGATGCCAAGACGGGGTGAGCCCGCGCCGCCGCGTTATCCTGCGAGCATGGATGCGATCGTCACCGTTCCCGAGCCCGTCAACGAACCGGTCCGCGGCTACGCCCCGGGATCGCCGGAGCGAGACAGCCTGGAGGCGCGGCTGAAGGAGCTGGCGAGCGCGGAGCCGGTCGAGCTGACCGCGACCATCGGCGGCGAGCAGCGGATGCCCGGCGGCGAGCCGTTCGAGGTGACGATGCCGTCGGACCGCTCGCACGTGTTGGGGCGCAGCGCCAACGCCAGCGCCGAGGACGCCCGTGCGGCGATCGCCGCCGCGGCCGCGGCGGCCCCGGCATGGGCCGCGACGCCGTATCACGAACGGGCCGCGGTCTTCCTGCGTGCCGCCGATCTGCTGGCCGGCCCGTGGCGCGACACCCTGAACGCCGCCACCATGCTCGGTCAGGGCAAGACGATCCAGCAGGCCGAGATCGACGCGGCCTGTGAGCTGATCGACTTCTGGCGGTTCAATGTCGCCTTCGGCGAGCAGCTCATCGCCGAGCAGCCGATCAGCTCGCCCGGTGTCTGGAACCAGCTCGACTATCGCCCGCTGGAAGGCTTCGTCTACGCGATCACGCCGTTCAACTTCACCGCGATCGCCGGCAACCTGCCGACCGCACCCGCGCTGATGGGCAATGTCGTGTTGTGGAAGCCGAGCCCGACCCAGCAGTTCGCGGCGCACTTCACCATGCGGCTGCTGGAGGCGGCCGGCCTCCCGCCGGGGGTGATCAATCTGTTGCCGGGCGACGGGATCGACGTGTCGTCGGTGGCCCTGACGGACCCGGGGTTCGCCGGCCTGCACTTCACCGGATCGACCGCCACGTTCAAGAAGCTGTGGCGCGAGATCGGCGACAATCTTGATCATTACCGGGCCTATCCGCGGATCGTGGGGGAGACCGGTGGCAAGGACTTCGTGGTCGCGCACCCGAGCGCCGATCCCGCGACCGTGATCACCGCGCTGATCCGCGGCGCCTTCGAGTACTCCGGGCAGAAGTGTTCGGCCGCCTCGCGCGCCTATGTGGCGCGCGGCGTGTGGGACAAGATCAGTGACGAGCTCGCCCGGCGTACCGATGCGCTGGCCGTCGGCGATGTTCGTGATCTTGCCAACTTCACCTCCGCGGTGATCGACGAGCGCGCGTTCGCCAAGCACAAGGCGGCGATCGATGCGGCCAACACGGCGGCCGATTGCGAGGTCGTGGCCGGGGGCCGCTACGACGACTCCGAGGGCTTCTTCGTCCGCCCGACGATCATCACCTCCGACAACCCGGAGGCCGAGATCTTCACCACCGAGTACTTCGGCCCGATCCTCGGCATCTACGTCTACGACGACGATCGGTACGCCGAGACGCTGGAGCTGGTCGACCAGACCTCGCCCTACGGCCTCACCGGGGCGGTGATCGCGACGGACCGCGCCGCCATCGACCAGGCGAGGGAGGCGCTGCGCCAGGCCGCCGGCAACTTCTACATCAACGACAAGCCGACCGGCGCCGTCGTCGGTCAGCAGCCGTTCGGCGGGGCGCGCGCCTCGGGCACCGACGACAAGGCCGGCTCGATGTGGAACCTCGCCCGCTGGGTCAGCCCGCGCGCGATCAAGGAGACCTTCGTCCCGCCGACCGCCGAGGCCTACCCGCACATGGGCTGAGCTCGGCTCCCGCACATGGTCTGAGCTCGGCTCCCGCACATGGTCTGAGCTCGGCTCCCGCACATGGTCTGAGCTCGGCTCAGGCCAGCCAGCGGTTGCCGACGTCCTGCTGCAGCTTGATGCCCTCGAGCACGGCGGGCGCGGCGGCCTTCTCCAGCTTGCCGCCGACCAGTGGGATCTTGACCTTCAGGTCACCGGCGACATCGACCCGGGTGCGGTCGCCGTCGGGGATGATCTTGGTCTGGCCGGTGAGCTGTACGGGCTGGCCCGGCACCGTGAGCTCGAGCCGGCCGGTGCGCGAACCATCGGGCCCGGCCTCGCCCCAGGCGATCTCCTCGACCACGGTCAGCGTCGGGCCGGTGAACCGCGCGGCCTCGGGCGGCGCCGGCAACTGTCGGCTCATCCGGGTGTGGTTGCCCTCCACCGAGGTCTCGAAGTCCGACGCGTCGCTCGCCCGGCACAGCTCGGCCAGATAGCCCTCGTCGGTCAACATGGCGAAGACGCGGTCGGGGGTGGCGGCGAAGGTCGCGGATGAGGTGATCTGCATGGGCCTCACTATGGCGCATCAGGCGGCGGCCCGACACGCGCCCGCCGTGCCCTCGCCCCAGGTCCAGCAGATGAGACGGCGGGGATAGGGTGGGTGGCCGGGGCCGGTGTCGTCCCCGTCACAGCAAGGAACGGAGTGTCGTGACCGCGGTGCAGTCAGAGTCCGAACGGGAAAAATCGTCGCGGATCCGGAGCTTGGCCGAGTCCGGTGCCGAGCGGGCGGCCCAGCTCGGCGGCGACCCCGAGCGGGTCCAGGTGTTCCTCGGTCACTACTTCCGCCATGTCGACGCCGATGACGTTGTCGACCGCGATGTCGACGACCTGCTCGGCCTGGTCGCCAGCCATTACGAGCTGGCGCTGGAGCGCCCGGTCGGCCGTTCGGTCGTCTCGGTGGCCACCCCGGAGGCGGGGGCCGAGGGCTGGTCTGCCGGCGGCGCGACCGTGATCCAGATCGTCACCGACGACAAGCCGTTCCTGGTCGACTCGGTGACCTCGGAGGTGCTGGCCCAGGGCTGGGCCATCCGCGAGGTCTTCCACCCGCAGTTCGTGGTACGCCGCGACATCACCGGCAAGCTCTACGAGGTGATCACCCACGCCGAGGCCGAGGGCGATCCGAATGCGGTGGCGGAGTCCTGGATGCATCTGGAGGTACGCCGACCGCCGAGCGGCGAATCCCTGGAGGCCCTGAGCGAACGCCTCACCGACCGGCTGCGTGCCGTGCTGACCGATGTCTCGGAGTCGGTGGCCGACTGGCCGCGGATGGCCGAGCGGGTCGCCGACACGATGTCGGAGCTGGTCGCGGCGGGGGGCGACGGTCCGCGCGCGGCCGAGCGCGAGCAGGCGATCAAGCTGCTGGACTGGCTGGCGGATGATCATTTCACCTTCCTCGGCTATCGCGACTACGATTTCGACGGCACCGGCTACACCCCGGTCCAGGGCACCGGGCTCGGCATCCTGCGCTCCGACCAGGCCGCGGCGGGCCGGTTCGGCGCGCTACCGCCGGCCGACGGGCCCGCCGACCTGCTGGTGATCACCAAGGACGACGAGACCGCGACCGTGCATCGCCCGGCGTACCTCGACTACGTGGGCATCCGGCGCTTCGACGGCGACTCGGTGGTCGGCGAGCGACGCTTCCTCGGCCTGTTCGCCGCATCGGCCTATTCGGACTCGGTGCTGCACATTCCCGTGCTCAAGGACAAGGTCGACCAGATCATCGCCGAGAGCGGCTACGAGCGCACCAGCCACGGGGCGATGGCGATCCTCGCCGCGCTCGACAACTACCCGCGCGACGAGCTGTTCCAGACCCGTGCGGACGATCTTGCCCCGATCATCGAGCGGATCTCCCGGCTCAAGGACCGCCGACGCGTCACGGTGTTCAGCCGGCCCGATGCCTACGGACGGTTCCTGTCGCTGCTCGTCTACCTGCCGACCGACCGCTACAACACCGAGGTACGCAAGCGCATGCAGCACCTGCTGCGCGACGAGCTCGGGGGCGAGTCCGTCGACTTCTCGGCGCGGGTGGGCGAGGGCGTGCTGGCCCGGCTGCACTTCGTGGTCCGGATGCCCGCCGGCCGCCCGCTCGGCGAGGTGGACGTCGAGCGGCTCGGCGATCTGCTGACCGCGGCGACCCGGGCCTGGGACGACGACCTGACCGACCAGCTCACCGGCAATGCCGAGGCGGACCGGCTGACCGCGCTGACCGGTGCCCTGCCCGAGAGCTACAAGGAGGACTTCAGCGCCCGCCAGGCCGTGCAGGACCTGACCGCGATCAGCGCGCTGGCCCCCGGCGAGGGCGAGATGTCGATGGCCCTCTACGCTCCCGACGAGCCGACCGACGAGGCGGACCTGCGACTCAAGGTGTTCCGCCGCGGCGACTCGATCGCGCTGTCGAAGGTGCTGCCGCACCTGTCGCTGCTCGGTGTCGACGTGCTGGACGAGTACCCCTACACCCTGCGCTTCGACGACGGCGGCAAGGCGATGATCTACGAATTCGGTCTCGCCGTGCCGGGCGGGGCCGAGGCGGTCGCGGGGCCGGCGTGGTCCCCGCAGGCGCGGGAACGGTTCACCGAGGCCTTCGCCGCCTCCTACAACGGGCGTACCGAGGCCGACCCGCTGAACGGTCTGGTCACCCGGGCCGGCCTGACCTGGCAGGAGGTGAGCTGGCTGCGCGGCATCTCCCGCTACCTGCAGCAGGCCGGCTCGACCTATTCGCAGAGCTACATCGCCAACGCGCTGCTCGCGCAGTCGGCGATCGCCGCCGACCTGGTCGCGCTGTTCCGGGCCCGCTTCGATCCCGACGCCCCGGCGGCCGACCGCGAGGCGGCGACGGCGCAGATCACCGAACGGATCTCGGCGGCGCTGGACGAGGTGGTCAGCCTGGACTCCGACCGCATCCTGCGGTCCTTCCTCGCGGTGATCGCGGCGACGGTACGCACCAACGCGTTCCGGCCGGACCGGCCCGCGCTCGCCTTCAAGGTCTTGCCGCGAGAGCTCGCGATGCTGCCGCAACCGCGCCCGGCGTACGAGATCTTCGTCAGCGCACCGCAGGTCGAGGGCGTGCACCTGCGCTTCGGCCCGGTGGCCCGCGGCGGCCTGCGCTGGTCGGATCGACCCGAGGACTTCCGCACCGAGGTGCTCGGCCTGGTCAAGGCGCAGATGGTGAAGAACACCGTGATCGTGCCGGTCGGCGCCAAGGGCGGCTTCTATGCCAAGCAACTGCCCGATCCCGCGGCCGATCGCGGAGCCTGGTTCGAGGCGGGCAAGGCCGCGTACCGCACCTTCATCACCAGCCTGCTCGATGTCACCGACAACATCGTCGGCGGCGAGGTGGTCGCGCCGGACCGGGTGGTCCGCTACGACGGCGACGACCCCTATCTGGTGGTCGCCGCCGACAAGGGCACCGCGACCTTCTCCGATGTGGCGAACGCCATCGCGCTGGAGCGCGGCTTCTGGCTCGGCGACGCCTTCGCCTCGGGCGGTTCGGTCGGCTATGACCACAAGGCGATGGGCATCACGGCCCGCGGTGCCTGGGAGTCCGTGGTCCGGCACTTCCGGGAGATGGGCATCGACTGTCAGAACACCGACTTCACCGCGGTCGGCGTGGGGGACATGTCGGGCGACGTGTTCGGCAACGGAATGCTGCTCAGCAAGCACATCCGGCTGATCGCGGCCTTCGATCACCGACACATCTTCGTCGACCCGGATCCCGACGCGGCCAGCTCGTGGGACGAGCGGGCCCGGATGTTCGAGTTGCCCCGGTCGAGCTGGGCGGACTACGACACCTCCCTGATCAGCGAGGGCGGCGGCGTGTTCCCGCGTACCGCGAAGTCGATCACCATCACCGAGCAGATGCGGGCAGCCCTCGGGATCGACGACGAGGTGACGGCGCTGAACCCGGAGGAGTTGATCACCGCCATCCTGAAGGCCCCGGTCGACCTGCTGTGGAACGGCGGCATCGGCACCTACGTGAAGGCCGAGGCCGAGACCCACGCCGAGGTCGGCGACCGGGCCAACGACGCCGTCCGGGTCAATGGCGCAGAGCTGCGGGCGCGGGCCGTCGGCGAGGGCGGAAACCTGGGCCTGACCCAGCGGGGACGCATCGAGTACGCCCGGGCGGGGGGTCGGATCAACACCGACTTCATCGACAACTCCGCCGGCGTGGACACCTCCGACAACGAGGTGAACATCAAGATCTTGTTGTCCGGCGAGGTGGAGGCCGGCCGGCTGGCCGAGGCGGAGCGCAACGAGTTGTTGGCATCGATGACCGACGAGGTCGCCGATCTGGTGCTCGACCACAACTACGACCAGAACCTCGCCCTGGCCAATGCCGCGCTGTATGCGCCCGGGATGATCCAGGTGCACGAGGACTGGATGCGCCGCCTGGAGCGTCAGGGCCTGATCGACCGCGAACTCGAGTCGCTGCCGGGCACCCGCGAGATGCAGCGCCGCCGGCAGGCCGGGGAGGGCCTCGCCGCGCCCGAGCTCGCGACCCTGCTGGCCTGGACCAAGATCGTCCTGGCCGACGAGATCGGCGCCTCCGACCTGCCCGATGATCCCTACCTCGCCGACCGGCTGGTCCAGTACTTCCCCCAGCGGCTGCGCGAGGGGTACGCCGACCAGATGCCCCGCCACCGGCTGGCGCGGGAGATCATCACCACCGTCGCGGTGAACCGGTTCGTCAACTCCGCCGGGATCAGCGCCTACCATCGCCTGTCCGGCGAGACCGGTGCGCGGGCCGCCGACGTCTTCCGCGCGCAGCTCGCGTCCCGGGCGATCTTCGCGGTCGGCGCCCACGAGACGCGGCTGCGGCACCTGGACAACAAGGTGGACGCCGGTCTGCAGACCCGGGCCAGGATGGAGTTGCGGGCGCTCGCCGAGCGCGGCACCCGTTGGATCCTGAACAACCGGCGCGCGCCCATCGACGTGACCGCTGCCATCGGGCAGTTCCGCGACGGTGTCGCCGAGATCGCCGCCGTCCTGCCCGACCTGCTGACCGGGCGCGAGCAGGCGCGCTATGCCGAACGCCGGCAGCGCTACCTCGACGACGGCCTGCCCGAGGAACTGGCATCGGTCGTCGCCGGCTCCGACGTGCTCTACCAGTCGCTCGGCATCGTGCAGACCGCGCAGGCGCTGGGACGCGACGCGACGGAGGTGGCGCGGGCGCATTTCGCGCTCGGCCAGCAGCTCAATCTCGATCTGCTCGGCAGCCGTATTGCCGAGCTGCCGCGCGACGACCGGTGGGCGACGATGGCCCGCGGCGCGCTGCGCGACGACCTGCACCAGTTGCATGCCCAACTGACCAGCGAGGCGCTGCAGGCCGCAGACGGCGGCGGGCCGGAGGCGGCGGTGGAGAGCTGGACCCGGGCGCACGGCGACATCGACGAGGACGTCTCCACGCTGGTCGCGATCTGCGACGGACCCGCCGACCTTGCCCGCGTGTCGGTGGGGCTGCGGATCGTGCGTTCGCTGCTGCGGACCCCGGCCTGACGCGCGCATGCGGATCGACCTGCACACCCACTCCGCGGTCTCCGACGGGACCGATGCCCCCGCGGATCTCATTGCGGCGGCCGCGGCCGCCGGTCTCGACGTCGTCGCCCTGACCGATCACGACACCTTCGACGGCCTGGCCGAGGCGGCCGGGGCGGCACGGCGGCTCGGGATCGGATTCGTGCCCGGGATGGAGATGTCGGCCCGCCGCGACGGCGCCTCGGTGCACCTGCTGGCCTACGGCGCCGACCCTGCCCACCCCGCCCTCGCCGCCGAGCTGGCCCGGATCCGCTCCGGGCGGGCGGACCGGGTCGGTCCGGTCCTGGAGCGGCTCGCCGCCCTGGGGGTGCGACTCACCCGGGAGCAGGTCGAGGCGCAGGCCGACGGTGCGTCGGCGATCGGCCGGCCGCACATCGCCGACGCCCTGGTGGCCGCCGGGTACGTCGCCGACCGCACCGAGGCCTTCGACCGCTGGCTGCGCGACGGCGGCCCCGCGCACGTCGATCGGTACGCCACGGAGCTGGCGCGGGCGATCGACCTCGTGCACGACGCCGGCGGCCGTGCGGTGCTGGCCCATCCGTGGGCACGGGAGAGCCGCACGGCGCTGCCGCCGGAGGTGATCACCGCGCTGGTCGCCGAGCACGGCCTGGACGGGCTGGAGGCCGATCACCATGATCACGACGAGCAGGCCCGCGCCGAGCTGCACGCGCTGGCCGCCCGGCTCGGGATCGTCGCGACCGGCTCCAGTGATCATCACGGCACCGGCAAGGTCGATCACGATCTCGGCTCCTGCACGACCTCGCCCGCGGCCTATCGCCGGCTGTTCGGTGCGGAGGGCTCAGCCGCCGAGGCGCCGGTCCAGCCAGTCTGACCACGGCGCCGGGTCGAGCCCGTGCGAGCGTACCCAGGTGTCGTCGAAGTACGTTTCTGCATAGCGATCGCCCGGATCGCAGATCAGCGAGACCACCGAACCGGTGCTGCCGGCCGCGCGCAGTTGCGCCATGATCATCGCGACGCCGACGATGTTGGTGCCGGTGGAGCCGCCGACTCGCCGGCCGAGTCGTTCGGAGATCCACCGCGTGGCCGCCACCGACGCGGCATCCGGCACCCTGATCATCTGGTCGATCACCTGGGAGACGAAGCTCAGCTCGACCCGCGGCCGGCCGATGCCCTCGATCCGCGACCCGGTCTCGCGGGCGGTCGGATCGGCGTCGCGGTAGCCGGCGAAGAATGCCGAGCCCTCCGGGTCGACCACGCAGAGCCGGGTGGGCAGGCGGCGGTAGCGCAGATAGCGGCCGATCGTCGCGCTGGTACCACCGGTGCCCGCGCCGACCACGATCCAGGCCGGCACCGGATGCGGCTCGGCCGCGAGCTGGGCGAAGATCGACTCGGCGATGTTGTTGTTGCCGCGCCAGTCGGTGGCGCGCTCGGCCATCGTGAACTGGTCCATGAAGTGCCCGCCCAGCTCGGTGGCCAGGCGCTGCGACTCGGCGCCCAGGGCGGCGGGATCGTCGACGAAGTGGCAGCGCCCACCCTCGCGCTCGATCAGGGCCACCTTTGCCGGCGAGGTCGAACGGGGCATCACCGCGATGAACGGTACGCCGAGCATCCGCGCGAAGTAGGCCTCGCTGACGGCGGTCGATCCGCTGGACGCCTCGATCACCGGGGCTCCGGGTCGCAGCCAGCCGTTCGCGAGCGCGTGCAGGAACAACGAGCGGGCCAGCCGGTGTTTCAGGCTGCCGCTGGGGTGGGTGGACTCGTCCTTGAGGTAGAGCTGGTGATCGGGGTCGCCCAGGTCGACCTTGATCAGATGGGTGTCTGCCGAACGCTGCGCATCCGCGCGCAGCAGGCCCATCGCCGCATCGGACCAGCGCCGGTCATCCGGATCGCTGTGGCACACGCGGCTCGGCTCGCTGGGTTCGCTCACGCCGATACCCTAGGGCGCCGGAGCCGAGCGCGACGCCGGTGACGACGACCAGGGCGCCGACGATCTCGATCCAGGTCAGCGCCTCGCCCAGGGTGAGCCAGGCGGTGGACAGGCCGACGAGCGGCACCAGCATCGAGAACGGCGCGATCCGGCTGGCGGGATGGCGGCTGAGCAGCCAGGTCCAGATTCCGCTGCCGAGCACCGTCCCGATGATCACGGTGTAGGCCAGACCGGCCAGGGCGAGGAGCCCGGTGGCCGAGCCGAGCCCGGTCGCGGAGGCGGCGATCCGGGCCGGGCCCTCGACGATCAGCGAGACGGCAAGCATGGGCAGCGGGGGCACGACGGACATCCACATCGTCAGCCGCAGTGGCTTCTCCGGCCGGGCGAGCCGGCTGCACAGGTTGCCGAATGCCCAGCCGAGCCCGCCGCACAGGGTGAGCAGGAAGGGGAGCATGGCGGCGGTGCCCGCCTGCTGGCTGCCGACGATGCACAGCCCGAGCACCGCGGCGATGATCCCGATCACCTGATCGCGGGTCAGCCGTTCCCGGAGCAGGGTGGCGCCGAGCAGCACGGTGAACGGGGCAGAGGACTGCAGCACCAGCGAGGCGAGACCCGTCGGCATGCCGGTGGCCATGGCGAGATAGAGGAAGAGGAACTGCAGGGTGCCGAAGCCGAGGCCGTAGCCGATCAGGTAGCGCACGGGGACCCGCGGGCGGGGGACCAGCACGATGGTCGGCACGGCCAGGATGGTGAAGCGCAGCGCGACCAGGAAGAACGGCGGGAACTGTTCCAGCGAGAGGTGGATCGCCAGGAAGTTGAGGCCCCAGATGACGGCGACGGAGCTGGCCAACAGGCGGTCGCGGGTGTTCATGGCGCCGAGTCAATCGCGCGCCACTGTTCAGGACAAGCGCCAATTCATGACCATTGTGTTTAGCATGCCTTCATGGAAGTCCGGCACCTAATGCTGCTCCGCGAGCTCGCCGAACGCGGGACCGTGGGAGCGACCGCACGCGCGCTGCGGGTCAGCGCGTCGGCGGTGTCCCAGCAACTGCGCGCCGCCGAGCGCGACCTGGGCGTGCCGCTGGTCGAGCCGGCGGGGCGCGGCCTGCGACTGACCCGGGCCGGCGAACTGCTCGCCGACGGCGCGGTCGAGGTGGCGAGCGCGCTGGCGGGCGTCGAGGCCCGGTTCGAGGAGTTCCGCGGGGCGGTCGGCGGCGAGGTCGGGGTGGCCTGTGTGCCCAGCGCGGCGGCGATGCTGCTGCCGGGGCTGTTCGGACGGCTGGCCGAGGGACCGGTCACCGTGCGGATCCACGATCGCGACGTCGCCGAGGCGGGGTACGCCGAGCTGGCGCGCGACCACGACATCGTGATCGGTCACCGGATGGGCGCGCGGCCCCTCCCCGAATGGTCGCGGCTGAGCCGGGTGGATCTCCTCCGGGAGCCGCTCGACGTGGCGCTGCCCGTCGGCCACCCGCTCGCCGCGCGGGACAGCCTGGCGCCGGCCGATCTGGTCGACGAGCCCTGGGTCGGCGTACCGATGGGGTATCCGTTCGACGATGTCCGGCTCGCCGTCGAGGAGCGGACCGGCGCCCGGGTCCGCGTGGTGCAGCGGGTGCTGGACAACCGGCTCGTCGAGGCGTTGGTGATCGGCGGTCATGGCATCGGGCTGTTGCCGCGGTTCAGCACCCGGGCGGGTGCTGAGCTGGTGCTGCGGCCGCTGGCCGGCGTACCGACCGGGCGCACGGTCAGTGCGCTGGCCCGGCCGGAGGTCGCCCGTAGGGTGGTCGTGCGTCATGTCATCGATGAACTGCGTGCGGTCGGCCGGGAGCTGGCCGGGTAGATTCGTCGCGCAGCGTAACCCTGACGAAGGAACCCGATGAGCGAACAGGACCCCGGCAGCGAACCGGCCGGCACAGAACCGGGTGCGAAGGGGCGGGCCAATATCGGCGTCACCGGGATGGCGGTGATGGGCTCGAACCTGGCCCGCAATCTGGCCTCCCGGGAGGGCAATACCGTCGCGATCCACAACCGGACCACCGAGAAGGCCGAACGGCTGGCGGCCGACCACCCCGACGCCGGATTCGTGGTCGCCCGGACCGCGCAGGACTTCGCCGACGCGCTGGCCCGTCCGCGGACGGCCGTGATCATGGTCAAGGCGGGCGCCCCGACCGACGCGGTGATCAACGAGCTGGCCGATGTCTTCGAGCCGGGCGACATCATCGTGGATGGCGGCAATGCCGATTTCCGCGACACGATCAGACGCGAGCGCGAGCTGCGCGCACGCGGCATCAACTTCGTCGGCTGCGGGATCTCCGGCGGCGAGGAGGGCGCGCTGCTCGGGCCGTCGCTGATGCCGGGCGGGAGTGCGGAGGGCTATGCCACCCTCGGGCCGATCCTGCAGACGATCGCGGCGCGGGCGCCCGAGGACGGCGAGCCGTGCGTCACCCACGTCGGCACCGACGGCGCCGGACACTTCGTGAAGATGGTGCACAACGGCATCGAGTACGCCGACATGCAACTGATCGGCGAGGCCTACGACCTGATGCGGCGCATCCTGGGAATGACCCCGGCCGAGATCGCCGATGTCTTCGACGAGTGGAATGCCGGTGAGCTCGATTCCTACCTGATCGAGATCACCGCGCAGGTGCTGCGGCAGGACGATCCGCGCGGCGGCGGCCCGTTGATCGACAAGGTGCTGGATGCCGCCGGGGCCAAGGGGACCGGCAGTTGGACCGTGCAGAACGCGCTCGATCTCGGCGTACCCGTGTCCGGGATCGCGGAGGCCGTTTTCGCCCGCTCGCTGTCATCCGACCCCGCGCGCCGCGCGATCGGGCAGGAACTGCCCGGTCCGGAGCGCCCGGTTCGGGTCGAGGATCCGCGGGTGTTTCTCGCCGACATCCGCGGCGCGCTCCATGCGGCCAAGATCATCGCCTATGCGCAGGGCTTCGACGAGATCGCGGCCGGCGCGGGGAAGTACGGCTGGGAGATCCATCCCGGCGAGATCGCCCGGATCTGGCGCGCCGGCTGCATCATCCGGGCGCGGTTCCTGGGCACGATCACGCAGGCGTACGCCGATGACCCGGGCCTGGTCTCGTTGCTCGGGGCGCCGGTCTTCGCCGAGTCGCTGGGCAAGGCGCAGCAGGGCTGGCGACGGGTGGTCGCCGCGGCGGTCTACTCCGGGGTGCCGGTGCCCGCCTTCGCGACCTCGCTGGCCTACTACGACGCGTTGCGCAGCCCGCGGCTGCCGGCGGCGCTGACCCAGTTGCAGCGCGACTTCTTCGGCGCGCACACCTATCGGCGGACCGACGACGAGGGCAGCTTCCATGTCTTGTGGTCGGGCGATCGCAGCGAGGTGCGCGAATCCTGATCAACTTCTGATCAGCCCGGCCAGAGCCCGCGCGCGCCGACCTTGATCACATACAGCGAGGTCGTCGCGGTGATGTGGAGGTCGGTCCGCCGGGAGCCGCCGAAGGCCACATTGGACACGGTTTCGGGCAGCCCGATGCGGGCCAGTCGGGTGCCGTCGGCGTCGTAGACATCGACGCCGGCGCCGGCGCTGGTCCAGATCCGGCCGGCGTCGTCGACACGGAATCCGTCGAAGGTGCCGTCGGTCGAGGTGGCCAGCGTCCGGGCGTTCGTCAGCCTGCCGTGATCATGGTCGAAGGCGTGCAGGGTGTCGGTCTCGCTGTCGGTGACGTAGAGCACCGAGGCGTCGGGGGAGAAGGCGATGCCGTTCGGGGCGGTGAGGCTGTCGATCGCGCGCGTCGGCGTACCGTTCGGGGCGATCCGGTAGACGTCGTTGGAGCCGATCTCGGAGCTGGCCGCATGTCCCTCGTGATGATCGAGGATGCCGTAACTGGGGTCGGTGAACCAGATGGCGCCGTCCGGGGACGTGGTGACGTCGTTCGGGCTGTTCAGGCGGGAGCCGTCGATCGCGTCGGCGAGGATGGTGACCGATCCGTCGGGTTCGGTGCGGGTGACCCGGCGGGCGCCGTGTTCGCAGGTCAGCAGCCGCCCGCAGGAATCGAGGCGATGGCCATTGGCGAACCCGGCCGGCGCGGCGAAGGTCGTCACCTCGCCGGTGACCTCGTCGTAGCGCAGTACCCGGTCGTTCGGGATGTCGCTGAAGATCAGCATTCGGGCCGTCGGCACGTGTACCGGTCCCTCCAGCCACCGGCCGCCCGTCCACAGGCGGGTGAGAACGCGATCGTGGCGTACCGCGAAACGATCGTCGAAGACCGTGAGGTCGAGGGGAAGCGTGACCGATGTCGTCATGTCGCCAGTGTGGCAGCGCGGCTGGGTGGTCAGTCGGAGAAGGCGTACCAGCAGATGTCGTTGCGGGCGGCCTGGTCGGTGATCACCAGGGCGCGGACCGCCTCGGGCAGTCGGCCGCGCTGCCAGTCACGCTCGGCGCGGGCCGCGTCCGGTTCGGTCGGGCGGGCATCGGCTGCGGCGCGGATGGCGTACGCCGCGGCGCCCAGGTCGTGCTCGGCGACGTGACCGACGCAGGCCGCCTGGCCGGCCGCATGGGCGGCGAACCGGGCGGCGCCCGCCAGCGGGCGCGCGGCACCCATCGCGTGGCCGCCCGCCGCACGGGCCCGCATCATCGGCAACTCGCCCCGGGCCCACGCGCGCGCTGCCTCGATCGCCCCGCGGGGCCGCTGGTCGTCGGGCCGCTCCTGCTCGAAGAGGGGCAACACGTGTTCGGCGCAGTCCGCCGCCCAGAGCGCCAGCAACCGATGGTCGGCGTCCGTCAGCGTCCCGCCGCGGCGGACGGTGATCAGCCGCGGATCGCGCACCTTGGGCAGGATCATGCCGGTCCCTCGTGGATGTCGGAAGGAGCTCAGTCTGGTGTGTGCCGGAGGTTCGGGACAACCTTCGCTCACGCGCGCGCCGCGACGTGTGCCGCATTCTTGTGGCTACGCCTGCGTGGCTTGTCGCCGATCGACGAACTCGGGCTGGAACCCACGCTCAGCGCAAGGATGTGCTGATCCCGTCGTGGATCGACATGCCTAGAAGAGTCCCAGCACCAGCGTGATCGCGAGGAACAGCGCCAGTTGATAGCCGGTGTTGATGGTCGTCAGCTTCAGAGGCTTCTGTTCGAATGAGTTGTGCTGAAGAAGGGTCGATGCGGACAATGTCAGCCAAGCGACGGCCCCAACCGTCACGGCCATCCACACGGAGTCGTTGCCGGTCGCCGCGGACGTGAGCCCGACGGCGAACGCGAGCCCGATAGTGGTCGCGGCGTTGGACACGGCGAGCAGGATCAGGTTCCGCGTTCGGACAGGTTTGTTCTTCTCCGGCGTGATTCCTGTCATCGCTTCCCAGGCGTCGGCGATGGCACCCTTCGAGTACCAGACCATCGCCACGACCATTCCCGCGACGAACGCTAGGAGTGCACCAAGCCAACTGATGTCCATGCCACATACCTCCCTGATAGCCAGGGCGCGGCAGTCCTGGCAACGATGACGTGTGCTTGATATAATCAAGTATGGTTGAAAAAGTCAACGCATTGTCGCGTCGGAGCTACGGGCAGTTCTGCGGACTGGCGCGCGCGCTCGACATCGTTGGAGACCGCTGGAACCTCCTGATCGTGCGCGAGCTACTGCCCGGGCCCCTGCGATACGGCGAGCTGAAAGCCTCCCTGCCGGGCGTGGCGAGCAATCTCCTGGCCGAACGGCTGCGGACGCTGGAAGAAGCCGGTGTCGTGGAGCGAGTGCTGGGAGACGCGGGCGTTCTTTATGGACTGACGCGATGGGGGGCGGAACTCCAGGAGCCGATGGAGGCTTTGGGGCGATGGGGTGTCCCTCTGCTCGCCGCCGGGCGGGGTGACGACGAGTTCCGGCCACGATGGCTGACTCTTGCCTTGCCAGCCATCCTCCGCGGGAGAACGGCAACGCCGCCCGTGGAGGTCGGCTTCGAAGTGGAGGGCCTGCTCATCATTCTCCGGATCGACGCGGACGGCTCGACAACGCGCGTCGGCGACGACCATCTACCGGAGACCGTTCTGGCGGCCGACGCCGAAACCGTCGTCGGCCTCGTCGCCGGCGCGCTCACCGTCGATCAGGCGATCGATGCAGGTGAACTCCGCGGAGAGGTCGACGCACTTCGGCGAGCATTCGCCTGAGACGCCACCACCAAGGCGCAAGGTCGGAGACATACCCCATCAGAGTGACGTCGTGAACACCCTCATCGCCACCCAACAGGTGGTTGTGGATCTCAGATGTGGGCCCGTGGGTGTTCGGAAGGGCTTGCATTCGAATAAATGTGCGATTAGTATGGGTGCATGGATCGGGGGATCTCGGCGCACGAAGTCCGGGCAGACCATGTCCGGGCAGCTGATGATTGTGCGTCCTTTCTGGCGAGGTTGCCCTTGCTCGATGCCGATTCGCCAGGGGAGCTGATGGTGCTGATCGAGCAGCTCGAGTTGATCAAGAACGCGGCGGCGGCCGCGCAGGCCAGGTTGAGCGTGCGGGCGGAGGAGCTGCTGCTGGCCGAGCAGGAGGCCGCCGGGGTTCCGGCGAGTCGTCTCGGTCGCGGGATCGCCGACCAGATCGGCCTGGCGCGGCACGAGTCGCCCTGCGCGGGCTCGCGGCACCTGCAACTGGCGAAGACGATCGCCGCCGAGCTTCCGGCCGCCGGCGCTCTGTTCGCGGTCGGACGATTGTCGGAATTCGCGGTGACCCGGCTGGCAGCAGCCACGGCGGCGTGCCAGCCGGCCGATCGCGCGGCGATCGATGCCCAGCTGTGCGGCGGCGCCGACCCGGTGGCCGCGCAGCAATCGCCGCGGCAACTCGAGAAGGCGGCGCGGGCGTTGGCCTATGCGGCCGAGCCCGAGGTCGCCCGGCGCTGGAGCACCGCAGCCGAGGAGGGCCGCTACGTGTCGATCCGCCCGGCGGAGAACGCGATGGTGCATCTGAGCGCCCTGCTGCCGCTCGCCCAGGGCGTCGCCGTGCACGCGGCGCTGGATCGCGCGGCCGACCGGGCGCAGGCTTCGGGAGACGCACGGAGCCGCCAGCAGTGTCGCGCCGATGCCCTTGTCGAGAGGGTGACCGGTCAGGCGGCAGCGCCCGAGGTCCCGGTCGAGATCCAACTGGTGATGACCGACGGTGCGCTGCTCGGCCCGGCCGTCCCCGCCGATCCTCCGCTAGCTCCGGCGACGGAGCGCGAGGGAATTGCGCCGCAGGAGATGCGCGACGGTCCCGCTGCGGTCGTGCCGGGGTTCGGCCCGGTGGCGGCCGGGGCGGCTCGCGAGCTGGTGTGGGCCTCGCGCGCCAAGGTGTGGTTGCGGCGGCTGTGGACCGATCCGCCGACCGGCCGGGTCTCGGAGATCGATCAGCGGCGACGGCTCTTCCCACGGTCGGTGCGGCGGCTGGTGATCGCGCGCGACCAGGTCTGCCGGACGCCCTGGTGTGACGGTGCCATCCGCGACATCGACCACATCGTGCCGTGGGCGCGGGGCGGCCCGACCGGGTCCGACAACGCCCAGGGACTGTGCGCGCGGTGCAATCGGGTGCGTGCGATGCCGGATTGGGACCGTGCGGGATCGGCCCTGCGCGTGATCACCGAGTCGCCGAGCGGTCAGGTGCATGTCTCGGAGCCGCCGCCGGCCCTCTGGCTGCCGCACGCTGCCGCCATTCGGCCCGCCCGCGCCCGGCCGATGACACGCGCGGCCCAGCCACGTCCGGTGGTGACCATCGACATCGGGCACTGGCCGGAGTGCGCTGCGTCCTGAGGGCGCTCGCGCGCAAACAGGCCGGCCCGAGTTGTCAGGCCAGCCCGAGCTGCTGCGCCGCGTCGGCGCGCATCTCGACCTTCCTGATCTTGCCCGTCACGGTCATCGGGAACTCGTCGACGACCAGCACATACCGGGGGATCTTGAACCGGGCCAGCTTGCCCTCGCTGAACGCTGCGACGTCTTCCGCGCTCAGCTCGTTCTCGCCGTCGCGCAGCTGCACGAACGCACACAGCTCCTCGCCGTACTTCTCGTCGGGCACCCCGACCACCTGGACATCGGCGATCTTGGGGTGGGTGTAGAGAAACTCCTCGATCTCGCGCGGGTAGATGTTCTCCCCACCGCGAATCACCATGTCCTTGATCCGGCCGTTGATCGTCACGTACCCGTCGGGGCGCATCATGCCGAGATCCCCGGTATGCATCCAGCCGTCGGCATCGACGGCCTCGGCCGTCTTCTCCGGCTCGTCCCAGTAGCCGAGCATCACCGAGTAGCCCCGGGTACAGAACTCACCGACCTCGCCCCGCGGGACCACCTCACCGCTGGCCGGGTCGATGATCTTGATCTCCACGTGCGGGTGCACCCGTCCCACCGTGGCCGTCCGGCGCTCGACATCGTCGTCGCCGCCGGTCTGGGTGCTCACCGGCGACGTCTCGGTCATGCCGTAGGCGATCGACACCTCCGACATGTGCATCTCGGTCATCACCCGCTTCATCACCTCGACCGGGCACGGCGAACCCGCCATGATCCCGGTGCGCAGGCTGGACAGGTCGTAGTCGGCGAAGTTGGGCAGGGTGAGCTCGGCGATGAACATCGTCGGTACGCCGTACAGCGCCGTGGCCCGCTCGTCGTGCACCGCCTGCAGGCTCGCCGCCGGGTCGAAGGACGGCGAAGGAATGATCATGGTCGCCCCGTGCGAGGTGCAACCGAGATTGCCCATCACCATCCCGAAGCAGTGATAGAACGGCGGCGCGATCACCAGCTTGTCCTGCTCGGTGAATCCGATCCGTTCGGTCGTGAAGTAGCCGTTGTTCAAGATGTTGCGGTGGCTCAGCGTGGCACCCTTCGGGTGACCGGTGGTCCCCGAGGTGTACTGGATGTTGATCGGGTCCTCGGGCCGCAGCGTCGCCGCGATCCGTTCCGCCTCACCCGCGTCGACGCCGTCCGCGCCCGCCAGGAACTCCCGCCACGACTCGTCGTCGGTGATCACCACGTGGCGCAGACTCGGCACGTTCTGGCGTACCGATTCGATCATCGCCGGGTAGTCGCTGGTCTTGTACGCCGGGCTTGCCACCACCGCGACACAACCGGACTGGTTCAGCGCGTAGGAGAGCTCATGGGTGCGATAGGCGGGATTGATGTTCACCGCGATCACGCCGATCCTGGCCGTCGCGTACTGCGTCAGCGTCCACTCGGCGCTGTTCGGCGACCAGATCCCCAGCCGATCGCCCTTGGTCAGCCCGAGCGCCAGCAGGGCCCGGGCCACCCGGTCGACGTCGGTGGCGAACTCGGCCCAGGTCCAGCGGCGCCCGGTGAACGATTCGACCAGGGCGTCGCGGTCGGGCCAGCGGCGGACCGTCTCGGCCAGGTTCGCGGGGATGGTCTGGTCCAGCAGCGGCTGCTCGGTGCTCCCCGACGCGATGGAGAGCGCGGCTTCGTTGTCCGGCATGAGGGCCAAGCTACCGCGCGGTTGGTTAGGGTGCCCGGGTGTCGATCGATGCCGCGCCGCCCGGTGCCGACCCGCTCGCCCGGGTGCGCGCCGACTGCGCCGCCGTCGCCGCAGGCGCCCGGCATGTGCGGATCGTCGACGACGCGCTCGGCGAGTACGCCGCGGCGCTGCCGATCGCGGAGGGGGCCCGCCCGGCCTTCGACGCCGACCACCACTATCGCGGCAGAGAGCCCGACACCGTGCTGGCCGTGCTCTGCCTCGACGCGATCAACTTCGGATCGGGATGGTTCCCGCGGCTGACCAAACGTCCCGGAATGTCGGGCTACTTCACGGTCGCGTCGTCGCTGAAGGACTGGTTCGGCGCGGGTACGCCGGATGCGGCCGAACTCGCCGCCCTCACCCCCGACCGGGTCGCGGAGATCGTCGGCCAATCCGACAACGCCGACATGGCCGAGCTGATGTCATTCTTCGCCCGCGCCCTGAACGAGCTGGGCACCGAGCTGACAGCCAACTGGGCCGGCGACGGCAGAGCCCTGGTCGCCGCGGCCGGCCGCAGCGCCGCGCGCCTGGTCGGCCTGCTGGCGGCGATGCCGATGTTTCGTGATGTCGCGACCTGGCGCGGCCCGGACGGACGCGAGCGCCCGGTCCATCTGTGGAAGCGCGCCCAGCTCACCGCCGTCGACCTGTCTCTCGCGCTCGACGGCGTACCGGGACGCGACGGCGCGCCGAGCGACCTGGGCCGCTTCGACGACCTGGACCGGCTGACGATCTTCGCCGACAACCTCGTGCCGCACGTGCTGCGCACCGATGGACTGCTCGCCTACGACGACGAGCTGGCCGCCGCGATCGACGCCGGCGCCGACATCCCCGCGGGCAGCGCCCCCGAGGTCGAGCTGCGCGCCTGCGCGGTGCACGCGGTCGAGCTGCTCGCCGCCGAACTGAATCGCGGACCCGGCCGCCGGGTCAGCGCCGCCGATCTGGACTACCTGTTGTGGAACCGCGGGCAGGAACCGGCCTACCGTTCCCGCCCGCGGCACCGCACCCGGACGACCCGCTACTGAGCGGGTCAGTTGGTGCTGCTGGTGGCGGGCGATTCCGCCGGACGGTCGCCGCCGGCACCCCGACCGCGGCCTCGGCCACCGCGGCGCCGCCGCCGTCGCCGCTGGCCCTCGCCGGCCTCGTCGGTCGCCCGGTCGGTGGTCGCCGCGTCGACAGGTGCGGCCCCGTCGCGATTCGTCTGGTCGCGATTCGTCTCGTCGCGACCTGGCCCGTCGTGGTGCGTCTCGTCGCGGTTCGTCCCGTCCTGATTGGTCCCGTCGCGACCGGAGACGGGCTCGCCGTTGCGGGTACGCCGACGGTTCCGGGAGCGGCGCGGACGCTCCTCGCGCGGCCGCTCGCGGCCCTCGTCGCGCCGCTCGCGCGGCTTCTCCGGCACCAGACGACCCTTGGTCCCGGACGGGATGCCGAGATCGTGGAACAGGTGCTCCGACGTGGAGTAGGTTTCCTGCGGCTGCTCGAACGGCAACCCGAGAGTCTTGTTGATCATCTTCCAGCGAGCCAGGTCGGCCCAGTCGACGAAGGTGATCGCGACGCCCGACTTGCCGGCGCGGCCGGTCCGGCCGATCCGGTGCACATAGGTCTTGTCGTCGTCGGGGCACTCGTAGTTGATCACGTGGGTGACGCCGCCGACATCGATGCCGCGCGCCGCGACATCCGTCGCCACGAGAACATCCACCCCACCCTCACGGAACCGCTTCAGCGCCTTCTCCCGCGACACCTGGGTCAGGTCACCGTGGATCGGTGCGGCCGCGAAGCCCCGCTCGGCAAGATCATCGGCGACGCGCTGTGCGGAGCGCTTGGTGCGGCAGAAGATGATCGCGCGGTCGCGGCCCTCGGCCTGCAGGATGCGCGCCACCACCTCCGGCTTGTCCAGATCATGGGCCTGGTAGACGAACTGTGCGGTTGCCGGGACGGTCTGGTTCTCGCCGGCGTGCTCGGCCCGGATGTTCACGGGGTGGCGCAGGTGCCGGCGGGCCAGCGTGACGATCTGGCTCGGCATCGTCGCGGAGAACAGCAGGGTCTGGCGCAGCTCGGGCGTCTTGGCCAGCAGCTTCTCGACATCGGGCAGGAAGCCGAGATCGAGCATCTCGTCGGCCTCGTCCAGCACCGCGACCTTGACGTGGGACAGGTCGAGCGCGCGCCGGTTGGCCAGGTCGAGCAGTCGGCCCGGCGTACCGACCACCACGTCGACGCCGGCCGCGAGCGCGTCCAACTGCGGCTCGTAGCCGACGCCGCCGTAGACGGTCAGGATCCGCGCCGCGCGGACCTTGGCCGCGGTCTGCAGATCCTTGGCGACCTGGCTCGCCAGCTCGCGCGTCGGGCAGATCACCAGCGCCTGCGGCTTGCCCGCCGGGTGCACGGAGTCGGCATCGCGATCGCCCGGGACCACGATCCGCTGCAGCAAGGTGACGCCGAACGCGAGCGTCTTGCCGGTGCCGGTGCGCGCCTGCCCGATCATGTCGGTGCCGGTGATCGCGATCGGGATCGCCATGTGCTGGATGGGGAAGGGATGGCTGATCCCCACCTCGTCGAGCGCCGCGACGATGTCCGGGTGCACGCCCAGATCGGCGAAGGTCTCGCTCGGCGGGACCCGGTCGGTGGTGCCGGACTCCGCGGGTGCGTCCGCGCCGTCGGCGATGTGCGCGGGCACGCCCGCGTCCTCGGTGATTTCGGTATTCAGGATTCTTGCCCTCGTGCTCGCAGATCGCACGCCGGCGATCCCTCGGTACGGCTCCGGCACGACGCGGATCGGGACTTCCCGGTCAGCCGCCTCCCGACGGCACGCGGTGCCCGGAGCGTGCGGTCGTTCCGACCGCCACCGGGCAGTCTAGCTCATGGCCGATGCCCGCCTGCGCGGCCGATCCCGGCCGGTACGCGCCCGAGGACGAACGCGACCAGGCACAGCGCCCCGACGTAGCCGACCACGGCGGGCCAGCCCCCCGCGGCGAAGACGACGCCCCCGAGCGCGCCGATCACCGACGACCCCGCGTAGTAGCCGCACAGGTACAACCCGCTCGCCGTGCCCCGGTCGCGGTCGGCCAGCGCACCGACCCAGCCGCTGGCCACCGCGTGCGCGGCGAAGAAGCCGGCCGTGAACAGCGCGGTGCCGGCCAGCACGGCGGGCAGCCACGGCGCCAGGGTGATCGCCAGACCGAGCAGCGTCGCGCCCACCGTGACCGCCAGCACCCGCGAGCGGCCGCGGCGGTCGGCCAGCCGCCCCGCCCAGGTCGCCGACACGGTGCCGGCGAGGTAGAGCAGGAAAATCAGCGCGACCGCGCCGGGCGGCAGCGAGAAGGGCGGCGCGAGCAACCGGTAGCCGAGATAGTTGTAGACCGTCACGAAGCCGCCCATCAGCACGAAGGCGAGCGCGTACAGCGCCAGCAGCGCGGGCGTGCGTAGGTGACGGACGACGCCGGCCGCGATCCGCCGCGGCGTCGCGGGGGCGGGGGAGAAGTGCGCCGAACGCGGCGAGAGCGCCGCGAACAGCGCGGCCGCGACACCCGCCAGCACCGCGGCGGCGAGCAGCGCGACCCGCCAGTCGGCGAGGTCGAGGGTCAGCCCGGGCGTCAGCCGGCCGATCAGGCCGCCGATGGTGGTGCCGCCGATGTAGCGGCCCATCGCCGCGCCGAGCGCCGATGGGTCGACCTCCTCGGCGAGGTAGGCCATTGCCACCGCCGGTACGCCGGCCAGCGCGACGCCCTGCAGGGCGCGGCCCGCCAGCAGCACCGGCCAGCTCGCCGCGAGCGGGAGGGCGAGCCCGATGGCGGCGGAGCCGATCGCGGAGATGATCATCACCCGCCGCCGACCGAACCGGTCGGACAGCGCGCTGATCGGCAGCACGAAGATCGCCAGCGCGCCCGTTGTCACCGACACCGAGAGTGCGGCGGACGCCGGGCCGACGGCGAACACGGCCGACAGCTCCGGGAGCAGGGCCTGGGTGGAGTAGAGACCGATGAAGGTGGCCAGCCCGGCCGCGAAGAGCGCGACGGTGATCTGGCGGTAGCCGCGATCGCCGTGCCGGTAACGGGCGGGGCGATCGGCGGGGCTCACCCGCCCCATCGTGCACCGGCCGGCGCACGACGGGGCGGGCAGGGGGTGATCAGCCGCGTGCGGCCGAACCGGACAGCGCGTCCTCGGTGCCGAGGATCAGCGTCGCCGATGCCATGAACATGCCGCCGTTGCCGAGCAGCGCCGAGACGTTCGCGCCCTCGACCTGCGCCGGCGCCTCGCCGCGCAACTGGCGTACCGACTCCTGGATCAGGAACATGCCGTACATGCCGGTATGGGTGTAGGACAGGCCGCCGCCGTTGGTGTTCAGCGGCAGCTTGCCGCCCGGAGCGGTGTTGCCGTCGGCGATGAACGCGCCGGCCTCGCCGCGCCCGACGAAGCCCATGTCCTCAAGGCCGTAGAGCGGCACGTGGGCGAATGCGTCGTAGATCATCAGGTGATCGACATCGTCGGTGGTCAGACCCGCCGACTCGAATGCCGCGGCGCTCGACTGGCGGAATCCGCGCGAGGACGTGAGGTCCTCCATCTGGGAGACCATCGGCGCGTCGCAGGCCTCGCCGCTGCCCAGCAGGTAGACCGGCTTGTGCTTGTCCGACAGGTCCTTGGCCCGCTCGGCCGAGGTGATGATCAAGGCGCCGCCGCCGTCGGTGACCAGGCAGCACTCCAGCAGGTGGAAGGGGTCCGCGATCATCTTCGACGCGTACACGTCCTCGACCGTGATCGGATCGCGGAACATCGCGCGCGGGTTGAGCGCCGCCCACTGCCGCTGGATGACGGGCACCGTGGCCATCTGATCGCGCGTGGTGCCGGTGTCGGCGAGGAAGCGTCGCGCCGGAACGGTGAAGGTGGTCGGCGGTCCGAAGGTGCCGTACGGCGCCTCGAACTGGCCCGGCATCGAGAACGGGTCGACCTGCCAGGCGGCATTGCCGACCCGGGAGCGGCCCGACTCGCCGTGGGTGATCAACACGGTGTCGCAGTAGCCGGCGGCGATGGCCGAGGCCGCGTGCCGGACGTGGAACAGGAAGGACGTTCCGCCCACGTTGGTGGTGTCCAGCCAGCGCGGGTTGATGCCGAGCGCGTTGGCGACGGTGAGCGGGCCCGGCAGGGCGACGCTCGCGACGCCGTCGATGTCGTTGATGGTCAGCCCGGCGTCGGCGAGCGCGTTGTGTGCGGCCTCGAGGTGCAGGCCGAGGGTGGACTGATCGGGATTCTTGCCCAGGCGCTCGGTCTCCGCGGCGCCGATGATCGCGACGGTCATGCGGCCGCCTCCTTCGGGGCGAAGACGGGCACGAACAGGTCGTCCCCGCGGTCCTGGAACTGCACGTGCAGTTCCATGTCGAGCTCCAGCGCGTCCGGCTCGATGTCGACGATGTTGGTCATCATCTGCGGTCCCTCGGCCAGACGCACGATGGCGATCGCGTACGGGGCGTCGTAGCCCGGGGCGAGGCGGTGGTTCACGTTGTAGGACAGCAATGTCGCGTCGCCGGAGGCGTCGAACCACTCGACCTCGGTGCTCGAGCAGTTCGGGCAATAGGGCCGCGGGTAGAAGTAGGCCTTCTCGCACGCGGTGCAGCGCTGGATGCGAAGGACGCCGCGGCGGGCCCCCTCCCAGTACTCAGCGGTTTCGGGGGTGGGTACGGGCCTGGCCCGCTCGGACAGGGCTGCCGCCATGACGTCTCCTGAATCTGGGTCCACTTTGACGAAGACTGCTCTGGAAATACGGACGAGGACTGTTCTAGAATACGTTCTAGTCGGCGTCAAGTGCATCGATCCACTCGGGTCTGAGCGCCCGGGTGCCATGATCGGCAGCGCAGCCGGGGAGAGGCGGGATCGGATGGGTTCGAAGTCGTCGGAATCGATCACCGAGACGGCGCGCCCGGATCGGCGCCGGCGGGGCGATGACGCCAGGAAGCGCCGCGACGACACCAAGTCGCGCATTCTCGACGCGGCGCTGGAGGTGTTTCTCGAACGCGGCTACGCCGATGCGTCGGTGGCGGAGATCGTCGAGCGATCCGCGGCCAGCGTGGGCAGCGTCTACCACCACTTCGGCGGCAAGGGCGAGCTGTACGTCGCGCTGTGGCAGGACTATCAGCGTGCCTATCTCGACGCGGCCCAGGCCGCCGTGCGCGCGGCGAAGGAGTCCGGGGAAGCGGATCCGGCCGACCTGCTCGTGGCGGGCACCCGCGCCTACCTGGAGCGGGCCTGGGCCCAACGCGAGCTGGCGGCCCTTTTCCTCGGCCTCGACGCGCCCGCCGAGCTTGCGCGGCTGCAACGCCAGATTGCCAACGAGTGGATCCGCCAGAACGCCCGGTTGTTGCGCTCGACGGGCCCGGAGGGGAGGCTGCAGGTCGCGATCCTGACCGGCATGATCGGCGACGCCACCCACGCGGTCGTGCATGCGCGCGACCGGCGCGAGTGTCGACGCCTGATCGCGCGCAGCCTGCACTACGTGCGCCTGCTCGCGACCGATCGGGGCGAGTGAGGTGCGCGATATCACCGGGTGGATCGTCGGGCTTGACATCGCTCCGCCGGCTGGACCAGATTTGCCAACCTAGAACGGGTTCTAGAACCGACTTGGTTCACCATTGAGTCGGCGGCGGCAGCCGAGCCGGACGACGGCACGGTGGCCCGGATCCGTCGAGACACAGTTGTCGTGCTGGCCGAATCAAAGGAGATGCAGTGCCGCAAACCCGGTGCCGGGCCGCGATCCGCGGCGCCCGGGTCGCGTGCACCCCCGCTCCCTTCGGTCGACCGGCCACCGGCGCCGAGGCGGCGCCCCACTCGAGCGATCGCGCCCCGATGGACGGCGAGCGCGTCGTTCCCCCGATCGGTCGGACCCGCCGCGTGCCGGCGAGCCGATCACTGCAAGTCGCCGGCGGCTCGCGGGCCTGAGCAGAAACCAGAAAGAGGACAACGATCATGGACTTCACTCTCTCCGAGGAACAGCGCGACATCCGGGACACGATCCGCAAGTTCGTCGCCAAGGAGATCATCCCGCTGGAGCAGCAGGTGCTGCTGAACGAGCGGGAGAATCGCCCCGGCCTGGAGCCCGGGCAGCTCAAGGATCTGCGCGAGCGCGCGCGCAAGTCGGGATTCTGGGGCATCAACACGCCGGCCGAGTACGGCGGCGCCGAGCTCGGCGCCGTGATGGCGGCCGTGATCTCGATGGAGGTCTCGCGCAGCTTCGTGCCGTTCTCGTTCGGCGGCGACGCCGACAACATCCTCTACCACGGCAACGAGGAACAGAAGCGGGAGTACCTGATCCCGACCATCGAGGGTGAGCGCCGCAGTTGCTTCGCGATCACCGAGCCGGGCGCCGGGTCGGACGCCCGCGCGATCCGTACCCGCGCGGTGAAGGATGGTTCGGACTGGGTGATCACGGGCGAGAAGACGTTCATCACCAACGGCAGCGAGGCCGACTTCGTGATGGTGTTCGCCGTCACCGATCCCGAGAAGGGCGCCAACGGCGGCGTGACCTGCTTCCTGGTCGATCGGGAGATGGGCTGGGAGTCCCGGCCGATCCCGACGATGGGTGAGTGGGGTCCCGCGGCGCTGAGCTTCGAGGGCGTCCGGGTGCCGGAGCGCAACGTGCTCGGCGAGGTCGGACACGGCTTCGATCTCGCCATGCAGTGGATCGGCAAGGGCCGCTGGATGATCCCCGCCCGCTGCGTCGGGGCGGCCGAGCGGCTGCTCGAGATGGCCATCGAGTACTCCAAGCAGCGCGAGTCGATGGGCCACCCGATCGCCGACTACCAGGCCATCCAGTGGCAGATCGCCGACTCCCACGTGGAGACCGAGGCGGCCAAGTACCTCACCCTGCTCGCCGCCTGGCAGCAGGAGCAGGGTCTCGACCCGCGCCACCACAGCTCGGTGGCCAAGCTGTACGGATCGGTGATCAGCAACCAGGTCGTGGACCGCGTGCTGCAGATCCACGGCGGCATGGGCTACACCAAGGAACTGCCGATCGAGCGGTGGTACCGCGAGCTGCGCCTGATGCGCATCTTCGAGGGCACCGACGAGATCCAGCGCCGCACCATCGCCCGCAACCTGCTGCGCGGGCACGTGCAAATCGGACAGATCGGGGCCTGAGCTCAGATGACCGTCGAGGAAATCACCGAGGTGCCGGCCGAGTTCACCGCGCGCCTGAACGAGCTCTTCCGGCCGCGTGGCATCGCCATGATCGGCGCCACCGACAAGTCGCGGTGGTCGGTCAACGTGTTGCAGAACCTGGAGCGCTACGAGTTCGCCGGTCCCATCCACCTGGTCAACCCGCGCGGAGGGCAGGTGCACGGGCGGCAGGCGTACAGCTCGATCGCCGAGCTGCCGGACGGCGTCGACATGGCGTTCGTGATGGTGCCGACGCGCGCCGTCCTGGACACCATGACGGCGCTCGCCGATCGCGGCATCCGGACCGCGGTCGTGCTCACCGCCGGCTTCGGCGAGCTGGGCGAGGAGGGCGCCGCGCTGGAGCGCCAGCTCGCGGACCTGTGCCGCGAGCGCGGGCTGGTGATCGTCGGCCCGAACGGCAACGGCTTCATCCACGCCGCCGCCGGGGTGGTGCCGTTCGGCATGCCGATCAGCCCGCCCCTGCTTCGTGGGTCGGTCGGCTTCGTCCTGCAGAGCGGGGCCCTGGCCAGCTACGTGCTGCACTTCGCCCAGGCGCGCCGGGTCGGCATCAGCCTGCTGGTCGCGATGGGCAACGAGACGGTGCTCGGGCTGACCGATGTCGTCCGTTACCTGATCGCCGACCCGGACACCAAGGTGATCTGCCTGTTCCTGGAGTCGATCCGCGAGCCCGAGGAGTTCCGGCAGGCCTGCGCCGAGGCGCGGGCCGCGGGCAAGCCGATCGTCGCGGTCAAGGTCGGACGCAGCTCGGTCGGTGCCAGCGTCGCGCGTGCCCACACGGGCTCGCTGGTCGGCGACGAGCGGGTCACCGACGCCGCGCTGAAGCAGCTCGGCGTGATCCGGGTGCCCAGCCTGGAGGATCTGGTGATCACGGCGGACCTGCTGACCCGGCTGCGCGACAGCACGGCCGGCCGGCGCGTCGGTGTGGTCACCGGGTCGGGCGGGGCGTGCGAGCTGCTGGCCGATGTCGCCGAGGACGTGGGCATCGACCTGGTGGAGTTCACCCCGGAGACGGTGGCGGAGCTGCAGTCGTTCCTGCCCGAGTTCGCCACCGTGCACAACCCGATCGACGTGACCGGCTACGTGCTGGTGGACCCGACGCTGATGGCGCACTCGCTGGAGGTGGTCAGCCGCGACGCCAACGTCGACCTGGCCCTGATGATCACCGATGCGGTACGCGAGTCCAGCCCGGCCGACGATCTGATCGAGGAGTCGATGCGGCGCAATGCCGCCATCGTGCGCGCCTCGGACAAGCCGGTCGAGCTGATGAGCACGACGCTGCTCGACATCACCCCGTTCACCCGCGAGATGGCCGAGCGGGCCGACTACCCGCCGACCGTCGGCGGCATCGAGCACGGCATTCGCGCCCTCGGCCGGGCGATCGACTGGCTGGAGTGGGTCAGGTCCGACGAGGCCGCGACGGCCCCCGCCGCGCCCCCCGCGGTGCCCGTGCCCGACGGCGTCGCCGGGCAGACCTGGACCGAGCATGCCGCGTCGGCGTACCTGGCCGAGCACGGCGTGCCGATGGTGCCCAGCCGGCTGGTCGGCGGCGCCGACGAGGCGCTGGCCGCGGCGCAGGAGCTGGGCTTCCCGGTGGTGCTCAAGCTGGCGGCCGACGACATCGCGCACAAGAGCGACATCGGCGGCGTCCGGCTGAACATCACCGACGAAGCGACGCTGCGCGAGGCCTACGCCGGCGTGGAGCAGGCCGGCCGGACGGCGGGCGTCGACCCGGTGACCGTGCTCGTCCAGCCGCAGCGCTCGGGCCTGGAGCTGATCGTCGGCATCGCCACCGACCCCACCTGGGGCAAGGTGTTGGCCGTCGGTCTCGGCGGCATCTGGGTGGAGATCATGAAGGACAGCGCGCTGCGCGTGCTGCCCGCCACCCGCGAGCAGATCCGCGCGGCGTTCGAGGAGTTGCGGGCCGCCCCGCTGCTGCACGGCGCGCGTGGCGCCGCCGCGGTCGATCTCGATGCGCTGGTCGAGGCCGTGTACCGGCTCGGCGAGCTGGCGGTCGGCCTCGGGCCCGCTGTCGACTCGATCGAGCTGAACCCCCTGCTGGCCACCCCCGAGGGCGTCGAGGCCGTCGACGCGCTGATCACGTGGGCGTGAGCGATCGGGGACCGCAAGCGATTCGAGCAAGATCGGAACAGAGAGGACGCTGACCCGATGTCATACCCGAAGGTGACGATCGTCGAGGAGGGCATGCGCGAGGGCATGCAGATCGAGAGCGAGACGATCGGGGTCGAGGCCAAGATCGAATTGCTGGACGCCTTGTCCCGGACCGGCCTGAGCAGGATCGTGATGGGCTCCTTCGTCAGCCCCAAGTGGACGCCGCAGATGGCGCAGATCGACGAGGTGGCGAAGCGGTTCACCCGCGTACCCGGCGTGCAGTACACCGCGCTCGCGCTCAACGAGAAGGGGCGCGAGCGCGCCGCCGAGCACGACCTGGCGACCCGCGTCGGCCTGCCGCGCTCGCTCGTCCACGTCTGCGACGTGTTCGTCCGGCGCAACGCGAACCGCTCCCAGCAGGACGAGATCGACGCCATTCCCGCCACCGTCCGGCGCGCGGTCGACGCCGGCGCCACCGAGGCGATGATCGCGGTCAACGCCGCGTGGGGCTCGAACTGGCTCGGCGAGTTCAGCGACGAGCAGCGGATGGAGCTGCTGCAGCGCCAGCACGACGCGTGGACCGAGGCGGGGATCGCCGTCACCGGCATCTCGTTCGGCGACCCGATGGGCTGGAACGTGCCGCACAAGGTGGCGGGCCAGCTCCGGGCGGCGCTGGAGCGGTGGCCGGAGATCCGGACCGTGCACCTGCACCTGCACGATGCCCGCGGCACGGCGCTGACCTCGGCGTACGCGGCGCTGGAGGTGCTGGACGATCGGCACGAGCTGATTCTGGACACCGCGATCGGTGGCATGGGCGGTTGCCCGTACTGCGGCCACGGCCGGATGACCCGGATGATCCCGACCGAGGACGCCGTCGACATGCTGCACGAGATGGGCATCGAGACCGGCGTCGACCTGGACAAGCTGATCGAGGCGGCGGCGCTGGCCGAGGAGGTCGTCGGTCACGAGCTGTGGGGACACGTCTCCAAGGCGGGGCCGCGGCCGCGCGGGGAGCGGCTGTATGCGATGGACATGCCCTTCATCGAGACCGCCGAGCAGGCCCAGCACTTCCGCAAGGGCCCGCAGGTGTACGCCGGTGCGCGATCCCCGTGGCGCGAGCCGATCACCTCCCCGGCCCGCGACGCCGTCGAACGTTCACTGCAGGAAGGAACCACCCGATGACCCAGGCCAGCACGCCGCCGGCCCCCGACGCCGCGGAGCAGGTGCCGGGCAGCCTGTCCGGCATCCGCGTCCTAGACCTGACCGGCAATGTCGCCGGGCCGTTCGCCACACAGGTGCTCGGCGACCTCGGCGCCGACGTGATCAAGGTCGAGCGGCCCGGGTCGGGCGACGACACCCGCGGCTGGGGTCCGCCCTTCTGGGGCGGCGAGGAGGGGCTGACCTTCGCCTCGCTGAACCGCAACAAGCGCAGCATCACCGTCGACCTGAAGTCGCCCGAGGGCGTCGAGCTGCTGCGCGAGCTGATCGGCACGGCCGACGTCGTCGTGCAGAACCTGCGTCCGGGCGCGCTGGACCGGATCGGCCTGGACTGGCCGACCATCCGCGAGCTCAACCCGCGTGTCGTCTACTGCGCGATGACCGGCTTCGGCCCGGAGGGGCCGCGCGCGACCGATCCCGCCTACGACCCGCTGATGCAGGCCTTCAGCGGGCTGATGAGCGTGACCGGTGAGGACGGCCGACCCCCGGTGCGGATCCCGGTCTCCATCCTGGACAAGGGCACCGGCATGTGGGCCGTGATCGGGATCCTGGACGCGCTGCGCACCCGCGACGCGACCGGCCGCGGCGCCCGGGTCGACGTCAGCCTGCTGGACACCGCGCTGACCTGGGAGGCCACCCAACTGATGACCTACCTCAGCGAGGGCAAGCTGCCGCCGCGGCTCGGCTCGGGCTCGCCCGGCGTCGCGCCGTACGGGGCCTTCGCCGCCACCGACGGCGACGTGGTGATCGCGGCCGGCAACCAGCGGCTGTGGGAGGCGCTGTGCTCCGCGCTGGACACCCCGCAGTGGCTCGAACTGGCCGAGTACGCCGACAATGCCGCCCGGTTCGCCAACCGGGCCGCGCTGAACGAACTGCTCGCGGCGGAGGTCGCCAGGTACAGCGTCTCGGAGCTGTTGGCGCGACTGACAGCGGCGGGCGTACCCGTCAACCCGATCAACACGGTCGATCTGGTGGTCGACGACCCGCAGGTGGCCGCGCTCGGCTCGATCGAGCGGATCGATCACCCGCGGCTCGGCGACTACGCACTGATCCGTACGCCGATCAGTGTCGACGGGCGCCGCTCGCCGACGCGGCTGTTGCCGCCGCAGCTCGGGGAGCACGACGACGAGGTGCGCCGCGAGGTGCGCGCCGGTGCCGAGGAGGGAGCGCGCCGATGAACGAGCAGGACAACGTTCTGTACGAGGTGGCCGACCGGGTCGCCACGATCACGATCAATCGCCCGGACCGGCGCAACGCGTTCGATCCGCCCACCCGGCGCGAGCTGATCGCGCGCTTCGCCGAGGCCGCGGCCGACCCCGACGTGTGGTGCCTGGTGCTGACCGGGTCCGGGACCAAGGCGTTCTCCGCCGGCGGCGACCTGCGCAGCTTCGACGACGCCGCCAAGGCGGGCCGGCGCTACCAGGAGACCCCGATGGAGGGGGCCGAGCGCAACCTGTTCGAGACGCTGCTGGAGGTCTACAAGCCGACCATCGCGGCGCTCAACGGGCCCGCGGTCGCCGGCGGTTGCGAGCTCGCGCTCGCCTGCGACATCCGGATCGCCGCCAAGCACACCGTGCTCGGGCTGCCCGAGTCCAAGCGGGGGATGGGCGCCAACTTCGGCAGCGTCATCCTGCCCCGGCTGGTGCCGCGGGCGATCGCCTTCGATCTGCTCTACACCGGCCGCTACATCGACGCCGAGGAGGCGGCCCGATGGGGGCTGGTGAACCGCGTGGTGGAGTCCGACGAGCTGGCGGAGACGGTACGCGCCTACGCCGCCGAGCTGGTCGGCAACGCCCCGCTCACGCTGCGCCGCTACAAGGAGATGATGGTGAAGGGCTGGGGGCAGCCGGTGCCCTCGGCGCTGCGCCTGAACGTGGGCCCGAATCCGTACCTCAGCGAGGATCGCCGGGAGGGCGCGGCGGCCTTCCTGGAGAAGCGCCCGCCGGTCTGGCAGGGGCGCTGAGCCGGGCGTCAGTTGGTGGCGCCGGGGCCGGCCTCGCGCTGGGCGCCGAGCAGGTGGGAGATGGTCGAGGCCGCCCGCGCCACCATCGGCGCGGCCTCGCGCATCTGGCGCGGCGTCGGGAAGCCGGTCGCCGAGATCGAGCCGAGGACCTGGCCGTCGGAGCCGAACAGGGGCGCGGCGACACACAAGATGCCCTTGCCGGACTCGGCGAGGTCGTAGGCCACCCCCTCGGCGACCACTCGACGCAGCGTGCGCTCCAGCATCGCGGGCGTCGGGTGCGCCCGGTCGGGCTGCCAGGTGGCGGCGATGATGTCGTGGCGCAACTGCGGCGCGGTGTGGGCGAGGATGGCCTTGCCCAGCCCCGTGCGCAGCGCCGGCCGCCGGTCGCCCGCCGGGGTGCGCACCCTCGCCCGGGGCGCGGTCAGGCGTTCCAGGTAGACGACCTCGGTGCCCGACAGGACCGCGAGGCTGATCGTCCGGTCGGTCGCCGCGCGCAGCAGCTCCATCGTGGGGCGGGCAACCGGCACCAGCGCCTGCTGGCGCCAGGCCCGCTGGCCGAGCTCGAACAGTCCGAGCCCGAGGCGGTAGTCGGCGTCCACGCGCTCCAGCAGGCCGAGCTCGACCAGCTCCGCGCAGATCCGCGAAGCGGTCGGCTTGGGCAGGTCGGCGCGCGCCGCGATGGTGCGCAGCGGGAGCACCGGGTCAGCCGAGGTGAAGCTGCGCAGCACCGCAACGGACCGCGAGGCCAGAGATCTTTGGTCGTTTCGTCTGTCGGAACGCATCAGTGCGATTCTCGCGAGCGGTTTTCGTAAAGTCAAGGGGTAGCCGACAACGGGTGCAATGGCGCCCAAGCAGACCACGAAGGAGTGGGAGTGGATTTCCAGCTCAGCGAACACCAGGTCGCAATTCGGGATGCCGTAGCCAAGTTGTGCTCGCGGTTCGGCGAGGACTACTGGCAGCGCGAGGACCAGGGTCATGAGTACCCCCAGGAGTTCGTCGATGCGCTGCAGGAGGGCGGCTGGCTCTCGCTGCTGATCCCCGAGGAGTACGGCGGCGGTGGCGGCACGATTTCCGATGCCGCGGTAGTGCTGGAGACCATCAACCGCAGCGCCGGGACGGGCAGCTCCGCGCACGCCCAGATGTACACGATGGGCACCATCCTGCGACACGGCAGCGAGGAGCAGAAGCAGCGCTACCTGCCGAAGATCGCCTCGGGAGAGCTTCGCCTGCAGGCATTCGGGGTCACCGAGGCCGATGCGGGGTCGGAGACAACCAAGATCAGGACGCGCGCGGTGCGCGACGGTGATCACTACGTCGTCAACGGCGGCAAGATGTTCACCTCCCGCTTCCAGCACTCCGACCTGATGTTGTTGCTGGTTCGCACCACGCCCTACGACGAGGTCGAGAAGCCGACGCGCGGGCTGAGCACCCTGCTGGTCGACCTGCGCGAGGCGCGCGACCAGATCGAGGTGCACCCGATCGAGACGATGCACAACCACGAGACGAACCAGCTTTTCTTCAACGACCTGAAGGTGCCGGTCGAAAATCTCATCGGCGAGGAAGGGCGCGGCTTCAATTACATTCTTTCGGGAATGAACGCCGAGCGCATTCTCACCTGCTCGGGCGTTTTGGGGGCCGGTTTCTGGTTCATCGATCGGGCATCGGCGTACGCGAGCGAGCGTGTGGTCTTCGGTAGGCCGATCGGCCAGAACCAGGGCGTGCAGTTCCCGCTCGCCCAGGCCTACGCCCGGCTCGAGGCTGCCAGCCTGATGCGTTGGCACGCGGCCTCGCTGTTCGAGAGCGGCGAGCAGCCGGGCGCGCAGGCCAACATGGCCAAGCTGCTCGCCTCGCAGGCGACCTGGGAGGCGGCGAATGCGGCGATGGACACCTTCGGCGGCTACGGCATGACCAGGGAGTTCGGCATCGAGCGCAAGTTCCGCTCCTCGCGGCTGTCGCTCGTCGCGCCGGTGAGCAACAACATGGCGCTCGCCTTCATCGGGCACAACGTGCTCGGCATGCCGAAGTCGTACTGACCGCCCGTCCGCCCGCGACCGACCGGCCGCCACCGATGCCGGCACCCCCGATCCCCGAATGCGGGCGTCGCGACGCCCGCATTCGGTCAAGACCGTCGGCCGTGATCCGGCCGATCCCTTCACGACGAAGTGAGAGCCCCCATGAATCCGACAGTGCCGAATCCCGCCCCGCCGAAACCGGAGCGCGCGCTCGCGGCGGCGGTGCCGCGCCGGCTCACGGACGGAGCGTCGGCATGAACTGCGTCGACATGCGGGCGCGGCTGCGGGCCGCCGAGCGGCTCGTGGGTGTCTTCGTCAACCTGCCCGCGCCGGGCCTGGTCGAGCTGCTGGCCTCCGCGGGCGTCGACTTCGTCGTGATCGACTGCGAACACGGGCTGTTGAATCCCGAGTCGGTCGAGGGCCTGATCCGGGCCGCCGGTGCCAGCGGCATCGGCGCGATGATCCGGGTCCCGGCCGGCGAGCCCGCCGCCATCCAGCGCTATGTCGATGCCGGCGCGAGCGGCGTCCAGGTGCCGATGATCGAGACCGCCGAGCAGGCCGCGGCCGTCGTCGCGGCGGCGCGCTACGCTCCGGAGGGCCGGCGCGGCGTCGCGGCCACCCGCAGCAACGGCTTCGCCGCGCCCAGCGCCGAGCGGCTGCAGACCGCCAACGAGACCACGGCGATCGTGTTGCAGATCGAGACCGGCGAGGGCGTCGCGGCCGCCGCCGAGATCGCCGCCGTCCCCGGGGTCGACTCGCTGTTCATCGGCCCGACCGACCTGGCGCACGCGCTCGGCCGCGGCGGCCAGCTCGATCACCCCGACGTCGACCAGGCCATCCGGACCGTCCGCAAGGCGGTCGGCGACCTGCCGCTCGGCATCCTCGTCGGCTCGGGCGAGGACGCCGCCAAGCGCGCGGGCGAGGGGATGAGCTACCTCGTCGGCACCAGCGGGGGGTTGATCCGCGCCGCGGTACGCGGGCTGGTCGACACCGCCCGCTCCACGTCCGGGGCGCAGTCGTGAGCGCCGAGGGCCTGACCGGCGACCTCGCCGCGTTCGTGGCCGACGCCGAGCCCGGCGCGGTCGACGCCGAGACCCGCGCCGCCGCCCGGCGCGCGATCCTGGACACCGTTGGCGTCATCCTGGCCGCCCGCGGCGACTCCACGATGACGACCCTGGCCCGGGCGCGCGCCGGTTACGAGCGGGTGCTGGCCGGCGACGCCCCGGCGCCGCTGACGGTCTCGGAATTCGCGCTCGGCGCCGGCACGGCCGCGCACGCGCTGGACTTCGACGACGTCACCGACACGCTGAAGGGTCACCCGAGTGTCGCGCTCGTGCCGGCGCTGCTCGCTGCGGCGCAGGGCCGGGCCGTCAGCGGGGCCGAGCTGCTCGAGGCGTACGCGCTGGGCTACCAGGTGGCGGTCGCCGTCGCGGACGGCCTCGACGTCAAGGGCCACTACAAGCAGGGCTGGCACACCACGATCAGCATCGGCATCTTCGGCGCTGCCGCGGCCGCCGCCCGGCTGCTCAAGCTGGACAGCGCGGCCACCGCCCGCGCGTTCGGGATCGCCGCCACCGCCGCGTCCGGCAGCCGGCAGAACTTCGGCACCATGACCAAGCCGCTGCACGCCGGTCTGGCCGCGATGCTCGGACTACGGGCGGCACACCTCGCCGGCGCCGGCTTCACCGCCGACCCCGGCGAGCTGGAGGCGCCGCTGGGCTACTACGCCCGGCTCGGCCAGGACCTCGACGCCGACGCGGTGCGCGCCACCCTGACCGAGCGCTGGTCGCTGCGCCAGCGGGGGCTCAACGTCAAGCGCTACCCGTCCTGCTACAACACCCACCGCAGCGCGGACAACATCCTCGACCTGCGCGCCGACGGGCTACGGGCCGCCGATGTCGAGTCGGTGCACATCGCGATCGAGCCGCGCGGGCTCGGCCCGCTGATCCATCACCGCCCGACGACCGGGCTGCAGGGCAAGTTCTCGATGGAGTACGTGGTGGCGGCCGCGCTGCACGACGGCGAGCTGACGCTCGCCACCTTCACCGACGACCGGGTTCAGCGCCCCGAGGTCCGGGCGCTGCTGCCGCTGGTCCGCGCCGAGGAGGTGGCGACGCCGCCGGTGGGCGAGCCGACCTTCCGGCACGCGTACTCGGTGCTCACCGTGCGCCGCACCGACGGGACCGAACACGTCGTGCGCACCGACGAACCCAAGGGCGGCGCGCGCCGCCCGCTGACCGATGAGGAACTGCACGAGAAGTTCGCCGGCTGCCTGAGCTATGCCGGCTACTCGGGGGACGAGATCGCCGCGGTCGCAGGCCGGATCGACGGTCTCGACGAGACGGCCGACATCGCGGGCACGGGTCTCGCGCAAGCCGTGGCCGAAGTCCTGGACGCACGTTCGAAGGAGAACGCTGGATGAGTGTGAAATCGCAGGATCGCAACGGGCCGGGCCCGTCGGTGCTGGAGGAGTCCGGCCTGGAGGCGACCGGCAACCGCGTACCCACCCGGGGCTGGGTGGTGCTGGGCGTGCTGATCATCTTCATGCTGATCAACTACGCCGACCGCACGGTCCTGGCCTTGGCCGGTTCCTACATCATCGACGACCTCGGCCTGACCTCGACCCAGTTCGGGTTCCTCGGCAGCGCGTTCTACTTCCTGTTCGCGGTGAGCGCCGTGCTGGTCGGCATCATGGGCAGTCGGCTGCCGCTGAAGTGGCTGATCCTCGGGCTCGCGATCTTGTGGGGCATCACCCAGATGCCGGTCTTCGCGCTCGGCACCTGGGGCTCGCTGGCCTTCAGCCGGATCAGCCTGGGTGCCACCGAGGGGCCGGCCAGCGGGCTGTCGAACACGGTCAGCTACACGTGGTTCCCCGACAGCAAGCGCGGCCTGCCCAGCGCCGCGCTGAACGCCGGCACGGCGGCCTCCAAGATCATCGCCGGTCCGCTGATCGCGTTGGTGATCATCACCTGGAACTGGCGCGCGGCGTTCCTCACGGTGGCGCTGATCTCGTTCGCCTGGGCGCTGCTGTGGCTGTTCGTCGGCAAGCTCGGCCCCGTCGGGCTGGCCGAGGAGGCGCAGCCGATGACCATGCGCGAGCGCTGGATGCCGGTGCTGCGCGCGATGCGTACCCGCACCTTCATCGGCCTGCTGATCGTCACCGTGCCGCTCTACGGACTGGTCGCCGTGATGACCACCTGGTTCCCCCTCTACATGGAGAAGGGCCTCGGGATGGACGAGGTGACCGCGGGCATCCTGATCGCCGCCCCGGCGATCGGCGCGGTGCTCGGCGCGCTGTCCTTCGGTGCGCTGTCCGACGCGATGGCCCGCCGCGGAGCCTCCCCGCGACAGGCGCGCGGCCTGCTGTGCAGCGGTCTCGTGGCGCTGTGCGGAGGCACCCTCGTGGTGTTCTCCCTGGTCTCGCTGCAGGGCTACCTGGCGGTCGCGGTGCTGTCGCTGATCTACGGCATCGGGATGGGCGGTCTGCCGCTCGCCCTGCCGTCGGTGGGCGCCCTGGTCGATCGTCGGCTGCGCTCGACGATCCTCGGCACGTTCCTCGGCGTCCAGTCGATCTCGGGCGTCGCCGCCCCGCTCTTCGTCGGGATCATCCAGGACCAGTTCGCCGAGCCGCTGCCCGGCTTCCTGACCTCGTTCATGGTCCTCGGCGGTCTGACGTTGATCGGCGGCCTGATCGGTGCGGTGATGGTGGACCCGGCGCGCGACAGCGTGCAGCCGGTCGCCGCGAACAACGGCTGAGGCAGGACCGGCGGCGGCGTCCGGGGCCGCTAGGGTGAGCGGCGTTCGGATCTCGACGAGGAGAGTGCAGTGGAACGTTTTGCCGACAAGGTCGCACTGGTCACCGGCGGCAGCCGCGGTATCGGCCTGGGCATCGCCCGCCGGCTCGCCGACGAGGGCGCGCGAGTGGTGATCACCGGCCGGGACACCGATTCGCTGGCCCGGGCCGCTGCCGGATTCGGCGAGGGCCGGGTGCTGACCGTCGCCGGGAAGAGCCAGGACCCCGAGCATCGCGCGGCCGCGCTGGACGAGATCGCCGACACGTTCGGGCGGCTGGATGTGTTGATCAACAACGCGGGAACCAATCCGGTCTTCGGCCCGACGGCCGAGATCGAGCTGGCTGCCGCGAGCAAGATCATCGAGATCAACCTGCTCGGTACGCTGGCCTGGGTTCAGGGCGCGGTGGCGCATCCGCGACTGGGCTTCGGCGAGCACGGGTCGGTGGTCAACATCTCCTCGGTCGCGTCGACCAATCCCACGCCCGGCATCGGGATGTACGGCGTCTCCAAGGCCGGCATCGATCACCTGACCAAGACATTGGCCGCCGAACTCGGGCCCGGCGTCCGGGTCAATGCCGTCGCCCCGGGCCTGGTGAAGACCGATTTCGCCGTGGCGCTCTACGAGGGCAAGGAGCCCGAGCTGGCGGCCCAGTATCCGTTGCGGAGGCTCGGGGAGCCGGCCGACATCGCCGGCGCCGCCGCCTTCCTGGCCTCCGACGATGCCGCGTGGATCACCGGGCAGGTGATCAATGTCGACGGCGGGATCCTCGCCGTCGGCGGGCGCGCCTGAGGATCAGACCGCGCCGAACCCGACGCGCCGCGCGCCTTCCTTGCCGAGGTCGAGATAGGCGACGGAGGCGGCCCGCACGACCACCTTGTTGCCCTTGGTGTCGGGGATCTCCAGCAGCCCGTCCGTGGCGAGCGCCTGCTGCCAGGCATCGCGTACCTCATCGGCACCCTGTTCGGTGTCGACGGTCAGCTCGCGCGACACCTGCCGCATCCCGATCTTGACTTCCACTCCGGCCTCCTGATCACCCGTGGCGAGGTGCCACCCCTCCAGACTTCCACACGCCGAACCGGCCCGCCGGGGGTGTTCGCGGACGGCGCAACGGGTACGCGCCCGGGGTGCACAATGGGCGCCATGAGCGCCAACGACGAGGTCAACGCCAACCAGCTCGACGACGCGGGACTGCTCGCGCGGATCAACGAGCTCGCCGAGGAGCAGAAACGACTGCGCGAACGGGCGTCCGACGGCACCGGCGATGCAGAACCCGGACGCATCGGCCAGCTCGAGGTCGAGCTCGACCGATTGTGGGACCTGCGACGGCAGCGCGAGGCCAAGGAGGAGGTCGGGCAGAACCCGGACTCGGCGCGCGAGCGGCCGGCGAGCGAGGTCGAGGGCTACCTGGGCTGACGGCCTATCCCGCGGTCAGCTCGCCGGGCGCGGCCGGACGCAGCGAGATGCGCGTCCACGCCCCCAGGAACAGCCGATCGTCCGGGCCCAACTCGCGGCGTTCGCCGCTGGGCAGCGGGTCGGCCGGCAGCGGCAGGCCCGTTGCGGCGACGAAGGTGCCGTTCGCGGAGTCGAGGTCCTCGACCCACCACCGGGTGCCGTCGGTGGTCAGTTGCGCGTGCCGGCGCGAGATGCCCGAATCGGGATCGCAGTCGATGTCGGGGTGGATGTTGCGCGAACGCGAGACGCGACCGATCAGCAGCGATCGATTCCGCAGGGGCACGATCCGGGGCAGGCCGGGTGAGGGCATCGGATCCGGGCTCTCCTGCATCGCATACCACTCGGGGTCGATCCACAGCTCCGCCACCCAGTCCGCGTCCGTGCTCGGTGAGATGTTCGCCGGCCGGTCCGGCGTGGCTTGGGACGCCGGACCCGGCTCGGGGGTGGGCGTGGCGCGGGCAGGGCTGCTGCCGGCGGGTGCCGCGCTCTGCGGTGTGGGCTGCTCGGGTGCAGGCTGCTCGGGTGCGGGCGGCTGCGGTGCGGGCGGTGCAGCGGGTGCGGTCGGTGCGGGCGGCTGCGGTGCGGGCTGCTCGGGTGCCGGCGGCTGCGGTGCGGGCGGTGCAGCGGGCGCGGGCGGTCCGGAAGGTGCGTCGGGCACCGGCCCGGCGCCACGGCGGCCCACCGGCGGCGCGTCGAGGTCGAGCAGGCCGCCGCGGGGCAGCGTACCCGTGGTGAAGTCGTAGCCGCAGGCCTCGCAGAACAGCGCCCCGGCCGCATTGCCCGCGCCGCAGTGCGGGCAGTCTCGGGCGGCGGGCCGGTCCGGCGCGGGCCCGCCCCGTCCGGCGTCCGGAGCCGCCGCGGCGTCCGGTGCGGGCGATTGTCCGGCGACCGGCGCGGGGGCCGCGTCGCCGGCGCCGTTCAGCGGCGTCCCGCAGACATCGCAGTAGTCCGTGGCGGTGCTGGCATGGCCGGCTGGGCAGGTGGGCATGGACTCAACCTCGCGTCCGGGTCGTCTTGGTGGAGGCGGTGTCGAGCGCCATCTCGTCGGCCTTGTCGACGCTCTTCTTCAGCCGGACGGTGCCGGTCTCGGCATCGTCGACGTCGACCACCTTGCGCAGCCGCGACGTCGCCTCCTCGTTGCCGGTCTCGGCCGCGAGCTGCACGGCCCGTCCGAGCCGGGTGGTCGCCTCATCGGTACGCCCGGCGGCCTTCGCCGCGAGGCCCGCCTGGATCGCCTCGGCCAGCTCGGTCTGGCCGGTGTAGTGCGCGACCGCGGGGTCGATCCGCGTGGTCAGCGCGTCGTCATCGGACCAGCGCGCCTTCACCAGCCCCTGCGTCACCGGCTGCTGGCCGACCACGAGCTGCACGCGCGCGGCGAGCTGCTCCTGGCCGATCTCGCGCGCCGCCAACCGCACGGCCACGTGATAGTCGCGCGACTCATCGCCCCAGGCTCCGGTCGGGAAGTCGACCGTGAGCGGGTTGACCGGGGTACCGCGATGCGTCAGGTCCTCGACCTGGGGCAGCACCTGGCGGCAGAACAGCACCTGCGCGCCCTGGGGCGCCCAGACCCGCAGCGTCGCCTCGGCCACCCCGCGCCCCATCGACTGCTGGATCAGCTCGGCGAACACCCGCGGCATCATCGAGGGCTCGGGGATGATGTCGACCGTGCCCAGCAGCGCCTGGGAGATCCGGCGGATCTCGGCCACCACCCAGTCGGTGCCGACACCGCGACAGTCGGCCTGGAACGCGCCGATGCTCGCGCGGATGGCCGCGTCGAGTTGTACCGGGGTTTCGTTGTGGTTCTCACCGTCGGTGAGCAGCAGCGCATGTCGCTGGGACAGATCCGGCACGGACTCGAACAGCGCGCGGGTCAGGTTCAGCCAGGAGCCGATGGCCGTCCCGCCCTCGGCGCGGAACGTGCGGATCGAGTTCACGGCCTCGAACCTGGTCTGGGGGTTCATCTGCACCATGCCGACCGGGCCCGGATTGCGCGGGTACGCCAGATAGGCCCGGTGATTGCCCGCCACCACGGCGAACCAGGTGCCGTCGATGATCTGCTCCACCGCAGCCACCGCAGCCTGCTTGGCCAGCTCCATGTTCTGGATGCCCATCGACCCCGAGGTGTCCACCACCACGATCTCGCCCGCCCGTCCGCCGCCCGAGCCCGCCTGTCCGGCGTCGGAGCAGGTCACGTTGACGATCGCGTGCACGTCGGTCCCGCCGGCCGGCAAGAACTCGTTCTGGTAGACGGCGGAGGTGAACTGGGCCACGGTGTGCGCTCCTGGGGTTCAGTCCTGCGGGGTTGCGTCCTGCGGGTGTCGAGTCAGCCTACGGCCGGCGGGGGCATCCGGGGCGTACCTGGTCGGACGGGTGGCCTGATCGGACTCCGGATCGAGCGGCGACGCCTCGACCGCCGGCGGCGGGAGGGTGGGGCCCGACCACTGCTGCGGCCCGAACCGGGCCAGCGCCGCCGTGATGTTGTCCCGGCCGCCGCGCTCGCGCGCCCACTCCACCAGCAACTCCGACAGCCGGAGCGGGGCGTGGTTGCGGGCGGGATCGGCGAGGATCAGCTCGGCGACCACCGCCTCCAGGTCGTCCGCCGCCGAGGCGTAGTTCCACAGGCCGTCGCTGCAGACCAGCAACCAGCCCGGACCCGGCACCCGGAACTGGCCCGTCTGTGGCGCCAGATCGGGCGCGTCGGCCCCGAGCCACTTGGTGATCGCGTGCGCGCCGGGGGAGTTCTCGGCCTCCTCGCGGTCGACGCCCATCGCGATCCGGGCCTGGGCCACGGAATCGTCGGTGCTCAACTGCGTCGGCTCGCCCTCGTCGGGCAGCCAGTAGCTGCGGGAATCGCCGAGGTTGCCCCAGGTGACCAGGCCGTCGGTGATCATCGCCGCCGAGAACGTGCAGGACGCGGCGCTGTCGGCGCCGGCGGGGTCCTCGGCCGTGCCGAGCACCGCCGCATTCGCCGTCGCCACCGCGTCCACGATCAGTTGCACCAGGGCGGCATCTCGCGACTCGGCCGTGCCGAGCCCGGCCCGATGGGTGCTCGCCATCAGGTCCCGGGCGGCCCGCGCGGCGGCCAGCGACGCGCGGTCGGAGTCGGGCGCGGTCGACACGCCGTCACAGACCACCAGCACGCCGCGCGAACCAGGGCGGTCGTCCGCGGCGAGCGCCAGCGCGTCCTCGTTGCGGTGATGGCGTACGCCGAGATCGGAGGTGCCGGCGAGCCAGTCGGCGGGAGCCTCGCCGAACCGGTCCCGCGCCCGCGGAGCCTTGGCGCCGCAGACCTCGCACCAGCCCTCGACATCGACCGCGCCACCGCAGTCGGCGCAGGTCCGGGCATGCTCACCGCCCGCGAAGCCGAGATCGACGCTGTGGGCGCGGACCGAACGGCTCAGGTTGATCGGGGCGTCGGCGAGACCGCGCTCCGGGGCACGCTCGGTCGGATCGAGCTCGTGGCCGCAGCTCTCGCAGAACGACTCGTGGGGGGAGACCTCGGCACCGCAGCCCGGGCAGGTGGGGGGCGCCGCGCCGACGCCGGCATCGGCCGCAGGCTTCGTCACGTGAGACTCCAGTTCCTGATTGCGTTCGCCCGGTCGACCCACGCGACCCGCTTCTCGGGCTCGTGGGACGCGAGCTGACGGTAGGTGGCCTCCAGGCCGTCGCGCAGCTCGGGCTCGGTGGCAGCGTAGCGCCCGATCCGGACACCCCCGGCGGGTGCCGCCGGCTGCCGGGGACCGCCGCCCCGCACGAAGCCCAGCGCCGCCTCCAGCACCTCGGCGGTGAACCGTTCCCGATCGACGGGTTCCATCGGCGCGTCGGTGATCGAGTCCAGGGCCCGGGCCAGGTCGGCCGGGCCCGAGCTGAGCGCGAGCTGATGCCGCGCGCGCAGTTGCGCGGCCTCGCCGTGGGCCCGGCTGGTGACCGGCACGAGGCCGAGCGCGTCGATCGCGCCGGGCAGATCGCCCGCCCCCTCGCGCAGCCGCGCGATGCCGAAGGCGGCCGGCACGACATAGGCGGCGTCGGTGCCGGCACAGACCCGGTACAGCGCTTCGGCGATCGCCGGCTCACCGCCCAGCTCGCAGGCCAGGCCGAGCGCCAGCTTCGGCGCCAGCTCGCCCGGCACCTGGCCGTAGACGGCATTGAACGCCTTCTGCGCGTCGCCGAAGCGGCGCTCGGCCAGGGCCGCCAGGCCCTGCATCCACACGGCCCGCCACTCCCACGGATCCTCGGCGAGCATCTGCGCGCAGGCGCGCTCCAACAGCTCCCGGTTGCCTAGGGCCAGGGCGCAGCGGGCCCGGTCGAGCGCCACCTCCGGGCTGGTCGCCGGCGCCGCGTCGAGCGCACGCAGCCGTTCGGCGGGATCGGTGACGTCGATATTCGACAGCCAGGCGAACTGCGGATCCGTCGGGTCCTCGCGCAGCGGCGGCAGCTCGTCGGGTCCGAGGTCGTTGCCCGACACCTGCGGCGTCTCGAACAGTACCGACGGCGCGCTGGTCGGCGCGAGACTCGACGAACCGCGACCGACCTCCTCGCGGAGCAGACCGAGCAGTTGGGTACGCAGCTCGTCGGCGGAGGCGAACCGGTCGGCCGGGTCCGCGGCGCAGGCCTTCTGCAGCAACCGGTGCAGCGAGTCGCGTTCGCCGAGCAGCGGGATCTCGGCCGCGCCCGGCAGCGACTCCTGCCAAGTTGTCTGGTAGCCGCGGAACTCCGCGGCCAGCACCAGCAGCGTCCGTCCGATCGTGTACACATCGGAGGCGATGCTCGGCCCGACGCGGGCGACCTCGGGGGCCTGGTAGCCGATGGTGCCGTAGATGGCGGATTCGGTGTCGTCGATCCGGCGTACCCCGCCGAGGTCGATCAGCTTCAGCCCGTCGCCGACCTGGACGACGTTGTCGGGCTTGAAGTCGCAGTAGACGAGGCCGAGATCGTGCAGGTACTGCAGCGCGGGCAGCACCTCCAGCACATAGGCGATCGCCTGGTCCAGCGGCAGCGGGTCGTACGCGCCGTCGTTGGCCCGCATCCGGTCCTTCAGCAACTGCTTCAGCGACCGACCGCCGACGTACTCCATCACGATGTAGCCGGCGTCGTCGTGGGTGACGAAGTTGTAGATCTCCACGATGGAGGGGTGTTCGACCTGGGCCAGGAACTGCTGCTCGGCGAGCGCTGCGGCCAGCGCATCGGCGTCGCCGGAGTTGAGCAGGCCCTTCAGGACCACCCAGCGGTCCGAGACATTCTTGTCCCGGGCCAGGTAGATCCAGCCCATGCCGCCGTGGGCCAGACAGCCCGCCACCTCGTACTGGTGTGCGATCAAATCACCCGGTGCCAGTTTGGGGTCGAAGGAGAACGGATTGCGGCAGTTCGGGCAGAACCCCGAGGTGCGGCCGGGCCGCCCGTCGCGGGAGCGGCCGACCGGGGACTGACAGCTAGGGCAGTGTCGCTTGTTCTCCGGGACGACGGGGTTGGCCATCACCGCCTCCGCCGGATCCGTCGTCGGTGCCGGCGGTACCCGGACCAGTCCCGCGCCGATCCGACCCGTCGAGCGCAGCCGCTGCGAGCCGCCGGTCCGGCGGGTGGCGACGCTGTCGCCCGCCAGCCGCGCGGAGCCCAGGGCCGTCGAGTCCAGCCGGGACGAGCCGCGGGTACGCGTGGACAGCCCCGACGGGCCCGAGTCCGGCGCGTCGGCGGCCGACGACGACCCCGGGCCCGCGGCCGGCGTACCGCAGACGTCGCAGTACCCGTCGGCGATGGCGCCCGAACAGCCGGGCTGGCGGCATCGGCCGGTGGCCGAGGAGGGGCCTCGGCCGGTGGCCGAGGAGGGGCGAACGGGGGCCGGCGGGCGCGCGGGAGCGGGCGGGCGCGCGGGCTGGGTCGCGGGCATCGCCGAGGTGTCCGGGCCGGCGTCGGCGGGGGTGGCCGCGGGCAGCCCGCAGATCATGCAGTACCCGTCGGCGATCTCGCCGGCGCAGCCGGGCTGGGTGCACTTCATTGCGCTGTCTCCTTCTGCGGTGACTGCTTCTGCGGTGACTGCTTCTGCGGTGACTGCTTCGTCGGCGGCTCCGGTCGGCGCGTCAGCCCGGACCGCCAGGCCAGCGCCGTGTCGTAGGCGTCGGTCAACTGGCGCGCCAGCACCATCGGGGTCGGATCGGCGGCCAGCGCCTCCTCGGTCAGGGCGGCGATCCCGGTCAGTACCCGGTCGCCCGCGAGCCCCACCACGGCGGCGCGCTGTTGCGAAACGTCGAGCCGGCCGCCGAGGGAGGTGTGCTCGGCGAGGGCGGCGCTGTAGGCGTGCTGCACGACCTGGAGTGCACGACTCACCTGGTCCAGCCGCGCCAGGTAGGCGGTCAGCTCGGCCCGGCCCGCCGGCGGGTCGCCGAGTGCGGTGACGTCGGGCACCGCGTACTTCGGCGCCGGGGCGACCCGACGCACGGTCTGGTCGACGAGCTGGCGCAGGGCGGCCGCCCGGGCGACCAGATCGGCGCGCAGTTCCCGGGCCTGCTCGCTCAGCGCGCCCGCGGCCCGTCGTTCGGCGCCGCCGACGATCAGGTCGCGCTCCAGCCGGGCCGCGTCGATCTCGGCCGGGCCCAGCATCCCACCGATGTCGCCGCCGCGCTCCGCGCGCGCCTGGAGTTCGGCGACCCGGTCGGCCAGCCGGGTCAGTGCCGCCTGCGCCGCCGGGCGCCCGGCCTCGGGCTCCAGCGCCACCTGGTCGCGGATCCGGTCGAGCTGCGCGCGGAGCTGGCGCAGCCGGGTGAGCAGTCCGCTGGCGTCGGGGCCATGACCGAGCCGCGCCCGTAGCTGACCGGCCAGGGCATCGGAGAGGCGGCAGGCCTCGGGCAGCGAGACCGCGAATCCCGCGGGACGGGCCTCGTCGTCGCCGACCAGCAGGGACGGATCCAGGGTCGCGTCCAGCCGGCCCCAGATCAGCGACGACAGTCGCTCACGGCGTACCGCGTCCACCCGCCCGGAGTCCCAGGTGGCGATCAGCAGGTCGAGCCGGTCCCGCACCGCCTGCCACAGGGCGAGCGACAACATCACGTCACGGGTCAACGCGCGGCGCTGCGGTTCGGGCTGGGCGAGGACGGCCTCGTCCAGGGCGGTCAGCTCGGCCCGGCGGTCGTCGGACCAGGTGAGCAGGGCCGCCAGATAGCGCTGCATCGCGGCCGGCTCGACCGGTACGCCGAGCCGGCCGGGTGGTATCGGCGCCGCGGTGAGCGTCGTCACGGGTTCCTGCCGTAGGCGGGCTTGGGCGGCGCGCCCTTGCCCAGGTAGGGCAGGAGCCAGCGGTCGTAGCTGCGTTGCCATTCGCCGTCGGCCGCGCGGCGCTCCAGCACGCCGTTCACGAACCGGACCAGGTCGACGTTCTCCGCATTCACCCCGACGCCGTACGGCTCGGGCGTGATCGGCGGCATCTGCATCACCTTGGCATAGGGGTCCTGGCTGGCGAGCCCGGCGAGCACGGCGTCGTCGCCGATGATCGCGTCGGCCTGGCCGGTCTGGAACAGCCGCAGGCACTGGGTGTGGTTGGCGGCCTCGACCGGGATGGCGCCGGGCGCGTCCCGGGCGAGCAGGGCCGCCTGGGTGGTCCCGCTCGGCATGCACACACGGCGGCCGTCGAGGCTGCCCAGGTTGATGATCGCGTCGCCGCGGGGACCGAGGACCTTGGTGCCGGCGCGGTAGTACTCGGCGCTGAACGCGATCTCCTTCCACCGGTCACAGTTGATCGTGAAATTGCGCACCACCAGGTCGACCTCCCCGTCGGCGAGCAGTGGGATGCGCTGGCTGGCGGTGATCACCCGCAGCTCGATCCGGTTCGCGTCGCCGAAGATGGCGGCCGCGATCGATCTGGCCACATCGGTGTCGAAGCCCTCGATCCGTCCGCTGGTGCGGTTGCGCGCGCCGAGCAGCCGGCTGTCGGAGGAGACGCCGACGATCAACCGACCGCGCTTGGCGATCTCGGCCATCGTCGAGCCGGCCGGCATCTTGCCCGGTGCCGGCAGCGCACCCTCGGGGGCGTAGCTCTGCAGCGCGTTGTCGCAGCTCGGGCCGCCGCCCGCCGCCGGCGGGGTCGGGGCCGGCTCCGGTGTCGGCTGCGGCACCGGCGTCTCGGCGTAGCTGGCGGCGCAGCCGGACAGCAGCACCGCCAGCAGCGCCGCGATCAGCGCGAGGGACGGGCGCAGGGGGAGGGGCCGGCGTACCCGCGCGGTGCTCGTACTGGTCACTGGTACTCCTTGATCCGCAGGTTGATGCCGACCGCGGCGCCGACGATGCCGACGGCCGCCAGCAGTCCGGTCGCGATCGCCGCGACGGTGAGCCAGGTCGCGGTGTTCGCCAATTGCCTCGAGACCACGGCCGCATCGGCGGCGATGGCGTCGGCCGCGGCTTTGTCGAACTCGGCGAACCGGCTGTTCGATCCGCCGGGTTCGTCGGTGGTCGCGATCTGCACCGCGCCGGCCCAGTTCCCGTCCGTGTCCAGCGTGACGATCTCGCCGTGTACGTCGCGGTAGGCCTGCCACAGGCCCGCCAGACCGGGGGCCCCCGCCAGGGCATCGGCCACGGCCGTGTCGGCCTCGACCCAGCTCTCCTCGTGGCCGTCGCGCCCGGACTGCTCGATCAGCCGCAGCGCCTCATACGATTTCGCGTCCGCCGCGTCGCCGCGGGCGGCGGCCAGGGCCGACAGTGGGGTGATCCGGTCGCGGTCCAGCGCGGCGGCCGTGGCCATCGACGAGCCCACCGAGATCAGCAGGATCAGCGCGGCGAGCGCGGCGGCGCCCGCGGCCACGGCGTACGGAATGTTGACGTAGCGGCGGAACCGGCGCGCCATCTGCACCCAGAACCAGGCCATCGCGGCCGGTACCGCCAGCGCGAGGAAGGCCGCCACCAGGCCGAGGCCACCGAGCGCCGCCGTCTCGGCGCGGATCCGCTCGGTGTTCGCCGCCAGCAGCGAATCGACGATCGGCATCGCGCGCTCGCGAAGCGTGGCCGAACCGTCGGACAGGTACGCCGTGCCGACCTGGAATCCCTGCCGGTTGTTGGTCCGGCCCGCCTCGATCGCCTCGGTGTAGCGCAGCACCTGCTCGTTCAGCGCGGCGAGGGCGGCGGCATCGGCCGGCTGTGCCCGGCTGGCCCGGACGATCTCGGCGCTCGTCGCGTTGATCGCGTCGTCGAAGCGCTGCAACTGCGCCGGGCTCGCCGATTCGCTGCCGAGGAAGGAGTTGGTCGCCGCCACGTCCGCGGCCAGGAGGCTGGACTGGATGGTCTGGATGCGAAGCAATTGGTCGACATTCGCGCTGAGCGCCGTGACCGAGGAACGGTTGGAGGCCAGCACCCCGGTCGCCAGGATGCCGAGCAGCAGGCAGCCGACGCTGATCAGCACCTGCGCCCGGCGCAGCCAGCGCGGCGTCGACAGCGCCGGTCGGGCATAGGCAGGTCGGGCCGGCGCCGCGGCCGCGCGGCGGGCGGAAGGGCCGGCCGGTGCGGGGGAGGGTTGCGGCCGGCCGGGTGCTGGTGCCGGTGGTTGGGGTGCCGGTGCCGGTGGTTGGGGTGCCGGTGCGTGCGTCCCCGGGGCGGACGCGAACGGGAAGCCGGGAGCCTGCCCCCGACTCGTGCCTGCTCGTGGCTGACTCATGCCTCATCCTGCCTGCGGTCGGGGTCGGGTTCGGTCAGGTCCTCGGGGCGCAGCTCGCGGAGCTGTTCGAGACTCGGCTGCTCGACATCGCGCAGTCGCCACGCGTGCGCGCCGATCGCGGCCTCGAGGCAGTTACGGGCGTACCGCGCATTGCCGAAGGCCGGGCCCCGCTCCTGGGCGGCCGCGAGCTCGGCGAAGGCGGCGATGGTCTGCGGCGCGAGGTCGTAATCGGCCGCCTCCGCGAGCAGCGCGAAGATCTCGACCAGTTCCTCGTCGCTGTAGTCGGCGAACTCGACCGTCGTCCGGAAGCGGCTCGCCAGACCCGGGTTCTGCGCGACGAACAGCGCCATCGGGCCGGGATAGCCGGCGACGATCACCACCAGGTCGTCGCGGCGGTCCTCCATCTCCTTGACCAGCGTGTCGACGGCCTCGGTGGAGTACTGGTCCCCGGTCAGCGAGTACGCCTCGTCGATGAACAGGACGCCGCCGGCCGCCGACGCGACCACGTCCGCCGTCTTGGTCGCGGTCTGCCCGAGGTAGCCCGCCACGAGATCCGAACGGTCCACCTCGACCAGATGTCCCTTCGACAGCAGGCCCAGCGCCCGGTAGATGCCCGCGACCAGGCGCGCCACCGTGGTCTTGCCCGTGCCGGGGTTGCCTACGAAGACCAGGTGCCGGGTGATCGCCGGCCGGTCCAGCCCGGCGTCGCGGCGCAACCCCTCGACGCGCAGCAGCGCTGCCTGGCGGTGGATCTCGGCCTTGACGTCGGCCAGTCCGATCAGCTCGTCCAGCTCGGCCAGCAGTTCGGGGAGGGTACGCGGGTCCTCGGCGGGCTCGGCCTCGGTCGCGGCCTGTGCTGCGGTATCGGCTGCGGGCTCCGGCCGCGGGTCACCGGTCGCGGTGCCCGGTTCGACCGCTGTGCCCGGGTCTGCTGTGGGCCCCGGCCCCGCGGCCGGTGACCCGCGGCCGGTGAGGTCGAAGGCGCCGGGGCCGATCGGGGCGGTCGCGTCGAGGTCCAGCCACGAGCCGGGGGCCGCGGGGGAGGGCCGTTGGCCGCCGAGCCGGGCCAGCACCTGCTCGACCAGCGCCGGCGCCCGGGCGACGAAGTCGTGATCCGCGGTCGGCCCGGCCGCGCGCGGCGAGCCCTCGGGCCGCGCGGCGTGCAGGCGCCGCGCCGCGGCCACCGCGGAGAGCTGCGCGCTCGCGGCGGCCGCCGCGTTCCCGGTGGCGCGGGCATCGGGGGTGCCGAGCGTTGCCGCCGCCGTGGCCACGCCGGCCAGCGCGCGGGCGTAGGCGTCCGCACCGGGCGAGCCGCTCGCGATCAAGGTGTCCAGCAGGCTGGTCGGCGCGCCGCGCCACGCCCGTCCGTGCCGCGCCGCGTCGGCGAATGCGGCGGCGCCCTCCGGCTCGCCGGTCTGGGCGGCCCACTCGGCGAAGGCCCCCGGCGACCGCTCCGCGACGGCGGCGGCCAGCCGAACGCCCTCCGCCCGGGCCGCCGCCGGATCCTGGCCGGCGCCGCGCGCGACCGCGGACAACTCCCGCAGCGCGACCGCGAGCGCCCCGGCGGGTGCATCGGCTTCGGTCACGGGCCCTCCAGGTCGAGCGGATTTCCGGTACGCGGTGGTGCCGGCGGCTGCGGCGGCCGGGTCACCGGTGCGCCTCCGAACCGTTCGGTCAGGAACCGCCCGTGCGCGACCAGCGCGGCCGCGTCGGTGCGAGCCACCGCGTCCAGCACCTTCGCCATGGTGGACCCGAGCAGGTCCAGTTGGTCGACCAGCAGCATCAGCGAGGTCTTGCCCGCATCGACCGGCCGGGTGTTCGCCCAGTCCCGCGGCAGCCGCAGGTACGCCCCGAGCGCCTCGGGCAGATAGTCGGTCGCCGTCGCCATCACGGCATAGGAATCGGTCGTGTTCAGGCCGGTGCTGCGCAACCGGGGCAGGGTGTCGCGGACCAACCCTGCCACCCGGCCCACCCGGACCAGCACCAGCGACGGCAGCCCCGCCGACCGGGCCAGTTCCTCGGTGCGCTCCAGTGCATTGAGGATGTCGGCATCGCTCGGCACCGTCGGTGCATCGATCCCCTCCGGTTCCAGCCGGTCGTTGACCCGGCCGACCCAGTCGAGAAATCCCATCGCCTCAGCGGGCCCCGGGACCGCCGGACTCGATGTCCATCGCCCCTGAGGCGAGCCGCTGGTCGTGCTGGTTCACCCGCGCCAGGTAGTCCTTGGACTTCTCGACCTCGTGACTCAGCACGCTGATCGTCTGGCCCATCGAGTCGAGCGCCTGCAGCTTGAACGCGTCGATCGAGTCCATCGTGTCGTAGACGTTCTGGAACGCCGCCTGGAGCTGGGGCAACCCGATCGTCGCCGACGCCGCCTGGGACTGGATCCGTGCCGAGTTCTCCTTCAGCATCGCCGAGGTGCGCTCGATCAGCCCCGAGGTGGTCTCGTTCAGCGCGGTGATCTGGTTCAGCACCAGTTCCTGGTTGGTCATCGCCTGGGCAACGATGATCGCCGTGCGCAGGGCCGACACGGTGGTGGTCGAGGCCCGGTCCACGCCCTTGATCAACTCGAGGTTGTTCTTGATGATCACGTCGATCGCCAGGTAGCTCTGGATCGAGACCGCGAGCTGGGTGAGCAGGTCCTGGTGCTTCTGGCGTACGTAGAACAACACATCCTGCGACAACGCCTTCGCCTTCTCCGGATCGCTCAGCTCCAGCGCCGAGATCTGCTCGGCCAGGCGGCGGTCGAGCTGCTCGGCGATGTAGATGTACTGGTTCAGCCGGCCCATGTTCTGCCAGAGGTTCTGCTTCTCCAGGTTCAGCGCCACGTTGTCGCGGGTCAACTCGTCCTTGCCGTTCTGCAGGGCGTGCAGGATCCCGTTGAGGTGCTTCTCCGCGCTCTGGTACTTGCGGAAGTAGTCCACGAGTTGATCACCGAAGGGCAGGAAGCCGAGCAGCTTGCGGGGCCCGGTGGCCTGGCTCGGGTCGAGGTCTTCCACCGTGCGGCGCAGGTCCAGCAGGGTCTTGCCGACCTTGGACTCCTTGGCGATGCCGCCCGCATTCATCTCCTTGACCGGCATCTGGAGCAGCCGGTTGGACGTCTCGGCAGCCCGCCGGATGTCGGCATCGCCCATCGATCGCACGGCCGCCGCCTGGGCGTCCATCTCCGGTGAGCGGGCTGCCGCCGTGCCCAGGGCAGCGACGAACGCGTCGACCTTCGCGTCGAGGGCCGGGACCTGCTCTGCCGACACCGGCGGTGCCATCGTGGGCGCCTCGGTCTCGGCGACCTGAGGCACCGGCGCCGGCGCCTCCAACGTGAGCGCGGGGGCCGGCGGTTCGAGGGGGGCCGGCACCGCCTCGGCCGAGGGCTGCTGCGGGGGCGGTGGCTGGGTCATGCGGTCCCTCCTGCGTCGATGCTGCGAGCCGGCGCGCTCGCCGGGTGGGTCGCCGCACAATCTAGTGCGCCGGGGAGTCAGCGAGGGGACAACCGCGTCAGGCGTTCGCCGTGACCCGGGGAAAGGCCCGGATGCCCCGCCAGGCGAGCTGGCTGACCAGCTCGACCGCCCGGGCCTGACCGATCCCGGAGCTCTCGTTGGTCCAGTACCGGGCGCTGACCTGAGCCAGCCCGACCAGCGAGACGCCGAGCAGCCGCGCCTCGTCGGCCGGCAGCCGGGTGTCGAGGGCGATCACCTGACCGATCGCCTCGGCCAGATCGGTGTGGATCCGCCAGACCAGATCGCGTACCCGCGGGTCGGGGTTGAGGTCGGTCTCGAAGATCAGCCGGAAGGTCTGGTGTTCGGTGACATAGGCATAGAAGGCGCCGATCGCCGACGACACGCGATCGGCATTGTCGTCGGTCGCCGCCATCGCGCCGCTGACCAGCTCGACCACCTGGTCGGCCGAGGCGTCGAGCAGCGCGAGATAGAGATCCAGCTTGGACGGGAAGTGCTGGTAGAGAACAGGCTTGGAGACCCCGGCCGCCTCGGCGATGTCGTCCATCACGGTGGCGTGGTAGCCGTTGGCGGCGAAGACGGCGCCGGCCGAGTCCAGCAACTGGCGGCGGCGTTGCTCGCGCGGCAGCCGGGTGCTGCGCGCCGCGCGGCCCGGTTCGGCTCGGTGTGTGGTGGACTCCATCCTCGGCAGCCTAGTCGCTCGCGGGTAGTGGTGGCGGGTCGTCGAGCAGCAGGTCCCCGGCGAGGTCGCCGTGCTCGGCGACCCGGGCCAGGACCTCGTCCGGGCCGAATCGCAGCGCATCGGGCGTCTGCACCGCGCCCAACTCGTCCCAGGTCAGCGGGGTCGCCACCCGCGGACGGTCCCCGATCCGCAGCGAGTACGGCGCGACCGTGTTGCGAAAGGTCTGGTTCTGGTTGTAGTCGACGAATATCCGCCCGGCCCGCGCCGACCTGGCCATCTGGTCGACGAACAGGTCCGGCGCGGTGCGGACCAGCTCGGCGGCCAGCCCGCGGACGTAGTCGCGGCTCGCGGTGCCGTCGGCGGGCGCGATCGCGGCGGCCACCTGCAGGCCCTTGCCGCCCGAGGTGCGACAGACCGGCACCAGCCCGTCGCGCGCCAGCAGGCCACCGGCCAGCAGCGCCGCCCGGGCCGATTCGATCATGGTGATCCCCTCGCCGGGGTCCAGGTCGATCACCAACCGGTCGTGCAACGGCAGTGGCGCGTCCGTCGCGCTCTCGGGCAGCCGCAGCCGCCCCGGCCCGGTGGAGGCGAAACGCCACTGCGGCACGTGCAGCTCCAGCGCCGCCAGGTTGGCCAGCCAGACCACCGTCGCGGCGTCGTCGGCGACCACGTAGTCGATCGGCCCGTCGGAGGCCTGCACCGGCCGGACCCGTACCCAGTCCGGCGTACCGGCCGGCGCGTTCTTCTCGTAGAACGTCGGGCCGGCGGCGCCGTCCGGGGCGCGCAGCCGGGTCAGCGGGCGGTCGGCGATGTGCGGCAACAGCACGGGCGCGATGTGCAGGTAGTAGGAGATCACCTCGGCCTTGGTCTGCCCGCTCGGATAGAGCTCCTTGGCCAGGTTGGACAACGCCAGCCGACGACCGTCGATCTCGGTCAGCGTCTCGGAACGGGCCACCGGGCCAGCCTAGGCCCGGGCCGGCGCCGCTGGCGGTCGCGGTTCGCCGGCCCGCGTAGCGTGGGGGCATGGATCCGTTGGTCAGTCCCGGCGCCGAGCTGGAACCCGCCGAGCTCGGACGCTACAGCCGGCACCTGTTGATTCCCGACATCGGGATGGTCGGGCAGCGGCGGCTGAAGAACGCGCGGGTACTGGTGGTCGGTGCGGGCGGGTTGGGCAGCCCCGCGCTGCTCTATCTCGCGGCGGCCGGCGTCGGCACGATCGGCGTGATCGACTTCGACGTCGTCGACGAGTCCAATCTGCAGCGCCAGGTGTTGCACGGGGTGGCCGATGTCGGCCGGTCCAAGGTGGAGTCGGCCGCGGCCCGCCTGGCCGAACTCAACCCCCTGGTCACCGTCCGCACCCATCGCGAGCCGCTGACCGCGGACAACGCGCGGGCGGTCGTCGCCGAGTACGACCTCGTCGTGGACGGGGCCGACAATTTCGCCACCCGCTACCTGGTCAACGATGCGTGCGCGCTCGCCGGGCTGCCCTGTGTCTGGGCCTCGATCTTCCGGTTCGACGGCCAGGTCAGCGTCCTCTGGGCCGGCCACGGCCCCTGCTATCGCTGCATCTATCCCGAGCCGCCGCCGCCGGGCGCGGTCCCCAGTTGCGCCGAGGGCGGCGTATTGGGCGTGCTGCCCGGGGTGATCGGATCGGTCCAGGCCGCCGAGGCGATCAAGCTGATCACCGGTGCCGGCGAGCCGCTGGTCGGCCGGCTGCTGGTCCACGATGCGCTCGGCCAGGACTGGCGTACCCTGCGCGTCGAGGCGGATCCCGGCTGCCCGCTGTGCGGTCCGGACGCGACCATCGACGGCCTGGTCGACTACGGCGAATTCTGCGGTACGCCGGCCCCGGGTGACCCCGTCGAGGAGGACGACGGCATCTCCGCCGAGGAGCTTCGCCGGTTGCTCGCCGAGCGCTCGGCCGGACGCGCCGACTTCACCCTGATCGACATCCGGGAGCCGGCCGAGACCGCGGTCTCGCAGATCGCGGGGGCCGAGCTCGTACCCAAGGGCCTGATCGAGGCCGACCCGGACCGGCTGCCGCCCGGGGCGGTGGTGCTGTACTGCCGCTCCGGCGCGCGCTCGGGACAGGTGCGCGAACTGCTGCGTGCCCGGGGCCGCGATGTGGAGCATCTGCGGGGCGGGATCACCGCGTGGGCGGGAGAGATCGAGCCGGGTCTGCCGGTCTGAGCGGACCCGGCGAGGCCGGCAGCCGGACGCAACGACCGCGGGCCCGGAGAAGTCTCCGGACCCGCGGTCGTGTCGTGGTCTGTCGGGGGGTGCCTCAGACGAGGCGGACCGCGTCAGCCTGCGGCCCCTTGTCACCCTGCTTGGTCTCGAACTCGACGCGCTGGCCCTCGTCGAGCGTGCGGAAGCCGCTCGAGTCGATGGCGGTGTAGTGCACGAAAACATCCGGGCCGCCGCCATCGATGGCGATGAACCCATACCCCTTTTCGGCGTTGAACCACTTGACGGTTCCTTGTGCCATGAAACTTCTCTCCTTGCTGATACTGCGAAGGGCGCGGGCGCGCACTCCTAACCACCGCCGAAACGCGTGCCCCCCGGCACAGGAACGTGGAAACTCGCTCTCCCCACCCCACGTCTCGTGGCTCGACACACACTGTCACATGTCGTCCGGCTTGGGAACCGAAGTCCGGCATTTTGTCGGTAAATCTCCTGTTGGCTCGCGCGGGCGCTGTCAGACGCGGGTGCTTGGATGGGTGCGTGAGTGAGAATCGGGCCGGGCCGGCGTGGCGACTGCTGCCCCCGGTGGTGGCGCGCGAGCCCCGACCCGAGCTGGATCCCGACCAGCGCCGGGTCGTCGAGCACGCCACCGGGCCGCTGCTGGTGCTCGCTGGCCCGGGCACCGGCAAGACCACCACGCTGGTCGAGTCGGTGGCGGCCCGGGTGGACGACGGCGCCGATCCTGGATCGATCCTCGTGCTGACCTTCTCCCGGCGCGCGGCCGGCGCCCTGCGCGACCGGATCGCGCGGCGGCTGGACCGGCCCGGCGCCATCCCGCGGGTGCTCACCTTCCACGGGCTGGCGCACGCCCTGGTCCGCCGCTTCGGTCCCGATGACGCGATGCCGCGGCTGCTGACCGCCCCCGAACAGGAGTTCCGCGTCCGCGAACTGCTGTCCGGCCCGGGCGTCGCCGCCGGCTGGCCGGCCGAACTCGCCGCGGCGCTGCCGACGCGGGCATTCGCCGGGCAGGTCCGTGACGTGCTGGCGCGGGCGCGACAGCTCGGCCTGGACCCCGACGATCTGGCCGGCCTGGGCCGCCGCGCCGACCGCGCCGACTGGTCGGCCGCCGGCGCCTTCATGGCCGAGTATCTGGACGTGCTGGATGCCGAGGGTGTCCTCGACTACGCCGAGCTGGTGCACCGCAGCCGGATCCTGCTCGCCGATCCGGCCGTCCGGGAGGCGTTCGCCCGCGAGTTCGGCCAGATCCTGGTCGATGAGTACCAAGACACCGACCCGGCCCAGATCAGGCTGCTGCGCGCACTCGCCGGGGAGCGGCGCAATGTGGTCGCCTTCGGCGATCCCGACCAGTCGGTGTTCGCCTTCCGCGGGGCACACAGCCGCGGAATCCTCGACTTCGGCGTCGACTTCGCCGATCCGGACGGTACGCCGGCGCCGATCCTGGCGCTCGGCACCGGACATCGCCACGGCGCCCGGATCGCCGCCGCCCTCGCCGGCGTCGCGCGCCGGCTGCCGCTGGCCCGCCCGCTGCCGCCGCCGGTCCATGCCGCCCTGCGCGAGCCGGCGCCCGACCAGGTCAACGACCGGGTGGAGGTGCATACCTGCGCCTCGCCGAGCGCCGAGGCCGAGCACATCGCCGATCTGCTCCGCTCGGCCCACCTGCGCGACGGTCTGGACTGGTCGGAGATGGCGGTGCTGGTCCGCTCCGGGCGCCGGGGCATTCCGCCGCTCGGCCGGGCCCTGCTGGCCGCCGGCGTACCGATCGAGGTGGCCGGCGACGAGATCCCGCTGGCCGCCGAGCCGGCGGTCCGCCCGCTGCTGCTCGGCTGCCAGGTCGTCGCCGCGGGCGGCGTACCCGATGCCGACCAGGCGCATCGCCTGCTGGTCTCCCCGCTGGGCGGGCTGGACAGCCTCGGCGTCCGGCGGCTGGGGCGCGCCCTGCGCGCCGCCGAGCGGGCGGAGCTGGGCGAGGCGGTGTTGCCGGCGCCGTCGGCCGATCTCGTGCACCGAGCACTGGCCGAGCCCGAGCGACTCGATGCGCTGTCCGACGGGCCCGAGGTCCGGGCGGCCCGCGACCTGGCCGGGTTGCTGGCCGATGCGCGGCGCGCCGCGGCCGCCGGGCCGGCCGAGGACGTCGTCTGGGCGCTGTGGTCCGGCACCGATTGGCCGCAGCGGTTGCGCACCGAGGCGCTGGGCGGCGGCGAGTCCGCCCGGCGGGCCAATCGCGACCTGGACGCGGTGGTCGCGTTGTTCGACGTCGCCGGTCGGGCGGCGGAGGTCTCCGGCGCGCGGGGCCTGGCGGGTTTCCTCGCCGAGGTGGAGGCACAGCAGATCCCGGCCGACACCCAGCGCGAGGCGGCCGTGCGCGGTGCCGCGGTCCGGCTGCTGACCGCCCACCGGGCCAAGGGCCTCCAGTGGCCGCTGGTGGTCGTCGCCGGGGTGCAGGAGGGGCTGTGGCCCGACCTCCGCGGGCGCGACTCGCTGCTCGAGCCGACCAGGCTCGGTCCCGCGGGACTGCTCGAGCCCGAGCCGGGCAGCGCTCGGCTCGCGGCGGAGCGGCGGCTGTTCCTGGTGGCCTGCAGCCGGGCCGCGCGACGGTTGGTCGTGACCGCCGTGGCCGGCACCGAGGGCGAGGGCGATCAGCCGTCGCGATTCCTGGCCGAGCTCGGCGTACCGGTCCGGGAGCTGGCCGGCCGACCGGCCCGGCCGCTCAATCTCGGCTCGCTCGTCGCCGAGCTGCGCCGGGTCAGCGTCGATCCGGCCGAGCCACCGGCCGTGCGCGATGCGGCGGCGCAGCGCCTGGCCCGGCTCGCGGAGGCCTGCGACGACGCCGGCCGGCCGCTGGTGCCGATGGCGGACCCGGCGAGCTGGTGGGGGATGGACGAGGCGACGACCGGCGCCCCCCGGGCCGACGACGGCCCGCTCGTGCTGTCCAGCTCCGAGATCGGGGCAGCGCTCGACTGTCCGCGGCGCTGGTTCCTGGCCCGCCGCGCGCGCGGCGAACGCCCGCACGGCAATGCGGCGCTCTTCGGCTCGGTCGTGCACGCGCTGATCGAACACTCCGCCGACGGTGCGGCCGCGCGCGGCCGGCTGGGCGAGCTCGACGCCGTGTGGGACCGACTGTCGTTCGACGCGCACTGGCTGTCGGCGAGCGAGCGCGCCGAGGCGGAGGCGGCGGTGCAGCGGTGGGCCGGCTGGGTCGAGGCGCGTGGGCACCGCACCCTGGTCGGGACCGAGATCGGCTTCGACACCACGGTGCAGTTGGCGGGAGCGGAGCCGGTGCGCCTGCGCGGCCGGGTGGACCGGCTGGAGCTGACCGCCGACGGCCGGCTGTACCTGGTCGACTACAAGACCTCCCGCAGCGCGATCGGCGCGGCCGAGGCCGCCGTCCATGATCAACTGGGGGTCTACCAGTTGGCGGCCGCGGCCGGGGCATTCGAGCGCCGGGCGCCGGGCGTGCGGAGGGTCGCGGGCGGGGAGCTGGTCTTCCTGCGGGTGCAGGCCGCCAAGGTCGACCAGCCCTGGCCCGTCTCGGTCGTCCAGCCGTCCCTGGACGAGGTGCCGCATCCCGCGGAGTCCGAGGCCGGCTCGCCGGCCCAGCCGACCTGGGTGCATGCCCGGGTCGCCGAGGCCGCCGGCATCGCCCGCGCCGAGAGCTTTCCCGCGCGCCGCGGCGATGGCTGCCGGCACTGCCCGTTCGCCGGTAGCTGCCCCGCTCTGGCCGCGGGCTCGCGGGTGGTCGCATGAGCGCGATCGACCGGCCCGAACAGGTCGGCGAGCTGCTCGGCATCTCGTTCTCCGACGAACAACTGGCCGCCATCACCGCGCCGCTGGAGCCCGGCGTGATCATCGCCGGCGCCGGTTCGGGCAAGACGACCGTGATGGCGGCCCGGGTGGTCTGGCTCGTCGGCACCGGTCAGGTACGCCCGGCGCAGGTGCTCGGCCTCACCTTCACCCGCAAGGCCGCCGCCGAGTTGTCCCACCGCGTGCGGCGGGCGCTGGACGCCGCCGGGGTGGTGGACGAGCGCGGCGTCGACGAGGCCGGTGAGCAGGTGATCATGACCTATGACGCCTTCGCCCAGCGGCTGATCAGCGAGCACGGGCTGCGGATCGGCCACGAGGCGGAGCCGCTGATGATCACCGGCGCGTCGCGGTTCCGGCTGGCGTCGCGGGTGGTGGCGGCGGCCGCGGGGCCGTTCGAGTCCATCTCCAGGCTGCAGCCGCGCACCGTGACCGAGCGCGTGTTGCAGCTCGACGCCGAGCTGTCCTCGCACCTGGTCGCGATCGGCGAGCTGGATCGGCACGCGCGCGAGCACCGGGTGGCATTCGCGCAGGCGCCGCAATGGCGCGGCAAGCCCTATGCCGACGTCAGCAGGGCGGAGGCGGTGCTGGCCGAGCGGCTCGAACTGGCCAGCCTGGCCGGTGAGTACGCCGACCTGAAGCAGCGCCGCGGGCTGGTCGAGTTCGCCGACCAGATGGCCACCGCCGCCCGGCTCGCCCGCGAGGTGCCGGCCGTCTCCGCGGCGCTGCGCTCGGCGTACCGGGTCGTGCTGCTCGACGAGTACCAGGACACCTCGGCGGCCCAGGCGTTGATGCTGCGCGGTCTGTTCTCCGGCCCCGACCCGGCCGCGGGCCGGGGCCACCCGGTGACGGCGGTCGGCGATCCGTTCCAGGCGATCTACGGCTGGCGCGGCGCGGCGGCGTCCAACATCATCTCCTTCGCCGAGGACTTCCCGTCCGCCGACGGCGACCGGGCGCAGCGGTTCACCCTGACCGTGAATCGGCGCAGCGGCCCGGCCATCCTCGACGTGGCCAATGCCCTGGCGATCCCGCTGCGGGCAGATCCCCACACCGGCACCGACCTGTCCGACACCGAGCTCCGCGCGCCGCAGGACACCGCGCCGGGCTCGGTCGGCGCCGCGGTGCTGCCCACCTGGCCCGACGAGGTCGCGTGGATCGCCGACCGGATCGCCCGCGCCCGCGCCGGCGCCCGGGTGCTGCGCTGGTCCGACATCGCCGTGCTGGCGCGCCGCAATGCCGACATCGCCGTGGTCTATGCGGCGCTGTGCGATCGTGACGTGCCGGCCGAGATCGTCGGCCTGGGCGGCCTGCTCGAGCTGCCGGAGATCGCCGACGTGATCGCCACCTTGGCCGTGCTCGACGACGTCACGGCGAATCCGGAACTGATCCGGCTGCTCACCGGCCCGCGCTGGCAGATCGGTCCGAGCGACCTCGCGGTGCTCGGCGAGCGGGCACGGGAGCTGGCCGGGGCGCGACCGGCCGGCGAGTCCGATGCCGATGATCTTGCCGCGGCACTGGAGCAGGCGGTCGGGGGGACCGATCCCGCCGAGACCGTCTCCCTGCTCGATGCCGTGCACGACCCGGGCCACGCGCCGCTCTCGGCGCCGGCCCGGGAACGGCTCGCCCGCCTGGCGGCCGAGCTCGCGGCGCTGCGGGCCCACACCGGCGAACCGGTGCTCGACCTGACCCGGCGGGTGATCCGCACCCTCGGCCTGGACGTCGAGCTGGGCGCCGATCCCGATCTCGCGCGATCCGGCCGACGCGACCAGCTCGGCGCCTTCCTGGACGCCGTCGCGAGCTATGTCGATGTCGACGGCGATGCGTCGTTGTCGGGTCTGCTGGCGTGGCTGCGGGCCGAGATCGACACCGGCACCGGCCTGGACCAGGCGGTGCCGTCCGGCGCCGACTCGGTGAAGCTGCTCACCGTGCACAAGGCCAAGGGTCTGGAGTGGGAGCTGGTCTTCCTGCCGGGGCTGGTCGACGATGTGTTCCCCAGCGACCGGGTCACCGGGAACTGGCTGCGGTCCGCCGCGGTGCTGCCCGCGGACCTGCGCGGTGACGCCGCGTCGATCCCGCAACTCACCGAACCGACGAAGCAGGCGATGGGGGAGTACGCCGCCGAACTGCGTGCGGGCCAGCGCCGGTCCGAGGACCGGCTCGCCTATGTCGCCGTCACCCGGGCCCGGAGTTCGTTGATCGGATCGGCCCACCACTGGCGTCCGCAGACCAAGAAGCCGCGCCGGCCTTCGGCGTACTTCGCCGCGATCCGCGACCAGGCCGTCCGCCAGGGGCGGTTGCACAGTGACGCGCCGCCCCCGGCGCCGGGGGAGGAGAATCCGCTCGACCGGCCCGACCGCGCCGTCGCCTGGCCGGCGCCGCTCGACCCGGACAAGCTGCGGCGGCGCCGGGAGGCGGCCGAGGCCGTCGAGCGTGCCCGGCGCGCGACGGCGAGCGGCGCGCCGGCCCGCGAGCATCTGCCGGTGGATGCCGAGCCGCTGCTGCTGGATGCCGAGCCCCTGCTGCTCGATGCCGAGGCGAGGCTGGCCGAATGGGACGCCGACATCGACCAGTTGCTGGCCGAGGCGCGCGCCGCGCGCCGCGGCACGCGGGCGGTTCCCGCGCCGGCCGGCATCTCGGTCACGGGCCTGTTGCGGGCCCACGCCGAGCCCGAATCGTTCGCGGCCGAGCTGGCCCGGCCGATGCCTCGTCCACCGTCGGCGACGGCCCGCTTCGGTACGCGCTTCCACCGCTGGGTCGAACGGTTCGCCGCCCGGCGCCACCAGGCCCAGCCGCCGCTGCTGGACGACGATCCGGACGGTCTGGCCGAACTGATCGACAACGCCGAGCTGGCCCGCCTGGCCGAGCGATTCGCCACCGGCCGCTTCGCCGACCGCGCCCCGCTGGCTCTGGAGCAACCGTTCGGGCTGCTGCTCGCCGATCGCGTGATCCGGGGCCGGATCGACGCCGTCTACGCCGCCGATCCGCCGCCCGGGGACGACCGGCCGCGCTGGCTGGTCGTCGACTGGAAGACCGGGGACCGGGATGCGACCGACCCGTACCAACTGGCGCTCTACCGGCTCGCCTGGGCCGAGCTGCAGGGCGTCGAGGTCGAGAGCGTCGAGGCGGGTTTCTACTTCGTGCGTACCGATCGGCTGCTCCGCCCGGTGGGGCTGCCCGACCGGGCGGAGCTGGAGCGGATCTTCGGCGGCTCGCGCGGGAGCGGATCGCGCGGGTAGCGTTGGCAGACGTGGAACCTTGGAATTCCGCCAGCCGGCTCGACCGCGTCGACGAGCATCGCGGTTCGGCCGACTGGGTGGCCTGCCAGTGGCGTCAGCCGGACGCGCTGTTGCTGAAGATCGACGAGCACGGGCGGTGTTTCGTCAATGACGACGGTTCGTTGCGGATGACCCGCCCGTTCGTCGAGTTCGATCCCGAACGCCATTTCCTGCTCGGCACCGTCGACGACGCCCCCGTGTTCGCCGTCGAGGCCCTGCCGGACGGTCCGATGGCCTCGTTGCGCGAGATCATCCCCTCCGCCGACGACACCGGCCGCGACATCGCCGTCGCCGGGGTGGCGCTGACGCACTGGCACCGCACCGACCGGCACTGCCCGCACGAGGGCGCGGAGACGACCGTCATCCGGGGCGGTTTCGCCCGGCGCTGCAGCGTCGGCGGCAACGAGATCTTCCCGCGCTCCGATGCGGCCGTGATCGTCGCCATCCGGGACCGGGCCGACCGGCTGCTGCTGGCCCACCAGGCGAGCTGGGATGCCGGCCGGGTGTCGGTGCTGGCCGGTTTCGTGGAGGCCGGCGAGTCGTTCGAGCAGGCCGTGCACCGCGAGATCGCCGAGGAATCCGACGTGACCCTGGACGAGCTGACCTACTTCGGCTCCCAGCCCTGGCCGTTCCCGCGCTCGCTGATGGTGGGCTTCCTCGCCCGGGCCGCGAGCGAGGAGATCACCGTCGACGGCGAGGAGATCGAGTGGGCGCGCTGGTACACCCGCCAGGAGGTACGCGATGCCACCGCGGCGGGGGAGATCAGCCTGCCCGGGTCGGCCAGCATCGCCCGCCGGATGATCGACGCCTGGCTCACCGCGAAGGCGCCCGCGATCGCCCGTTGAGCCGGGCCGGCGCCGCGCGTCAAGAACGCGTGATCATGGTTCGAGGCGGCGCCTCGTGATCATGGTCGCGGTCAGATCCAGCGTCGGTGGCGGAAGACGATGAACAAGCTGATGCAGACCAGCGCCATCAGGCCGAGCGCGAACGGGTAGCCGTAGGTCCAGCCCAGCTCCGGCATGATCTCGAAGTTCATCCCGTAGATCGTGCCGACCAGGGTCGGCGCGAACAAGATGGCGCCCCAGCCGGAGATACGCTTGACCTCCTCGTTCTGTCGCAGATTGACCTCGGTGGCGCGCTGCATCTCCTCGTTCTGACGCTCGGCGACCAGCGTGGAGTTCACCGTCAGGATGTTCTGCAGCAGTCCGCGAGCCTGGTCGAGTCGCTCCACCACGCGGAGCAGGTGATCCTCCACATCGCGCAGGCTGCGCCGCAACTCCTCGTCCACGCCGTACTTGTCGAAGCCGATGGTCAGCGAGCGCAACATCGCGATCATCGGCCGGGTGGCCCGCTGGAACTCCACCACCTCGCGCGACAGCTCATAGATCCGCCGCGAGACGGAGCTGTCGCCGGCGAAGACCTGGTACTCGATCTCCTCGATGTCGTGCTCAAGGCCGTCGACGACCGGTACGTACTCGTCGACCACCTGGTCGAGAACGGCGTACAACACGGCCTCCGGCCCGAGCTGCAGCAGCTCGGGATGCTGCTCCATCCGCCGCCGGACGCACTGCAGCTTCGGCGACTCCGCATGCCGCACCGTGATCACGAAGTCGGGTCCGGTGAACACGTGCAGCTCGCCGAACTCCACGCGCTCCTCGGCGTCGATGTAGCGCGCCGGCCGTAGCACGGTGAACAGCACGTCGTCGTAGCGCTCCAGCTTGGGTCGCTGGTGCGCGGTCACCGTGTCCTCCACGGCGAGCTCGTGCAGCGAGAACCGCTCGGCGAGCGAGGCGATCTCGGCCTCGTTGGGGCGGTACAGGCCGATCCAGGCCAGCCCGCCCCCCTCACGCAGGGCACGGTAGGTCTGCTCGGGGTCGGCCAGTTCGATCTTGTGGCCTCCGTCGCGATAGACGGCATTCTGGACGATGGGCGCCATGGCGGGCTCCGGTTCGGTTTCGCGCGGCCGGCCGGACGCGGGCCGCAGGTGATCGGGGACGAGACGACTCGCCGCGAGACCGACCGGCGGGGGTCAGCGTCGCGGCGAGTGACTACTACTGACGTCGTCGCTCACCGCGCTCACCTCCCTCAAGATCAACGCGCACCGTCCGTACGCGATGCGGGCGCCCGCCGCGGGGCGCCGTCCGGGTTCAATCCTGCCAGTTGGGCGACGCGGGCGCCAACCGGCCGCCGTCCGCCGACGCGGCCGGTCAACCGAGGCGCTCGCGCAGCCCGGATGCCCGGTTCGCCGGTCGCTCGATGGCGCGCCTGATCGCCTCCGCGCTGCCGATCACCTCGACATGATCACTCGCCCGGGTGATCCCGGTGTAGAACAGCTCGCGGGTCAACAGGGGCGAGTCCGGCGCCGGAACGATCATGGTCAGCGCGGTGAACTGGCTGCCTTGGGCCTTGTGCACCGTCATCGCGTGCACGGTCTCCGTCGCGTCGAGCTGCAGCGGGGAGACCAGGGTGGCCCGGCCCCCCCGCGCGAACGCGCCGCGCGGGCCCGCGGGTGTGTTCACCACCACGCCGGTGTCGCCGTTGTAGAGGCCAGCCTCCGGATCGTTGCGGGTGATCATCAACGGGCGGCCCAGATACCACTCGCCCTCGCTGCCGTAGTCGGTGATCTGTTCGGCGAGCCAGCCCTCGACGATCCGGCTCCAGCGGGCCACGCCGAACGGGCCACCCCGGTGTGCGCAGAGGACCCGGTGCCGATCCAGCGCGGCCAGCGCCGCCTCGGCGTCACCGGCGCGCGCCGCGGCAACCAGCGCCCGGCCCGATTCGATCACCCGCTCGCGGACGCCGGTCAGCAGCGCCGTGCCCAGCAGCTCGCCGGCCGGCCGGTCGGTCTCGACGAAGGCCAGTCGGTCGGTGCCGGAGCGCAGGCGGGTGAGCGCCGCCTCCGCGTCACCGGCCCGGACGGCCCGGGCGAGCTCGTCGATGCCGCCGTCGAAGCGCCAGGTGTGCTCGAGCGTGACCTGTCCGGGGACGATCTCGGCCGCCGGCCGGTCGGCTGCCTCGGCGACCCGGGCCCGCAGTTGCGGCGAAGCCGCCGGCCTGGCCGCGGTGATGTCGGCGAGCACGGCGCCGGCCTCGACCGACGCCAGCTGGTCGGGGTCGCCGACGAGAATCAGCCGGGCATCGCGCCTGGCGGCGGTGAGCAACCGGTTCATCATGGTCAGCGAGACCATGGACATCTCGTCGATCACCACGACGTCGTGTGGCAACGGGTTGCCCTCGTGGTGGCGCATCCGGGTCGAGCGGTAGCGCGCGCCGAGCAGCGTGTGCAAGGTGGTGGCCCGGAGGCCGGTGAGTGCGCCGGACACCGCGTCGAACGGCGCCGGCAGCTCGCCGGCGGCTCGGCGTACCGCCTCCTCCAGTCGCGCGGCCGCCTTGCCCGTCGGTGCGGCCAGCGCGATCCGGGGCGTGCGGGGGGCGAGGCGGTGCAGCAGCGCGAGGATCCGCGCCACGGTCGTGGTCTTGCCGGTGCCGGGGCCACCGCCGATCACCGTCACCCGACCGAGCAGGCTCATCGCGGCTGCCAACCGCTGTTGATCGGGTACGCCGTCCGGCAGTCCCGAGCCGTCGAACAGCGTGTCCAGCCCCGCACGAAGCTCGCCCGGGTCCAGATCGGCTGCGGGCGCGATCCAGCGATCGGTCAGCTCGCGGCGGACGCGGTCCTCCTGGCGCCAGTAGCGATCGAGGTACAGCCGCGTCCCGTCCAGCCGCAACGGGCGCCCGCCCGGTGCGCTCGCGCCGTCGGCGACGAGGTCGGAGGCACGCAGCGCGGCCAGCCAGCCGGCCGGCTCGGGCCACGGCAGCTCCGCGGTGGCGATCGACTGTTCGGTCGCCTCGCCCGCTGCGGCGCCGGGCGCCGGCTCGGTCTCGAAAACGTCGCCGTGCACCAGCTCGGGGTCGATGCACACCGACCCGCCCTCGAGCGCGCGGACGGTCAGGGCGAGCGCCAGCAGGACCCGCTCGTCGAGCTTGCCGCCAGTCCCCTCGTGCAACTGGCCGATCCGCAGCGCGGCATGGACGTCGGCGGCCCGCAACACCCCGGCCGCATTGAAGGGAGCCAGCAGGCCGGTCGCGCCGGCGACCAGATCGCGGGTGATCATGGCCGCCTCCCGTGCAGCAACTCCGACAACTCCATGATCAACTCCGCCGGCGGATGCCAGGCGAAGACGCCGCACGGCGTACCGTTGATCACCGGTGTGGCCGGGCCGGCCATCCCGCGCACGAACAGATAGAGCACGCCGCCGAGATGATCATCGGGCCGGTAGTCCGCCAGCCGCCAACGCAGGAAGCGGTGCAACGCGACGCAGTAGAGCAGTGCCTGCAGCGGATAGTGGGCCGCCATCATCGCGCCGGCCATCGCCTGTGGCGCGTAGTGCCCGACGGTCAGCGGCTCGCCGGGCGCCGAGCCGAGCCAGTTGGTCTTGTAGTCGACGACGAAGTGACGCGGCGTGCCGGCGTCGGTGGCGCGCAGGACCGCGTCGATCGACCCGGTCAGCCAGCCGCGCAGGGACTCCTCGGCGACCAGCGGCGCGTCGAGCAGGTCGGGATAGGGCGCCAGTGGGTCATCGGCCGGCAGATGGCGGCGCAACAGCCCGGCGATGTCGCCGACCACCCCCGAGGCGCCCGGGCGATCACCGCCGCCCAGCGGATACTCGAAGTCGAGCTCGGCCAGCCGGTCGGCCGGCGCGAAGTCGGCCAGGGTGCGGTCGCCGGCCAGCGGGCCGAGCGGGGTGGCCAGCACCGGCTGCAGCGCGGCGGCCAGCTCCTCGGCGCCGACGCCGGCCAGCGGCAGCCGGGTCAGTTGCTCCCGGGCCGCGGCGAGGACGGCGGCGGAGAGGTCCGGGGCCGTCGTGTCGACGCGCTCGAGGATCTCGTGGACGAGCGTGCCGAAGGCGGTCCCGGAGACCAGGCCCGCCATCGGCGACGGCAGGGCCAGGTCGGCATCGGCGAGCTGGGGGCCCGTACGGGTCGGCAGCGCTTCGCCGTCGGCGCCCGGCTCGTCGTCCTCGCGGGCAGCGGGCTCGCTGTCGGCTGCCCCGCCCAGGGCGAGCGCCGGCGACGCCGGCTCGGGATGCGCAGCATCGTGGGCCCGCGCGGTGAGTCCCGAGTAGGACGTGCGGCGCCAGGTCAGGTCCAGCTCCCGGTCGAAGACGCGGGCCGACAGCCGCCCGGGAATCGGCGGTCGGGTCAACTGCGGCGGGTCACCGGCCTCGTCCGGGACCAGCTCGGAGACCGCGAAGCCGGGGGCGGTGCCCGGGTCGACGCCGGGCCGCGCCCGGTCCGGCGGCACCGGTCCGGTGCGCTGCAGGAGGCGGTGCAACGGCGCCTCGGGGGAGACCCGGTCGTGCCACGCCCACCAGGCGATGATCATCCGGCTGGCCCGGGTCAGCGCCACATAGGCCTTGCGCAGGGCGTCCGCGCGATCCTCCTCGGCCCGCCCGGGGTGCGGTCCGGTGCGCGGGACGACATCGAGCACCCGCCGGCCGCTCTCGTCGTAGCGGACCTGCGGCCCGCGCACGGGCGGGCTGGCGGACCGCCACAGATCGGGCAGCAGCACCACCGGGAACTCCAGCCCCTTGGCCGCATGCACCGTCATCACCTGCACCGCGTGGGCGTCCGTGTCGAGGCGGCGGGCGCGCTTCTCCGAGCGCTGGTCGGCATCGGCCAGTTGTTCGCCGAGCCACTCGATCAGTCCGGCGACGCCGAGCTGGCGCGCGCGCTGGGCGGCATGCAGGTCCTGGCCGATCTGGCGTAGGTCGGTCAGTCGGCGCTCGCCGCCGCGCACGCCGAGCAGCCGCTCCGCGAGCCCGGCCTCGCCCAGCGCCTCGACCAGCGCGGCCACGCCGTGGCCGGCGAGCACCCGCCGCCAACCCCGGATCCGCGCGGTCCACTCGGCGAGTCGCGCCTCGTCCGCGCCCGCCAGCTCGGCGAGCGTCCAGCCGCCGAACACCGTCAGCGCAGCCCGGCGGATCCTGGCCGGCCGGGGTTGGGCCAGCGCCTCCAGCAGGACCAGCCAGTCCCGGGCCTCGGGGCTGCGATAGACGCTCCCGGCGCCCACCCGCACGACGGGTACGCCGGCCCGGGCCAGCGCCTCGGTCACGGTGTCGGCGACCCGGTGGGTCTGGGTCAGCACCGCGATGTCGCTGGCGGCCAGCGGGCGGTCGGCAGCCTCGGGTCCGGGACCCGCCGCCCCCGGCGGCGGCTGGTCTGCCAGCGTCGGGGGATCGGCGAGCAGGGCGGTGACCTGTCGGGTCAGGTCCGCGACGATCGCGGTCTGCAGCGTTCCCACCCGCGGGCGACGCTCCCCGGCGGGCAGCACGCGCAGCCGCAGCGGCTCGGTGACGGCCAGCCGAGGGGCGGTGTGGGCGGCCGCGACCTCGCGTACCGCGATGTCGGGATGGCCGAGCTCGGCGCCGGCAGACAACTGCCCGAGCCCGTCGACCAGCCGTGCGTCGCTGCGCCAGTTGGTGCCGAGCGTGGCCACCGCACCGGTCTGCCGGACCGCGCGCAGATAGCTGTTCACGTCGGCACCGCGGAACCCGTAGATCGCCTGCTTCGGGTCGCCGATCAGGACCAGCGTCGAGGCCCCGTCGAAGGCGGTGGCGAGGATCTCCCACTGCACGGGATCGGTGTCCTGGAACTCGTCGACCAGGACCACCGGGAACTGGGCGGCGAGCCGCTCCCTCGCCGCCGGCTCGTCGCGCAGTGCATCGGCCAACCGCTGCTGTTGATCATGGAAGGTGTAGCGGCCGAGCCGGCGCTTGCGCCGCTCCACCTCCGCCCGCACGCCGCGGGCGAAGCGGCTGCGCGGCGAGTCGTCGTCCGGCGCGATGGCGGCATCGGCGTACTCCACGACCCGGGCGGCGATGTCGCGCGCCTCCGCCCAGCCGAAGGCCGGGCGGTCGGCATCGGCATAGGCGCGCAGGTAGAAGTCGGCGGCCACCTCGCGGGCCAGGTCGGACAGGTCCTCCACCAGCACGTCGTCGCGACCGTGATCGACGAGCACGCCGAGGCCGGCAAGCATCCGTTGGCAGAACTCGTGGGTGGTCGCGATGGTCGCGGCGTCGAGCTCGGTCAGCGCGCGGGCGATCCGGTCGCGCCGGGCGCGCAGCTCCTCCGGTGTGGTGGCGGCCAGCAGGCGGTCGACCGGGTCGGGCAGCGACGCGGCGGGGTCGGCGAGACGTGCCGACAGCGCCGCCTCCGTGGCGACCAGCCGGCCGCGGATCCGGTTGCGCAACTCCTGGGTGGCCTGCCGACTGAAGGTGATCATCATCAACTGGTCGAGTCCGACGACCCCCTCGGCGAGGTAGCGGGCCGCCAGTGCGGCGATCGTCCAGGTCTTGCCCGTTCCGGCGGAGGCCTCGAGCACGATGGTGCCGCTCGGCAGCGGGCCGACGGGATCGAAGGTGGGCAGGTCGCCGCTCATCCGCTCGCCTCCGCGTCCAACAGCGGCTGCCAGACCCGGCGGGCCAGGGCCCGCATTCGCCGCGACTCGCGGGCCGCCGGCTCGCTGTTGCCGGCATCCTCGCGGCCGGCCCGGGGCCGTTCGAGATCGCCCAGCTCGGCGTACCACCGGGTCCAGATCTCATCGGCGTCGCGCTCCCAGGCATGGCGCAGGTCGTCGGGGCCCGGTTCGCGGCCGGTGTGGGCGATCTCGGCATAGGTCGCGGCCGTCGTCAGCGGCAGCGGCAGTGGCGCGCGCAGACCGAGATCGCGCACGATCAGCAGGTCGTGCAACCGGGCCCGGGCATCGGCCTGCGCGACCGGACCGAGGACGGTACGCGAACCCGACTTCGCGATGATCACCGAGCGCCAGGGCCGACCCGGCTCGGCCACGGTCAACGCGAGCAGCCGCAGCCAGGCGACGATTCGATGCCTGGCACCGAGCCGGGAGAAGGTGACCTCGACGATGTCGTTGCCCCGCACGCCGGGGATCACGCCGAACACCTGCCGCTCACCGACGGTGGCCAGCACCTGGTGGCTGCTGGCGGGCAACTGGGCGAGATCGAGCGCGGCGTCGCGGACCTTGATCACGTCGCGGCGCAACCGGTCCAGTTGCGGTGCGCCGAGATTGCGCGGGGGGACGGCGCCGCTGCGCCATTCCGCCGCGACGACGCGGTCCGGATCCGACCCGGCCAGCGCGGCCGTCAGCATCCGATCCCCGATCTGCCACAGGGCGAGCCCGTCCAGCTCGACGGGGATCTCGTCCGGCGGCGGGTCGTCCTGCGCCCACAGCGAGAGCCCCGCCCGCTGTCGCAGGAACTCCCGCGCGGGGTGGGTGTAGAACGCGGTCAGGTCCGACAGTTCGACCATCGCCGCGGGGTCGGTCCGGGCGAGCCCGGTCGCGCGCCAGGGATCGATCGGTTCGCGTGGTGGCGCCGCCGCGGCCCGCGCGCCGGTCAGTGCCACGGCATCGAAGCTCAGCGGTTCGGGCTCGCGGAAGTTGTCCGGCGCGAACGGCTGCAGCGGGTGATCGGTGGTGATCGCGGCCAGCCCGTCGGGGCCGATCATGGTCTGCAGCGCATCGGTCAGCTCCTGCACCGGGATCGCCGGCTCGCGGCGCTCACCGGTGCGCTCGGAGGTGCCGGAGTGGATGATCATCAGATGCTGACGGGTGGCCATGATCGCATCCAGCAGCAGTTGCCGGTCCTCACTGCGCGGGTCGCGATCACCGACCCACGGGTCGAGCGCGAGCAGATCGTCGCCGTCGGGGGTGACCGTGCGGGGGAAGCGGTCGGAATCCATGCCGAGCAGGCACACCACCCGGTGCGGCACCGAACGCATCGGGGTCAGGGTGCACATCGTCAGGCTGCCCGTGCGGAAGTTCGCCCGGCTCGGCCGGCCGCGGAAGGCGTCGGCCAGCATGGCCGAGACATCGGACGGCGTGAGCTCGCTGGTCGATGCCTCGCCCGGCGGCGCGAGCTCGGCCAGGGTCGCATGCGCATGCGCGAGCTGCCAGGACTCCGCCGACGGCACCGCGCTGACCTGCTCCAGCGCATCGCGCAGCGCGGCGACCCAGCCGGCGGCATCGTGCGGGCGCGCCAGCTCGGCACAGATCCGGCGCAGCCGGGCGAGCAGCTCGGCCAGCCGGCCGATCAGGGCCACGTCCGAGGAATCCACATCGCCCAGGGGCAGGGCCGTGCCGAGGAAATGCTGCCCGTCGGCATCCATGGCGATGCCGAGCAGCATCCGGTCCAGGCCGGCCTGCCAGGTGTTCTGGCCGAAGCCGCCCATCGCGAACCGCGACCGGTGCCCCGCGTCCAGCCCCCAGCGCACGCCGGCCCCCTCGGCCAGTTCGGCGAGCCGTTCCAGGTCATCGGGCGTGAAGCCGAAGGCCCGGGCCACCGGCGGCTGCGCGCACAGATCGAGCACCTGCGACAGGCCCGCCCGCGCATCGGCCAGGGCGAGCAACTCCGCCAGCACCGCGAGCAGCGGATTCAGTTGCACCAGCGACCGGTCGGCCAGCCGAACCCGCAACTGGTGGCCGGGATGATCACCGGGCCCGTCGGCCAGCCCGAACGTGGCCGAGATCAGCGGCGCGAAGGTCTCGATGTCGGGGCACATCACCACGATGTCGCGCGGCTGCAGCGTCGGGTCGTCGGCGAGCAGCCCGAGCAGGGCCTCGCGCAACACCTCCACCTGCCGGTCGGGGCCGTGTGAGCGGTGGATGGCGATGCTGGTGTCCGCGACCGCACCGGGGGAGGGGGCCCGGTCCGCCCGAAGGTCCGCCTGCAGCCGGCCGAGCAGCGTTTCCGATGCGTCGCCCGCCGGGAAATCGGGCGTCAGGAGATCGGGGACAGGAGGATCAGGGACAGGGGGATCGGGGACAGGGGGATCGGGGACAGGGAGATCGTGCGCGAGCGGTACGCCGGTGCTGGTGGCGAGCCGCAACTGCAGCTCGCGCGCATCGCGGCCGAGGCGGTTGACCAGCGGATTGCGCACCACCCGCCAGGAGTCGTCAGCGGCCCGGGGGCCGGCCGGGCGCGGGCCGAGCTCGGCGATCGCGCGCCAGGCGGCGGGCGAGGCGTGCGGGGTGAACAGGTGTACCGCGCGATGGGCGGCCAGCGCGTCGATCACCGCGAGCTGATCGGTGCTCAGCCGCGTCGGCCCGAAGATCGCCAGCCGCTGCGGCAACCCCGCACGGGCGGGCTTGGCGCGCAGCGCGGCCACGGCGTCGGTGAGGCGTTGCACCGGGTCCGGCGCCTGCGCCAGCTCGGCGGCAAGCCGGAACAGCCGCGGCTGCCAGACCCGATCGGCCGGCAGCGGCGTACCGTCCGCCGCCGCGTCCGCCCCGTCCCGCCAGCGCCGGATCAGCTCGGGTCGCTGCGCGGCATAACCGCGGAACAGGCCGGCGATCCGGTCGGCGGTCGCCCAGGCCCGCCCGCCGGGATTCTGCTTCGGCCAGGCGTGCCGTTGCACCGTGCCGAACCAGTCCTCCTCGCGGGCGGCAAGCATCGCCTGCAACACCAGCCACGGCAGCCGATCGCTCGCCCACGGGTCGTCGGCGCCGGCGCCCGCATCGACGGCTCCGGTGATCAACTTCTCCAGCGACCGGTAGTCGATGCCGGCGGCGACGCCGTCGCCTGCCGGCCCGGCACCGAGCCGGGCGGCGAGGGTCTGGGACAACCAGCGCTCCACCCCGGGCGACGGCACGCTCACCACCTCGAACGCGAACGGGTCGGGGAGTGGGTCGACCAGGAGGTCGGCCAGCACGCCCGCCAGCACCGTCGGATCGGGTCCGTGATGGATGAACAGACCGGGGCGCTGCGGCCGGTCGGGCGCTGGCTGGGACATCGCGGACCACCCTAGGCGAGCGGTCCGACAGTCGTGTCGTGGTGCGTCGCGGCGCCGGGGCGTCGGAGCCGGCGCCTACAGTGGCCATCGTGCGTGACCAGCCGGGGTTCGACCAGTTGCCGAGTCGCGACCCCGAGCGGCTGCTGGAGGGCCTCGACCCGGAGCAGCGCGAGGTGGCGACCAGCCTGCTCGGCCCGGTCGCCGTGATCGCCGGTGCGGGCACCGGCAAGACCCGGGCGATCACCCACCGGATCGCCTACGGAGTCGCCACCGGCGCCTTCGCGCCCACCGCCGTGCTGGCGGTGACCTTCACCACCCGCGCGGCGGGCGAGCTGCGGTCGCGGTTGCGGGCGCTCGGCGTACCGGCGGTCGCGGCGCGCACCTTCCACTCCGCCGCGTTGCGCCAGGCGCAGTACTTCTGGCCCCGCGCGCGCGGCGGCGAGCTGCCGCCGGTGCATGCCAACAAGCTGCCGATCGTCGCCGAGGCAGCCTCGAGGCTGCGGATCTCCACCGACACCGCCGTGCTGCGCGACCTGTCCGCCGAGATCAGTTGGGCCAAGGTGAGCAATGTCAGCCCGGAGTCCTATGCCTCGCTCGCCGGCTCGATGGGCCGCGAGCTGGCCTCGGTGGATGCCGCGTCGGTCGCCCGGGTGCTGTCGGGCTACGAGGACGCCAAGCGCGCCCGCGGGGTGATCGACTTCGACGACATCTTGTTGTGCGCGGCCTCGCTGCTGGCCGACCATCCCGAGATCGCGGCCCAGGTGCGCGGCAGCTACCGGCACCTGGTGGTCGATGAGTACCAGGACGCCAGCCCGCTGCAGGAGGCGCTGCTCAAGCTGTGGCTCGGGACCGGCCGGGAGATCTGCGTGGTCGGCGACCCGGCCCAGACCATCCATTCCTTCGCCGGCGCCCGCGCCGACTACCTGACCGGGTTCGAGCGCCGGTATCCGGGTGCCGCCGTGCTGCGGCTGCATCGCGACTACCGCTCCACCCCGCAGGTGGTCGGGGCCGCCAATGCGCTGCTCACCCGGGCGCCGCGCTCGGCCGGGCTGGAGCCGGTACGCCTCACCGCCCAGCGCCCGCCCGGGCCCGAGGTGGCCTATGCCGGCGCGCCGGACGAGGCGGCCGAGGCCGCGGCCGTCGCGGACTGGCTGGCCGGCCTGCGCGACCGCGGCACCGACCCGCGCGAGATGGCGGTGCTGTTCCGGATCAACGCCCAGAGCCCGGCCTTCGAGGCGGCGCTGGCCGACCGCGGCCTGCCCTATGTGGTGCGTGGGGCGGAGCGGTTCTACGACCGGGCGGAGGTACGCCGGGCGCTGCACGCGGTCGCGGCGCACACCGCCGATCCCGACCGCGATGCCGTCGACGAGCTCGTCGTGGTGCTCGAGTCCACCGGTTGGAGCACCGAGCCGCCGGCCGGTTCGGGAGCCGTCCGGGAGCGGTGGGAATCCCTTGCCGCGTTGAAGTCCGTCGCCGAGGACCTGACCCGGGCCGACCCGACTGTCGGCTTCGCCGAGGTGGCCGCCGAGCTCGCCCGGCGGGCGGCCGAACAGCACGCGCCGGTCGCGCACGGGGTGACGGTCGGCACCATCCACGCCGCCAAGGGCCTGGAATGGGACGCCGTCGCCGTGGTCGGGGTGCACGAGGGGACGTTGCCGTTCGTGCTGGCCACCACCCCGGCCGAGGTGGCCGAGGAGCGCCGCTTGCTCTACGTCGCCCTCACCCGGGCCCGGGAGCACCTGCGGGTGTCCTGGTCGGCGGGCCCGCGGTCGCGCCGGCCGTCCCGCTTCCTCGATGGGCTGCGCCCGGCCGAGCCGGAGCAGGCGGCAGGCGGGCGTACCCGCCAGCGCCGGGCGCGAACCAGCGCGCTCGCGGCGAGCTGCCGCAGTTGCGGCGAATCGCTGGCCAGCGCGGCCGAGCGCAAGCTGGGGCGGCACGAGGCCTGCCCGTCGACCTATGACGAGGACACCCTGGAGCGGTTGCGCGAGTGGCGGCGCGGCCGCGCGGCCGAGCAGAAGCTGCCGGCGTACTGCGTGTTCACCGACGCCACCCTGATCGCGATCGCCGAGGCCCGGCCCGCCGACGACGCGCAATTGCTCCGGCTGCCCGGGCTCGGCCGCTCCAAGTTGGAGAAGTATGGCGCCGAGGTGTTGGAGATCATGAACGCGTGACCGTCCGGGTCGGCCATGATCATGATCAACTCCTGCCGGATCCGGGCCGTCGGAGAACTCGCCGGTTAAATCGCTTGCGGCCCCGCGTGTGCCGGTCGTAGAGTCACTCGGGATGCCTCGCCGAGGCATCCCAGCAGCCGTCCGCGGCAGGCCCCCGGCCAGCCGCCGCACCGAGAGGAGGGATGTCAGATGGACACGATCGCGATGATCGAGAACCCGGTCACGGGTAGCCGACCGGCCATGTCCACGGCGTCCCGGACTCGGTTCGCCTGCTCCCCGCGCTGGATCGCCGAGACGCTCGTCCCGGCCGCGCCGCGCGTCCGCACTCGCGTGCCCAGTGATCACCTGATCACTGCCTCGATGACTGGTGATCACCTGATCACTGCCCAGATGACTGATGATCACCTGATCACCACCCCGATGACCGGTGATCAGTTGATCACCAACCCGACGACGACTGATGTCGCCCCCTACAACGGCTTTGCCACTGAGCCGTTGCGTCCGGACCGATCCCGGAGACAGGTGTAGCAGCACCGAACTCTCCAGGCCGTGGATCCGGACACCGGGTACCCACGGCCTGATTCTTTTCCACCGTGGTTTCCCGGCCAGCAGACCCCAACCAGGCCGACCACAGGAGGAAAACGATGACCGTCTTGCTGGACGAGGTGAGCCTGCAGGGATTGCCCTGCCACCTCGTTGATCCGGAGGTGTTCTTCGCCGATGCCCCGGGAGACATCGAGTACGCCAAGGGTCTGTGCACCGACTGCCCGCTGCGCACGGAATGCCTGGCCGGCGCGCTGCGCCGCGGCGAGGCGGCCGGCGTCTGGGGTGGTGAGTTGCTGGTCAACGGCGAGGTGGTCGCCCGCAAGCGGCCCCGCGGCCGTCCGCGCAAGCACCCCCGGCCGGTCGAGCCGGTGACCCGGCGCGATGTCGCCCCCAACCCGCTGCGTGGCAGCACCCTGCAGCGTCCCGCCGCGATCCGCCGAAGGCGCGCGGCCTGAACCGCAGGCCAGGTTGGGGAACCGGAACGAGGGCCCGGGTCGGGCGTACCCGAAGGTACGCCCGACCCGGGCTCGTTCGTGTCCAGAGCCGGGCGGGCGCGATCAGCGGGGCCGGTCCGAGCGCGGCGGACGCCACTGTGGCAGGAACTCGGTCAGCACCTCGCCGAAGCGGGCGGTGACGTCGAGCTGGGCGAGCACGGCGATTCCGCCGAGCCAGACGCGGTGGATCAGCAGGTAGCTCGGCGGCAGGTTGAGCTTGGCGGCGATCCCGCCGGGCCGCGCGGCGGAGTTCACCCGGCTGAACTCCGACCGCATCCACTCCCGCGAGAAGTGGAACTCCTCGACCAGGGCGGGCTCGATGAACGGGGACAGGTAGTCCAGCAGTTCGCCCGGGTCGACCTCGCGTACCCCGCGCGCGAGAAAGCCCTCGGCGGCCAGGCCGGCCAGGGTGGCGCGCGCGTCGCCGGCTGCGGCGAGCGACATCAACCGGCCCATCGCCTCCGGCAGCCCGCCCGGCATCTCGTCGACCAGCCCGAAGTCGACCGCGCCGAGCCGACCGTCGGGCAACACCTTGAAGTTCCCGGGATGCGGGTCGCCGTGCAGCAGCCCGACCTCCCGCGGCCCGGCGAACAGGAAGCGGACGTAGCGCAGCCCGAGGCGATTGCGGGCCTCATGATCAAGTTCGGCGGCTCGCGAGAACGGCGTACCGTCCAGCCAGTCGGAGATGATCACGTGCGGGGTGTGTTCGCGGACGGCGGGTACGCAGAACTCCGGGTGGCCGGCGAATCCCTCCGCTGCGCGCTGCTGGGCGGCGGCCTCGTTCGCATAGTCGGTCTCCTGGCCGATCTTGGCGACCAGCTCGGCCACCAGCGGCTTGATGTCCACCCCGCCGGCCAGGGGAGCGAACAGGCCCGCGACCCGGCTGAGCTGTCGCAGGTCGCTGGCCAGTGCCCGGTCGGCGCCCGGGTACTGCAGCTTCACCGCCACCGGTTTGCCGGTGTCCTTCCACACCGCCCGGTGCACCTGGCCGATCGAGGCCGCGGCCGCCGGCCGGTCGGCGAAGCTGGCGAACCGGTCGCGCCAACGGCTGCCCAGCTCGGCCGCGAGGATCGCGTGCACCCGCGAGGCCGGCATCGGCGGCGCCGAGTCCTGCAGCCGGCGCATCCGCTCGCGATACGGACCGGCGATGTCCTCGGGCAGCGCCGACTCGAAGATCGACAGCATCTGGCCGACCTTCATCGCGCCGCCCTTCAGCTCACCGAGCACCCGGAACAACTGTTCCGCGGCCTGCTCCCGGGACAGGGCGGTGGCGGCGTCCGAATCCATCCCGCCGATCCGCCGGCCGAGCCGCCGCCCGGCGCGGGTGGCCGCTCCGGCGGGCAGTGCGAACAGCTTGGCGGTGCGGCCCAGGGCGCCGCGGCGCAGGGCGAACGAGTCCGGCTGGCCGCCGGCGCCGTCGGTCTCGTCGGGTGTCACGCCTCAATTCTGGCCGATGCCCGGTGCCGGGTCGCACCCGCAACCGCACGCGGGGTGGGCGCCGAAGCCGCGGTACACCGGGAGCCAGTCGTGGACGGTGAGCTCGGCCATGCCGCCGAGGACCGCCGGGCGCGCGCCGGCCTGGTGGGCGAGGATGGCGGCCAGGGCGGTGCCGAAGGCCCACTCGATCAGGGCCGGCGCGGGCTCGGTCGGCAGCACCGCGAGCCGGGCCGCGTGGGTCGGCCACGCCGGGTCGCGATCGGCGCGGGTCAGGTCGAGGCAGCGCAGGCAGGGGCTGCGCCCGGGCAGCACCAGCGGGCCGACCCTGGCGCGGTCCGCACCGACGGTGATGATCAACTGCGCCAGACCGTCCCGGGTGAACGTGTCGGTGATCGCGCGGTCGACCTCGGCGGCGGCGGGGGCGAGCAATGCCAGTGTCGCGCCGGCCGGCGGGTCGGGCAGCGTGCAGGCCACCGGGTGCCGGTACGCCTCGGCGGCGACGCCCGCGGCGGCGAGGCGTGCGGCCAGTCGCTCGGCGAGCGCCTCGCCGAACACCGCGACCGGCGGTCGGGCCGGTCGCCGGGGCGCGAGGAGTCCGGCAGCGGCGAGCGCGTCGACGATCGCCGCCGTGGCCGCGGCCGGCAACCCGCTGCGGGCCGCCAGTCCCTCGCGGCGGCTGCGTCCGTCGAGCACGGCCAGCAGCGGCCGGGCCCGGGCGTCGAGCAGCAGTGCCCCGGCGCCGGTGCCGACCTGCAGCACGCCGTCCGGCCGATCCAGCACGGGCGTACCCGGAGGCAGCCGGGGACGGGGCTCGGCGTCGTGATCGCTGCGCACGCCCACCATCGTTGCGCTCGGGCGGCCCTCGCGGGGGAGTTGTCCACAGGGGGCGCGCATGAGGGCAGGAAGAAGGCCCCCGGGAACATCGGTTCCGCCAGCCTTCCCCTGCAGGCGGGCCGACCATCCGGGGGCCTGTTCGGATGAACCTAGGGCCTCGGCGACCCCCGGTCAAGCGGGTCGACCGAGACGGTCGAGGGCCTTTCTCCACGGCTTGTGGACAAGGCTGTGGAAGCCGTGTGGGCTCCGGCCGCCGTCCTGTGGAGTGAGCCGCCGAAGCGGGGGACAACCTGCAGACCACCTGTCGTCATGGTCTGCTCGACTGCCGTTCAGCCGCTCGTCATCTTCGACGCAGTGCTGTCCGATGGGCAGACGATGGCAGACTGGGTGACATGTCGCGGGCCGACCAGACCGATCCCGGCCAGTCCGATCCCGAATCCGTGGCGCCCCTGCTGGGCGGCGAGGCGCCCGAGGTCGAGGTACGCCGAAGCTCGCGGCGGCGCCGGACGATCACCGCCTATCGCGACGCGGGCCGGATCGTGGTGCTGCTGCCGCAGCGCCTGTCGGTGGCGGAGGAGCGCCGCGTCGTGCCGGAGATGGTCGCCAAGGTGCTGGCCAAGGAGGAACGCTCGCGGGCTCCCGCGGCCGACCTCGCCCTGACCGGCCGGGCCGCGGAGCTGAGCCGACGCTTTCTGGCGGCCGAGGGCTCCCCGATGCCGGCAAGCGTGCGCTGGGTCGGCAACCAGAACAACCGCTGGGGCTCGTGCACCCCGGGCGCCGGGACGATCCGGCTGTCGGACCGGCTGCGGCCGATGCCCGCCTGGGTCGTCGACTACGTGCTGATGCACGAGCTGGCCCATCTTGTCGAGCGCGAGCACAACGCCCGGTTCTGGCGCCTGGTCGACGCTCTGCCGGATGCCGAACGGGCGAAGGGCTACCTCGCCGGGTGGAGCGACGCGCTCGCCCGCGGCGTACCGACCGGCGAGCGCTGAGCCCCTAGCTGTGCTGCCCACTCAAGGCAGTGCGGCCGCGACTCACTCGGCGTCCAGGTCGTCGCCGGACTCCGCGGTCTCCCCGCCCGGGGTCAGGACATTGTCGACGGTTCCGGCGGGTCTGGTGTGTGGAAGGTGGTGCGGTAGGACGCGGGCGAGACTCCCAGGTTGCGCCGTAGGTGATTGCGAAGTGAGCTGGCTGATCCCATTCCGCTCGTGTGCGCTATGTCGTCGATGGTCCGGTCGGTTGTCTCCAGGAGGTTCCTGGCCAGCTCGAGTCGTTGCCGGATGATCCAAGTGGTAGCGGTCGTCCCAGTTGCGGCTCGGAATTTTCTCGTGAACGTGCGGCGGCTCATCCGAGCGTGTGCCGCCAATTGATCGACGGTGAGTGGTTCGTCGAGGCGCTCGAGTGCCCAGTCCATCGTGTCGCCGAGGTGATCTTCTGGGTGCTGAGGCACGGGCTGCTTGATGAATTGCCGTTGACCTCCGTCTCGCCAGGCAGGCACGACGCAGGTCCGTGCGGTGTCGGTGGCGATGGCACTGCCGTGGTCTTCGCGGACGACGTGCAGGAGCATGTCGATTCCGGCGGCCGCGCCGGCCGAGGTTGTGATCTCGGCCGAAGTCACAAAGAGCGCGTCGGGGTCCACGGTGATGGCGGGGAAGCTGCGCGCCAGAAGGTCTGCGGCGGCCCAGTGCGTCGTCGCGGTCCGCCCGTCCAATCGCCCTGCTGCGGCCAGGAGGAACGATCCCAGGCATACGGAGGCAATTCGTGACGCGTGGCATTCCTTGAGTGCGCGAACTATCGGCGGCATGGTGTCCGCGGCCATTCTCGTCAGACTTGTGTGCTGGGGTGAGGGTGCAACCACGACAAGGTCGGCTCGTCTCAGCAGGGACAAGTCGTGTTCCAGGGTGATGCTGAACCCTGCTGCGGTCGCAAGGGGTCCGGCTCGTTCGCTGCAATGCCGCACGGTGTAACCCGGCCGGCCGCGGGCGTCGCGGACACTGCCCAGGACACGCGTGGCGAGGCTGAGTTCGAACGGCATCACGGCCGAGTCGGCGACGACCGCGACCAGTTGAGACATGGCCCGATCCTCTCATCAACTGTCCTGTGGGCCATCGCGCCCAGGGTGGCGGATCGCCCACTGTTGACCGCATGAGCAATGACGAAATGATGAAGGCGATCCGGCGGGAGCGTCTTGGTGGCCCAGAGGTTCTGCGTATCGCGTCGGTGGCGGTGCCGTCTGTGGGCCCGTCCCAAGTGCTGGTTCGGGTCGAAGCAACGAGCCTGAACCCGACGGATTGGGTTCATCGGCGAGTTGCCGGTTTTCTGGGAGACGGCCCGAAAGTGCTGAGGTGGGATGTTGCTGGGGTCGTGGTTCGAGTCGGTCTTGGCGTCACCGTGCACCGCGTGGGTGATCGGGTGGTGGGAATGCTGCCTTACCCGTTCGGGCACGGCGCCGCAGCCGAATATGTTCGTGCCCCTGCCCGTGCCCTCGTGTCAACGCCCGCTGTACTCGCATCCGCCGATGCGGCGGCCGTGCCGCTCGTCGGTCTCACCGCCTGGCAGGCCCTGGTCGACACCGCCGGCGTACAGCCGACGAACCGAGTCCTCGTTCATGCCGCGGCGGGAGGGGTGGGACACATGGCGGTGCAGATCGCCAAGGCTCACGGCGCATACGTGATCGGCACAGCCAGCGCCTCGAACCACGCCCTTGTGCGAGACCTGGGAGCGGACGAGGTGATTGACTACCGCACGACGCGGTTGGTCGAGGCGGTCGAGAACATCGATATCGCCCTGGACACCGTAGGGGGAGATACCGCAGCTCGATCCCTGCAGGTCACGCGGTCCGGAGGCGCGATCGTGTCCTTGTCGCTGAATTCGACCACTCCGCTCGGTGAGATTGCCCAACGTCGTGGTGTTCGACACGAGTTGATGCTCGTCGAAAGCGACCGTGAGGGACTGACCCAGCTCATGCGCCTTGTCGAGGCTGGGCGCCTGAGGCCGGTCGTTGATCGCCAGGTCGCCCTGTTCGGCATCGATGCCGTCCGCGAAGCACACGTCTACGGTGACGCCGGACATGTGGCAGGAAAGATCATCCTGCGCGCCGAGTCGGCGGCCTAGCGGTCCTCCGCGTCGGATCCTCGCTCGTCGTCGGAGTCGAGCAGCTTCGCCAACTCGGCGTCCAGGTCGTCGCCGGACTCCGCGGCCTGCCCGCCCGGGGTGTAGCCGAGCGGATCGGCCAGGTCGGCCGTCGACGGCAACAGGTCGGGGTGGGTCCAGGCCGCTTCGCGCGCGTCGGCGCCCGAACGCTGCCGCAGCACCTGCCACAGTTGGGCGGCCTCGCGGACCCGGCGCGGGCGCAACTCCAGCCCGACCAGCGTGGCGAGGGTGTCCTCGGCCGGGCCGCCCGCACCGCGGCGGCGGCGCATGGTCTCGGCCAGCGCGCCCGCCTGCGGGAGCCAGCGCTCGGCCGCCACCTCGACCACATCGTCCACCCACCCCTCGACCAGGGCGAGCAATGTCTCCAGGCGCTCCAGGATGCGCTCCTGCTCCGGTGTGCGGGCCGGCGTGAACAGGCTGTTGTCCTGCAACTGTTCGGCGATCCGCTGCAGCGTCTCCGAGTCCAGCGCGCCGCCCGTGGAGCCCATCAGCTCCTCCAGGCGTGAGGTGTCGATGGTGATCTCTCGGGCGTACGCCTCGACGAGCGCGAGCACCTGCGGCCCGAGCCAGGCCGCATGGGCGAACAGCCGCTGGCGGGCCGCCTCCCGCAGCGCCAGATAGATCACCACATCGTCGGCGCCGGACTCGAGCCCGTCGGCGAAGGCCTCGATGTTGGCCGGCAGCAGCGCGACCTCGGAGCTGGGCAACAGCGGCAGCCCGTTGTCGGTCCCGCCGAGCACCGCGCCGGCCAGCCGCCCGATCGACTGGCCCGCCTGCAACCCGAACATGTGCGCGCCGCTGGTCCGCAGCATCGGCTTGAGCATCTGCTCCATGCCGGCCAGCATCTGCGCCTCCGGCGCATCGGCCGGCAGCGACATCGTCTCGGCCATCGCATCGGCCATGCTGCTCGCCACCGGCGAGACCAGCCGCTGCCAGACCTCGAGGGTCTTCTCGATCCACTCGGCCCGACTCCAGGCCTGGGCCTGCGGCGAGGAGGCCGGCAGCGCGGTCGCCTCGTCCAGCCAGGACTGCGCCAGGCGTACCGCATCCGCCACCTGCTCGCGCCGCTGCCGTCCCGGGGTCGGATCCTCGCCCTGGCTGGCCGCCGTCTTGCGGGCGACATCGCGCACCAACTGCCAGTTCACCCCGTCCTCGCCGACGGCGCCGGGCGGCTGGGTGCCCGGCATCCGGAAGCCGATGCCGCCGCCCGGGTTCGCCATCGCGCCGCCCGCGCCCGGGGCGCCGAGGCCCATCTGGCCGAGCATCTGCTGGACCTGGGCCACCAACTGGGAAAGATCGCCGCTCGCCCCGAACTGCTGGAACAGCGCCTCGAGCGACTCCCGCTGGGCGGCCTCGGAATCCTCGCCCGGGTTCCGGTCGTCGCCCGGCTGCTCGCCACGGGCGTCGTCGGGCCGGTTCTCGTCGTCGTTGTGGTCCGGATCGGGCGGGCCGGGCTGGTCGGACATCGAAGACTCTCCTGATCGGGTCGGTCTGATCCATTCAACCCCATGGCGCAAACGCGCCGCAGGGCCGCCGGGCGACGGGCCCGGCGTGCGGGCCCGAGCCCGCCGCAACGGGTATGGTCGGCGCGTGTCAACGAGCCTTCCCGAGCGGGTCCTGGGCGTTCGCCTCGGCCCCGAACCGATCGACGTCGCGAGCGTCATCGACGCCGTCGCCGATCCGGCGTGCGGCGGGCTCGGGCTGTTCGTCGGCACGGTCCGCGACACCGACGAGGCCACCGGCCCCGGCGAGGTCACCGGCCTGACCTACACCGCGCATCCGGCTGCGGCGGACGAACTGGCCCGGGTTGCCGCCGAGGTCGCCTCCCGTCACGACGTTCGCGGCGTCGCGGTCGAGCACCGTACCGGCTCGCTGCGCGTCGGCGACATCGCCGTGGTGGTCGCCTGCGCGGCCGTGCACCGGGCCCCGGCGCTCGCCGCCTGCGCCGACCTGATCGACACCCTGAAGGAGCAGGTGCCGATCTGGAAGGAACAGACCTGGGCCGGGGGCGCATCGACCTGGCCGGGGGTCTGAGGTGACGCGCCAGACCCTGACCGCGCTGGTCTCCGCGGTCCTCTTCGTCGGCTTCGCCGTCGCGCTGGCGGTGCTGCCCGTGCCGTTCGTCGTCTACAGCCCCGGCGGCACCGTCGACGTGCTCGGCAATGCCGCCGACGGCAGCCCGGTGGTCGAGCTGAGCGATGTGCGTACCTATCCGACCGACGGCCGCCTCGACATGACCACCATCAGCGTGACCCGCGCCGATGCGGTGGTCGGGGTTCCGGAGGCGATGCTGGCCCACTTCCTGCCCAGCCGGGAGACGTTGCCCCGCAATGCGGTCTACCCGCAGGGCCGCACGGCCGATGAGGTACGCAACGACAACGAGGCGCAGATGGGGTCGTCGCAGGACAATGCGCTGGTGGCAGCCACCCTGGCCGCCGGTCAGGAGGTCCAGGACCGGCCGATGGTGACCGCGGTGACGCCGCTCAGCCCGGCCGACGGCCAACTGCAACCGGGCGACCTGTTGTACGAGATCGGCGGCGAGCATGTCGCCAATGTCGACCAGGTCAGCACGCTGGTCGCCCGGCATCGCGTCGGCGACACCGTGCCGTTCAAGGTCGTGCGCGCCGGCCGCGAGTTGATCATCCCGATCGTGCTGCAGGGAGCCAACGACGATCCGACCCTGCCGATCGTCGGGATCGCCGTCGGCACCGGGTATCGTCTGACCCCGCAGGTCACCTACAACGTCGACCCGGCGATCGGCGGCCCCAGCGCCGGACTGGTCTTCGCGCTCGCGATCTACGACAAGATCACCGAGGGCCAGTTGCTCGGCGATCGGGTTGTCGCCGGGACCGGCACGATCGATGCCCGCGGCAATGTCGGACCGATCGGCGGCATCCAGGAGAAGATCGCGGCCGCCGAGGGCGCCGGCGCGACGATCTTCCTGGTGCCGTCGGAGAACTGCCCCGATGTCGCCGGCGTGCAGACCTCGATGCGGCTGGTCCAGGTGGGCACCCTGCAGGAGGCGATCACCGCCGTCGAGGATCTCGCGGTGCCCGAGCGGGCGGCGGGAGTGCCGTCATGCTGACCGACCCCGACGAGCGGGTGGCCGCCCTGGCCGCGGCGCTGGTCGAACTCGAGCGGACCTGCAGCGATGCCGGATGGGACGCCCCGCCGCGGCTGTTCGCGCTGGTGCCGACCGCCGACGTGATCGCCGACGAGCCCGCCCTTGCCGAGGAGTTCGGCCTGCGCGGCGACGGTCCGCCCGGCGCCTGGACCGCGATCGAGCAGGGTGACTTCCGGCCCGGCGACGACCTCGTCGGGGCGCTGCAACGGCTGTCCTGGCCGGCCGAGGTGAAGGGCTGCGCGCTCGCCCTGGAGCGCAGCTTCCTGCCGTCCGGCGCGGAGGCCGAGCTGCCCGACGAGCCGGCCGCGGCGCAGCGAGTGGTCGCCGAGCACCCGGATCGCCAGGACATCCGCCTGGTCGTCGGTGTCACCCGCGACGGAACCGGCTACGGCGTGGGCCGGCTGGTCGCGCAGCCCGATGAGCTGCTCGGCGGACCCGACCTCGCCCCCGGGCTGGTGTCGTTGCTGGCGACTACGCTGGCCTGACCCGGATGACCGCGTCATGAGTACCAAGATGAGCACGAACGTGAGCACCAGCATGAGCACGAGCAGGAGACATCGATGACCTCGACGGCCGCCACCGCGCCGCGCCGCCGCAATGCGCTGTTGCCCACCCTGGTCGCGCTGGTGGGCCTGGTCATCGTGGCCATGCTCGGCACGGGGGTGTGGACCGACCGGCTGTGGTATGTGAATCTCGGTTACGGGCAGGTGTTCTCCACCCAGTTGTGGACCCGGGTGGCGCTGTTCGCGGGCTTCGGGCTGATCACCGCGGCGGTCGTGGTGGGCAACATCGTCCTGGCGTACCGGCTGCGGCCGGCGACCAGACAGGGCCCGGTCGCCAGCCAGTTGCTGGAGCGCTACCGCGAGGTGCTGGAGACCCGGTTCAGCCAGGCCATGATCGCGCTCGGCGGGGTGGTCGCGCTGTTCGCCGGGGCCAGCGGTGCGGGGCAGCTCACCACCTACCTGGCGTGGGTCAACAAGACCGAGTTCGGTACGCCCGATCCGCGCTTCGGGCTGGACATCTCCTTCTTCGTCTTCGATCTGCCCTGGCTGAGCTACCTGCTCGGCTTCGCGATCACCACGCTGCTCATCGCGGCGGCCGGTGCGGCGGTGATGCACTACGTGATGGGGGCCCTGCGGTTCGGTCGCGGTGCCGCCCGCTCCGGCAGCCGCGCGGCGCAGATCCAACTGTCGGTGCTGATCGGGCTCGCGGTGCTCGGCTACGGCGTCGCCCGCTGGCTCGATCGCTATGTCTATGAGCTGCAGAGCGGGCCCCTGCTGACCGGCCTGACCTACACCTCCGACACCGCCCGGATCAACGCCTCGACCATTCTCGCCGCGATCGCGGTGATCTGTGCGGTGCTGTTCTGGTCGACGATCGTGCTGGGCCGGTGGCTGTTGCCGGGCGCGGGCATGGCGCTGATGGTGGTCGCCGCGATCGTCCTCGGCGCGATCTATCCGGGGGCGGTGCAGGCGATCACCGTGGTGCCCGACGAGCCCGACAAGGAGCGCCCCTACATCGGCCAGCACATCGCCGCCACGCGGGACGCCTACGGGGTCGCCGATGTGGAGGTGCAGGACTACTCGGCCGAGACGGTCGCCGCCGCCGGGCAGTTGCGCCAGGACGCCGCGACCCTGCCGGGCATCCGGTTGATCGACCCGGCCAAGGTCGGGCCGACGTTCGAGCAACTGCAGCAGGTCAGGGCCTACTACTCGTTCCCCTCGGTGCTGGACGTCGACCGCTATCTGATCGACGGGCAGCCCACCGACACGGTCGTCGCGGTCCGCGAGCTCGACCCGAACGGGATCGAGAACCCGAGCTGGAACACCCGGGTGACCGAGTACACCCACGGCTTCGGGATGGTCGCCGCCTACGGCAACCGTCGCCAGGAGAACGGCACGCCGGAGTGGATCTCGCGCGACATCCCGCCGGTCGGCGAACTGCCCGAGACCGAGCCGCGGGTGTACTTCGGCGAGCTGAACCGCGGCTTCTCCATCGTCGGCGCGCCCGCGGGCGCGGCGCCGATCGAGCTGGACACCCCCGGCGGCGGCGAGGGCAGCACCCCGCGGCTGAACACCTACCAGGGCGCGGGCGGCGTACCGATCGGATCGATGTTCAACCGGATCCTCTATGCCATCCGCTTCGGCGATCCCAACATCTTGTTGTCGGACCGGGTCAACGAGGCATCCCAGATCATCTACGACCGCACCCCGGTGGAGCGGGTGCAGGCGGCCGCGCCGTGGCTGCAGGTCGACTCCAATGCCTATCCCGCCGTCGTCGACGGACGGATCAAGTGGATCGTCGACGGCTACACCACGACGGACAACTACCCGAACAGCCAGCGGGTCTCGCTGGAGGAGGCCACGGCCGATTCGCAGTCCGGCCGCCCGCCGGGCGCGGCGCCGACCGACACACTGAACTACATCCGCAACTCGGTGAAGGCCGTGGTGGACGCCTATGACGGCACCGTCGATCTGTACGCCTGGGACGAGACCGACCCGATGCTGCAGACCTGGCGCAAGGCCTATCCCGACACGGTCCAGCCGCGCAGCGCGATCAGCCCCGATCTGCTGGCGCATCTGCGCTATCCCGAGGACCTGTACAAGGTCCAGCGCCAGATTCTCGGCCGCTACCACGCCATCGATCCGGCCGTGTGGTACCGGGGCAGCGACCTGTGGCAGGTGCCGACCGACCCGGTGAACGGCGCGAACACCCGCAAGGAGCCGCCCTACTACCTGTCGATCAAGTGGCCGGGAGACGACCAGGCTCACTTCAGCCTGACATCGCTCTACGTGCCGAACGGCCGGGCGAACCTGGCCGCCTACATGGCGGTGAATGCCGATGCGGCCTCGCCCGACTACGGGCAGATGCGGATCCTGCGGATGTCGGACAGCCAACAGATCGACGGCCCCGGGCAGGTGTTGAGCGCGATGAACAACGACTCCGCCGTCGCGGAGACGCTGCGCCGGTTCCAGAACGAGGGCACCGCACAGGCGAGCTACGGCAATCTGCTGACGCTGCCGGTCGGCGGCGGGCTGCTCTATGTCATGCCCGTCTACGTGCAGCGCGCCTCCGGCAGCGGCTCCTATCCGGTGCTGCAGTTCGTGGTCACCCGGTTCGGTTCGCAGGTGGCGATCGATCCGACCCTGCAGGGCGCGCTGGACAAGCTGTTCGCCGGCGATGCGGGAGCGAGCACGGGGGAGGAGGACGGGACGCGGCCGCCGGACGGCGGCGAGCCGACCGAGCCGTCAGGTCCCGCGGACAATCCCGCGGCGATCGCCGCGTTGAACCAGGCGATCACCGCCAACGAGGAGGCGGAGAAGGCGCTGCGGGCCGGCGACCTCGCGACCTACCAGCAGAAGCAGAACGAGGCGGCCGAGGCGACCCGGCGCGCACTGGATGCGCTGGGCGGGGGGTAGTCCTTGGCCGGATCGCTGATCATCCGCCGCGCGCGGCCGGTATTCCCCGACGGGGAACCGGCCGCGCCGCTGGTTGATCTTGTCCTGCGCGACGGGCGGATCGCCGCGCTCGGTGCCGCGGGATCGGTCGGGTACGCCGAAGCGGCCCCCGAGATCGACGCGGACGGCCGCTGGCTGATTCCCGGCCTGTGGGACCAGCACGTGCACCTTCGGCAATGGTCGCGGGCCGAGTCGCGGCTGGATCTGTCGGGTGCCGGCTCGGCCGCCCAGGTCTGCCGGATGCTCACCGAGCGCGGCGTCGCGGCAGGCAGCGGACCGCTGATCGCCTTCGGCCATCGCTCGGCGGTCTGGCCGGACCGGGCGAGCGTGGCCGGACTGGACGCGGTCACCGGGACCCGGCCGGTGATCCTGATCAGCGGCGATGCCCACCAGGGCTGGCTGAACAGTGCGGCGCTCCGGCTGCTGGACCTGCCATCGCGCGAGGAGGCGCTGACCGAGGACGAGTGGTTCGCCGTCTCGCCCGCGGTCGAGGCGCTCGGCGCCGGCGAGCCGGAGCAGGCGGCATATGCCCGCGCCCTGGCCGCCGCCGCGCGCCGGGGCATCGTCGGCCTGACGGACTTCGAGTTCGGCGACGGCTGGCGCACCTGGCCGGCCGCCTATGCCGGCGAGCTCGGTCGGCTCCGGATCCGGGTGGCCTGCTATGCCGACGAGCTGGACGCCGTGCTCGCCGCCGGGCTGCGTACCGGTGACCCGCTGGACCCGACGGGCCGGCTGCGGATGGGCCCGTTCAAGATCATCTCCGACGGCTCGCTGAACACCAGGACCGCCTGGTGCTGCGATCCCTATGCGGCCAATGATCATGATTCTCCCGATCATGGGCAGGCCAACCAGACCCTCGCCGAGCTGACCGAGCTGCTGTCGCGCGCCCACTCCGGCGGCCTGCGGGTCGCGGTGCACGCGATCGGTGACCGGGCCGCCGACGACGCCCTGACCGCCCTCGAGGCGTCGGGCGCGCGGGGCACGATCGAGCACGCCCAGTTGTTGCGACGCTCCGACATCACCCGGATGGCGCGGTTGGGGATCACTGCGAGCGTCCAGCCCGCACATCTGCTCGACGACCGGGACGTCGCCGAACAGGTGTGGCCCGGGCGTACCGACCGCTGTTTCATGTTCGGCTCGCTGGCGCGCGCCGGGGTGCCGCTGGTGCTGGGGTCGGATGCGCCGGTCGCGCCGCTCGATCCGTGGCTGGCGATGGCCGCGGCGGTCGGACGCAGCGGTGACGAGCGGCCGGCCTGGCATGCCGCGGAGGCGCTGTCGCCGCGGCAGGCGCTGGCGGCCAGCACGGGTGGCGTGGATGCGGTCGTGTCGGGCGGGCCGGCCGATCTGGTGCTGCTGGACCGCGATCCGCTGGCGCCCGCCAATGATGCCCCGACCGCCGCGGCGGCGCTGCGGCAGATGCCGGTCGCGCTGACGGTGGTGGACGGTTCGCCGGTGGCCGGCCCGCTCGCCGGCTGAGCGCGCGCCGGGTCAGCCGCGGGTCAGCGGCGGCAGGGCGGCATGCTCGGGCAGGTCAAGATCATCCGCCGCGCCCACCACGACGGCGCTCAGCGACTCGGGGGTGACGATCTCGCGATAGGCGGCGGTCGCCTGCTCCGCGGTGACACTGCCGAGCGCCTCGAGCTGACGGGTCAGATGATCATCGGGCAGCCCGTCCAGCACCTGCCGGACGTGCTGGTCGACCAGCGCCTCGGCGGTCGCCCACTGCAGCGGCGCGGCACCGACGTAGTAGTTGACGGCATCGGTCACCTCCCCGGTGGTGATCGGGGCGACCTCGTCGATCATCAGGCCGAGCCCGCGGGTGATCGCATCGCCGGTCACCTCCGAGCGGAACGAGCCCGACAGCGCGAACGTGCCGCCGGTCCGCAGCGGCGCCGGCGCGAGCCGGACGCCGTAGGTGTAGCCGAGCTCCTCGCGCAACAGCAGGTTGAGCCGGCTGCCGAACGAGCCGCCCATCGCGTGCAGCGCCACCCGCAGGGCGGGCCAGCGCGGATCGGAGCGGTCGATGCCGAAACCGCCGATCGACACATTCGCCTGCACCGCGCCCGGTCGGTCGATCAGGCGGTACGCCGGCGCACCGGCCGCCGCGACCGGTGGTGACGCCGCCTCGGCGCTGCCCGACCAGCCGCCGAACGCCCGCTCGGCGAGCGCGCGCACATCGGCGCCGCCGAGGTCGCCGCCGATCACCAGCGTCGCCCGGTCCGGGGCATAGCTGCGCGCATGGCGGGCGCGGGCGGCGTCGGGGGTGATCGCGGCGACCGTGTCCGGTTCGCCGCCGACGGGCCGGGCGCCGCGGTAGCCCGGGGCGAACACGGTACGCCGGAACTCCCGGGCGGCCGTCGCGGCCGGGTTGGCCTGCTGCTGCTCGATCTCGGCCAGCCGCAGCGCGACCTGCCGGGCGAGGTCGGCATCGGCCAGCGCGGGCTCGGCGAGGGCGTCGGCGAGCAGGCCGAGCGCGTCGGCCAGCCGGGAGGCGGGTACGTCGATGCCGGCGACGACCCCGCCGAGATCCTGGTGCGCGCCGAAGCCGGCGCCGAGCAGCTCCAGCCGCTCGGCGTACCGCGTGCCCGGATCCGTGGCGGTGCCCTCGTCGAGGGTGCGGGCGATGATCGTGCCGATGCCCTCGGGATCCTCGCCGGTGAGCGGGGCGTCGATCACCACCGCGGCGCTGATCACCTGCTGCCCCGGCAGGTGCAGGATGCGCAGCGCCATGCCGTTGTCGAGCCGGTCGTGCTCGGGCAGCGGGAACCGCGGGGGGAGCGGGGCAGCCACCTCGGGCGGGCTGGTCCTGGTCATGCGACGGCCTCCTCGGTGCCCTCTTCGGCGCTGCGGTAGACGAGCGTGGCGCGGGCGGCGGGGTCCAGATGCTCCGCGGCGGCGCGCTGCACCTGCGCCGCGTCGATCGAGGCGATCGCGGCCAGCCGGCGGTTGATCTCGTCGGGATCGCCGAGCAGCGTGGCGTAGGCCGAGATCTGGTCGGCACGCGAATCGAGGGTGGCCAGCCCGTGCAGCCAGTGTCGTTCGTACTGGGCCCGGGCGCGGGTCAGCTCCTCGGCCGTCGGCCCCTCGTCTGCGAACCGAGTGAGCTCGTCGACCATGATCGACTCGATCTCGGAGATCGGCGCGTCATCACGCGCCCGGGCCGAGGCGAAGCCGAAGGAGTTGCCGCCGATCAGCCCGAGCGCGGAGGCGCCGGCGCCCTGGGCCAGCTCCTCGTCGCGGACCAGCCGGCGGTAGAGCCGAGACGTCTGACCGTCGCCGATGATCGCCATCGCCAGGTCGGCCGCGTCGAACTCGCGGCGGTCGAGCGCGGGCAACCGCCAGGCGAAGTGGACCGCGTCGGCCGGGACGTCGGCGCTCACCTCGCGCCGGGGCAGGCCCGATAGCGGCGGCAGCACGCCCGGGTCGGGCGTGGTCGGTCGGCTGCCCGCCGCGATCGGGCCGAAGTAGCGGCGTACCCGCTCCAGCGCGTCGTCGACCTCGACATCGCCGACGATGCTGAGCACCGCATTGTTCGGCATGTAGAAGCGGCGGAAGAACGCGTGCACGTCGGCCAGCTCGGCGGCGTCGAGGTCGGCCATCGAGCCGATCGTGGTGTGGCCGTAGGGATGGTCGGCGGGAAAGGTGAGCGCGACCAGGTGTTCGAGCAGGTCTCCGTAGGGCACGTTGTCGTAGCGCTGCCGCTTCTCTTCCTTCACCACCTCGCGCTGGTTGTCCAGGCTCTCCTGGGTGACCGCCTCGAGCAGCGTGCCCATTCGGTCGGCCTCCAGCCACAGCGCGCGGTCCAGCCCGCCGACCGGCAGCGCCTCGAAGTAGTTGGTCCGATCGAACCAGGTGGTGGCATTCACCGAGGCGCCGGCGGCCTGCATCAGCGAGATGTGGGTGCCCGACGCGACATTCGCCGACCCCTGGAACATCAGATGCTCGAACAGGTGCGCGAAGCCCGAGCGGCCGGGCTCCTCGTGCCGGGACCCGACGTCGTACCAGAGGTTGACCGCCACCGCGGGGACCGCGTGGTCGGGGCTGATGATCACCCGGAGCCCGTTGTCGAGGCGGTGCTCGTACAGCGGATATCGGACTTCGTCGGTCGCGGCCATGCCGCACAAGCTAACGCACCGCTCAGAACAGGGTCGGCTGCAGGCGTTCGGGCAGTGGCGGCAGTTGCCGGCGGGTACGCCACTGCGCGCTCGCGTCCCAGCCGAGCGCGTCGAGCACGCCCGGCTGCTCGGGCGTGGCGTCGTCGGCGCCGGCCAGGGCTCGGGCGGCGAGCGTGGCGGTCGCCGGCAGGTCGTGGGCGAGCAGCGTGCGGCGTACCGCCCGGGCCGGCAGGGGCAGCCGGCCGGCGTCCGGGTCGTGCAGCCCGACGGGCAGATCGTCGCGCATCCGCATCACCGCGCGGTTGCGCCGCCAGGCGGCGCGGGCATCGGCCTCGCACAGGCGGGCCCGGCAGCCCGGCCCGACCACGTCGGTGATGGCCCGGCCGCCGGCATCGACGTCGGCGAACAGCGCGTCGGCCGAACCGAAGCGCTTCAGCAGGGCGGCCGCCCGCTTGGGGCCGACACCCCGGACGCCGGGCAGGTTGTCCGACGGGTCGCCGCGCAGGGCGGCGAAGTCGGCGTACTGGGCCGGGGTGATGCCCAGCATCAGCTCGAGGCGGTCCGGCGTCAGCAGCGGGGACGCCTCGACCCCGCCGTTGATCACCCGCAGCACGGACGTGTCGGCGTCGATCAGCGCGAAGGCGTCGCGGTCGGAGGTGACGAGGACCGTCCGGCCGCGATGCCGGGCATTCCACCGGGCGGCCGAGGCGAGCACGTCGTCGGCCTCGTGGCCGGGCGGGGTGACCACCTGCACGCCCAGCTCGGTCAGCACCTCGGCGGCGCGGGCGAGTTGGGCGACCAGCGTGGGCAGCTTGTCGACGCGCTGGGCCTTGTAGTCGGGCCAGCGTTCGCGGCGGGTGCTGGCGTCCGGGTCGTCGAAACCGACGACGATCCGCGCCGGCCCGATCCGGTCGGCGGCGGCGACGAGCTGGGTGAGCAGGCCGCGGATCGCCCAGATCGGCTGGCCGAGCGAGTCCCGGGCGCCGGACGCGGCGAGCGCGTGGAAGCTACGGTGCAGCAGCGAATTGCCGTCCACCACCATCAGCGGCCGCCCGCCCGCGGCGGCGGGCACGGGCGTCGGGCCCGGGGCGGCGGCGGAGGTCACCCCACCATCATGACGCCTCGGGCCGACGGTCGCCCGTCACCCGGGCGGGTGTTGGCCAGCGACAGCTAGTTGCCGGACTTCGAGGAACGAGCCGCCGGATTCGCTCCGGGATCGCCGCCGCCGGCCTGGGTGCGTCCGCCGATGCTCAGCGTGTAGCCGGCGTAGGAGTCCGCGGTCTCGCTCGGGTCATGGGCCATCACGATGGCACCGAGCGACTTCGCGCCGCGCATCTCCCGGCGTACCTTTGCCGCCGAGACCTCGGCGCGTCCGTCCGCACCGACCGGCACCTCGAGGTGGCCGACGCGCTTCGTGCCGTCCCAGCCGACGAGCTGCAGCGACCAGCCCTGGACGGGATCGGGACGGACCTGGGTCGCCGACCGCGCGGTGCCGAGGTCGATCTCGGTGCCGCCCACGGCGGCGTCGCGAACCCACCATCCCGTCGGCTCCGCACCGTTGCCGTTGGTCGCGGCGTCGGTCAGGTAACGGAACGAGATCAGCACGTCCTTGCCGGCATAGGCGGCCAGGTCGTAGGTACGCGTGGCCCAGTCGGCGGTGCCGGTCAGGCCGGGCAGCAGGCCGACGATGGTGCCGTCGGCGCCGGAGGCGTGCTCGCTCGTGGTGGCGTCGCCGGGCACGGTGGTCCAGGTCTCACCTCCGTCGGTGGAGACCTGCACGATGCCGAAGTCCCAACCGGTCTCGATCTCGGTACGCGACTCGAACGTCAGCGCCCCGCCGCCGGCGGGCACGCTCGCCTCGACGACGGCGCTGCGGTCGACATCGTCGCCCTCGCCGCTCCACAGCTCGCCGGAGGAGACCTGCCACTCCAGCGGCTTGACCGGATACGTCTTGGCCCCGGCGAACGTGACGCCGTAGTCGAACGGGCGGTCGGTGGCGGCGAGAACGAAGTCGGCGCCGTTGGTCGGCGCGCCCGGCGAGCTGGCCGAGCCCGCCCAGTCCCAGCGGATCGCCGAGGAGAGCCGGGCCGAGGTGAAGCGCGCCTTCTCGGCGTCGGTCAGGCCCTTTGCCCCGGAGTCGAGCAGCCGGTCGAGGGCCATCTGCGCGACGAAGTCCTCCAGCACGTCGCCGGAGCTCGTCTTGTCGGCATTCGCGGTCAGCCAGTTCTGCAGGGAGGTCAGGCCGGTCGCGCTGCCGTCGCGGTGCAGGGCGGTGATCAGGTCCTCGCCGTAGCGGTCGGCGAGGTAGGTGACCAGGGCGTACGCCGCCCCGTAGTCGGCGAGGATCTCGTTCGGCTGGTCCTCCCAGCGGGTGATCGAGTTCTCGGCACCGCAGTAGGGGAAGCTCTTCGTTGCGTAGAAGCCCTGGTAGCAGGTGATGTGCGAGTCGGCGCCGACGCGGCCGTAGGGGATGGTGGTGTCGGAGTAGCCGACGAGCGTCTGGGCGTAGTCGGACAGGCCCTCGTTCAGCCAGGTCGTCTCGCCCGGATCGGTGTAGTAGTGCAGCAGGTGCTGGTACTCGTGGGCGAAGGTCGACTCGTAGTTGCGCGGACGCGCCGGCTGTTCGGACGAGCACAGGCCCCCGGCGCCGCCGTCGGGCGGATTGGCGCCCGTGCGGTGCAGCCAGTCGTAGGAGTCGATCGTCATCACGTTGCGGTCGAAGGCCTCGTTGAACAGCGGGGAGAAGAAGCCCGCGATGAAGGTCGAGCCCTCGGGCGTCGTCGGGTCGTAGAAGTTTGCGTCGCGGACATTCGAGACCAGCACGACCGTGGAGTCGCCGTCGCCGACGTAGAACTCTGGGTCGCCGCCACCGAGCAGTTCCCACAGCGGGCCGCCGAAGCCGACATCGGTCTGGGCGCTGCCGTCGCGGGCGGGTGCGGTGGAGAAGGCCTCGGACTCGGTGGGCAGGATGTTGGTGTCGAACTCGGCGACCATCGCGTTCACCTGGTCGTCGGTGATCACATTGCGTACGCCGTCGTTGCGGCAGTCACCGTCGGGGAAGTTGATGTCGGACTGCACCCAGATCTCGATGTTGTTGCCCACCGCGCGCAGGGTGAACTCCTCGGGGGCGTAGACGCCCTCGGCGTCGTCGAGCACCAGCCACGGCTTGGTGCCGCCGATCGGCGTGCCGGTGGCCGCCGGGGGAGCGCTGCTGCGCTGGCGTCGCAACTGCGGCGCCTCGTCGCCGAACTCGCGCTTCTCGGCGTCGCTGAGCCGGGCGCGGGGCGACTTGACCAGGTCGGCGCGGGGGGCGCGGGTGTCGTCGGCGGGCGCAGCGCCGGCGTCGGCGGGGGGCGAGGGTGGCGGCTCCGCGGAGGCGGTCAGCGGAGCGACCAGCCCCGTGGTGACCAGCGCGGCGGCCGCACCGGCCGCCATCAGACCACGGTGCCATCCACCTCGGCGCATCTCGGACCCTCCTGGCATGGACAGCCGGGCCCTGGGGGCGCCCGGTCCAGTCGGCAGCAAACCATGATCGGTGACGGCGCGGAAGGTGAACGGCGAGATTTGTGGGAAACCTTGAGGTGTTCTTCAGGTGCGCGAGCGCCGGGGGCGGCGGGCATGGACATCGGGGTCGGGTGGCTGCGAGGCTCGACGTGGGGGTGGTCTGGGGGTGGATAGCGTGTTCTCGGAGTTCTGGTACACGGCGCTGTGGGGCTTCCTGATCTTCAGTGTCCTCGGCGTTGTCGTGGAGATGGTGTACGCCTTTGCGCGCGAGGGTGTGATCGAGTCGCGGCTCGGGGTGCTCTACCTGCCGCTCAGCCCGATCTACGGACTGGGCGGGGTGGCCATCACCGCCTTCTTGTTGCCCTATCTGCACGACCCGATCCTGTTGTTCTTCGTCGGCATCGTGGTCGGCACCGTGCTGGAGTATGTCGCCTCGTTCGTGATGGAGAAGCTGTTCCACACGATCTTCTGGGACTACAGCAACGAGCCGCTGAACCTGCACGGCCGGGTCTGCGCCCAGTACTCGCTGTACTGGGGCTTGCTGTCCCTGCTGCTGATCTATGTGATCGATCCGCCGATCGGGCGGCTGATCGACGCGATCCCGCAACCGCTCGGCGACCGGCTGCTGCTGGCCGCCTGCATCGTCGCCGCGGCCGGCATCGCGCTGACGCTGGCCGCCTTCGCCCGGCTGCGGGCCAAGGTGGACGCGCTGGAGGCCGGCCGGCCCGTGCCGAGCGGGGCGCTGGGGCGCGCGATCGACACGCTCGCGCCCGATGTGGTGATGGCCTGGACGTTCCCCCGGATGAACCTGGTCCAGGAGTATCTGCAAGCCCGGGGCATCGAGCCCAGCCGGGTACGCCTGGACCTGCGCGTGCCCAGCGCCGAGCGCGAGGCCATGCTGGAGCGCGCCCGCACCGCGGGGCAGGGATGAGCGGGGTAAAGCGATGGGACGAATTGCCAAGGCGGCGGCGGTCGGAGCGGGTGCTGGGCTGGTCCTCGTAACGATCTTCGCCGTGGGCGAGATGCTGGGCAGCCCGGACGCGCCCGCGCTGCCGGTTGTGATCGTGCTCGCCCTGGCCATGGGTGGACTGCTGGTCGGGGCACCTGCCGGTGCCGTCATCGGTGGGCTGATCGGGCTGTTTCTCAGAGGCCGCGCGAAAGATGGTGCCCCTGCCTCCGTTACCGAGCCCACGACAGGGGGCCGTGTTGTGGCCGACCGCCCTCATCGTCAGCCTCAGGCGCACGAGCAAGTGGACGATCCCGCTCCGCTTGCTCCCATATCGGCGCCTCCCGCACGCCCAGCGAGCCCTGCGGTGGATCCGCGTGATCCGGAACGGTTGAACCGCGTGCTCGCAGAACTTGACGGCTTGCCGGGGCTGGAGGCCGTGGCTGAGCAGGTGCGGCGGATGGCTCGTCGGGTCGCGCTTGATCAGGAGCGGAAGGTGCGGGGAATGGCGGTGGCCGAGAGCGGTTATCACGCGATCTTCTCGGGCCCGCCCGGAACCGGGAAGACCACGGTTGCGCGCATCTGGGGTAATGCCTTGGTCGCCATGGGAGCGCTTCCGTCCGGTCACGTGGTGGAGGCAGATCGAGGGCGGCTTGTGGGCCAACACGTCGGGGAGACCGCGATCAAGACAACCGAAGCATTCGACGAAGCGCGCGGTGGGGTCTTGTTCATTGATGAGGCGTACTCCCTCGTGCCGCGTGGATTTGAATCGAGCAACGACTTCGGGCGGGAAGCGGTGGAGACCGTGCTCGCACGAATGGAGAACGACCGCGCCACAACAGCGGTGATCGCGGCTGGCTACGCGGAGGAGATGGATCGATTCCTGGACTCCAACCCGGGTCTACGCTCACGGTTCGCAAACACGGTGACATTCGAGCACTTCGACGGGCCGACGCTCGTTCGCGTGGCTGAGTCCATGGCGGAGAAGGGCGACTATGGATGGGATCCGGAGGCGCTTCGGCTGCTCGGGCAGGCGTTCACGCGGTTGGCTGCTGCTCCACCGAAGGGCTGGGCGAACGCGCGCAGTGTCCGCAGCGTCCTGGACCTGGCAGTCACGGCCCAGGCTGACCGGCTCAGTGAGATCGGCTTCGGGGACGATGATCTTGCCCGATTGATCGAAGAAGACGCTCGAACCGCGCTCCAACGCCTCTATCCCCAAGCCATCTGACACGCGACGAGAGCGCCCACCGCCCGTCCGGATCGCCGCGGCAAAGCGAAGGGCCGCTGACCGGCGTCTTGCCTGGTCAGCGGCCCTTCCGTGGTAGCGGGGACAGGATTTGAACCTGTGACCTCTGGGTTATGAGCCCAGCGAGCTACCGAACTGCTCCACCCCGCGTCGCGAAGATTGACTATAGCCGCTGGTCACCGGCGAGCCAAATCGCGCGCGGATACCGACGTTTGCGTCACATCTGACGCAAACGTCGGTATCCACGTGCGGCGGCTCACTCGCGCAGCTCCGGGATCGCCTCGCGGGCATCGGGGTAGCTCATCCCGGTCAGCTCCAGCAGGTCGGCGAGCATGGAGCGAAGCTGCGCCAACACGACGACCGCGGACAGGCCACTCGCCATCTTCAGCCGGGAACTCGCCCGCGCCAGCTCCAGGATCCGGGCGCGCGCCGCCGTCGGGATCCGTCCCTCGAACAGTTCCCCCGCGCAGAAGTCGGCGACACCGGCGACCTGCTGCATCAGTGCGAGGTACGCCATCGGCACGCTCGGCTCGTCGCGCCACAGCGCCACCGCGCTGCGTCGGGCCAGCACCCGCAGGTTGCGGGTCAGCCGGTCCAGCGGGTCATAGAGATCGGCGAGTGCCTCCATCCGCTCGCGTTGTCCGCGCCGGAAGGGCGAGTGCCGGATCACCGCCAGCCCCTCGGTCACCGCCTGCGACATCGTGTCCAGCAGCCGCTCGCTGTTCCGGGCCTGGCGCAGCGCGACATCGGCGGCCTCGGCGTCGCGGGCGTCCAGCGCGTCCCGGCAGGCGCGCAGGCAGCTCGCCACCTCGCCGAGGATCCGCGCGGCGGTCACCCGCGGTTTGATCACCGGCCCGGCCGGCGCCAGGGTCGCGATCAGCATCGCCAACGCGCATCCCAACAGGGCGTCCAGCCAGCGCCCGAGCCCCTGGCCGGGTTGGGGCAACAGCGTGAGCACGATGATCGACTGCACGCCCGCCTGGATGATCATCAGATTTCGCGCGCCGAGCAGCGTCGCTGCCGACATGGCGATCAGCGCGGCCACCATGATCTGCCACACGCCGGTCCCGGCGACCGTCACGAAGATGTCCCCGGTGAGCACGCCGATCGCGACCCCGATGCCGACCTCGAGCGCCCGGCTGTAGCGCTGCCCGAAGCTGAGTCCGAGCGTGATCACCGCCGCCACCGGCGCGAACACCGGCATCGGGTGCCCGAGCACCACGATCGCCAGCCACCAGGCGAGGCCCGCGGTGAGCGCGCATTGTGCGATCATCCAGAACCGGGCATGCAGGCGCTCCCAGCCCTCGCCGAGGGAGCGGCGGCTGCGGCGTACCGATCTTTCGCTGAGGTCGAAGGCGCGCACCATCGCCGCGCGCAGCCTCGCCGGCCGGTCCGCATCCATGGCCCCATCCTCCCGCACATCGCTCAGCGCTCCCCGCCGGTGCTAGCGTGCCGCCCGCCACCTGTAGGGGAGAACCGATGACCCAATCGCACGACCCGAACGAACCGCGCGGTCCGCAGTTCACGCCGCCCGGCTTCCAGGGTCCGCCCCCGCAGCCCCCGGCTCCGCAACCCGGCCAGCGACCGCCCGCCCCGGGCCCGCAGCCGTACGGGCAGCAACCGCCCCAGGGCCAGCCCCCGTACGGTCAGCCCCCGTACGGTCAGCAGCCCTACGGGCAGCAGCCGCCGCACGGGCAGCAGCCGCCCAACCGGGGCCCGCAGCCCTACGGCCCGCAGCCCTACGGCCAACAGCCCTACGCGGGGCCTTCGCCGTACGCCGGACAGCAGCCACCCCTCGCCGGGCCGGGGCAGCCGTATCCGCCCCAGCAGCCCCAGGGTCCGTGGCCACCCCAGCAGCCGCCGCGCCGCGGCAGCAAGGCGCCGTGGATCGTCGCGGGCGCGATCGTGGCGGTGCTGTTGGTCACGGGCGTCGCCTGGCTCGGCACGTCGGGTTTCGGCCGCCCACGCGCTGCGCCGACCGTCGAGGCGCCCGCTCCGCCCCAGGTGCCCGCCCCGACCGCGCAGGAACCCACCGACCCCACCGAACCCGATCCGACGCGGCCGCCCGGCAGCGGCGCGATCGATCTCCCGAAGAGTTTCGACGGGCTCGAGCTGATGGGCGATCCGGTCGTCAGCGGCGACCTCGTCGTGGCCAGCTATGTGAACTCGGACTACTCGCGCAGCCTCACCGTCTCCGCGATGGCCGATGACGGGACCTTCGACGCCAAGAGCTATGCCGAGACCATGGCCGGGTCCGACGCCGGCGAAGCGACACAGGTCGACGGTGCCTGGTGCGCCACCGACGACCCGCTGACCGCCTGCGCCACCGTCGCCGACGGCTACCTGATCGCGGTCATGCCGTTCAGCGGCAGCGAGGACGTCGCGACCACCGCGCGATCGCTGCGGTTGTTCGTCGAGGCCATCTGAATCGACCGCCAGCCGGTCGGCGACCGGCAGGGTCACGCGCCCGGCCTAGAGTTGTCCGACGTGAAGGCCCTGCTGCTCGAGAACATCCATCCCTGCGCCGTCGAGATCCTCACCGACGCCGGATTCGAGGTGGAGACCCGCTCCGGTGCGCTGGGCACCGACGAGCTGGTCGCCGCGCTGGACGGCGTCGACCTGCTCGGCATCCGCTCCAAGACCCAGGTCACCGCCGAGGTGCTGTCGGCCCGGCCCGACCTGGCGGCCGTCGGCGCCTTCTGCATCGGTACCAACCAGATCGACCTGGACGCCGCCGCGGGTGAGGGCACGGTGGTGTTCAACGCCCCGTTCTCCAACACCCGCAGCGTTGTCGAGCTGGCGGTCGCCGAGATCATCTCGCTGGCTCGCCGGCTCGGCGACAAGAACGCCGCCATGCACGCCGGCCGCTGGGACAAGTCGGCCAAGGGCGCACACGAGGTGCGCGGGCGTACCCTCGGCATCGTCGGCTACGGCAACATCGGCAGCCAGCTCTCCGTGGTCGCCGAATCGCTCGGCATGCGGGTGTCGTTCTACGACATCGCCGACAAGCTGCCGCTCGGCAATGCCCGCCAGGTCGAGACCCTCGACGAACTGCTCCAGACCTGCGAGACCATCTCGCTGCACGTGGACGGGCGCCCGGGCAATGCCGGGCTGTTCGGCGCCGACCAGTTCGCGCGGATGCGGCCGCGATCGATCTTTCTCAATCTGTGCCGCGGGCTGGTCGTCGACCACGAGGCGCTGCGCGACAACCTGCTGTCCGGCCACATCGCCGGCGCCGCCGTCGATGTCTTCCCCGAGGAGCCCGCCGCGGCCGGGGAGGGCTTCAGCTCCGTGCTGCAGGGTCTGGACAATGTCATCCTCACCCCGCACATCGGCGGCTCCACCCAGGAGGCCCAGGAGGACATCGGCCGCTACGTGGCCGGCAAGCTGCGCGACTACGCCCGCAGCGGCGCCACCACGATGTCGGTCAACCTGCCGACGGTCGCGGTCGGCCCGCCGGCCGGCTCGCGGCTGCTGCATCTGCACGCCAACGTGCCCGGGGTGCTGGCCCGGGTCAACTCGCTGCTCGCCGAGCACGGCGCCAACATCGACTCCCAGTCCTTGGCGACCCGCGGCGAGCTGGGCTACGTGGTCACGGACACGGCTGCGCCGATCCCGGCCGAGCTGGCCGACCGGTTGCGCGCCCTGCCCGAGACCGTCGAGCTGCGCGTCATCGACGCCGAGGGCTGATCACTCCCGCGGCGCGAGTTGGGCGACCACCGCGTCGTGCAGCCGGCCGTTCGTGGCCAGGGCGCCGGGGCCGACCGGCCCGTCGGCGCCGGCGACATTGCCGAACCGGCCGCCGGCCTCGGTGACGATGATCGAGCAGGCGGCCATGTCGTGCAGCGCCAGCTCGGGTTCGCAGGCGATGTCGACCGCGCCCTCCGCGACGAGCATGTAGGACCAGAAGTCGCCGTAGGCGCGGGTACGCCAGCAGCGCCGCATCAGGTCGACGAACGGCTGGCCGTGCGGGGTGGCGACCCAGCCCGCGACATCGGAGTAGGACAGCGAGGCGTCCTCGATCCGCGTGAGCTCGCTGACCCGGCACTCGGTGGGGGAGCGGAACGACTTCCCCGTGTACGCCCCGCCGCCGCGGCTGGCCCACCAGCGCCGGCCCAGCGCCGGCGCGGAGACGCAGCCGAGCACCACCTCGTCGCCGTCGAAGAGGGCGATCAGGGTGGCCCACACCGGTACGCCGCGCACGTAGTTGCGGGTGCCGTCGATCGGGTCGATCACCCAGCGCCTGGGCCCGTGTCCGGTGTCGGCCAGCTCCTCGCCGTGCACCGCGTCGCGGGGGCGGGCCTTGCGCAGCACGGCCCGGACCGCCTCCTCGACGGCGATGTCGGCGTCGGTGACCTCGGTCAGGTCGGGCTTGGCATCCACCCGAAGATCGCTGGCCCGGAACCGGTCCAGCGAGATCGCGTCGGCATTGTCGGCGAGCATGTGGGCGACCCGCATGTCCTCGATCAGGCCGCGGGAGTCCGCGTTGGTCGCCTCCCCGGTCCGCGTCTCACCCCTGCGCTCACCCGCCATGGCGGCAGCCTAGCCGCGCGGTGCCCGGAGCGCGGTCACGGCTCGCGCTCGGCGCTGATCATCCGGCGGAACGAGGCGACCCGCTCCGCGCTCACCCGGCCGGCCGCGACGGCCGGGTCCAGCGCGCAGTCCGGGGCGCCGGTGCGATGATCACAGCCGCGAGGACAGTCGCGCGCGATCTCGGCAAGATCGCCGAACGCCGCGATGATCGTCGCCGGATCGACATGGCTCAGTCCGAACGACCGCACACCCGGGGTGTCGATCACCCAGCCGCCACCGGGTAGCGGCAACGCGATGGCCGAGGTGGAGGTGTGCCGGCCGCGGCCCGTCACCTCGTTCACCCCGCCCGTCGCCCGATCGGCGTCGGGGATCAGCCGGTTGACCAGCGTCGACTTGCCCACGCCCGAATGTCCGACCAGCACCGAAACCCTGTCCTGCAAGGCGTCCTGGAGCGGGGCCAGCTCGGCATCGGGATCGAGCACCACGATCGGCACGTCGAGCGGGGCATAGGCCGCGACAAGATCATCCGGCGACGCCAGATCCGCCTTGGTCAGGCAGAGCAGCGGCGCGACGCCCGCGTCGTAGCCGGCCACCAGGATCCGGTCGATCATGCCGGTCCGCGGCGGCGGGTCGGCGAGCGCGGTGACGATCACCAGTTGATCGGCATTCGCGACGATCGGCCGCTCGTAGGGATCGTCGTCGTCGGCGGTACGCCGCAGCACCGAGCGCCGCGCTTCCACGTCGACGATGCGCGCGAGCGTACCCTCCGCACCGGAGGTGTCGCCGACCACGCGCACCCGGTCGCCGACGATCGCGGCCTTGCGGCCGAGCTGGCGAGCCTTCACCGCGATCACCGGACGGTCGCCGACGAGCACCTGATAGCGCCCGCGGGTGATCGAGGTGATCATGCCGATCTCGGCCTCGGAGTAGTCGGGCCGATTCTTGGTCCGTGGGCGGGTGCGGCGCCGGGGCCGGTCGAAGCCCTCATGATCATCGGTGCCGATCCGCCGGCCCGCGCTCAGGTGTACCTCTGCGAGTCGTCGATCATGGCCTGCCAGCGCCTCGGGAAGTCCGGCATCGTCTTGGCCGTGCAGTCGATGTCGTCGACGACGACGTCGGGGACGACCAGCCCGAGCAGCGCGGCGGCGTGTGCCATCCGGTGATCGGCATAGCTGGCGAACGTGCCGCCGTGCAGCAGTCGCGGTTCGATCACCAGGCCGTCGTCGGTCTGCCGCACGTGCGAGCCGAGGCCGTTCAGCTCGTTCTCCAGGGCGGCCAGCCGGTCGGTCTCGTGGCCGCGGATGTGGCCGACCCCGGTGATCGTGGAGGTGCCGTCGGCGAGCGCCGCGATGGCGGCCACCACGGGGGTGAGCTCGCTGGCATCGCGCAGGTCCAACTCGACGGCCTGCAGCGAGTGCCCACCGGTCACGGTCAGGCCGCGACCGTCGAGTTCGACGACGGCGCCGAAGGCCGTCAGGATGTCGCGGATCCGATCGCCGGGCTGTCGCGTCCGGGTCGGCCAGTCCGGGATCGTGATGTGGCCCCCGGCGACCGCCGCCGCCGCCGCGAACACCGCGGCATTGGACAGGTCCGGCTCGATCACCAGGTTGCGGGCGGCGATCGGGCCCGGCCAGACGACCCACCGGTTCTCCTCGCCCGTGTCCACGCGAACCCCGCGCTCGCGCAGCATCGCCACCGTCATCTCGACGTGGGGGCGGGAGGGCACCGGCGACTCGCCGATGTGCCGGACGTCGACGCCCCGCCGGTAGCGCGCACCCGCGAGCAGCAGGCCCGAGATGTACTGGCTCGATCCCGACGCGTCCAGCGCCACCGGGCCGCCGGGCAGGTCGGGCCGCCCGGTGATGTCGAAGGGCAGCCCGACGGGCTGCCCGGCGATCCGGGCGCCGAGGTCATCGAGGGCGGTGAGCAGCGGGCCGAGCGGGCGCTCCCGGGCCTCGGCGTCGCCGTCGAAGCGGAACTCGCCGGAGGCGAACGCCGCGATCGGCGGCACGAACCGCATCACCGTGCCGGCCAGACCGCAATCGATCAGGCCGTCGCCGGACGGCTCGGCCGGCGGCTCGATCTGCCAGCGCTCGGGATCGGAATCGTCGATGACCGTGCCGAGCCGGCGCAGCGCATCGCGCATCAGGGCGGTGTCGCGGGCGTCCAGGCCACCGCGCAGCGAGGACGGGCCGTCGGCGAGCGCGCCCAGGACCAGCGCTCGGTTGGTCTCCGACTTCGACCCGGGTACCGGTACCGAGGTGTGCATCCGGCTGCCCGCGGCCGGGGCCGACCAGGTTCCGGCCCTGCGCCGAGGGGCGGGGGTGCCGTCGAGTGTCACGCTGGCTGCCGGATCACAGGTTGAGGTCGCTCTTGGCCTTCTTGGCCGAGCGCCGCGCCTTCTTCGCCGCCCGCCGCGCCTTCTTGTCGAGGCCGTCGAGCTTCTTCTCGGCCGTCTTCTCGACCCGGTTCAGGTGCTTGTCCGCCGACTTGGCCAGATCGCGCCGGACGTGGTCGGCGCGCCAGCCGAGGCTGGGCCGGCCCTGGGTGTCGCCGCTGGCCAACAGGGTCGCGCCGAGCAGGCTCAGGCTGACCAGGAAGTCGCGCCCGCGCTGCTCCTCGTCGTCGTCATCGGTGCTCCGGCCGCCGAGCGGGCTGGCCGCGATCACCTGCGGCACCAGCGTCGCGGCGAGGATGATCGCGCCCATCCGGCGACCGATCCCGGTGGCCAGCGAGATGCCGCCGATCACCTGGGCGATGCCGGTGAGGCGGGCAAGCGTGCGCGGTTGCGAGGGGATCAGCGAGGCGACCTGCGGCGGGGCCGCGGACTTGACCAGCGGGACGACGCGTTCGGCGACGGGCCGGAGCTCCCCGGCACTCGCGCCGGGATCGCGTACCGCCTTGACCCCGTCGGCGACGAAATAGCTGGCGAGCATGGTGCGGGCCAGGAAGCGCAGCATTGTCGATCCTCTCAGTGGTGTGCCCGACAGCGTAGTCCGTGGTCGGCCGGTCGATGTGTCGGCATGGCCGACTAGTCTCGTCCGCATGTGCGGGAGGTACGCCCACTGGACGGGCGAGACCCGGCTGGTCAGCGAATTCGGCATCGACAAGGTGATGGACGAGCTGCCCGGGCCGGACTACAACGTCGCGCCGACCGACGAGGTGCCGGCCGTGCTCGTGCGCACCGACCGGGAGACCGGCGAGCCGCAGCGCCGGCTCGCCCCGCTGCGCTGGGGACTCGTCCCGTCGTGGGCCAAGGACCCGAAGATCGGCGCGCGGATGATCAACGCCCGGGTCGAGACCGTCGCCGAGAAGCCCGCCTTTCGCAAGGCGTTCGCAACGCGGCGCTGCCTGCTGCCGGCCGACGGCTACTACGAGTGGTACGCCACGGAGCCCGCGAGACCCGGCGGCAAACCCGGCAAGCAGCCGTTCTTCGTCCGCAATGCCGATCACTCGCTGCTGGCGATGGCGGGGCTGTATGAGTTCTGGCGCGACCCCTCCCGCGCCGACGATGACCCGCAGGCATGGCTGCGTACCTGCACCGTGATCACCACGACCGCCACCGATGCGGTGGGCCAGATCCATGATCGGATGCCGCTGCTCGTCGCTCCCGAGAATCGGGGGCGGTGGCTCGACCCCGCGATCTCGGAGCCGGCGGAGCTGCTCGACCTGATCGGCGTCGGCACGGAGCTCGAGGCGTATGCGGTGTCCAGGGCCGTCGGCAATGTCGCCAACAACGGACCTGAGCTGGTCGAGCCGCTGCCCGACGCCGACGACGCCCCCGAACGGCTCTTCTGATCATGGCCCGCAGTTCTCGATCATGAAAGGCATCCTCGTCGAGACGCCGCTCGGGCCGGGCCGGCTGCACCTGTCGGGCGATCCGGCGGGCACCTGGTTCCTGCTCGGGCACGGCGCCGGCGGCGGTATCGACGCGCTCGACCTCGCCCTGCTGGCCGACCGCCTGCCGGGCGACGGCGTCGGGGTGGCCCGCTACGAACAACCCTGGCGGCTCGCCGGGCGCAAGGTCGCGCCGGCACCGGCCCGGCTCGACGAGGGTTGGCTCCCGGCGGTGGCCGCGCTGCGCGCGGCGGTCGCGCCGGCGAGGCTGATCACCGGTGGCCGCAGTGCGGGCGCCCGGGTCGCCTGCCGGACGGCGCCTGCCACCGGCGCCGACGCGGTGTTGTGCTGTGCGTTCCCGTTGCATCCGCCCGGGCGTCCCGACCGCTCTCGGCTGCCCGAGCTGCTCGGCGCCGGCGTACCCGTCGCGGTCGTCCAGGGCACCCGCGACACCTTCGGCACGGCCGACGAGCTCGCCGCCGCGACCGGCGAGGACGGGGGAGTGGCGGTGTTCTGCGCCCCGGACGCCGATCACGGGATGAAGACGCCGGCGCGCGCCGACCCGGTCCCGGCGCGGAATGCGGTGCTGGCCGCGGCGCGCTCGCTGATCGCCGGGGAATAGCTCCCCGGCGGGTCGTGTTGGACCGGTGTGACGACAGCACTCCTGGACCGACCACAACGGGTAGGATCGTGGGCGATGACAACGCCGACGGAGCCGACCGAGGGCAACAACGTCGATCTCGCCACCGAGACCGAGGCCGAGCGCAGCGCCCGGTTCGAGCGCGATGCGATGGTCTACCTGGACCAGCTCTACGGCGCGGCGCTGCGGATGACCCGCAACCCGGCCGACGCCGAGGACATCGTCCAGGACGCCTACGCCCGGGCGTTCGCGTCGTTCCACCAGTTCAAGCCGGGCACCAATCTGCGGGCCTGGCTGTACCGCATCCTGACCAACACCTACATCAACTCCTACCGCAAGGCGCAGCGGCAGCCGCAGATCTCCGGCGGCGAGGATGTCCAGGACTGGCAACTGCACCGGGCCGCGACCCACGACTCGACCGGCCTGCGGTCGGCGGAGACCGAGGCGCTGGACCGCCTCCCCGACGGTGATGTCCAGGAGGCACTGGCCCAACTCCGGCCGGAGTTCCGGATGGCGGTCTATCTGGCCGACGTCGAGGGATTTTCCTACAAGGAGATCGCGGAGATCATGGAGACCCCGATCGGGACCGTGATGTCGCGGCTGAACCGCGGTCGGACCCAGTTGCGTGGATTGTTGACCGATCACGCGCGCGAGCGTGGCCTGATCGGGGCGCAGGCATGACGCGCGAGGGGCTGGGCGACGTGGACTGCGCGGAGGCGTTGCGGCGGATGCAGGAATTCCTGGACACCGAGCTCGACGGCGCCAGCGTCGACGCGATCCGGGCGCACCTGGAGGCCTGCGAGCCCTGCCTGGAGAACTTCGACACCGAGGATGCGCTGAAGCGGCTCGTCCACCGCTGCTGCGGGGCGAGCGGGATCAGCGCACCGGAGTCGCTGCGGGTGCGGATCGTCAGCCGGACGGTACGCTTCCGCGCCAACTGAGGCCCCGTGCACCGGGCCCCCGAGAAACCCAGGCCCGGAGAAATCGAGCCCCCCGAGAAAGCGGCTACCGACGCCTGCTTGGCAGGCGTCGGTAGCCGTTCGTCGTTGTCGCCGTCAGGCGTTGGGGCGCTTGCCGTGGTTCGCGCCCTTCTTCCTGCGGGCGCGGCGCTTGCGGCCGGTCTTGCCCATTGCAGCCTCCTTGATCGTGCAGCGAGCCAGTATGCCATGCGGCCACAGCCCACGCACACCGCGCGCCCGGTCCCGGAACGGCCCGGGCGCGGCCCGGAGCGGCCGCTAGGGTGACCGCCGTGGCAACGTTGTCCGATCAGCTCGACCGGCTCGGCGTCGACCCGGCCACCGCGGCGTGGCTCGAGCGGCTGGTCGGCGACTGGCACCTGATCGCCGACCTGTCCTTCTCCGACCTGGTCCTCTGGCTGCCCGATGCCGACGACCCGAACATCTTCCGCGCCGTCGCCCAGGTCCGCCCGGCGACCGGACCGACCGCGCTGGAGGACGATGTCGTCGGCGACGAGATCGCCTACGAGCCGGACAGCGGCGTGGTGGAGGCCTACCTGTCGGCCGAACCGGTGGAGACCAGCGACAACAAGCTGCAGGCGGGCATTCCCGTCGATCAGCTCGCGCTCCCGGTACGCCGGCCCTGCGAGGTCGCAGAACACCTCGAGGCGGGTGACTTCGAGGAGGGCCATTTCGAGGGAGACGCCGATGACGAGGTCCGCGCCGACGCGGCCATCGTCGCGGTGATCGAGCGGCACACCAACCAGATGAATGTCCGGGCGCCGAGCACCCTGGAGGACAACTACCTCGAGATCGCCGAGATCCTCACCTGGATGCTGCAGGCCGGCGATTTCCCGATCCCCGGCGAGCCGCTCGACCCCACCCAGAGCCTGCGCGTGGGCGACGGCCTGATCCGGCTCGACGCCGGCGGTCGGGTCACCTATGCGACCCCGAACGCGACCACGGCCTTCCGCCGCCTCGGCCTGACCAAGGATCTGATGGACGAGCGGCTGGCCGATGTCACGGCGCGACTGGTCACCGAGCAGCCACAGCAGCCGGTGGCGGCGTTCCTGGCCGGCGGCACGGCACGCGAGATGGACCTGGTGTCCGGGGCCGTGGTGTTGCGTCTGCGGGTCCTGCCACTGCGCGGGCCCGACGGCCCGTTGCCTCCGATCGTGTTGTGCAAGGACATCAGCGAACTGCGGCGGCGCGAGCGACAACTCGTCACCAAGGACGCCACCATCCGCGAGATCCACCACCGGGTGAAGAACAACCTGCAGACCGTTGCGGCGCTGCTGCGGATGCAGGGGCGCAGGATCGACTCGCCGGAGGCCAGGGCCGCCCTGGCCGAGGCGATGAGCCGGGTGGCCGCGATTGCCGTGGTGCACGAGACCCTGTCGCAAAGCTATGACGAGGTGGTCGATTTCGACGAGGTCGCCGACCGGGTCCTGCGGATGGTCGCCGATGTCAGCCGGGCCTCTCGCTCGGATGTCCGGGTGCTGCGCGAGGGCAGCTTCGGGCGCGTTCCGGCCACCGTCGCGACCCCGCTCTCCCTGGTCGTCACCGAGCTGTGCCAGAACGCGATCGAGCACGGTTTCGGAGACCTGCCCGGCACGGTCCTGGTCCGGCCGCGAACCGACGCGGGAGAGCTGACGGTCGAGGTGTGCGACGACGGGCAGGGCCTGCCGTCCGATTTCGATCCGAGCGCCGGGCAGAGCCTCGGTCTGTCGATCGTCGACACCCTGGTCCGCGACCTCGGGGGGAGCTTCGTGCTGGAGCAGAACCCGGCGGGCCAGGGGTCGCGGGCGGTGGTCCGGGTGCCCGTGGTGCCGCCGGACGAGCATCGCGCGGGCAATGAAATGGGCTGACGCGATATCGCGTCAGCCCGTCCCCCCGGGAGTTGTTTGTTGGTCGCTCAGGCCGACCTGATCCGCGACCGCGCGGCGCGGCGCTTCAGCGCCCGACGCTCGTCCTCGCTCATGCCGCCCCAGACGCCGTGGTCCTGCCCCGCCTCGAGGGCCCACTGCAGGCACGCCTCGCGCACATCGCAGCGCTGACAGACCTTCTTGGCCTCCTCAATCTGGAGCAGCGCCGGGCCGGTGTTCCCGATCGGGAAGAACAGCTCCGGATCCTCGTCCAGACAGGCTGCCTTGTGGCGCCAATCCATCCGCTTCCATCTCCTTGTCCGTCGGCCCGGCGTCGCGAGATGGACGCGCACGGCGCGTCATCGGCGTGGGCACCCGGAGAAGATTCCGGCCCGGGGGAGTGCCGCATCCCAGCGTGGCAACTTGTGACAAGAAATACAAGGGTCAACGGAGTTGGCTGTCTCACACTTCGGCGCCGTCGCGCCGGTGCGCGATTGTCGGCCGCGGATGCTCCCGCCATGATTGTGGCATGGCCGATCCGTTGCCCGGGGTGCCGGGGTCCGTGCGCGTTGCCGCTGTGACGGTTGTCGTGCTGGCGGTGGCCTTCGGTGGCCTGGCGGTGGCCGAGTTCGCCAGTACGCGGGCCTCGCGCCCGGAGGTGGGCATCACCACCGGCCTGGCCTTCGCCGGGTACGCCGTCCTGCTGCTGATCACCGCACGCGGCCTGGCCCGGCTGCGCCCCTGGGCTCGCAGCGTCGCGATCTTCGCCGGACTGCTGCAGATTCCGGTGGCGATCAGCTTCTGGGGTGGTCAGACGATCCCGATCGCGGTTGCGGCGCTCGTCGCCTCGATCGTGATCATCGGCGGCCTGATCACTCCCGCGGCGAATCAGGTCCTTGGTCGGAATCGGTAGCAGGGTCGGAATCGCCAGCAGGGCCGGAATCGGTAGCCCGGCCGGAGTCGCCAGCAGGGCCGGAATCGGACTGCGGTTCGGAATCGACCGGGCCGCCCAGCGTCTGGGCATGCTCGGCCTCCGCGGCGGCTTCCTGCCTGACCCGGGCGATGAACGCCCTGGTGCGCTCGTGTCGCGGGTTGCCGAGCACCTGCTCCGGCGGACCGTCCTCGACGACCGCACCGCCGTCCATGAAGATCACCCGGTCGGCCACCTCACGGGCGAATCCCATCTCGTGGGTGACCACGATCATGGTCATCCCCTGATCGGCCAGCGCGCGCATCGCGCCGAGCACCTCGCCGACCAGCTCGGGATCGAGGGCCGAGGTGGGCTCGTCGAACAACATCAGGTCGGGCTTCATCGCCAGGGCACGCGCGATCGCCACTCGCTGCTGCTGCCCGCCGGACAGCTCGTTGGGGTAGTAGCCCGCGCGATCGGCGAGGCCGACCCGATCCAGCAGCTCCATCGCCTCCCGGCGCGCGGTGGCCGCATCGACCCCGGCGACGGTACGCGGGGCGACGGTGACGTTCTCCAACGCCGTCATGTGCGGGAACAGGTTGAACCGCTGGAACACCATGCCGATCCGTGCGCGCTGCCGGGCGATGTCCTTGGGCCGCCGCGCGTGCAGGCGCCCGCCGCGCTCGGTGAAACCGACCAGCTCGCCGTCGACGTAGATCCGGCCGCCGGTCAGCGTCTCCATCTGGTTGATCAGCCGCAGGAAGGTGGTCTTGCCCGAGCCGCTCGGCCCGAGCAGGCAGACCACCTCGCCGCGATCGACGTGACAGTCCACCCCCTGCAGCACCACATTGGAGCCGAACGACTTGGTCACGTTGACCGCGTCCACCAGGTGTCCCGACTCGATCTTGTCCCGCTCGACCCAGGCGCCGGAGCGGTCCGGCTCGGCGCTCATCGTTGCGCCACCGCGTTCGAGGCGTCCTGCTGCGCCTGCCGTGCGCGGCTGCGGGCGCCGAAGCCCCGGCCGAACCGCCGCTCGAGGAAGGACTGGCCGACCATCAGCACGCTGCAGGCGGCGAGGTAGTACAACAGCGCCGCCATGTAGACCGGGAAGATCTGATAGGTCCGACTGCCGATGCCCTTGAGCTGGAAGAACAGCTCGGTCGTCAGCGGCACTGCCAGCAGCAGCGAGGTGTCCTTCAGCATCGCGATCGTCTCGTTGCCGGTCGGCGGCACGATCACCCGCATCGCCTGGGGCAGGACGACCTTCCAGGTGGTCTGGCGCGGGCTCATCCCGAGCGCCTCGGCCGCCTCGGTCTGGCCCTTGTCGACGCTGAGGATGCCGGCCCGGGCGATCTCGGCCATGTAGGCCGCCTCCGATGCCGCGAGGCCGACGATGGCGCCGAACAGGCCCTGGAACAACACGTTCGCGTCGAACGAGGCGATCCGCATGGTGCCGTCGATCCCGAACAGGCGCAGGATCAGCCAGTCGAACGGTACGCCGATCGAGACGCCCCCGCGGTCGAGCGGGAACAAGATGCCCAGCGCGCCCATCACGGTCAACAAGACGTAGCGCGGGATGGCCCGGAAGAACCAGGTGTAGGCCCACGACACGGCCGACAGGATCGGGTTGTCGCTGAGCCGCATCACGGCGAGGATCACGCCGCCCACGACGGCGAAGATCATCGAGACGAAGGTGACCAGCAGCGTACCGATCACGAACCCCTCGATCACCGGCTTCTGGTTCATCGCCTCGAAGACAAACGGCCAGTTGAACGCCGGGTTGTTGATCAACAGGTTCAGCAGCATCGCGAACAGGATCGCGATCACGCCGATCGCCACCCAGCGCCACGGGTGGGGCACCGGCCGGGCCTTGATCAGGCCCGGCCGGCGGGCTTCGTCGACGTCCATGATCAGGGGTTGACGGCGAAGCTGTCGATGCCGCCGTCGGCGAGGTCCCACTTCTGCAGGATCTGGTCGTAGCTGCCGTCGGCCTTGAGCTGGGTCAGCGCCTCGGCGATCGCCTCGGCGTACTCCGGCTGGTCCTTCGGCACGATGATCCCGTACGGCGCGGAGTCATAGACCTCGCCCAGCGCCTCGATCTGGCCATTGGTCTGCTGGCCCGCGTAGGCGATCACCGGCGAGTCGGCGACCATCGCATCGGCGCGCCCGCTGACCAGCGCCGCGGTCGCCTCGTCCTGCCCGGTGAAGGTCAGCACCTCGATCGGGTTGTTGCCGCACTTCTTGTTGCGCTCCGGCAGGTCCTCCTCCTGCTGGATGGTGCCGGTCTGCACCGCGACCTTCATCCCGCACGCGTTGTCGGGGTCGACCTTCTTCGGGTTGCCCGGGGCCGTCGCCCACTGCGTACCGGCCTCGAAGTAGGAGACCATGTTGGCCTGCTTCTTGCGCTCGTCGGTGATGTTGAACGAGGAGATTCCGGCGTCGTAGCGCCCGCCCTCGATGCCGGCGATGATCGAGTCGAACGCCGCCGGCTGCCACTCTGCCTGCACGCCGAGCTTGGCCGCGACCGCATCGAACACGTCGATGTCCATCCCGATGATCGTCTTGCCGTCGGCGTCGAGGAACTCGTTCGGAGCGTAGGACGCGTCCGTGCCGACCACGATCTTGCCCGAGGACTTGATCTTCTCCGGCAGCTTCGCATTCAGCGCCGGGTCGGCCTGCACCTGCGGGGCGGGGGTGTCGGCGCCATCCGGCGCGTTGCCCGTCAGCGAGGTCGAGCCGCAGCCGGCCAGGGCGATCGCCGCGGCCGCGGCGCCGGCGAGTGCGAGCCTCGTCTTCATTGGATGCCTCCCGTCGTGCCGCGCCGATGCGCGGTCGGTCGTTTCGGACATGGTGGCACCAACCGGCGCCACGCGTGGTCGGCCCGGGGCGGTTGCGACCCAGTTGTTACCTGCTCAGGCCTCCAGCGCGCGACGCATCAGGTCCTTGGACTGGTCGTCCGAGGCCTTGTGTACGCCGACCGCGGGGGCCGACGAGGCCGGCCGCGTCACCTTCTGCAACCGCACCTTGGGCAGCTCGCCGCTGGCGGCGACCTTCTCGGCCAGGTGCAGCGCGATGAAGGGCCACGGGCCCTGGTTCTCCGGCTCGTCCTGGACCCAGCGGAAGTCCGTGACCTGGGAATAGGGCGCGAGCGCCTCGACGATCCCGTCGGTCGGCAGCGGGTAGAGCTGCTCCAGCGCGATGATCGCCACCTCGCCCTCCAGGCCCGCCTTCTCCCGAGCCTTGACCAGGTCCCAGCGCACCTTGCCCGAGCAGAGCAGCACCCGGGACACCTTGCTCGGGTCCGTGATCGTCTGGTCGGTCAGCACGGGCTTCCAGGTGTTGTCGGTGAAGTCGCTCGGCTGCGACGTCGCCAGCTTGTTGCGCAGCATCGACTTCGGCGTTGCCACCACCAGCGGCCGGTGCGCGTCGGCGAAGGCCTGGTCGCGCAGCAGGTGGAAGTAGCTGGCCGGGGTCGAGGGCTGCGCGATCCGGAACGCGTCCTCTGCGGCGAGCTGCAGCCAGCGCTCCAGCCGCGCAGACGAGTGATCCGGCCCCTGGCCCTCGTAGCCGTGCGGCAACAGCAGCACCACGCCGGACTTCTGGCCCCACTTGGCCTCCCCGGCGGCGAAGAACTCGTCGGAGATGATCTGCCCGCCGTTGACGAAGTCGCCGAACTGGGCCTCCCAGAGCACCAGCGCCTCGGGGCGGGCGACCGAGTAGCCGTACTCGAAGCCCATCACCCCGTACTCGCTGAGCGGGGAGTCGAAGATCATGAACTTGCCCTGGTCCTCGGCCATGTTGCGCAGCGGCACCCAGGCGTCCCCGTTGCGGCGGTCGATCACCGCGGCGAACCGCTGGGTGAACGTTCCGCGCCGGGAGTCCTGCCCGGTCAGGCGTACCGGACGACCCTCGAGCAGCAGCGAACCGAAGGCCAACAGCTCCGCCGAGGCCCAGTCGATCGGCCCCTCGACCATCGCCTTCGCCCGCCGCTTCAACTGCGGATCGACCTTCGGATGCACGGTGAACCCGTCCGGCACGTTCGTGTGGGCCTCCGCGATCGTCTGCAGCACCGAGGCGTCCACCGAGGTGCCGAGATTGGATCCGGCCTTCTTCGGGTAGTTCGGAACGCGGCGGTACTCCGGTTCGTCCTCGGGCACCGAGCCGCCCTCGCGGACCTCGGAGAAGACCTCCTCCAGCCGCTTCTGGAAGCGCTTCATCGCCGCCTCGGCGTCCTCGATGGAGATCTCGCCCCGGCCGACCAGCGCCTCGGCGTACAGCTTGCGGACGCTGCGCTTGTTCTCGATCAGGTCATACATCAGCGGCTGGGTGAAGCTCGGGTCATCGCCCTCGTTGTGCCCGCGCCGGCGGTAGGAGATCAGGTCGATCACCACGTCCTTGTTGAATGCCTTGCGGAAGTCGAAGGCCAGCCGGGCGACGCGGACCACGGCCTCGGGGTCGTCGCCGTTGACGTGGAAGACCGGTGCCTGGATCGTCTTCGCGACATCGGTCGAGTACAGCGACGAGCGCGACTCGGTCGGCGAGGTGGTGAAACCGACCTGGTTGTTGACGACCAGATGGATGGTGCCGCCGGTGCGGTAGCCGCGCAGTTGCGACATCTGCAACACCTCCATCACCACGCCCTGACCGGCGAAGGCCGCGTCGCCGTGCATCAGCAGCGGCAGGACGGGGAAGTCGGTGCCCTTGTCCAAGATGTCCTGCTTGGCGCGCGCGATTCCCTCGAGCACCGGATCGACGGCCTCCAGGTGGCTGGGATTGGCGGCCACCGAGGTCTTGATCGTCGAGCCGTCGAGCGCGGTGAAGTGGCCCTCGGCGCCGAGGTGGTACTTCACATCGCCCGAGCCCTGCACCGAGCGCGGGTCGATGTTGCCCTCGAACTCGCGGAAGATCTGCCCGTAGGACTTGCCGACCACATTGGCCAGCACGTTCAGCCGGCCGCGGTGCGGCATGCCGATCGCCACCTCGTCCAGGCCGTCCATCGCCGCCTGCTCGCAGATCTCGTCGAGCATCACGATGGTCGACTCGCTGCCCTCCAGCGAGAACCGCTTCTGGCCCACGTACTTGGTCTGCAGGAAGTGCTCGAAGACCTCGGCCTCGTTGAGCTTGTCCAGCACCCGCAGGTGCTCCTCGCGGGGCAGCGACTCGTGCGGCTTCTCGACCCGGTCCTGGATCCAGCGGCGCTGCTCCGGGTCGGCGATGTACATGTACTCGATGCCGATCTGACGGCAGTAGGAGTCGCGCAGCACGCCGAGGATGTCGCGCAGCTTCATCAACGGGCGGCTCGGGCCGCCGAAGGAGCCGGTGGCGAACTCGCGGTCGAGATCCCACAGCGTCAGCCCGTGCGTCTGCACGTCGAGATCGGGGTGGTTGCGCATCCGGTACTCGACCGGATCCGTGTCGGCCATCAGGTGGCCGCGGCTGCGATAGGCGTTGATCAACTCGAAGACCCGGGCCTGCTTGGAGACCTGGTCCTCGTGGTGGGCGCTGCGGTCGGGCGCCCAGCGGATCGGCTCGTAGGGGATCCGCAGCGAGGCGAAGATCTCGTCGTAGAACTCGTCGCTGAGCAGGATGCGTTCCATCTGGGCGAGGAACTCGCCGGACACCGCGCCCTGGATGATCCGATGGTCGTAGGTGGAGGTCAGAGTGAGGATCTTGGAGACCCCGAGGTCGTTCAGCCGCTCGGGGTCGGTGCCGGCGTACTCCGGCGGGTAGCCGATCGAACCGACGCCGATGATCGCGCCCTGGCCGTTCATCAACCGCGGCACCGAGTGGTTGGTGCCGATCGTGCCCGGGTTGGTCAGGGTGATCGTGGTGCCCTGGAAGTCCTCCAGCGTCAGCTTGCCGTCGCGCGCCTTCTTGACCAGCGTCTCGTACGCCGCCCAGAACTGCGCGAAATCGAGCTGTTCGGTGCCCTTGATCGACGGCACCAGGAGCTGGCGGTTGCCGTCCTTGCCGGGCAGGTCGATCGCGAGGCCGAGGTTGATGTGGGCCGGCTCGACGAGCATCGGCTTGCCGTCGGCCTCGGCGAAGGCGTTGTTCATCGCCGGCACCTGCTGGGCCGCCTTGACCAGCGCCCAGCCGAGGATGTGGGTGAAGGAGACCTTGCCGCCGCGGGCCCGGCGCAGGTGGTTGTTGATCACCACGCGCTGGTCGGTGATCAACTTCATCGGGATGGCGCGGACCGAGGTGGCGGTGGGGACGGTCAGCGACGCATCCATGTTCTTCACCGCGCGGGCGGCGGCGCCGCGCAGCGCGACCTGGCTCGACTCCTTGGCCTCGCTGGCCTCCCGGACGGTCGGATTGGGCGGATCGGCCGGTACGCCGCCCGGGGTGCCGGGCTTGGCGGGCCGCGGCTCGCGCACGGTGTTCGGCGGCTCGACCCGGGCCTTCGGCTTGGCCGACCCGTTGGTGGTCGCGGGGGCGTTGGTCGCGGGGGCGTTGGTGGCCGCGGGTGCCTGCTGCTCGGTCGGCGCGGCAGCGGTCTTCGGGGCGGGCTTCTTCTTCGGCGTCGCGGGCTCGGCGGCGGGCTGCTTGGCCGACGCCGAGCCGGTCGGGGCGCCGTTCGCACCGGCGCGGGCCGCGAAGAAGTCCTGCCACTGCTTGTCGACCGAAGTCGGGTCGGCCGAGTAGCGCTCGTACATCTCCTCGGCGAGCCAGTCGTTGGCGCCGAATTCGTCCACTGCTTCAGTTGTCTTCTGGTCGGGCGCGGTGGCCACAATCGCCTTCTTCCAAGGTTGCGTCATTGACACGGGGCGGTGCGCGATCCGCCGCCGTCGATGTTACTCGACCGATCAGACCAGCGGTGCAGTGGTACGCCCCGCGTCGGCGGCTTTTTCCGGCCCCTTCGGCCACGCCCTCCGCACCGCGTACCAAGCGACATCGAGGGTGAGCCAGACCAGGACCAGATTGCGGCCGAGCAGGGCGGCACCCGGCAGCGTCATGTTCTCCGCCTCGCGGGTCATGGTCAGGTCGCTGTAGGTGAGCGGGAAGACCAGTTGGGTGAGCACGGCGACCAGGCAGGCCAGGGCCATCCAGCGCACCGCCGGCCCGCGCTGCTCGTCGTCGGCGACGAGCACGGCAGCGGCGACGGGCGCGCCGAGCCACGCGATGTATTGCGGGCTGAGCGTCTTGTTCACCACCAGCACGATGCAGGTGATCGCGACGACCAGGACAGCGAGAGTGAACGCGGGTGTCGGGTCGCGGCCGCCGCGCATCCGCCAGGCCGTCAGCCCGACCAGGCCGAGACAAGCAGCGACGCCGAGGATGCTCGCGACATCGGCGAGCGCCAGCACCTCCTCCCGGCCGGGTCCGAAGATCTCGAACGCCTTCCACTCGGTGTAGCGCACCGGCCACTGCGGCGGATCGGACATCCGGGCGATCACCAGGGGGATCGCCGGCACCGATTCCACGTGCAGCCCGCGGCCGGACTGGTAGGACAGCGGCGAGAGCAGCCGCGTCGGCCCGGCGATGAGCAGCGCGACGATCCCGACGGCACCGGCAGTCAGCGCGAATCCGGCGGCGGCGTGCCGCCAGCGGCGGCGTTCGGCGAGCAGCGGCAGCGCCAGCACGGCGGGCCAGATCCGCAGCCAGGCCGCCGCGGCGACCAGGGCTCCCGCGACTCCCGGGTGGCGCGCGGCCACCACGACGACGGTGCCCAGCAGCACCCCGAGCAGCAGATCGATGCGCAGCCACAACACCGAGCCGAGCCCGGCGCAGAAGAAGCACCACAGCACCGCTGCCAGGGCGCCGGCGCGGTGATCGCCCCGGCGTACCCCCGCCAGCCAGAGGATCGCGGTGAACGCGACGCCGAGCAGGGCGACCAGAACGACGAAGGCGTCCCGATAGCCCTCGACGCTGCCGTCGGAGAGCAGTCGGGGCAGGTCGAGCACCCAGACCGCCGGGACCGGGTACTCCGGCATCGCCTCCCGGATGCCCGCGACCAGCCCGTGATCGGCAATCGAGGTCAGCGAGTCGAAGTAGTAGCGGGTGTCACCGAACTCGCGCCCACGGAACTTCGCCCAGGTCAGCCACGTGATCGCCGACGACAGCAACTGGGAGATCACGACCACGGTCAACAGACGGCCGCGATGGCGCGGCGGGGCGGGTGGCCGGTCGCTCACGATCGGCGACCCTAGCAAGCGCCCCCGGAAGGATTCGAACCTTCGCACCCGCCTCCGGAGGGCGGTGCTCTATCCCCTGAGCTACGGGGGCTCAGCGCGAAGTGCACTGTAGCAAACCGGGGCCGTCGCGGGCACATCTCACCCGGCGCGGGCCGTGCGCCCGGCGGTGGCGGCGTTTGTAGCATTCGACGCATGAGCCACACCCATGTCGCGGGGTCGATCCACGCCGACGTCTCCGCGCCGGCTCCGGGCTGGCTGCGCCGGCCCGACGACGTCAACGCACTCCTGCCCCAGTTGTGGGCCCGGGGGGTGACGCGATCGCCCTCGGGCGAGCTGGAGGTGGCGGGGATCGGGGTCACCCGGCTGGCGGCCGAGGCCGGTACGCCGGCCTATGTCTTCGACGAGGCCGACCTGCGGGCCCGCGCCCGCGCGTTCGCCGATGCCTTCGCCGGCTGGCAGGTCTACTACGCCGGCAAGTCCTTCCTGTGCACCGCGGTCGCCCGCTGGGTCGCCGAGGAGGGGCTGTCGCTGGACGTGTGTACCGGTGGCGAACTCGCCGTCGCCCTGCGCGCCGGCGTCGACCCCGCGCGGATCGGCTTCCACGGGAACAACAAGTCGGTGGCCGAGCTGGCCGCCGCGCTCGATGCCGGGGTCGGCCGGATCGTGGTCGACTCGACCATCGAGCTGGAACGCCTGTCCGCGCTCGCCGCCGAGCGCGGCGTACGGGCCCCGGTGCTGATCCGGGTCACCGTCGGCGTCGAGGCGCACACCCACGAGTACATCGCGACGGCCCACGAGGACCAGAAGTTCGGCTTCTCGCTGGTGACGGGGGAGGCGATGGCGGCGGTCGAGTCGTGCCTGGCGGCGCCCGGGATCGACCTGCGGGGCATTCACTCCCACATCGGCTCGCAGATCTTCGAGACCTCCGGCTTCGAGATCGCAGTCCGTCGCACGGTCGGCATGCTCGCCGACATCGCTTCCCGGACGGGCCGCGAACTGCCCGAGCTCGACCTCGGTGGCGGGTTCGGGATCGCCTACACGACCCTCGACGACCCGGCCCCGCCGCAGCAGCTCGCCGACGAGCTCGCGGCGCTGGTGCGGGCCGAGTGCGCGGCGCGGGGGATCGGCGTACCGGAACTGTCGATCGAGCCTGGCCGCGCGATCAGCGGCCCGGCGGCGTTCATGCTGTACGAGGTCGGCACGGTCAAGCCGGTGACGCTGTCCGGCGGCGGCGTGCGTACCTATCTGTCGGTGGACGGGGGGATGAGCGACAACATCCGCACGGCGCTGTACGCCGCGGAGTACTCGGCGACCCTGGCCAACCGCGCCTCCGACGCGCCGCCGGTGCTCTGTCGGGTCGTCGGCAAACACTGCGAATCGGGCGACATCGTCGTCCGCGACGAGTTCCTGCCCGGCGACATCGTGCCGGGCGACCTGATCGCGGTGCCCGGCGCCGGGGCGTACGCCCGATCGATGGCGAGCAACTACAACCACGTGCCGCGGCCGCCGGTGATCGCCGCCGCCGACGGCGAGTGGCGCACCCTGGTCCGCCGCGAGACCGTCGACGACCTGCTCGCGCTGGACGTTGGTTGAATCCCGGATGCTGATACTAAGGTGCGCCTCGGGTGGCGCCCCGGCGAGGATCGGCATCGCACCCCTTCCCGAATCGGCGGACGGTGAACCCGCGAGCCCGGGCCCACGAACAAATGGAGCCAGACGATGACCGAGTCCCGCCAGCCGCCGGCCGCCGGGGAGCCCCTGCGGATCGCCCTGCTCGGCTGCGGGGTCGTCGGCTCCGAGGTGGCGCGCCTGATCACGGGCTCCGCAGACGATCTGCGCGCGCGGATCGGCCGGCCACTGGAGCTGGTCGGGATCGGGGTACGCCGGACCGGGATCGAGCGCCCCGGCATCGACCCCGCGCTGTTCACCACCGACACCGCTGCGCTGGTCGCCCGCGACGACGTGGACATCGTGATCGAGCTGATCGGTGGGATCGAGCCCGCCCGGTCCTTGATCACCTCCGCGATCGATCATGGTGCCTCGGTGATCACCGCGAACAAGGCGCTGCTGGCCGAGGACGGCGCGAGCCTGTTCGCCGCGGCCGAGCAGGCCGGTGTCGATCTCTACTTCGAGGCGGCGGTCGCGGGCGCGATCCCGATCATCCGGCCGCTGCGCGAATCGCTGGTCGGCGACGAGATCACCCAGGTGATGGGCATCGTCAACGGCACCACGAACTTCATCCTCGACAAGATGCACAGCCAGGGCGCCGGGTACGCCGATGTGCTCGCCGAGGCCCAGGCGCTCGGCTATGCCGAGGCCGATCCGACCGCCGACGTCGAGGGCTTCGACGCGGCCGCCAAGGCCGCGATCCTGGCCGGACTCGCCTTCCACAGCCGGGTTTCCGGCGCCGATGTGCACCGCGAGGGGATCACCGAGGTCACCCGCAGCGACATCGCCTCGGCTCGCGACATGGGTTGCGTGGTGAAACTGCTGGCGATCTGTGAGTTGTCCGGGGACGGGGCGGACGCGACGATCAACGCCCGCGTGCACCCGGCGATGATCCCGGACTCGCATCCGCTCGCCTCCGTCGGCGGGGCGTACAACGCGGTCTTCGTGCAGTCCCGCTCGGCCGGGCAACTGATGTTCTACGGCCCGGGCGCCGGCGGTAGCCCCACCGCCTCGGCCGTTCTCGGCGATCTTGTCACCGTGGCCCGCAACCGGGTCCGCGAGACCTCGGGTCCCGGGGAATCCAGCTATGCGAGGCGACCGGTGCGCAGCATCGGCGAGGTGGTCACCCGCTACCACCTGAGCCTCGAGGTCGACGACCGGGCCGGCGTGCTGGCCGCCATCGCGAACTGCTTCGCCGAGCACGATGTGTCCGTGCAGACCCTGCGCCAGGTGACCAGCCCGGGCGACGGGGCCGAGGCCCGGATTGTGGTGGTCACCCATCCCGCACCCGACGCGGCGTTGAGCGCCTGCGTCACGGCCCTGTCCGACCTGCCGGCGGTGCACGAGGTGCTCAGCGTGATGCGGGTGGAGGGCATGACCACCCCGTGACCGGATCCGGGCCGGGGTGCCGGACTGATCAATCACGGATCGATCAAACCCGGATCGGTCGGGGGACGCTGGTCAGGAAGAGCTTGATCAACAAGAAGATGATCACCAGAAGGTGATCAACCAGAAGATGATCAAAGAGGAGGCAGCCGCGATGGGCGACGCATCGAGGGCGACCACCAACGGGCTGATCGCCCGCTATCGGGACCGCTTGCCGATCGGCGACGAGGACCCGGTGATCAGCCTGGGGGAAGGCGGGACCCCGCTGGTGCGGGCGGACCACCTGTCCGACCGGCTCGCCTGCGAGGTCTGGATCAAGGTCGAGGGGGCGAACCCGACGGGATCCTTCAAGGACCGCGGCATGACGGTGGCGATCAGCCGGGCCGTGGCCGACGGGGCGAACGCGGTGGTCTGCGCCTCCACCGGCAACACCTCGGCCTCGGCGGCGGCCTATGCCGCTCGCGCCGGGCTGCGCGCGCTGGTCCTGCTGCCGGCCGGGCGGATCGCGACCGGGAAGCTCGCCCAGGCGGTGGTGCACGGTGCCGAGATCGTGCAGGTGGACGGCAACTTCGACGACTGCCTGGAGGTGACTCGCAAGCTGTCGGAGGCCTATCCGGTCGCGCTGGTGAACTCGGTCAATCCCGATCGCCTGGAGGGCCAGAAGACGGCGGCCTTCGAGATCGTCGACGCGCTCGGCGACGCGCCGGATCTGCACGTCCTGCCGGTCGGCAATGCCGGGAACATCTCCGCGTACTGGATGGGCTATCGGGAGTACGCCGCCGACGAGCGGGCGACCCGGACACCCGCGATGTGGGGATTCCAGGCGGCGGGTGCCGCGCCGCTCGTCGCCGGGCATCCGATCCTCGAGCCCGACACGGTCGCGACGGCGATCCGGATCGGCAATCCGGCCTCGGGCGAGCTGGCCCGGCGCGCGGTCACCGAGTCCGGCGGGCGCTTCGGTGCGGTCACCGACGAAGAGATCCTCGCCGCGCAGTCGCTGCTGGCCTCGCGCGAGGGGATCTTCGTCGAGCCCGCGTCGGCGAGCGGCGTGGCGGGTCTGCTCGCGGCCTATGCGGCCGGCGAGCTTCGCCCGGGGCGCCGGATCGTCGTCACCTGCACGGGGAACGGGCTGAAGGACATCGACACCGCGATGCGCGGTCGCGAGGTCGCCCCCGACATCTTGCCGGCCGAGGCGGCCGCGGTCGCCGAGGTGCTGGGGCTGGCCAGTTGAGCGAGCTGCCGCCCCTGGAGCTGCGGGTTCCCGCCACCTCGGCCAACCTCGGCCCGGGCTTCGACAGCCTGGGGCTGGCGTGGGATCTGTGCGACCGGGTGCGCGTCCGGGTTGCCCGCGAGTACGCCGTCGAGGTCACCGGGGAGGGTGCCGGTGACGTGCCTCGCGGTCCGGACCATCTGATCATCGCCACGCTGCTCGGGGCCCTGCGCGACCTCGGCGGCCCGGTTCCGCCAGCGGTGGCGCTCGAGGCCGAGAACGCCATCCCGCACGCGCGGGGGCTGGGATCCTCGGCCGCGGCCGTCGTCGCCGGGTTGCTCGCGGCCTGGACGTGGGCCCGACCCGGCCGGCCGGTCGACGAGCGCTGGTTGCTGCGGCGCGCCCGGGCCGTCGAGGGCCACCTGGACAATGCGGCGCCGGCGCTGCTCGGCGGCCTGACGCTGGTGGTGCCGGGGGAGGACCGGGTGCTGCGGCTGCCGCTGGACCCGCGGGTCGCCGGCGCGGCCTTCGTCCCGGGTGACGCGCTCGCCACCCGGGCGGCGCGCGGCGTACTCCCGCCGACCGTCCCACACACCGACGCTGCCGAGAACGCCGGCGCCGCGGGCCTGCTGGTGCATGCCCTGGCCGGGGCGCCGGAGGAGTTGCTTGCCGCGACCCGGGACCGGCTGCACCAGCCGTACCGGGCTCCGCTGATGCCGGCCTCGGCGGCGCTGGTGGAGCGCCTGCGCGACGCCGGCGCGGCGGCCGTCGTCTCGGGCGCCGGCCCGACGGTGGTGGTGCTCGGGACGGCGGCCGAGCTGGCCGGCATTGCGCCGGCGACCGGGTTCCGGGTGCGGCGGCTGCGGCCCGGCCCGGGGGCGAGCGTCGGCACGCCGGGGGACTGAACGGTTTGCGATCCGCTCCCACCCCGGTGCTACGCTGGACGCGACGGTGATGGTCGGTACGCCCACATCACTCGGCGCCCAGTCAAGCCGGGCGCGGCGATATCTCGATCCAGGGTCCTCGCCACAGACTTCATCCCAAGCGACACTGCGTCGTTCCCTGTCGGGGCTTGAGCAGCGGAATCTGAGTCCACTCCGCACAACGAGGCGGCCATGCCCGGCCGCGAGAAAGAAGGACAAGTGACGGACACCACCGAGACGACGAGCGCCGCGGCGGGAAGCCGCCGGCGCAAGGGTTCGGGTCTGGAAGCCATGGTGCTCCCCGAGCTCAAGAAGGTCGCCTCCCAGCTCGGCCTGAAGGGCGCCGGCACCATGCGCAAGGGAGACCTGATCTCGGCCATTCGCGCCGCGCAGGGCGGGGCCCCGACGGGCGGCCAGGCTCCCCGGGCAGCCGCCGCACCCACCGATGCCCCGGCCACCGATGCCGCGCGTAGCGAGCAGCCGCGAACCGAACCGGCCCGCACCGAACAGGCCCGTACCGAACCGGCCCGCAACGAACCGGCCCAGGCGGCGCTGCCCGATGCGGACGAGCGCGCCGAGGAGGCGCGCCGACAGGCCCGCGAGCGTTCCGAGCAGCGTCGCAACGGCACCGGCGACCAGGCCGGCGACAACCGCCCCGATGGCGCAGAGGGTCGCCCGGACGGCGAGCGCCGCGAAGGCAACCGCAACGAGAACCGCAATCGCGACGAGAACCGCAGCCGCGACGAGAACCGCAGCCGCGACCGGGACAACGGCAGTCGCGACGAGAACCGCAGCCGCGACGAGAACCGCAACCGGGACAACGGCAATCGCGACGAGAACCGGAACCGCGACGAGAACCGGAACCGCGACCGGGACAACGGCAATCGCGACCGCGATGACGACGGGGGTGGCCGGCGCGGTCGCCGCCGGCGCAACCGCGACCGGCAGAACCGCCGCGGCCGTGGCGGGATGGATCGCCTCGAGGTCGATCCGGTGATCAGCGAGGACGACGTGCTGGTCCAGGTCTCCGGCATCCTCGACGTGCTGGACAACTACGCCTTTGTCCGGACCAGCGGCTACCTGCCGGGCTCCGACGACGCCTACGTCTCGCTGTCGATGGTCCGCAAGTTCGGCCTGCGCAAGGGCGACGTCGTGACCGGCGTCATCCGCGAACCGCGGGAGGGCGAGCGCAAGGAGAAGTTCAACCCGCTGGTCCGGATCGAGACCATCAACGGCGACGCTCCGGAGAACGCGAAGAACCGCCCGGAGTTCGGCAAGCTCACCCCGCTCTACCCGCAGGAGCGACTGCGGCTGGAGACGACGCCGACCAACATGACCGGTCGGATCATCGACCTGGTCGCCCCGATCGGCAAGGGCCAGCGCGGCCTGATCGTCTCCCCGGCCAAGGCCGGCAAGACGATGGTGATGCAGAACATCGCCAACGCGATCACCACCAACAATCCCGAGGTGCACCTGATGGTGGTGCTCGTCGACGAGCGCCCGGAAGAGGTCACCGACTTCGAGCGGACCGTGACCGGCGAGGTGATCTCCTCGACCTTCGACCGGCCCGCCGGTGATCACACCACCGTCGCGGAGCTGGCGATCGAGCGCGCCAAGCGGCTGGTCGAACTCGGCCACGACGTGGTCGTCCTGCTGGACGGCATCACCCGGCTCGGTCGGGCGTACAACCTGGCCGCTCCCGCGTCGGGCCGGATCCTGTCCGGCGGCGTCGACTCGGCCGCGCTCTACCCGCCGAAGAAGTTCTTCGGTGCCGCGCGCAACATCGAGAACGGCGGCTCGCTGACGATCCTTGCCACCGCGCTGATCGAGAGCGGCTCGAAGATGGACGAAGTGATCTTCGAGGAGTTCAAGGGCACCGGCAACATGGAGCTGCGGTTGCGTCGCGAACTGGCCGAGAAGCGGGTTTTCCCCGCCATCGACGTCAACTCCTCGACGCGGCGAGAAGAGTTGTTGATGAGCCGCGAGGAGCTGGGCATCGTCTGGAAGCTGCGCCGCGTGCTCAGTGGGCTGGACGGGCAGCAGGCGCTGGAGACGCTGCTGAACCGGATGCGGAAGACGCAGAGCAACACCGAGTTCTTGTTGCAGATCCAAAAGACCACGCCGAACCGCGACGACGACTGATCGGATCGACCGAACGACGGTCGGCCCCGGGCGGATCGCCCGGGGCCGACCGTCGTTCGGTCTGCGCTCTCACCGCTCAGGGCGGCGACGGATCGTCCACAGCATCAACCCGGTCGCACACAGCGTCATCGCCGCCCCGACGAACAGGGGCGAGGCGGCGCCGTGGCCGCCGTCCAACGCCAACCCGGCCAGTGTCGCCCCGACCCAGTTGCCCAGATTCAGTGCCGCGATATTGGCGCTGCTGGCGAAACCGGCGCCGTCGGCCCAGGTCAGGATCCGGGCCTGGGTGGCCGGGGTCAGGCTGAACCCGACCGCGCCCATCGCGAAGACCCCGATCGTCGCCGCGATCGGCCAGGCCGCGGTCAGCCCGAAGCCGATCATGATCATCGCGACGACCGCCGTGACGATCACCGGGAACCGGTCGTCGAGCCGGCCGGCCACCCCGCTCCCGCCGAGCAGGTTGCCGGCAAAGGTGCCGACGCCGAAGACCAGCAGCAGGCCGGCGATCGCCGTCGGCCCGAGGCGGGTGACCGCGCTCAGCGTGTAGGCCAGATACGAGAACGCGCCGAACACCCCGCCGAAGCCGAGCACGCTGACCCCGAGGGTCAGCCAGACCTGCTCCGAACGCAGCCAGCCCGTCTCGGTGCGCAGATCGTTCGGGGCGCCCCGCCCGGTCGGCACGAACGCGATCAATGCGATCAGCACGATCACGCCGATACCGGTCATCACGGCGAACGTGGCCCGCCAGCCGAACTGGTTGCCGAGCAGGTTGCCGATCGGCAGCCCGAGCACGATCGCCAGCGTGATCCCGCTGAACACCATCGCCACCCCCTTGGCCTTGCGTCCCTCGGGCAGCAACTCGGCGGCCAGGGCCGCGCTGATCCCGACATAGGCGCCGTGGCACAAGGAGTTCCGGCACCCGGAGTTCGGAAATCTTGATCTTCGGTTCGAGTCCTTCGAGGTCAGCGACCGGCCGGGACAGCGGCTGCTGTTGCTGAGCGCGGAGCCGGGCTCTGCCTCCGACGCCGGGCTGTCGCTGCTGTCGATGGCCGCTCGCGGCTGACGCGGCGGCGACCCCGCCGGCGGGCACCATGGGCCGATGGAGCGCAGGGCGTTACTGGGCGGGGCCATCGCCGTCGGCCTCGGGGGCCTCGGCGGCTGCGGCCGGTCGGTCACCCCCGACGATCCACCGCCTCCGCCGTCCGCGTCGCCGCTGCCGCCCGACCAGTTGGTGTTCCGGATCCACATCGCCCCGGGGCTGGTCCCCGTCTCCTACCAGGTATTCAACGTGCCGGCGTTGTCGATCTTCGGCGACGGGCGCGTGATCCGGCCGCGACCGGAGCGCACCCTCGGCGACGTGCCCCCGGAGCTCGAGGTGGCGACGGTCGACCCGGCCGCGGTCGCCGGATTCGCCGAGCAGGCGGCGGCCTCCGGACTGCTGGCCGGCATCGACTACGGCTCCCCGGCGATCACCGACCAGCCGGTCACCATGATCAGCATTGCCCCCGCCGGGCCGCCACAACAGATATCTGTGTACGCCCTCGCCGACCCGGCCCGCGATGCGGAGCTGACCGGGCTGACCGCACAACAGCGCACCGACCGGGCGCGACTGTGGGCGCTGTTGGAACGCGCGCGGGCGCTGCCCGGTGACGCGCCCTTCCGCGACTTCGCCCCCGACCGCGCCCGACTGGTGGAACTGCCGGAGCCCACCGACGTGGGCGGGCAGCGCCTCCCGCGCTGGCCCGGTCCCGATCCCGACGCGGTGCTGTCGTCCGGGACGGACGCCCTCGGCGGCCGGTGCGCGGAGCTGGCGGGCGAGGTTGTCGCGCCCCTCCTGCGCGCCGCGCGCGACAACCCGACCACCCAGTGGCGGGTCGGCCGCGTGACCCGCCGGCTGCTGGTCTCGCCCCTGGTGCCCGAGCAGCCGGCCTGCGGCTAGCTAGGGCGAGACGGCGTCGCGGGAGATGTTGTGCAGGCGTACCTGCCCCCGCGCGAGCGCCTTTCCGCTGGCCTCGTCGGTGATGATCACCTGCCACAGTTGCTGGGTGCGGCCGCGGTGCAGCGGCTCGGCCACCACCTGCGCGCGACCGGCCCGTCCGGGACGGAGAAAATCGGTGGCATTGTGCACCCCGACGACGCCGAGCCCCTGATCGGCGACCGCCGTCGCGGCGCCGACGCTGGCCGCCGTTTCGATGATCGCGCAGAACACACCACCGTGGACGATCCCGTAGGGCTGGTGATGCTGCGGACCAAGATCGACATGCCCCGCCAACCGGTCGCCGGTGTTCTCGGTGATCTCCAACCCGATCAGGTCCAGGAACTCGCTCGACGGGAGCGCTGCGGCGTCATTGCTCATGATCGAACCGTACCCGTTCCCACTCGGCCGGTGGCCCGGATGTCACGACGAACAACGGATGTGCCCGGGCCGGGCCCAGCTCGTCCACCAGCTCCGGCGAGCGGGCCGCCAGCTTGGTGATCAGGTGTCGGTGCTCCAGCGCGAGCTGGCCATCGGTCACGGTGAGCTGCCCGCCGGGCGGGCCGGGCCGGTCGATGCGGGCGCGGTCGAAGCGGTAGCCGCGCCGGTCGGCCTCGTCGGCCAGGCCGACCAGATAGCGGCCGATCTCGCGCTGCGGTACGCGCTGGTCGGCGAACCGGGCAAGCTGCGGATGGCGCCGATAGCCCCGGGTACGCCCGGCCAGCACGGCCTGGGCGAGCAGCGCCTCGCGCCAGCCGGCGATCAGGCCCTGCCGGTCGAGCAGTTCGGGATGCAGGGACCACAGGCGCACCCCACCACCGTAGCCACCCGGCCACGCCGAAGAATGGCCAACCTTGACCTCCCGGACGCCGCGTCCTAGCTTCTCAGCAGCAAAGCGAGGTGGTGATGAGTCGATGAGGGCGCAGATGGATCGCCGCGACTTCGTCCGCCTCGGTCTGGCCGGAGCAGCCGGTGCGTCCGGTCTGCTGGCCGGTTGCGGCGGCACCGTGCCCGCGCCGCCCGACCCGAACCTTCCGCAGGTGCCGGGCGGCCGTTATGCCCACGGCGCCACCGGCGGCGGCCTGAACGACACCCTCGACGCGCACTTCCCGGTGACCACCCCGGACATCGCTCGGGTGAACAATCTCTACGAGCCGTTGTTCCAGTTCGATTTCGACGCCCAGGCCCAGCCCTGCCTGGCCGAGAGCGTGGAGCCGAACGCCGATGCGACCGTGTGGACGGTCCGCCTGCGCCCGGACGTGATCTTCCACAACGGCAAGCCGATGACCGCCGACGACGTGATCTTCAGCCTCCAGCGCGCACTGGACCCGGACAATCCGTCGCCGGCCGCCAGCGAGCTGAGCATGCTGGACCCGGCGCGGATCCGGCGGATCGACGACCGCACGGTCGAACTGCCGCTGGACTCGGCCTATGCCGAGGTCGACCAGTTGTTGGCCAACTACGCCCTGGGCATCGTGCCGACCGGTTACGATCCCGCGGCCCCGATCGGCACCGGCCCCTTCGCCGCGCGCGAGTTCGCCCCCGGCGCTCGCAGCGTCTTCAGTCGGTTCGACGGCTACTGGCGCGCGCCCGCGTTCGTCGACGAGCTGATCATCTACGACTTCAACGACGACGCGGCGAAGGTCAACGCGCTGTTGGCCGGTCAGGTGCAGAGCATCGACGGGCTGCCGCAGTATCTCGCCCAGTCCGTCCAGCGGCAGGGGGTCAGCCCGCTGATCGCCGAGACCGGTGCCTGGATGCCGTTCACCATGCGCGTCGACGTGGCGCTGCTGGGCGATGTCGACGTGCGCAATGCGCTGCGGTGGGCGGCCGACCGGCAGCAGATGATCGACCAGGCCCTCAGCGGCTACGGCACGCTCGCCAATGACGTCTACTCACCGTTCGATCCCGCCTACGTCGGCGACCGGTTCGAACAGCGCGAGCAAGATCCCGAGCGCGTGCGGTCCCTGCTCCGCAAGGCCGGCCGCGAGGACCTGCAGCTCGAGCTGGTCACCTCCTCGGCGGTCGGCTCGGGCGCCGTGCAGTCCGCGCAGGTGTTTGCCGAACAGGCGCGCTCGTGCGGCATCGACGTCGCGCTGCGGGTCACCGATTCTTCGGTGTTCTACGGCGAGCGCTACCTGCAGTGGGACTTCGCGATGGATTTCTGGAACACCCGCAACTATCTCGCGCAGGTGGCCCAGTGCGCGCTGAAGGACTCGCCCTACAACGAGACGCACTTCGACGACGCCGAGTTCGTCGCGATCATCGACCGGGCGCGCCGCGAGCTGGATCCCGGCCGGCGGGCCGAACTGCTGGGCGAGGCCCAGCGGATCGAGTACGAACGCGGCGGCTACCTGATCCCGTTCTTCAAGCAACAGGTCGATGCCCATTCCAATCTGGTCCAGGGTCTGCGCCCGAGCCGATTCCTGCCGATGTCTGGTTTCCGCTTCCAGTACGCCTCCCTGGTACGCCCATGAGTCTGGTACGCACATGAGTCTGGTACGCACATGAGCGCCGACCCCGCCGCCACCACGCCCCGCCGGCCCGACGCCGGCCCGGCGTCACCGTCCGGGCGTACCCGGCCCCGCCGACCGGGATCGGCGCGCGGCTGGGCCAGCTGGCTCGCCCGGCGGATCGGCCTGGCGATCCTGACCCTGTTCGTCGTCTCGGTGCTGATCTTCTTCGCCACGGTCGCCCTCGGCGACCCGGTCCGCGCGATCCTCGGCCGCGACTATGTGAACAGTCCCGAACGGGTGGCGACGCTGCGCGCCGAGCTGGGGCTGGACCGCCCACCGGTGCAGCGGTACCTGGACTGGCTGGGCGGCCTGTTCACCGGCGACCTCGGTACCTCGCTGGCCAACCGCACCCCGGTCGCCGACCTGATCGCGCAGCCCGTGATCAACTCCGCCGTACTGGTCCTGATCGCGACGCTGGTGATCATCCCGCTCTCCTTCGGCCTCGCGCTGTGGTCGGCGAGTGCCCGCGGGAAGCGGGCCGATCACATCATCCAGACGGTGCTGCTGGCGCTCGCGGGGCTCCCGGAGTTCGTGATCGGCATCGTGCTCGTCGCCGTCTTCTCCACCACCGTCTTCTTCGTGCTGCCGGCCGTCACGATCAGCCCGGGCGGCGATGCGCCCTGGCTGCAGCCGGCGTCGATGGTGCTGCCCGTGCTCACCCTGGTGCTCACCGTCGCGCCGTATGTGTCGCGGATCGTCCGGGCGACGCTGGTCGAGGTGTTGGACAGTGACTATGTCGCGCTGGCCCGGCTCAAGGGCGTACCCGAAAGCGTCGTCGTCCGCCGGCATGCGCTGCGCAATGCGCTGGTGCCCGGTGTCCAGGTGACCGCGCTGCAGCTCGCCTGGTTGGCCGGCGGGATCGTGATCGTGGAGTACCTGTTCTCCTATCCCGGCATCGGCGCCCAACTGGTCTCCGCGGTGAACAACAACGACGTCCCGGTGGTGCTCGCGCTGGCGATGATCATCGCGGCTGTCTACGTCGTGGTGAACCTGATCGCCGACATCGCCTCGATCCTGCTCACCCCTCGCGCCCGGACGGCGATCGCCGGATGATCGCCCGCCTGCTCCGCCAGCCCCGCTTCGTCGTCGGAGCGGTGATCACCCTGCTGGTTGTCGCGCTCGCCCTGCTCGGGCCGCTGTTCGCCCCGCACGGCGAGAACGACATCGTGGGCAACCCGTTCACCCTGGAGGGGGCATTCCTCGGCACCGACTACCTCGGCCAGGACGTCTTGTCGCGGGTCCTGCACGGCGGTCGGTCGATCCTGGTCAATGCGCTGCTGGCAACGGCCCTGGGGATGGGCCTCGGTGTCACGATCGGGCTGATTGCGGCGTATGCCGGCGGATGGCCCGACGAGATCTTGATGCGGGCCAACGACATCATGCTGGCCTTCCCGCCGATCCTGCTGGCGCTGGTCGTGCTGGCCTCGGTGGCGACGCCCACCTCCTGGATGATCATCGTCCTGGTCGGCATCTCGCACGCCCCGCGCGTGGCCCGGCTGACCCGTGGCGTCGCGCTGTCGCTGGTCTCGCGCGACTACGTGTCGGCGGCCAGGGCCCTGGGTGAGTCGCCGCTGCGCATCGTGCTCTTCGAGGTGTTGCCCCAGATGACGGCGCCGCTGCTCGCCGAGGCGGGCCTGCGGCTGACCTATTCGATCGCGATGATCGCCGGGCTCGGCTTCCTCGGTTTCGCCACGGACCCGACGGCGGCCGACTGGGGTCAGATGATCAACGAGAACCGGCTGGCGCTGCTGGTGCAGCCCTGGGGCGAACTGGCCCCGGTGCTGGTGATCGGCATCTTCACCATCGGCACCAACATGCTTGCCGACGGGGTCTCCCGGGTCGCGGCCGCGGGGGAGGAGCGCTGATGAACGGCGAGCGGCCCGGACCTGCGTGCGTGGTGACCGATCTCGGCGTCGCCCTGTCCGGCACCGGTATCGACGTGGTCGACGACATCGACCTCGTGCTCGCGCCGGGCGAGGTGGTGGCGCTGGTCGGGGAGTCCGGCTCCGGCAAGACGACGGTCGGTACGGCGCTGCTCAATTACGCCCGCGAGGGCGCGGTGATCGATGCGGGAAGCGTGGTGATCGGCGACCGCGACCTGCTGGAGCTGCCGCCGGCGCAGGTCCGGCGGGCGCGCGGCGACGACATCGCCTATGTTCCCCAGGACCCGGCGGCGGCGCTGAATCCGAGCATCCGGATCGGCCGCCAGATCGTCGAGCTGTTGGAACTGCGCGGGGTCGGTACGCCCGCCGAGCGGGATGCCTGGGCCCGGGAGGGGCTGCGCGATGTGGGGCTGCCCGACGACGATGAGTTCCTCGCCCGCTACCCCCACCAGCTCTCGGGGGGACAGGTGCAGCGCGTCGCGCTGGCGATGTGCTTCCTGCCGCGGCCGTCGGTGCTGGTGTTGGACGAGCCGACCACGGGCCTGGATGTCAGCAGCCAGCGGCTGGTCCTGCAGACCATGGCCCGGCTGTGCCGCGACTACGGCATCGCCGCGCTGTATGTCACCCACGATCTTGCCGTCGTCGGCAATGTCGCGGACCGGGTGCTGGTGATGTATGCGGGCCAGGTCGTCGAGCAGGCGCCGCGCGACGCGCTGTTCGCCGACCCGGCGCATCCCTACACGCGGGCGCTGCTGGACGCGATCCCGCATCTGGACACCGCCCGTTCGCTGACCGGCATCCCGGGGACGACGCCCGGCCCCGGCCGACGACCGGAGGGCTGCCGGTTCCATGATCGTTGCGGGTTCGCCGAGCCCCGGTGTGCGGAGACCGCCCCCGCGCTGATCGGCGTGCGGGACGCGGGGGAGTCGCCGGAGCCCGAACCGGTCAGCGGCGAGCCCGGCCAGCACCTGGCCCGTTGCGTACGGATCGGCGAGCTGCCGCGCTGGGACCCCGACCGTGGCGACATCCCCGACGCCGACCCGCAGCGGGCGCGCTCGGTGCTGCTCGAGGTCCGCGATCTGCGGGTGCGCTACGGCCGCAAGGAGGTCGTGCACGGGGTCAGCTTCGACGTCGCCCGTGGCGAGGTGGTGGCCCTCGTCGGCGAGTCCGGATCGGGCAAGACGACCATCTCGCGCGCCGTTGGCGGCCTGATCGACAACTGGACCGGCCAGATCGCGCTGCACGATCGCGACGGCGCGGTGCACGATCTGGCCCGCGGCGCGCGTCGACGCACCGCCCGGGACCGGCAGCGGGTGCAGTACATCTTCCAGAATCCCTACCTGTCGCTGAATCCGCGGATGACCGTCGAGCAGATCATCGCCCGCCCGCTGAAGGTGTTCGGGCTGGCCAGCGGTGCCGCGGCCCGCGACCGGGTCGCCGAGCTGCTGGAGGCGGTGGCCCTGGGCCCGACAGTGGCGCGCTACCGGACCAACCGGTTGTCCGGCGGCGAGCGGCAACGGGTCGCCATCGCCCGGGCCCTGGCCGCCGAGCCGGACCTGCTGGTCTGCGACGAGATCACCTCTGCGCTCGACGTCTCGGTCCAGGGCGCGATCGTCGAGCTGCTGGAGGGCCTGCGCCGCGACCGCGGTATCGGGATGCTCTTCGTCACCCACAACCTCGCCCTGGTCCGGTCGATGGCCGCTCGGGTCCAGGTGCTGCACGACGGTTCGCTGGCCGAGGGCGGCGAGACCGGCGCCGTGATGGACCGGCCGAGCCAGGACTACACCCGGGGACTGCTCGCCGACACCCCGACGCTCTGAGCCGCGGCGCGGCTCAGGTGACGGAGACGATCAGCAGGGTCGCCGCGAACACCAGCCCGCTGGCGAGCAGCGTGATCGTGGTGTAACCGAGGATGTCGCGCATCTTCAGCCCCGCGATCGCCAGCAGCGGCAGCGCCCAGAACGGCTGGATCATGTTGGTCCACTGGTCGCCGTAGGCCACCGCCATGATGGCGATCGCCGGATCCACCCCGAGCCGCGAGGCGGCGTCCAACAGGATCGGTGCCTGGACCGCGAACTGCCCGCCGCCCGACGGCACGAAGAAGTTGACCAGGCCGGCCGACAGCAGCGCCAGCAGCCCGAAGGTCTGCGGCGTGGCGACGGCGACGATCGCATCGGACAACACGCCGATCAGCCCGGAGTCGGTCATGATCCCGAGGATCCCCGCATAGAGCGGGAACTGCAGCAAGATCTCCCCGACATTCGAGGCAGCGTTCTTGGTCAGCCCGATCAGCTCGAGCGGGCTGCGCACGATCAGCAGGATCAGCGCGAGGAAGGACCAGTTGACGATGTCCAGGGTCAGCGATCCGCCGGTGGCGAAGTGCAGGATCAGGTACGCCGTGAGCAGCAGCCCGATCGCCAGCGTCGGGATCCGGGAGGCGTCCAGCCGGTCGGCGGGGGTGGTGATGTCCTCGGCCGGCGCCGCCGGCTCGGCCGCCTGCTCGGCGGTGAGCTCGACGATCTGGCCGCCGCCGCGGGGCGCGACCAGCCAGAGCGCACCGAGGACGGCGAGCACGGTGGCGACGATGGCGATCAGGTTCCAGGTGGAGAACGTGGTTTCGGTGATCGGAATCGTGCGGCCGAGTTGATCGGCGATGAACGAGCCGGGGGTCGCGGCGGTGAGCGGGCCCGAGCCCGAATAACCCATGTGCCAGACCACGAACCCCGAGAAGCCCGCCGCCACCAGCATCGGGAAGTGCAGCCGCAGCCCGCGTTCGCGGCCGCTGCGGGCGACCTCGAGCGCCAGCAGGCCCGCGACGACGAGACCGAGGCCCCAGGTGATCAGGCTGGCCACCGCCGCGACGAGGGCGACGAAAAGGTAGGCCTGCATCGGGGTCTTCGGGATCCGCGCCAGGGCGACGAGGAGGCGGCGTACCGGACGGGTGTTGGCGAGGATCGTCCCGAGCAGCAGGATCAGCGCCATCTGGGTGATGAAGGACAGCAGTCCGGAAAGCCCGTCGCCCCAGGCGATGATCACCTCGACCGGACCGGTCGGGGTCAGCACCAGAGCGGCGATCGCGACGATGAACGTGAGCGCGATCGCGAACACCAGCGCCGACGGAATGAACCGCTCGACGAGGGAGTTGATCGGACGCATCGCCGCCGCCAGGGGCGCGCGGTCGGACGGGGCTGGCTGGGACATCGTCGTCACCTCGTGGTCGTCGTTCGCTGTGCCCGATCAGATCATGCCGTGACGGATCGGCGCGTCAGGACGATCATGCGGGCGCCGGGGCGGTTCGGCAAAGTCGCCGGCCTCGACGACGCGTGGGTCAGCGGCCGACCGGCGTCAGCACGTACAGCGCGGTGTCGTGGGAGGCCACGGACGTCCCGATTCGCCCGCCCGCCTGGCCCTGCACCTGTCCGGTCCACGCATCGGTGACCCGGTAGCGGCCGGTCACCCCCAGCTCGGTGAACGTGGTGCGCAGGTCGGCCGAGGCGCCGCCGGTGTTCAGCAGGGCCACCGCGTAGCGGCCGCCCGTAAGCTCCTTGCGCCAGACGTCGTAGCCGGCTTCGCGCCGGATCCGTTCGGCCTGCCGGCCCAGCGGGTCCTGATCGATGGCGATCACGCTGCGGTTGGCGACGATCTCTCGGGTCTCGGCATCCAGCGCGGTCAGGTCCGTGCCCAGCATCAACGGCGATGCCAGCATCGCCCACATTGCGAAGTGGCTACGGTTCTCGGCGGGCGTCAGGGAGCCATTGCCGATCTGCAGCATGTCCGGGTCGTTCCAGCCCCCCGGGCCGGCATGGGGCGCGAGCTCGGCCTGGCGCTCGATGATGCTCGAGACGGCACTCCAGTTCGGCGCGATGTCGCTGGTGGTACGCCAGAGGTTCGCGATGTCCGGCCCCCACTGCCACGGCTGCGTCTCGCCGTACTCCGAGATCGAATAGACGATCGGGCGCCCGGTCGCGGCGAGCGCATCACGCATCTCGGCGAAGGCAGCCTGCCGCTCGATGCCGTCGCGTTCGGCCTGGCACCAGTCGTACTTCAGGTAGTCGACACCCCACGCGGCGAAGGCGTCGGCATCCACCTGTTCGTAGCCGAGGCTGCCGATGCCGCGGACGGGGTAGTTGTCCCAGGTGTTGGCACAGGTCAGGCTGCCGGGCACGGAGTAGATGCCGAACTTCAGGCCCCGGGCATGCACATAGTCGGCGAGCGCGGCGATGCCCGACGGGAAGCGTTCCGGGTCGGAGAACAACCTTCCGTCGGCACCGCGGCCGCCCTGCCAGCAGTCGTCGACGACCACGTACTCATACCCTGCCTCCCGCAGCCCGGAGTCGACGATCGCGTCCGCGGCGTCCTTGACCACCTGCTCGGAAACGTCATAACACTTGACCTGGTTCCAGGAGTTCCAGCCCATCGGTGGGGTGCGGGCGAGCCCGTTGTCCAGCGCCATTGCCCGCCCGGCCGGCAGCGCCAGCACGGTGATCAGGCAGACGAGGCTGACTGCCAGGCCGGTTCGGCAGCGGTTCATCGGGGGCCTCCGGTGCGACGGTGGAACGGGGAGCGATGAGGTGCGAGGGGCGCAACCGCGCCGGATACATCGGATCAATCCTGCGCGGGAGGGTTCGCGGTTGTCAACGACCCCCGGCGCGGCACGGGGAATAGGGGGCGCTCGGGTTTGGTTGCAACGGGTGTCTGCGGCACAATGACTGGTCGGTGTGCCGCGGGCGCACTCCCTTTCCGATCCGGTTCACGTCGAACGCGCCGCCCGGCGCCGGCGACCCGGGTCACCATGACAAGGAGCTCAGCATGAAGCAGGGGATTCATCCCACCTACGTGGAGACCCAGGTGACCTGCACCTGTGGCAACTCGTTCACCACCCGCAGCACCGCGCCCGACGGCGTGATCCGCGCCGAGGTCTGCTCGGCCTGCCACCCGTTCTACACGGGCAAGCAGAAGATCCTCGACACCGGCGGCCGGGTGGCCCGCTTCCAGAAGCGGTACGCCAAGAAGTCCTGACGACAAGTTGCCGTCCTGACAACGCAGCGTGACGGCGCCGCCGACGGGGTCTTCGACCCCGGCCCGGTCCGCGCCGAGTACGCCGAACTCGAATCCGCACTGGCCGATCCGGCCACCCACGCCGATGCGGCGCGGGTGCGCCGGGTCGGCCGTCGTCATGCCGAGCTCGGCCCGCTGATCCGCGCCTTCGATGAGCGCGAGGCCCTGACCGAGGACCTGCGCGCGGCCCGCGAGCTGGCCGCCGAGGACCCGGCCTTCGCCGTGGAGGCCGACGCGCTGGCCGCCCGCCTGAGCGACAACACCGAGCGGCTGACCCGCCTGCTCGCACCGCGCGACCCCAACGACTCCGCCGACGCGATCGTCGAGATCAAGTCCGGCGAGGGCGGTGAGGAGTCGGCCCTGTTCGCCGGCGACCTGTTGCGGATGTACACCCGCTATGCCGAGGCGCGGGGCTGGAAGGTCGAGGTGCTCGACGCGCAGGAGACCGAACTCGGCGGCTACAAGTCGGTCACCGTGGCGATCAAGTCGCCGGGCACGGGCGGCGACGCCCAGCCCTACGGGGTGCTCAAGTTCGAGGGCGGTGTGCACCGGGTGCAGCGGGTGCCCGTCACCGAGACCCAGGGGCGCGTGCACACCTCGGCCGCCGGGGTGCTGGTGATGCCCGAGGTCGAGGCGACCGAGGTCGAGGTCGACCCGAACGACCTGCGGATCGACGTCTTCCGCTCCTCCGGGCCCGGCGGGCAGGGCGTCAACACGACCGACTCCGCGGTCCGGATCACCCACCTTCCCACCGGCATCGTGGTGTCGTGCCAGAACGAGCGCTCGCAGTTGCAGAACCGCGAGCAGGCGATGCGGATGCTGCGCGCCCGCCTGGTCGCCCGCGCCGAGGAGGAGGCGGCCGCGGCCGCCTCCGATGCCCGGCGCTCGCAGGTGCGTACCGTCGACCGGTCCGAGCGGATCCGCACCTACAACTTCGGTGAGAACCGGATCGCCGACCACCGGATCGGCTTCAAGGCCTACAACATGGACGCCGTGCTGGACGGCGACCTCGACGCCGTGCTGGCAGCGCTCGCCGAGGCCGATCTTGCCGAGCGGCTCGGCCGGTGACCGAACAGGTACGCCGCCTCGCGGCCGCGCTGGCCGGCGGGCCGGGGGAGAGCCCCGCGGCCGAGGCGCGGATCCTGCTCGCGCACGTGCTCGGCACCGAACCCGCGCGGCTGATCACCGCGGCGGCGCCGGACGCCGCACAGCGCGCCCGGCTGGACGAGCTGGTGGCGCGGCGGCTGACCGGCGTACCGATCCAGCACCTGACCGGCGAGGCGTACTTCCGCCGGATCAGGCTGGCGATCGGGCCCGGCGCGTTCATCCCGCGGCCCGAGACCGAGGTGCTGACCGGATGGGCCGTCGAGCGCCTGACGACGATGATCGCCCGCGGTACGCAGACGCCGGTCGTCGTCGAGCTCGGCACCGGTTCCGGCGCGATCGCCGCGGCGCTGGCCGACGAGGTGCCCGGGGCGCGGATCCATGCCGTCGAGCTCTCCGACGACGCCCTGGCGTGGGCGGCCCGTAATCTCGCCGGGACCGGGGTCGACCTGCGACACGGCGACCTCGCCGACGCCTTCGGCGATCTGGATGGCGAGGTCGACCTGGTGATCGCGAACCCGCCCTACATCCCGCTGGAGCACTGGGCGGGCGTACCGGCCGAGGTGCGCGAGCACGACCCCGATCTCGCCCTGTTCTCCGGTCCCGATGGCCTGGTAGCGATGCGGGCGGTCGCCGACACGGCGCGGCGGCTGCTGCGCCCCGGCGCGATGGTCGGCGCCGAGCATGCCGATGTGCAGGGTGAGAGCGCGCCCGCGGTCTTCGTCGGCGCCGGCTTCGACGATGTCGTCGATCATCCCGACCTGGCCGGCCGACCCCGGTTCGTCACGGCGCGGCGGCCCGGAGGCGGCGGTCCCCGCTCTGGCAGGATGGAGCGGTGAACAGCCCCGACCCGGCAGGCGCGGCGCCGGGCGACCCGGCGCCCTCCCGGATCATCGCGACCTCCGACCTGGGCCAGGCGAGCGCCCGGGCGCGCCGGCTGATCGTTGCCGGCAAGTGCATCGTGATCCCGACCGACACCGTGTACGGGATCGCCGCGGATGCCTTCGACGCGGAGGCCGTGCAGCGGCTGCTGGACGCGAAGGGTCGCGGACGCGACATGCCGCCCCCGGTCCTGGTGGCCGACGAGGCCGTGGCGATGGCGCTGGCCGTCGACGTGCCGCAGGCCGCGCGGGACCTGATGGCGCGTTTCTGGCCGGGCCCGCTGACGCTGGTGCTGCAGGCGCAGCCCAGCCTGCGGCTGGACCTCGGCGAGACCGCGGGCACCATCGCCGTCCGGGTTCCCGATCATGAGGTGGCCCGGGCCGTGTTGACCATGACCGGACCGCTGGCGGTGAGCAGCGCCAACAAGTCGGGCCGGCCGGCCGCGCGCACCGCCCAGGAGGCCGACCACCAGCTCGGGCTGTCGGTCGGTGCCTATCTGGATGCCGGGCGCACCGGTGACGGGCCGGCCTCGACCATCGTGGACTTCGCCGTGACTCGCGACGGGCGCGTGCTGCGCCTCGGCGGGATCTCCCTGGACCAACTGCGCGAGGTCGCCCCCGCGGTGGCCGGTCCCGCGGGCCAGCCGCCTGACCCGGGGGTCTCGGGGGACTCGCCGGCGGACGGGCCCGCGCATGCGTGAGTACCTGCTGGTCTTCACCATCGCGGCGATCGTGGCCTACCTGATGAGCGGGCTGTGCCGCCGCGTCGCGGTCCGCGCGGGCGCGGTGGCCACCGTCCGCGAGCGTGACATGCACACCGTGCCGATTCCCTATCTCGGTGGCGTGGCGATGTTCTTCGGCGTGGCCGCGGCCTTCCTGGTCGGGGTCAACCTCCCGTTCCTGGGCCGGCTCGAACTGGTCCGCCACGATGCCTGGGCGGTGCTCGCCGCCGCGGCCGTGATCTGCGCCGTCGGGGTGCTGGACGATCTGTTCGAGCTGAACGCGCTGGCCAAACTCGCCGGTCAGATCCTCGCGGCCGGTCTCGTCGTCGCGCTCGGCGTGAAGATGTTGTGGATCCCGCTGCCGGACCAGATCTTCACCCTGGACGCCACCTCCTCGATCGCGATCACCGTCTTCTTCATCGTCTTGTGCACCAACGCGGTGAACTATGTCGACGGGCTCGACGGCCTCGCCGCGGGGGTGATCGCCATCGGGGCGTTGGCGTTCTTCCTCTATGCCTACTGGCTGACCGCCGATGCCGACATCTCCCGGGCCACCACCGCCAGCCTGATCACGGTCGCGGCGGCCGGGGCCTGCATCGGCTTCCTGCCGCACAACTTCTTTCCGGCCCGGATCTTCATGGGCGATTCCGGTGCCATGCTGCTCGGGTTGTTGTTGGCCACCTCGGCCATCAGCCTGACCGGGCAGATCGACTCCTCGCGGCTGGCCGACGCGTCCGGCCAGGCATCCCAGGCGGGCGGGCTGCTCCCGGCGTACCTGCCGCTGGTGCTGCCGCTCGCGGCCCTCGCCCTGCCGTTCCTGGACTTCGCGCTCGCGGTCGTCCGGCGGACCATCCGGGGTCACTGGTGGTGGGTCGCGGACAAGCAGCACCTGCACCACCAACTCGTCGCGCGCGGCCACAGCCACCGCAACGCCGTCGTGCTGATGTATGTCTGGGCCGCCCTGATCTCGTTCGGCACCATCGCCATCGGGCTGACCGGTCAGTGGATCACCGTGTTGGCCCTGGTGCTGGCCGGCGCCATCATCGCCTGGGTCACCGTCGGCCCGATCAGCCGCAGGATCCAGACCCGCCAGCAGCCGCACTGAGTTCCGCCGCGTCGGCGTTGGCGCGGGCCGCGGAGTTTGTGCTAGCTTTCACAAGCAACGCAGGCGCCACCGACAAGGCTGGCCGATCGGCAGGAATGCGACCACAATGACGACCATGACCGCCCCTGGTGAGCAGTCCGGGGACGCGCCTGTCCGCGAGGTCCTCCCCGGTCCCGTGCAGCGCAGCGTCCTGGCCGGGCGTGCCCGCGCGCTGCTGGTCGGCGGCATGGTCGGTGCCCACCTGCTGGCGCTTCCGCTGATCGTCACCGCCGCCGTGCTCGACGGGGCCCGCGGTGCGGTCTCGGCCGCCCTCGGCGCGGCCCTCGCCCTGCTCTTCTACACCTTCGGCCAGGCCGTCCAGGTCCGCTTCGCCGGCGCCTCGGCAACCACCCTGATGGCCGCCTCGCTCGCGTCCTTCGGGGTACGCGCCGGCCTGCTCGCCGCCGCCTTCACCGGCTGGCTCAATCTCGATCCCGCCGCCCAGTCCCGGCTGGCCCCCGCGGCCCTGGCCGCCGGCGTCGGGGCCGGCGTGATCGGCTGGCTGCTGGGCCTCGCGCGGGCATACTCCAGGCTGCGCATCCTGGCCTTCGACGAGCCCGAGCCGGCGCCCTCCGATGCAGGGGTCGGTGCCAGATGACCGGATTCGACCGGACTGCTAGAGTCCGAGCCGCCGACCCGGCACGGACCCCCTCCGACAGCGATGCGGCGCGCATCGAGGCGGCCGATCACCGGGGCATGAACGAGGGCATGCGAGTGCTGTCGTACCTGATCGCCGGGCCGCTGTGCTACGGGGGTCTCGGCTGGCTCGGTGACCGGTTCTTCCAGACCGGATTCCTCGTGCCGGTCGGCGTACTGGTCGGCACCGCACTGTCCATTGTCCTGATCATCAGGCGATACGCGAGGTCGGATTCATGATCATCGCGTGCAGAGAGGAGACTTCGTGGGCGGTCTGATGCCCCTCGCCTTCCCGCAGGCCGGTGGCGGCGAGGAGGGCGGCGTACCGGAGTACCACGCGCCGTCCGTCGAGAAGGACTTCATGTTCACCGGGGGCTTCATCCCCGGCGTGGACTGGGTCAACAAGCCCTTCGTCCAGGCGTTGCTCGCCTTCCTGATCGTGCTGATCGTCTGGCTGCTGGCCTCCCGCAAGCTCAAGGTCGTGCCGTCCAAGGCGCAGTACCTCGCCGAGTATGCCTACGACTTCGTCCGCAACGGCATCGCCCGCGACGCGCTCGGCCACGAGTTCCGCGGCTACCTGCCGCTGCTGATGAGCCTGTTCTTCTTCCTGCTGATCAGCAATGTCTTCGGGATCACGTTCTTCCTGATGTATCCGACCGCGGCGAGCATCGGCTACGCCTGGGGCCTGGCGTTCCTGGTCTGGATCGTCTACAACGCCGCCGGCATCCGCAAGCACGGTGCGATGTACTTCAGGAACAGCCTGATCCCGGCCGGCGTACCGGTCTGGCTGATGCCGATCATCATCCCGATCGAGTTCTTGTCCAACTTCATCATCCGCCCCGTCACGCTCGGCCTGCGACTCTTCGGCAACATGTTCGCCGGACACGTCGTGGTGCTGGTGTTCACCGTGGGCGGCGGCTGGCTGCTGCTCTACGGGTTGCATGCCGCCAACGGCTTCGGCGTGATCAACAACATCGCCGGCGGTGCGGCGCTGATCTTCTCGATGGCGATCTTCTCCCTCGAGTTGCTGATCGCCGGCCTGCAGGCCTACGTCTTCACCGTCCTGGCCGCCCAGTATGTCGCCTCGGCGACCGCCGAGGAACACTGACCACCCGTCCCGACAACCCCGAACGTCCTACAAGTTGCGAACTTCAAGTAGAAGCAAGAGTTCTCGAAAGGAACCCTGACATGGAAACTGTCGTCTCCGGCTCCCTGAACATGATCGGCTACGGCCTGGCCGCCATCGGCTCGGGCATCGGCGTGGGCCTGATCTTCGCCTCGGTCATCCAGGGCACCGCCCGCCAGCCCGAGGCCCGCGGCGCGATGATGGGCACCGCCTGGATCGGCTTCGCCGTGGTCGAGGCCCTCGCCATCCTGGCGCTGGCCTTCTCCTTCGTTCTGCAGTGATCAACTCCACGACCGACTGAGGACCCATGCAAATCGACTTCGGGCCGCTGCTCCCGCACTACCCGTCGGAGATCATCGCGGCCATCGTGTTCACGATCATCCTGACGATCGTGATGGCCAAGTTCGTCGTGCCTTCCTTCGAGAAGATGTACGCCGAGCGCCGCGACGAGATCACCGGCGGCATGGAACGGGCCGAGAAGGCCCAGCAAGAGGCCGAGGCAGCGCTGAAGAAGTACCAGGCGCAGCTCGCCGAGGCCCGTGAGGAGGCCGCGCGAATCCGGGAGGACGCCAAGAACCAGGGCGCCCAGATCATCACCGAGATGCGCGAACAGGCCAACGCCGAGGCCGCCCGGATCCGCGAGGCCACCCAGGCCCAACTGGAGGCCGAGCGCAAGCAGGCGATGGACCAGTTGCGCGGTGAGGTCGGTGGCCTGGCCACCACCCTGGCCGGCCGGATCGTCGGGGAGTCCCTCGACGACGACGAGCGGGCGCGTCGCACCATCGACCGTTTCATCGCCGACCTGGAGGCCCAGGATTCGGCACCGACCGGCGGTGTGTCGTGACCGACCAACAGCCGGAGCTCGATCTCGAGACGGGTCATCTCCTCGCGGGCCACAACGTGGCCGGCCAGGAGACCCGGCTCGGCACCCTGGACACCGCCCTGGACCGGATCCTCGGCGGCCGTCCGGAGGCCGCGGGGTCGATCGCCCCGGACCTGTTCGCGGTGGTCGACGCGCTCGACGCGCAGCCCGCGCTGCGCCGGGCGCTGACCGATCCGGGTACGCCCGCGCGGACCCGCAAGGGCGTGGCCGAGCGGCTGTTCGGCGGCCGGATCGGCGACTCCGCCGTGGCGCTCGTGGCCGATGCCGCGGCGCTGCGCTGGTCGTCGATGTCCGACCTGGCGGCCGCGCTCGAGCGCGAGGCCGTCCGGGCCGAGCTGATCGCCGCGCAGGCCGACGGCAACCGGTTGGACGCCGTCGAGGACGAGCTGTTCCGCTTCGAGCGACTGGTGGCGGGTGACCGGCCGCTGCGCGACGCGATCGCCGATCGCTCGGTGCCCGTCGCCGGCCGAGCCGACCTGGTCGGGTCGCTCTTGCAGGGCAGGGCCGATCCGGCGACCGCGGTGCTGGCCCGCCGGGCCGTCGCGGCGCGGGAGCGCACCTTTGCCCGGACGCTGGAGCACTACCTGGTGCTGGCGGCCGAGTTGCGGCGTCGTGCGGTGGCCACCGTGCGGGTCGCGCGGCCGCTCGACAGCGAGCAGTTCGACCGCCTGCAGGCCGCGCTCAGCAAGTCCGCCGGACGCGCGATCGCGATGCATGTCATCGTCGACCCGAGCATCATCGGTGGCGTCCGCGTCCAACTCGGCGACGAGGTCATCGAGGGCACCATGGCCGCCCGGCTCGACGAGGCCCGCCGAACCATCCGCTGATCCAACTGACCAGACCACGAGTCACCAGACACGAGTCACCAGACAAAACGAGTCACCAGACAACGAGGAATCCCGCTGATGTCCGAACTCACCATCCGCCCGGAGGACATCCGGAGCGCGCTGGACAGCTTCGTCCAGAACTACACCCCCGAGACGGCGGCGACCGAGGAGGTCGGCACCGTCATCACCTCCGGCGACGGCATCGCCCGCGTCGAGGGCCTGCCCTCGGCCATGGCGAACGAGCTGCTGGAGTTCGCCAACGGCACGATGGGCATCGCGCTGAACCTCGACGTCCGCGAGATCGGTGTCGTGGTGCTCGGCAACTCCGAGGGCATCGAGGAGGGTTCTGAGGTCAAGGGCACCGGCGAGGTGCTCTCGGTGCCCGTCGGCGACGGCTACCTCGGCCGCGTGATCGACGCCATCGGCAACCCGATCGACGGGCTCGGCGAGATCACCCCGCTCGACGGCCGGCGCGCGCTCGAGCTGCAGGCCGCCGGCGTGATGGATCGCCAGGAGGTACGCGAACCGCTGGCCACCGGCATCAAGGCCATCGACTCGATGACGCCGATCGGCCGCGGCCAGCGGCAGTTGATCATCGGCGACCGGAAGACCGGCAAGACGGCCATCGCGGTCGACACGATCATCAACCAGAAGGCCAACTGGGCCTCGGGCGACCCGAAGCAGCAGGTCCGGTGCATCTATGTCGCCGTCGGCCAGAAGGGCTCCACGGTTGCCGAGGTGAAGCGGACGCTGGAGGAGGCGGGCGCGATGGAGTACACCACCATCGTCAACGCCCCGGCGTCGGATCCCGCAGGCTTCAAGTACCTCGCCCCCTACACCGGCTCGGCCATCGGGCAGCACTGGATGTACCAGGGCAAGCACGTGCTGATCGTCTTCGACGACCTGACCAAGCAGGCCGAGGCGTACCGCGCGATGTCGCTGCTGCTGCGCCGCCCGCCGGGCCGTGAGGCGTACCCCGGCGACGTGTTCTACCTACACTCCCGGCTGCTGGAGCGTTGCGCCAAGCTGAACGACGAGCTGGGCGCCGGCTCGATGACCGGCCTGCCGATCATCGAGACCAAGGCCAATGACGTCTCGGCGTTCATCCCGACCAACGTCATCTCGATCACCGACGGCCAGATCTTCTTGCAGTCCGACCTGTTCAACGCCAACCAGCGGCCGGCCATCGACGTCGGCATCTCGGTCTCCCGCGTCGGCGGCGCGGCCCAGACGAAGGCGATGAAGAACGTCACCGGCCCGCTGAAGGTGAATCTGGCCCAGTACCGCGACATGCAGGCCTTCGCGATGTTCGCCTCCGACCTGGACGCCACCTCGCGGCGCCAGCTCGAGCGCGGCGCGCGGATGACGGAGCTGCTGAAGCAGCCGCAGTACGACCCGTACCCGACCGAGAACGAGGTCATCGCGATCTGGGCCGGCAACTCCGGCCACCTCGACGACGTCCCGGTCGACGACGTGTTGCGCTTCGAGTCCGAGTTGTTGGACTACCTCAAGCACAACACCGAGGTGTTGAACGTGATCCGGGAGACCGGGAAGTTCGACGACGACACCGCGTCGGCGGCCGAGAAGGCGATCGCCGAGGTGAAGGCCGGCTTCAAGACCTCCGACGGCAAGTTGCTCGCCGGCAAGGAGGAGTCCGAGCCGATGGAGGACGAGGACGTGGAGCAGGAGCAGATCGTCAAGCAGAAGCGGGGCTGAGCATGCCCGTCAGCCCCGGAGCGGAGCTCAGATATGCCAGCTAGTTTGCGCGAGTTGCGGAGCCGGCGCGCGTCGGTGAGCAACATCAAGAAGATCACCCGCGCGATGGAGCTGATCGCGGCCTCGCGGATCATCAAGGCACAGCAGCAGGCCCGGGCGGCGGCACCGTACGCCCGGGAGCTGACGCGCGCGGTGTCGGCGCTGGCCACCTTCTCCAATGTGGACCATCCGCTGACCACCGAGCCGGAGGCGCCGAAGCGGGCCGGCGTGTTGTTGATCACCTCCGACCGCGGCCAGGCCGGGGCGTACTCCTCGAGCGTGATCAAGGCCGGCGAGCAGTTGAACGAGAAGCTGCACCGCGAGGGCAAGGAGGTCGTCACCTTCATCACCGGGCGCAAGGGGCAGGCCTTCTACAACTTCCGCCGGCGCCCGCTGGAGGCGGCGTGGGACGGCTTCTCCGATTCGCCGACCTATGCCAACGCCCGGGAGATCTCCGATGCGCTGCTCGAGGCGTTCCTGACGCCGACCGAGGAGGGCGGGGTGGGCGAGATCCACGTCGTCTACACCCGGTTCGTGTCGATGCTGACCCAGCGCCCCGAGGTGATCCGGCTGCTGCCGCTCGAGGTCGTCGAGGGTGAGGCACCGCCCGCCGAGGACGAGGCCCTGCCGCTGTACGAGTTCGAGCCCGATGCCGAGACCGTGCTGGACGAGATGCTCCCGCTGTATGTCTCCAGCCGGATCTTCTACTGCCTGCTGCAGTCCTCGGCCTCGGAGCTGGCGGCGCGGCAGCGCGCGATGAAGGCGGCCACGGACAATGCCGAGCAGCTCATCGAGAGCCTGACGCGCCAGGCCAACCAGGCCCGGCAGGCGTCCATTACCCAGGAAATCAGCGAGATTGTCGGTGGCGCGAGCGCGCTCGCCGACGCGACCAGCGAGTGAGGCGAGCATGACCGCGACAACGACCCCTGACCAGCAGGCGACCGACCAGCGCGAGCCCGGCGTGGGCCGCGTGGCCCGGGTGATCGGCCCGGTGGTGGACGTCGAGTTCCCCGCCGACCAGATGCCCGACATCTACAACGCTCTGACCGTCGAGACCGACGTGATGGGTGAGAAGCGCACGATGACCATGGAGGTCGAGCTGCACATCGGCGACAACATGGTGCGCGCGATCGCCCTGAAGCCGACCGATGGCATGCAGCGCGGGGCCAAGGTCACCGACACCGGCGCGCCGATCACGGTTCCCGTCGGCGAGGTGTCCAAGGGCGTGGTCTGGAATGTCACCGGCGAGGCGCTGAACATCGAGCAGTCCGAGCTGAAGATCGACGAGCGCTGGCCGATCCACCGCCCCGCGCCCAAGTTCGACGAGCTGGAGTCCAAGACCGAGATGCTGGAGACCGGCATCAAGGTGCTGGACCTGCTCACCCCGTACGTCCAGGGCGGCAAGATCGGCCTGTTCGGCGGCGCCGGCGTCGGCAAGACCGTGCTGATCCAGGAGATGATCTACCGCATCGCCCACAACTTCGGTGGCACTTCGGTGTTCGCCGGGGTGGGGGAGCGGACCCGCGAGGGCAACGACCTGATCACCGAGATGGAGGAGGCGGGCGTCCTCGGCGACACCGCCCTCGTCTTCGGCCAGATGGACGAGCCGCCGGGCACCCGGCTGCGCGTCGCGCTGACCGCGCTGACCATGGCCGAGTACTTCCGTGACGTGCAGAACCAGGACGTGTTGTTGTTCATCGACAACATCTTCCGGTTCACCCAGGCCGGCTCGGAGGTCTCCACGCTGCTCGGCCGGATGCCGTCCGCGGTGGGTTACCAGCCGAACCTGGCCGACGAGATGGGCCAGTTGCAGGAGCGGATCACGTCGACCCGCGGTCACTCGATCACCTCGATGCAGGCGATCTACGTGCCCGCCGACGACTACACCGACCCGGCGCCGGCGACCACGTTCGCCCACCTCGACGCCACCACCGAGCTGTCCCGCGAGATCGCCTCCCGCGGCCTCTACCCGGCCGTGGACCCGTTGACCTCGACCTCGCGCATCCTCGATGCGCAGTACATCGGCCAGCAGCACTACGACGTGGCCACCGAGGTGAAGGGGATTCTGCAGCGCAACAAGGAGCTGCAGGACATCATCGCGATCCTGGGTGTCGACGAGCTGTCCGAGGAGGACAAGATCATCGTCGCCCGCGCCCGGCGGATCCAGCAGTTCTTGTCGCAGAACACCTACATGGCGGAGAAGTTCACCAATGTGCCGGGTTCGACAGTGCCGGTGGCCGAGACCGTCGAGTCGTTCAAGATGATCTGTGACGGCAAGGTCGACAACCTGCCCGAGCAGGCCTTCTTCAACACCGGCAACATGGACGACGTGGAGAAGCAGGCCGCCGAGCTCGAGAAGGCCAACTGAGATGGCCGAGCAGGCCGCCAACGAGTTGCACGTCGAGGTGGTCTCGGCCGACCGGGTCGTCTGGTCGGGCGAGGCGACGATGGTCGTCGCGCGTACCGTCGAGGGCGATGTCGGTATCATGGCCGGCCACGCCCCGATGCTGTCGGTGATGGTGCCGAACGGCGTCGAGATCGTCACCACCGCCGGGGGGCGTGAGATCGTCGCCGTCGACGGCGGATTCGTCTCCGTGGCTGCCGGTCGGGTGTCGATCCTGAGCGAGTACGCCACCCTGGCCGAGGAGATCTCGCTGGCCGATGCCGAGAAGCGGCTGGCGGCGGCGACCTCGCGGCTGGAGACCACCGGCGACGACGACGAGGACGCGCGCCGCGAGATGCAGCGCGCCGAGGCGCAGGTCCGCGCCGCCCGCAAGGCGAGCTGACCCGACCCGGCGTACCGCCCGTCGTCCCGGTCCGATCCGGGGCGGCGGGCGTTCGCATTGCCACCGGCGTGCCCGAATCGTTACCGCCCGGTTTTGGCGCGATGCTGAGAGCCCGGTAAGTTTCCGCCATGCTGTTGCCGGTGGTCGAGGTGGCGCTGATCCTCATCGCGCTGCTGATCACCGTGCCGTTGGTGGTGTTGATCTTCCGCCGGCGCTGGTTGGCCCGACATGGCGGCCTGTTCGAGTGCAGCGTGAAGCTCCGTCCCGGACGGGACAACTGGGCCCTCGGGGTGGCGCGCTACAGCGGAGAAGATCTGGAATGGTTCCGGGTCTTCTCTTTTTCTTTTGCCCCGCAGGTGGTGTTCCGGCGCGGGCGTACCTCGGTGATCGCGGTGCGCGATCCCGATGCCGAGGAGAAGACGATGCTCTACGACGGGCAGCGGATCCTGCGGCTGGATCCGGTCGAGCCGCCGACCGTCGGCCCCGTCGACCTGGCCATGGCGGCCGAATCGGTGACCGGCCTGATGAGCTGGCTGGAGGCCGCCCCGCCCGGTCTGCGCCAGCGCGGCACCTGAGGCCGATCGCCCCCGGTCACCCGGTCAGGCCGGGGGATCGCGGTCGGTGCCGGGCCGCCACAGCACCTCGTGGTCGGTGCCGTTGACCACCCGGACCAGGACGAACAACAGGTCCGACAGCCGGTTCAGGTAGGTCACCGCGAGCGGATTCACGCCGCCGGACCCGCGCTCGCTCCCCGGCTCGGTCCCCAACTCGGCCACGGCGGCCCAGGCCGAGCGCTCGGCCCGACGTACCACCGTGCGGGCGACATGCAACTGTGCTCCCACCGGGCAGCCGCCGGGCAGGATGAACGAGCGCAACGTCGGCAGACCCTCGGCATGGCGATCACACCAGCGTTCCAGGCGGTCGATCGACGACTGCTCGATCCGCAGCGGCGGATGCTCGGGATCGACGGCGAGCGGCGTGGACAGGTCCGCGCCGAGGTCGAACAGCTCGTTCTGCACCACGCCGAGCACCTCGGCGATCTCGTCGGGCACCGAGCCCTGGGCGAGCGCGACGCCGATTGCGGCATTCGCCTCGTCGACATCGCCGTAGGCCGCGACCCGGGGATCGGTCTTGGCCACCTCGGACAGATCCGACAGGCGGGTGGTCCCGGCATCGCCGGTGCGGGTGTAGATGCGGCTCAGCACGACCATGCGTCTCTCCTCTGTCAGGTCGAGCCTAACCCGGGCGCCGAGTCCGATATGGCACGGTACGCGGGTGACATCTCGTGCACTCGCCGTGCCTGCCGCCCTGCTCCTGGCCGCCGCCGTCGCCGGGTGTGCGCCGCCGGCGCCGGACGGGGCGGACGGCCCGGCGCCCGGCACGGTGTCGTGCGTCTATCGCCCGGACGGTACGCCCGCGCGCCCGGCCGACCCGCCGCCGGCCGAGGTCGCGCCCGGATCCGTCCGGCCCGACTGGGTGATCACCACCAACGAGGGCGAGATCCCGATCACGCTCGACGTGACCGGCACGCCGTGTACGGCGAACTCATTCGCCTCGCTTGCCACCCAGGGCTATTTCGACGGCACCACCTGCCACCGGCTGGTCGACACGGGGATCTTCGTGCTGCAGTGCGGCGACCCGACCGGCTCCGGCACCGGGGGACCGGGCTACGTCTTCGACGACGAACTGACCGGGTCCGAGCAGTACCCGCCGGGCACGATCGCGATGGCGAACGTGGGAGCGAACACCAACGGCTCGCAGTTCTTCCTCGTCTATGCCGACACGCCCCTGCGGGCCGACTACACCGTCTTCGCGACGATGGACGAGGCCGGCCTGGAGGTCGTCAACCGGATCGCGGCGGAGGGCCAGGACGGGTCCTCGCCGTCCGGCGGCGGGCGGCCGAACAATGCCGCCGAGCTGCTCACGGTGGCGCCCGGCTGACCTCAGGCGTCGAGGAAGGCGCGCAGCGTACGGACGAACGCGTCGGGCTGTTCGGAGTGCACCCAGTGCCCGGCGCCCTTCACCCGCACGCTGCGCACGCGCGGGAACAGCGCGCGCATCGCCTCGCGGTGCTCGGGGCGCACGTAGTCGGATTCGGCGCCGGCGACCCAGAGCACCGGCCCGTCGAAGGTGGCATCGGTCGCGGGCCACTCGCCGAGCCGGTCGAGCTGGTCGCCGAGCAGGCCCAGGTTCATCTGCCAGCGCCAGTTCTCCGGCGCGGACGCCCGGCGCAGGTTCTGCAGCAGGAAGCCGCGCACGACCGGGTCGGGTACGCCGTCGCGCAGCGCCTCGTCAGCGGCCTCCCGGCCGGGCAGGGTGGCCAGGTCGATCGCCCGCATCGCCGCCACGTAGTCGCCGAACGCGCTCAGCCCGCGATAGTCGGCGGGTGCGATGTCGACGACGACGAGCCGGCGCACCAGCTCCGGCCGGCGCAGCGCGACCTGCATCGCGATCTTGCCGCCCATCGAGTGCCCGACCAGATCGAGGGGGGCGTGCGGGGCCAACGTCTCGGCGACCAGATCGGCATAGCCGGGGTAGTCGACCCGCTCGGTCCACGGCGAGCGCCCGTGGTCCGGCATGTCGACCAGCAGCGAGGTGTGCCCGGGGGTGAGGGCCTTCGCGATCTGCGTCCAGTTCTTGCCCTGGCCGAACAGCCCGTGGGCGAACGCGACGTCGGGTTCTCCGGCACCGACCGTGGTGGTCGCCAGGCTCATCGCCCGCCCTCCGGGCCGAAGCGCAGCCAGCACGGATGGTGCCAGTGCCGGCGCTCGGCGGCTCCGTCGGCGCTGCGCCAGGCCACCAGGTGCGGCGTACCCGCCGCGATCGGCCGCTGGCAGCCGGGGCAGCGGTACTCCTTCAGCGCTCCGGCGCCGCTCACCCGGCGGACGACCCAGCCGGCCGGCGCGGACGCGTCTGCCGCGAGGCCCGCGGACAGCGGCCGGGCCGGGCGCAGATGCTTGCTGGGGCGGCGGGCCATGATCAGCATCGCCCGGCGGGCGGGTTCGCAGACACCGATTCGCTCACCTCGTCAGTCTGTCAGCTACGCTCCGATGCCGTGCGCCTGGTTGTTGCTGACTGCTCCGTCGACTACGCGGGCCGGCTGACCGCCCACCTGCCGATGGCGACCCGGCTGATCCTGATCAAGGCCGACGGGTCGGTCTCGATCCACGCCGACGACCGGGCCTACAAGCCGCTGAACTGGATGAGCCCGCCGTGCACCCTGACCATCGACGAGTCACCCGAATCGGACGAGGCGGCGCCCGGGGTGGCGCTGGAGGCCCGCTGGCAGGTCCGCGGTAAGGACGGCGAGCTGCTGCAGATCTCGATCGCCCGGGTGCATCACGACTCCTCCCACGAGCTCGGGGTCGATCCGGGGCTGCGCAAGGACGGCGTGGAGGCCCATCTGCAGGAGTTGCTGGCGGCCAATCCCGAGACCCTGGGGCGGGGCTGGGCGCTGGTCCGCCGCGAGTTCCCGACGGCGATCGGGCCGGTCGACCTGTTGTGTCGCGACGCCGATGGCACGCACATCGCGGTCGAGGTGAAGCGCCGCGGCGAGATCGACGGGGTGGAACAGCTCACCCGTTACCTGGAGCTGCTGAACCGGGATCCGCTGTTGGGGAAGGTACGCGGGGTCTTCGCCGCGCAGGCGATCAAGCCGCAGGCCCGGGTGCTCGCGACGGATCGCGGCATCGCCTGCGTGACGGTGGACTACGACGCGCTGCGCGGTCTGGACGATCCGGATTCGCGGCTGTTCTGAGTCCGGACCACCGGCTGGCGCAGGATCGTCCGCAGTCTCTCCGGCGCCGACCGGCGCGGGTCGCCGAGGTAGATCTCGTGGTGCCGACCGGTCAGTCCGAGCCCGTTGGCCGGCAGGAACTCGTCGTGCAACGCGGCCAGCACGGGGCCCTCGGCGTCGTAGGGGCCGATGTGCAGCGTCTGCACCACCAGATCCTCGGCCAGGGTTTCGGCCCGCAGCGCGTCGATCGCCGGGGCGCCAGCCTTGCGGCGTACCGTCTCGCGGGCCTCGGCGACCGCCGCCGCATCGAGCCAGTCGGGGATCATGATCATCGCCGTCCAGTCCCAGCGCGATTTGTCGCGGGCGGCGGTGAACGCGGCCATGTCGTCGGCCCACCACAGCGCCTCCAGCGGCGGAACCGTGTAGTCGCGGCCGAGCTCGGAGCGGCTGGCGAACTTCAATCGGTACGCCACGGGGTACAGCGTGGCCAGCGCATCGGCATAGCTGCTCGCCGTGTTCGGATCGCCGTGTCCGTCGATCATCAGGTAGCGCAACGGCGGCACCGTGATCAACTCGAAGCGCCCGCGCGGCGCGCTGTAGCAGGCGAGTTCGCGCTTGAAGTCGATCTTGCCCGCCGTGGCGTCCGCATTCGCTGGCATGGGCGAATCCTCACAGATCGCAGGGTCGACCAATAGGGTGTTGGCCCATGAAGCGTGCAGCGTTCCTCGCACTGCTCGGGCTCGCCGGTGTCGTCGGGTTGGCGCTGGTGGCACTGGCGGCCGCGGGCTGGTGGTCGATCGGGCCGCTGGCCGGTGCCGGGGTGCTGGTGTTCGGCAGCTACGGGCCGTGGGTCCTGCCGATCTCGGCGGCGGTGCTGGGCATCGGTCTGCTCGGTCGCCGCTTCGGCCGCACCGTGCTCGGCTGGTTCGTCGCCGCGCTGGCGACGGTGTCGCTGCTGGCCGGGCTGGTCGTGGTCACACCGCAGGTGGTGCTGGCGCTCAGCGAGGGCTCGGCGATCGGGCCGGCGAATGCCCTCGGCATCGAGACGGGACCGCCCGCCGAACCCGACCGCGTCGAGGTCTACGCGACGCCGGACGGCACCGAACTGCGGGCCGGCATCTGGCTCCCGCCGCGCGAGGCGCTGGATCCCGGTGCGGCGGTGCTCTGGGTGCATGGCGGAAGATTCGTCGGCGGCGGTTTCGGCGACGATGCGCGGCGGCTGCGCCGGATCGCCGATGCCGGCTACCCGGCGATCTCGATCGACTACCGGCTGTCCCCGCCGCCGCGCTGGCGCGATGCCAACGGCGATGTCGCCTGCGCGCTGGGTTGGCTGCGCGGGCGCGGCAAGGAGTTCGGGATCGACCCCGACAAGATCGTGCTCGGCGGTGCATCGGCCGGCGGGACCCTCGCCCTGAACGTCGCCTACGGGCTGGGCCTTCCTGAGGACGAGGGCGGGGTGACATCGAGCTGCGGCGATCGACCGAAGCCGCCGGCCGCCGTCCTCGCCGTCTCGCCGCCGGTCGACCTCACCCGGCCGAGCCCCAGCGGCGAGTTCCGTTATCGCGACTTTCTCGGTGGCGGGCCCGACGAGGCAGCCGAGGCCTACGCCTACGCCTCGCCGAGCACGAAGATCCGGCGCGGGCTGCCCCGGACCCTGATCGTGCAGGGCGACGCCGACCGGCTGGTCGACCCGGCCGTCAGTTCGGCCTTCGCCGAGCAGGTACGCCGCGCCCGCAACGAGGTCCGCTATGTGAGCTATCCCTTCGGTGGGCACGCCTTCGACCGCCCGGCGACGCTGGGGGAGGCGCTGACCGAGCGGGCGATCATGCGCTGGCTCCAGCAGTGGTTCCCCGTGCCCTACTGAGCCGAGGTGCCTCGATCGGGGAACCGCGCGCGGTGCAACGCCTCGAGCTCGTCCACCAGTTCCGGCGCCGGCCCGTCGACGACGGCTCCCGGCACCACGTCGAGGATCGGCAGGGCGGCCACCGGGCCGGGCGGCACGCCCCACGCGTCGAGCCAGCCCGCGAGCTGTGCCGACGACGCGGCGTACACGATCCGCCCCAGCCCGACCCAGCCGTGACCAGCCGCGCACATCGGGCAGTGTTCACCGGAGGTGTAGACGGTGGCGCCGGCACGCTCGGCCGGGGTCAGGTGCTCTGCCGCCCAGCGGGCGATCGCGAACTCCGGGTGCCGGGTGGCATCGCCGCCCCGGACCCGGTTGCGGTCGGCGAAGAGAGTTTCGCCCGAGGCCGCGACGAGGATCGAGCCGAACGGCTCGTCCCCGTCGGCCAGGGCCTGGCGAGCCAGTTCGACGCAGCGGCGCAGGTGGTCCAGGTCGTCGGGCGTGATCGGCATGGGGGCATTCTCCCGCGCCCGGTCGGGCGACGCGCCGGCTCAGCTCCGGTCGAGTCGCGGGACGAGCACCTCGCGGTAGAGCAACAGCAACACCGCGGCCACCGGGATGGCGAGGATCGCGCCGACGACGCCATAGAGGATTCCGCCGGAGATCGCGGCGATCACGACAATGACGCCCGGCACGTCGACCGAGCGCTGGAACACGCGGGGCTGGATCACATAGGCGTCGAACTGCTGGTAGACGAGCCCGTAGATCACGCAGGCGACCCCCTGCGGGATGCTGAGGGAGAAGCCGATCAGCGCGACGATGGTCAGCGAGATCGTCGAGCCGACGAGCGGGATGAAGGCGAACAGCGCCACCACGATCGCCAGCGCCAGGGCGTACCGGCCGATCCCGGCGATGTTGAGGAAGATGAAGGCGCAGGTCGCCGCGCACAGCGACACGAAGAACATCCCGGTGAGGTAGCCGCCGACCTGGCGCATCATCTTGTCGGCCAGGTAGCGAGCCCGTGGCCGCCGCGACGCCGGCGCGAGTTGGTAGATGGCGCGCTTGATGCTCGGCAGCGAGATCAGGAAGTACAGGGTCAGCACGATCGTCACCACCAGCGAGAAGACCGTGTTGGCGACGGCCACGCCGGCCCCGAGGAGACCACCGAAGGCCTGGTTGGCCCACTGTCCGGACCCGATGAAGTCCGAGAGCCGCTGGCTGATCTGGTAGTCGTGGTCGAGTGCCGCGATTCGCGGATTGGTGAGCAACCGATCGAGGACGGCGGGCATCGCCGCCGACAGCGAATTCACCTGGTCGATCACGATCGGGATGATCGCCCACAGCGCGAGTGCCACCAGCCCGAGCCCGATCACCGCGACGCCGAGCACACCGATACCGCGCCGCAACCCGCGCCGGGTCAGGAACTCCACCAACGGGTTCAGGCCGAGCGCGATGAACAGCGACAACACCACGAGCATGATCACCGACTGGAGCCGGATGACCATCAGGCCGACGCCGAGCGCGGCCAGCACACCGAGCGTGCCGAGAAAGCCGACCGCGAACGGCGACATCTGCGCGAGCCCGCTGCGGATCGGCCCCGATGGTGCCGGCGGCGGAGCCTCGCCCGGGTCGGTATCGCCGGGTACGCCCTCGCCTGCCGGCGGGTCAGTGGGTTGGTTGGTCGTCAGGCCGCGCAGTCGTCCCAACAATCCGCGGCGGGCGGGGTCGGCGCTCACCGGCTGTCGCTCCCTGCTCGGGTGGGGTTCACTGCTTGGTGGCGGCCTTTCCGGGCGTGTCCTCGCCCGGGGTCAGCTTGCGGGTGCTGACCTCGGTCGCGGTCGGCTCGTCGTCCTCGGCCGGCTCGGTGGGATTGGCCGGCTCGGTGGGATCGGCCGGCGCGGCGGGCTTGTTCCCGGCCGGCCCGGCGGCGGGCTGCTGCGGCGAGCGGGTCGCCTGGGCCGCGGGCTTGTTCCTGGCCGGCTCGGCGGCGGGCTTGTTCCCGGCGGGCTTGGTCTTCGGCTGCGCGGCCGGGGGCTCGGCGGCCAGCGTCGCCGACTTGCTCTCCAGCTCGGCACCGAAGTCGCCGACGGTCATGTCGGGGAACTCCTCCGCGGTCTGGGTGGCCAGGGCCGACAGGCTGGTGAGCTGGGCCAGGATCGACTGCTTGCGCTGGTTCAGCATGGCGGTCTCGCGGGCCAACTGCTCCTTGCGCCAGGCGAACTGCTCCTCGGCGCGCCTGGTCATCGCCTCGGCCTGCTTGCGGGCATTGGCGATCTGCTCCTCGGTCTCGCGCGCCGCGAGCACCTTGACCCGCTCGGCCTCCTTGATCGCCTCGCCGCGGATGCGGTTGGCCTCGGCCGCCTGCTTGGCGAGGACATCGTTGGACTCCGCGTGCTGCTGCTTGGCCTCGGCCAGCAGCTTGGTGGTCTCCGTGCTGACCTTCTCGTGCTCGCTACGCACGGACCCGAGCATCTCCTCGCGCTTGCGGGCGGCCTCGGCGGTCGCCTCCGCGGCCTGGCGCTTGGCGCCCTCCAGGGTCTGCTCGGCGCTCAGCCGGGCCTGCTCGACCCGGGCGGCGGCCTGGCGCTCGGCCTCGGCGACGATCGTCTGGGCGCGCCGCTCGGCCGCCTGCACGACATTGGCCGCCTCGGCCTGGGCCATCTCGACGTGCTGGGTGGCCTGCCGGTCGAGGTTGTCGCGCAGTTGTCGCAGGTCGCCCAGCGCCGCGGCCTTGGTGTCCTCGGCCTCGCGCGCGCCGGCCGTGCGCAGCTCATCGCCCGCGCGCCGCGCCTCCTCCTTGATCCGCTCGGCTTCCAGCGCGGCCCGGTCGGTCAGCTCGCGGGCCTGTACCTGGGCAACGCGCAGGATCTCCGTGGCGTGATTGCCCAGATGCTCGAAGTCGCCCTCGGCCGGCACGATCGGTTGCGTCGGCTCCGCGGCGCTCAGGTCCGCATTCTGCTGTTCGAGGTCGCGGATGTAGTCGCGGGCCTGGGCCAGGCGTTCCTCCAGGGAGAGCACGTACTCATCGACCGCGTTGCGGTCATATCCCCGCAGTGAGGTGGGGAAGTTGCCGGCCGCGCTGGCCTTGTCATCGAAAAGATTGAGTCCGGTCATCTCGGTCACGGTGGTGCTCCTGGTAGCTGAGTCGTGCGAGGCTCGGTGAACGGCGCCTGGTACCACGCTAGCGTGCCCGGTGGCAACGAGCCCTCAGCCGCTGGTCGGAGCCGGCTCGACGAGCTCGAGCAAGATTCCTGCGGTGTCCTTGGGGTGCACGAAGTTGATCCGGGAGCCGCCCGTGCCGCGCCGCGGTTCGTCGTAGAGCAGGCGCAGGCCGCGCTCGCGCAACGTCTGCGAGACCGCGGCGACGTCGCGGACCCGGTAGGCGACCTGCTGGATGCCGGGACCCGAACGATCGAGGAACCGACCGATCGCAGAATCCGGCCGGAGCGGGGCGAGCAACTGCACCTGGGCGCCGGAGCCGTCGCCCGCGGCGAGCATGGCCTCGGCCACGCCCTGCTCCTCGTTGGTCTCGCGGTGCACCTCGCGCCAGCCCAGCACCTCGGTGTGGAAGCGCACCGCCTCGGCGAGGTCGGGGACGGCGTACCCGACATGGTCGATCCCCTCGAACAGCTCATCCCCCTCGAACAGCTCATTCATGCGGCCAAGCATGCCGCGCCCGGGGCGCCGTCGCGCGGGTAGGGTGGGCCCGACATCGGCCGCCGCGACGGGCGGCGTTCGGGACAGGGAGGTGCCGGGAATGGCTTCGCAGGGCACACAGGCGCGAGATGACCGCCGGGGCGGCGGGTCCTACATCGTGGGCGGGGCGCGTACCCCGTTCGGCAAGCTGCTCGGCGGCCTGGCGAGTCTGTCGGCGACCGACCTCGGCGGTCTGGCGATTGCCGGCGCGCTCGAACGCTCCGGCGTGGATCCCGGCGAGATCGACTACGTGATCATGGGACAGGTGCTGCCCGCCGGGGCAGGTCAGTTGCCCGCCCGACAGGCGGCGGTGAAGGCCGGCATCGCGATGGACGTCCCGGCGATGACGATCAACAAGGTGTGTCTGTCGGGGCTCACTGCGGTGGCGATGGCCGACCAGTTGATCCGGGCCGGCGAGGCCGAGGTGGTCGTCGCCGGCGGGATGGAGTCGATGACCGCGGCACCACATCTGCTCACGGGATCGCGGGCCGGATACAAGTACGGCGAGGTGACCGCGGCCGATCACATGGCCCTGGACGCGCTGACCGATGTCTACACCGACCAGTCGATGGGCGCGCTGACCGAGCAGTACAACAAGGGTGACGTCGAGGTCAGCCGCGCCGACGGCGATGCGTTCGCCGCCCGGTCCCACCAGCGTGCGGCCGCGAGCGCGGGCGTGCTGGCCGAGGAGATCGTCGAGGTACGCATCCCGCAGCGCAAGGGCGATCCCGTGGTGATCGCCGCCGACGAAGGGGTACGCGGCGACGCGACCGCGGAGGGCCTGGGCAAGCTCCGCCCCGCGTTCGCCCCGGACGGGACCATCACCGCCGGCTCGTCCAGCCCGATCTCCGACGGCGCGGCCGCGGTGATCGTCGCCAGCCCCGAGGCGGCCCGGCGGCTCGGTCTGACCCCGATCGCACGGATCGGCGGGTACGGCCAGGTCGCGGGACCGGACTCCTCGCTGCAGTTGCAGCCGGCGAACGCGATCCGGCGGGCGGCCGAACGGGACGGCATCGACGTCGCCGACCTCGACGTGATCGAGATCAACGAGGCCTTTGCCGCCGTCGGGGTGGCCAGTGCCCGGTCGCTCGGGCTGGACGAGCAGGCCATCGACGACAAGATCAACATCCACGGCGGCGCGATCGCCCTCGGCCATCCGGTCGGCGCCTCGGGCGCGCGCCTGGTGCTCACGCTCGCCACCGAACTCGATCGCCGGGGTTCCGGGGCGGGCGCCGCGGCGCTGTGTGGCGGTGGCGGACAGGGCGATGCCCTGATCCTGCACGCCGTGGGTGACTGACGAACGCCGCCGCCGCGACCGCCCGGCGGATTAGGCTGACCGTGTGATCAGGGTCCTCGCCGTCGCGGATTCGGACCCGAACCTCGAGTGGGGGGAGGGTCTGCTGGGCGGCGCCCGGGACCGGATCGATCACTATTCGGTCGTGCTGCGCGGTCCGGATCCGCCGACCAGGGCACAGATCCGGTCGGCAGCGGGCCGCGTGGTGCCCGTGGTCGGCGCCCACCGGCTGTTGGCGCTGGTCGGGGAACTGGAGCCGGACGCCGTGCTGCTGGCCTGCAGCAGCGGCGTCGTCGGCGCCCTGCTGGACTATCCGGCCCTGCGCGGTCCCGCGCGGCCGGTGCTGATCGCGGGCGCGCCGGGCATCGCGTACCCGGTCGGCCCGACGAAGCTGCGCGCGATGGCCGGGATCGACCTGCTGATCGTGCACAGCCGGACGGAGCGGGCGGCGTACCGACGGTTGCTGGTGGACGACACCGAGTTCGCCGACCAGGCGACCCAGATCGGGCTCGCCACGCTGCCTGCGCTGGCCGGGGCCGAGGTCCGGCGCGGGCGCCAGGCACTGGTCGTGTTCGCGGCGCAGGACGCGGTCCCCGCGACGGCACGGCAGCGCCGAGCGATCCTGGATGCGCTGGCCGCGGTGCCGCCGGAGTACATGCCGGTGATCCAGGCCGGGATCCCCGGACGGCGGCGCGGCTCGGGCGCACCGGCGGCCTATGCCGACCTGGAGCCGCATCCGCGGATCGAGTTCCGCCACGGTGGGGCGGCGGAGACGCTCGACCATGCCGCGGGTTGCGCCACGATCTCGGGGACGGTGGCCCTGCAGGCTCTCGCGCGGGGCATACCGGTGCTGGCCCTCGACGACTTCGGGATCGGCCCGGCGCTCGGCAACGAGGTGTTCGAGGACTCGGGCCTGTTCGGCGGCCTCGGGGACCTGCGGGAGGCAAGATTCCGGTCGCCGGTGCGGGACTGGCTGCTCGCGAACTACTTCCAGCCGGCGGCCGAGGCCGACTGGCTGGCCCGGCTCGACGGGCTCGTGGCGCGCCGCAATTCCGGGGCGCTGGGGGCGGCGACGCCGGGACAGGTGGCCCCGCGGGCCCGGGTGGCGCGGCAGCTGCGGCTGCGGCTGCCGGGCATCAGCAGGTACGCCGATGCCGCGCGCGGCCGGCGCCCGGCGAACTGAATCTCCGGCGGTGTTCGCTGTGGGCGATCAGGGGAAGAATCGCCCGAGCCCGGAGGTTGAGTCGGTGACACTCAATTCCTGGAGGACGACGTGCAACTTCCCATTCTCTTCCTCGGCGAGTTGGTGGTACTGCCCGGCATGGTGGTGCCGATCGAGCTCGACGAGTCATCCCGGTCCGCGGTCGACACGGCGCGGGCCAGCAGCGACGGCCGGCTGGTCGTCGCCCCTCGCCTGTCCGATCGGTACGCGAGCTACGGCGTGATCGCCGAGATCGTCCAGGAGGGCCGTCTCGCCAGCGGCGAGCCTGCCGCCGTGCTGCGCGCCGGGCGTCGGGTGAAGATCAGCTCCGGCGTCGCCGGTCCCGGCACTGCGTTGTGGGTCGAGACCGACGACGTCGACACCGGCACCGTCGATGACGGCGTTCGCGAGCTGGCCAAGGAGTACAAGTCGCTGGTCATCGCCACCCTGCAGCGCCGCGACGCCTGGCAGGTGATCGACAACGTGCAGAAGATCACCGATCCCGATCAGCTTGCCGACCTCGCCGGCTATGCCAGTTGGCTGTCCGATGACCGCAAGCGCGAACTGCTGGAGACCCCGGAGGTCGCCGAGCGGTTGCGGCTGCTGACCGAGTGGACCCGCGACCACATCGCCGAGACCGAGGTCAACGACAAGATCGCCGGCGATGTGCGCGAGGGGATGGAGAAGTCCCAGCGCGAGTTCCTGCTGCGCCAGCAACTGAACGCGATCCGCAAGGAACTGGGCGAGGACGAGCCAGACGGCGCCGACGACTACCGCTCGCGGGTGGAGGCGGCCGACCTGCCCGAGCAGGTGCGCGAGGCCGCCCTGCGCGAGGTCGGCAAGCTCGAACGCAGCTCCGACTCCACCCCGGAGGCTGGCTGGATCCGGACCTGGCTGGACACGGTCCTCGACCTGCCGTGGAACACCACGACGACCGACAACACCGACATCGCCGCCGCGCGGCAGGTGCTGGACGCCGATCACCACGGGCTGGAGGATGTGAAGGACCGGATGATCGAGTACCTGGCGGTCCGCTCCCGGCGCGCCGAGCGCGGGATGCACGTGGTCGGCGGCCGCGGCTCGGGAGCTGTGCTGGCGCTGGCCGGCCCGCCCGGTGTCGGCAAGACCTCGCTGGGGGAGTCCGTCGCCCGCGCGTTGGGCCGCAAGTTCGTCCGGGTCGCCCTCGGCGGCGTGCGCGACGAGGCCGAGATCCGCGGGCACCGGCGTACCTATGTCGGGGCACTGCCGGGCCGGATCGTCCGGGCGATCGGCGAGGCCGGTTCGATGAATCCGGTCGTGCTGTTGGACGAGATCGACAAGGTGGGCTCGGACTACCGCGGCGACCCGTCCTCGGCGCTGCTCGAGGTCCTCGATCCGGCGCAGAACCACACCTTCCGTGATCACTACCTCGAGGTCGATCTCGACCTGTCCGATGTGTTGTTCCTGGCCACCGCGAACGTGATCGAGAACATCCCGGGCCCGTTGCTGGACCGGATGGAACTGGTCACCATCGACGGCTACACCGAGGACGACAAGATCAACATCGCCCGGGACTTCCTGTTGCCGAAGCAGCGCGAGCTGGCGGCGCTGGATGCCGACGAGGTGGAGATCACCGACGCCGCGCTGCGGGAGATCGCGGCGAACTACACCCGCGAGCCGGGCGTGCGGCAACTGGAACGACTGCTGGCCAAGGGATTGCGAAAGGTCGCGACCCGGTTGGCGCAGGGTGTCGACGGCAAGGTGATCATCGACGAGCCGAACCTGACCGAGTTCCTCGGCCGGCCGCGATTCACCCCGGAGGCGCACGAGCGGACATCGGTGCCGGGCGTCGCGACGGGGCTCGCGGTGACCGGGCTCGGCGGCGACGTGCTCTTCGTCGAGGCGAATGCCGTCGACGGTGAGCGAGGGCTCACGCTGACCGGCCAACTGGGTGAGGTGATGAAGGAGTCCGCGCACATCGCGCTCTCCTACGTGCGTGCCCACGCCGAGCAGCTCGGGATCGCCGATCCGAGCGTGCTCGACCGGCGGATCCACGTCCACGTGCCCGCGGGCGCGATCCCGAAGGACGGGCCGAGCGCGGGCGTCACCATGGTCACCGCGCTGACCTCGATGGCCACCGGGCGTCCCGTCCGCGGCGATGTCGGGATGACCGGCGAGGTCACCCTGAACGGCCGGGTGCTGCCGATCGGCGGGGTGAAGCAGAAGCTGCTTGCCGCCCAGCGCGCGGGCCTGAGCGCGGTCTTCGTGCCGCAGCGCAACGAACCGGATCTCGACGAGGTCCCGGCCGAGGTGCTCGAGGCCCTGACGGTGGTGCCGAGCACGGATGTCGCCGCCCTGGTCGAGGCCGCGCTGGAACCCGCCGATCGGGCGGCGAGCGTCGCCGCCTGACCGACCACCCGGCCCGCACCGGATGCCCGGTCCGACCGCACCCCGGGTGGGTGTCGGTGGGACCGGGCATGCTGGCGCCATGACCGATGTGCTCGCCGATGCCGGTGCCGCCCCGCGACTGGGCCTGACCTTCGTGCCATGGGATCGCCCGCCCGAGGACCTGCCCGCCTTCGCCCGCCTGGTGGAGGACTCGGGCCTGGACACGCTGTGGCTGTGGGAGGACTGCTTCGCCCAGAGCGGGCTGGCCTGCGCGGCGACCGCGCTCGCGGGCACGTCGCGGATCCGGGTCGGGGTGGCGCTGCTGCCCACGCCCCTGCGCAATGTCGCGCTGACCGCGATGGAGCTCGCGACGCTGGCGCGGCTGTATCCGGGCCGACTGCTTCCCGGCATCGGGCACGGCGTGCAGGACTGGATGGCCCAGGCGGGGGCGAAGGTCGCGTCGCCGATGACGTTGTTGCGGGAGTACGCCGTGGCGCTGCGCGCCCTGCTGGCGGGCGAGGAGGTCACCGTGTCGGGCCGGTACGTGAAGCTGGACCGGGTGCGGCTGCGCTACCCGCCGACCGAGCCGCTGCCGCTGCTGATGGGCGGATTCGGGGAGAAGACGCTGCGGTTGTCGGCCGAACTCGCCGACGGGGTGTTGCTGGCGCGCGGTGGCGCCGAGGCCGTGGGGCGGATGCGCGGCGTGCTCGACGAGACCGGTTCGCGTGCCGGCATCGTGCTCGGGATCGGGCCCGAGGAGGGCGCGAACATCCCCGGCGCCGCGGAGGCGATCACCGCCGCCGCGCGCGCCGGGGCCACCGACATCACCGTCGAGCCGGCCCCTGACGAGCCCGACCTGCCGGGGCTGATCGAGGCCGTGCGGGCCGCGGGCGGCCATGCCGGAGAAACGATCACGACGTGACCGCGACCTGACCGCGATCCTCGCGAACGGGCGCAGCGCCGGGGCGCGGCCTGATGTCGAAGTCGAAGATCTCGGTCGGCAGGAAGACCGAACAGCAGGCGTTGGGGATGTCGACCACCCCGCCGATCCGCCCCTCGATCGGGGACGTGCCCAGGATCAGGTAGGCCTGTTCGCCCGTGTAGCCCCACTTGCCCAGATACTCGATCGCATTCAGGCAGGCATTGCGATAGGCCATGGTCGCGTCCATGTAGGCATTGGAGTTGTCATCGTGGTTGACCGACACCCCGATGAATGTCAACCATTCCGAATACAGCGGCGCCACCCGCCCCGGCATGAAGACCGGGTTGTTGTGTACGCCGTACGTGTCCATGCCGCCCTTGATCAGATCCACATGCATGTCGATGAATCCGCCCATCTCGATGGCGCCACAGAAGTTGATCTCCCCATCACCCTGGCTGAAATGCAGGTCGCCACCGGACAGGAGGGCGCCTTCGACGAACACGGGGTAGAAGATGCGGCTGCCGCGAGTGAAGTTCTTGATGTCGTGATTGCCGCCGTTCTCGCGGGCGGGCACGGTGCGCGCGCCGTCGGCAGCGATCGCGTCCAACGGCGCCCCCTCGGCGGTCCCGCCGAGGGTGCCGTCCACCAGCGGCGGCAGGGCGAGCGGTGGGACACGGTCGGGGTCGGTGGCGATCAGGGCGCGCTCGCGCTCATTCCACGCGGCCAGCAACTCGGCCGACGGCGCGGTGCCGAACAGGCCCGGATGGGTGATCCCGGTGTAGCGCACGCCGGGAACGTGCCGCGACGTGCACTGTTGCCCCTGGAAGTCCCAGATGGCCTTGTAGGCGTCCGGGAACTGATCGGTGAGGAAGCCCCCGCCGTTCACCTTCGCGAAGATGCCCGAGTACCCCCAGCCCTCGCCACAGTTCGGTCCGACGGTCTGAGGTACCGGTCCGAGGTCGAGGATGTCCACCACGAGCAGGTCGCCCGGCTCGGCGCCCTCCACACCGATCGGGCCGGACAACATGTGGCACGGGGAAAGATCGACATCGCGCACATCGTTGGCGGAGTCGTTGTTGCCGATCTGGCCGTCGGTCCACTCCTTGCACTCGATCCGGAACTCCTGACCGGGTTTCACCATGACGGCCGGGGGAACATCGGGATGCCAGCGGTTGTGACCGGGCACTGCCTGGTCGCGCATCGAGAGGCTCTGGTCGACGCTGAACACTACTTCGGGCATATCGCTTCTCCTTCTTGGGCGGGCTTGTTCGGGTGGATCAGTCCGACGTGACAGCGGGTTCAGGTCCGGACCGACCGTTCGTCGGTGTCGGCGTCGGTGTCGGTGTCGGTGGTGGACGGTGGCGCAGTGGCGAGCCGGCGGCCGAGGACGGCGGAGACCACCACGAGGGCGCCCCCGAGGATCGCAATCACCACGGCCGCTTCGGCCGTGGACTGCCACCGGTCGAAGACGATCAAGATCCCGACCACCGCCGTCAGAACTCCCTCGCCGGTCGCAACGATCCCGGTGGCGGGCGCCCATTCGGCACGTCCCCGAGCCAGGAGCACGAAGAACATCGCCCACAACACCGCCCAGAGCAGCCAGATCACCCCGAAGCCGGGATCGGCCTGGGCGGTGAAGGCGTACCCACCGAAGACGACCGCGCTGACGGCGACGAACAGTGAGAACCAGCCCAGGCCTTCGGCGCCCCAGCCAGTGGCATTCGCGACCCCGACCCAGAGGTAGGTGAACCCGAAAAGGTAGATCGGTGCCGCGGCGAGCACCGCTGCGGGCTCGCCGCCGGAGTTGATCAACGCCAGGGTCGGGAAGATCACCTGCATCGATCCAACCATCAGGTTGAGCGGGGCAGCGCCCTTCGGCGTGATCCGCCCGAGCAGCATCAGGCCGTTCACGATCAGGACCGCGCCCACGTAGAACAGCCCGATCGCTCCCATGATCAGCTCCGGGGCAGCCGTGCCTGCAGCGGGTGCGCGGGTCCCATCGGGCCTGGCGCGGTCACCGCCGGTGGAATCGCGCGGACCACCCGGGGCCGCTCGGCCGACCCGTCGGCCAGGTCGGCGGCCCGGGACAGGCCTGCCGAGATGGTGCGCAGAGCGGGTGCGGTGTAGCGCCGTCGCGCCTCGTTGCCGCACCGAGGGCATCGAGCGCGGGCAGCCGCCTGCGACATCGGCAGGCTCAGATCGAAACCGCCACACCGGCGGCAGGTGAACTCATAGGTCGCCATCGGGTCCTCCATGCGTTCACACGGAATATACCCATTTGAAAATATCTGTCAAGGCAAGCGCCGACGGATCAGCGGTTGGGGTCCGGCAACTCGTCCAGCGCCGCGGCGAGATCCTCCCGGGTCGGCGCCGAGTCCAGTGCCGCACGCTCGATCCCCGCCACCTTGGCGGCGAGGCGTTGGTGCAACGCCTTCCCGCGCCGAGTGAGCCCGACCAGCACGCGCCGCCGGTCCTGCACGTCGGCGATCCGATGCAACAGGCCGGCCGCGACCAGGCGATCGATGACCCGCGTCAGCGTAGGACCGCTGATCAGCGTGGCTTCGGCGATGTCCGACATCGGCCGCTTCGGTCCTGTCGCAAGCAGCTCAAGGGCGCGCCACTCGTCGAGCCGCAGTCCTTCGGCCCGGAGGGGCAGGACAAGCGCCGCCTCGACCCGAGCGACCACGCGGGCAAGTCGCAATGTCGGCCCGCCGGTGCGGTTGAGCTCGGCCGTATCGCTCACAGATGTCCTCCGTGGATCGGGTCCGGTCGCGCACACTCCGGACAAGATTGGAGTAGTTTCATACTGAAATAGGCCGTGGCGAGGCTAGCACGGGGGGCGGGCGTGCACGAGGAACGCAGCTTTCGCGTCGGGTTGGTCATCCCGCAACAGGGACCGCCCGGATTGTTCGCGCCTTCGTGTGAGGCAGTGGCCGAGCTGGCCGCCGATCAGTTGAACGATCGCAGCGGGATCGCGGGGCGGCAGGTGGAGATCGAGATCTTCGACGGCGCTGCTGCGCCGGATACGATCGCCTCCCAGATCCGCGCCGCTGCCCGGACCGGGCGGATCCACGGGGTCACCGGCTGGCACATCTCGGCCGTGCGGCGCACTCTCGTCCCGGCACTGGGTGGGCTTGTTCCCTACGTCTACACCTCGTTGTACGAAGGCGGGGAGCGCGCCAGCGCGGTCTACTGTTCCGGCGAGACGCCACGGATGCAGATCGCGCCCGCCCTGCAGTGGCTCCGGCAACACCAAGGGGTGAAGAGTTGGTGTGTCGTCGGCGATGACTACATCTGGCCGAGGTCGACCGCGCGTTCGATAGCGGCCTACTGCGGCCGGCTCGGCCTGAGAATCGTCGGCGAGCGATTCGTGCCCTATGGCGGGGCGGAGTTCGACGACGCCGCACGCTGGGCGCTGCAGACCGGCGCCCACGGGGTGCTCTTGTTGTTGGTCGGGGAGGATGCCGTGCGCTTCATCCGCGCTTTCGCCGCACTGCCCGGATCCGAGGACATGGTGCGCTACACCCCGCTGATGGAGGAGAACATGGTCCTTGCGAGCGGCGCCGACGCGGCGGACGGTCTGTTCGTCTCTGCCGGCTACTTCGCGAATCTCGCCACCGCCGGTGCACTCGATCTGGTCGGCGCCTACGCCGCGCGGTTCGGCACCGAAGCGCCGGTACTGAACAACATGGCGGAGTCCTGCTACGAAGGTCTGCTCGCCCTCGCCCTGCTGTCCGGCCCGAGACGAGAGCCGCTCGGCTACGACGGGCCGCGCGGGAGCATGGTGCTCGGACGCGGACACTTCGATCAACAGGTCTATCTCGCGCGCGTCGATGGTCTGCAGTTCGAGATCTTGGACACCATCCACCGACCGGGTGCGGCTGCGCCCGGCTGATCATTCTGCGTGGGCGTCGCTCGGGCCCGGTCCGCCCGCGGGCTGCGGCCTCTCGCTTCAGCCGGCGAGTACGCCGTCGACCAGGCTCTGGGCCTGCTCTTGCACCTCGCGAAGATGATCTTCGCCGCGCATCGATTCGGCATAGATCTTGTACTTGTCCTCCGTGCCCGAGGGGCGCGCGGCGAACCACGCATTCTCGGTGGTGACCTTGATCCCGCCGATCGGCGCATCGTTACCGGGCGCGCGGGTGAGCACGGCCGTGATCGGCTCGCCGGCCAGCTCGCTCGCGGAGACGTCATCGGGGGACAGGGCCGCGAGCCGCGCCTTCTGTTCGCGACCCGCGGTGGCATCGGTGCGCGCGTAGGCCGGCGTACCGAAGCGCTCGGTGAGGCCGGCATAGAGCTGGCTCGGTGTCTGCCCGGTGACGGCGGTGATCTCGGAGGCGAGCAGGCACAACAAGATGCCGTCCTTGTCGGTGGTCCAGGTGGCGCCGTCGCGGGTCAGGAACGACGCACCGGCGGACTCCTCGCCGCCGAAGCCCAGCTCACCAGTGCTCAGCCCCGGCACGAACCACTTGAAGCCGACCGGCACCTCCACCAGCCGGCGACCGAGGTCGGCGACGACCCGGTCGATCATGGACGACGAGACCAGCGTCTTGCCGACCCCGGCGCCCGCCGCCCAGCCGGGACGATTGGCGTACAGATAGCCGATGGCCACCGCGAGGTAGGCATTCGGGTTCATCAGGCCCGCATCGGGGGTGACGATGCCGTGCCGATCGGCATCGGCGTCGTTGCCGGTCGCGAGGTCGTAGGCATCGCGACTCGCCAGCAGCGACGCCATCGCGTCCGGCGAGGACGGGTCCATCCTGATCTTGCCGTCGGAGTCCAGCGTCATGAACGACCACGTCGGGTCGACCGAGTCGTTGGTCACCGTCAGGTCGATGCCGAGCCGCTCGGCGATCGCCTGCCAGTACTGCACGCTCGCCCCGCCCATCGGGTCGGCCCCGATCCGCAGCCCGGACCCGCGGATCGCATCGAGATCGATCGCGGAGGCAAGATCATCGAGATAGCGGCCGAGATAGTCGAAGCGCTCCACCTGCCGCGCCGCCTCGGCGTAGGCGATCCGGCGGATGCCGCTCGGATCGCGCAGCAGTTCGTTCGCGCGCGCCGCGATCGCGGACGTGGCATCGGTGTCGGCCGGACCGCCGTGCGGCGGGTTGTACTTGAACCCGCCGTCGCGCGGCGGATTGTGCGAGGGGGTGACGACGATTCCGTCCGCCCGCGCCCCGGAACCCGAGTTGTGCACCACGATCGCCCGGGACAGCGCAGGCGTGGGGGTGTAGTCGCCCTCGCCCTCGGCCAGCACGGGCACGCCGTTGGCGATCAGCACCTCGGTGGCGGTCTGCCAGGCGGGCAGCGACAGCGCGTGGGTGTCCTTGCCCAGGTAGATCGGCCCGTCGATGCCCTGGCTTGCGCGGTACTCGACGATCGCCTGCGTCGTCGCCGCGATGTGCGCGTCGTTGAAGGCCCCGTCGAGGCTGGAGCCGCGGTGCCCGGACGTCCCGAAGACCACCTGCTGGTCGGGGTTGTCCGGATCGGGAGCGACGTCGTGGTACGCCGCGAGCACCGCGTCGACATCGATCAGGTCGCTGCTCTGCGCCGGCTGGCCGGCCCGCTCGTGTGCCATGCCCCCATCCTGCCGCACGGCCGCGTGCCGGGAGGGGTCCGGTACGCCGCACCGGCCGACCCGCCTGCCAGAATGGGCGCCATGACGTCTTCCAGCTTCAGCGGTGCAATGGACCTGTCGGCGCTCAAGGCCAAGGCGCAGGCGGGTGCGCAGGGCGGCGGCGCGCCCGGCGGCGCCGGTAACTACGTCGTCGAGATCAGCCAGGCCAACCTGCAGCAGGTCCTCGGTGAGTCGGTCAAGTACCCGGTGATCGTGGAGTTCTGGTCCCCCCGCGCCCAAGGCGCCGATGAACTGAGCGCCACCCTGAGCGGGCTGGCCAATTCCTCCGGCGGCCGCTTCCTGCTCGGCCGGATCGACGTGGACGCCCAGCCCGAGATCGCCCAGGCGCTCGGCGTACAGAGCGTTCCCACCGTTCTCGCGCTGCTCGGCGGCCAGGTCGCCCCCCTCTTCCAGGGCACCCAGCCGGCCGAGCAGGTCCACGCGATCGTCGATCAGGTGCTGCAGGCCGCCGTCGCGAACGGCATCGTCGGCACCGCGCCGAGCCAGGGCGGCGCGCCCGCCGGTGCCGCCGGTGAGAACGCGCCCGAGCCGCCCGCCGACCCGCGCTTCGAGGCCGCGGACGCGGCGCTGGCCGAGGGCGACTTCGTGAAGGCGGAGGCCGAGTTCGACAAGATCCTCGCCGAGACGCCGAACGACGCCGAGGCGAAGGCGGGCAAGGCGCAGGTCGGCCTGCTCGCCCGCACGAGCGGGGTGAACAACGACCCCAAGGTGGCGATCGCGCGCGCCGATGTCGAGCCCGACGATGTCGATGCCCAGCTCGCCGCCGCCGACTTCGAACTGGTTGGCGGCGACCCGGGCAAGGCCTTCGACCGCCTGATCGGGCTGGTCCGGCGTACCGCCGGCGATGATCGGGAGAAGGTACGCCGCCGCGTGCTGGAGCTGTTCGAGACCGTCGACCCGGCCGATTCCGCCGTGCTGAAGGCACGCCGCGACCTGATGACCGCGCTCTTCTGATGGCGGCGGTGGACCCGGCGGTCGCCGGGCGGTCGGTGCGCCCGGCGCGGGACGCGGACTCGGCGGCGCTGATCGACCTGATCGAGAAGATCTGGGCCGAGTACCCAGGCATCGTGCTCGACGTCGACGGCGAGGAGCCTTGGCTGCGCGCGCCGGCGCAGGCGTACGCGACGACCGGCGGCGAGCTCTTCGTCGCCGAGGACGCCGGCGTACCCGTCGCCACGATCGCCTGGCGCCCGGCGGGGGACGGGGTCGCGGAGCTGAAGTCGCTCTACGTCGCCGCGGCCGGGCGGCGCGGCGGGCTGGGCTCCGGGCTCGTCCGGTTCATCGAGGACCGCGCGCGCCGCGCGGGCGCCGAGCGGATGATCTTGTGGACCGACACGCGGTTCGCCGATGCCCACCGGCTGTACGAGCGACTTGGCTATCGGGCGACGGGCCGCGAGCGCGAGCTCGGCGACCGCTCGCAGACCGAGGAATACGAGTACGAGAAGCCGTTGCGGGCACCGCTCACCGACAGGCGCCCCGCCGAGCGCCGCAACCACGGCGATGTCTTCGTCGACGACTACGAGTGGCTGCGCGATCGGGAAAACCCCGAGGTGATCGCGCACCTACGGGCCGAGAACGCCTATGCCGAGGCGGTCACCGCCGACCAGGCGTCGCTGCGCCGGGCGATCTTCGACGAGATCAGGTCCCGGACGGAGGAGACCGATCTGTCGGTGCCCTGGCGGCGCGGCGAGTGGTGGTACTACCGGCGTACCGTCGAGGGCAGCCAGTACGCTCTGCACTGCCGGGTCCCCGCGCGCGGCGACGATTGGACGCCGCCGGTGATCGACCCCGCCGCGCCGCCGGCGGACGAGATGATCATGCTCGACGAGAACGCCGAGGCCGACGGGCACGCGTTCTTCTCGCTCGGCGCGAGCGCGGTCAGCGACGACGGGAAGCTGTTGGCGTACGCGGTCGATGTGACCGGGAACGAGAAGTTCACGCTGCGCTTCCGCGATCTTGCCACCGGAAATGATCTTGCCGATACGATCCCGGAGACGTTCTACGGCACGGTGTGGGCACCGGACTCGGCGTCGGTGACCTACCTCGTGGTGGACGAGACCTGGCGCCCGCACGAGGTACGCCGGCACGTGCTCGGCAGCGACCCGGCGCAGGATCGGGTGATCTTCCGCGAGGACGACCCCACGCTGTGGACCGCAATCGACCGGTCCGCCGACCACCGCACCCTGATCATCTCGGCCGGCAACTCCGAGGTGAGCGAGACCCGGCTGATCGACTTCGCCGAGCTCGACGCGTCCGACCGGGTCGAGCCGCGGGTGGTGTTGCCGCGGGCGGCCGGGGCGCTGTACGCGGTGGAGCCGCTCGACCTCGACGGCCGCCGGGAGTTGTTGATCACGCACAACCGGAACGGCGCGGAGAACTCGATGGTCTCGCTGCTGGCAGTCGATGAGTTGCCGCTGCCGCTCGCCGAGCAGCACTGGCGCACAGTCGTCCCGCACCGCGACGACGTCCGGATCGCCGTCGCCTTCCCGGCGGCCGGCCAGTTGTGCGTCGGCCTGCGCCGCGACGCGATCCCGACGGTCGCCTTCGCGCCGCTGGACGGCCTGGCCGGCGGCGCGTCCGTCGAGCTCTCCTCGCCGGATTTCGGCGAGCAGCTGTACTCCTGTGATGTGGTGCGCGCCAGCCTGGAGGCGCCGGTCGTGCGGCTCGGCTATGAGTCCTTCGTCACCCCGGGGAGGGTCTACGACTACGACCCTGCCGGCGGCGAACTCCTGCTGCGTAAGGAGATTCCGGTACGCGGTGGCTACCGCGCCGAGGACTATCTGGCCGAGCGGGTCTGGGCCAGGGCCGAGGACGGCACCGCGATCCCGGTCACGCTGGTACGGCGGCGCGACCTCGACCCGGGCATCCCGCAGCCGACGATCGTCTACGGGTACGGCAGCTACGAGATCTCGATGGATCCGGACTTCCGGATCCCGCGGCTCAGCCTGCTCGACCGCGGGGTGCTGTATGCCATCGCGCACGTTCGCGGCGGCGGCGAGCTCGGTCGCCGCTGGTACACCGACGGCAAGAAGCAACACAAGATCAACTCGTTCACCGACTTCGTCGCGGTGACCCGGCATCTGGTCGAGTCCGGGAGGTCGGATCCCGATCGGATCGGGGCGATGGGCGGGTCGGCTGGTGGCCTGCTGATGGGGGCTGTGGCGAATCTCGCGCCGGAGCTCTATCGGGTGATCGTCGCGCAGGTGCCGTTCGTCGACGCCCTCACCTCGATCCTCGATCCCGAGCTGCCACTCTCCGCCCTGGAGTGGGAGGAGTGGGGCAACCCGATCACCGATGCCGAGGCGTACAAAACGATCAAGGCCTACACGCCGTACGAGAACATCCGGCCCGCGGCGTACCCGCGAATCGCGGCGGTGACCAGCCTGGACGACACCCGGGTGCTCTATGTCGAGCCGGCCAAGTGGGTGGCGCGACTCCGCGAGGTCACGACCGGGGACGAGCCGATCGTCTTCAAGATCGAGATGGACGGCGGTCATGGGGGCGGTTCCGGGCGCTACAAGGGCTGGGAGGACATCGCCTGGGACTACGCGTTCCTGCTGGACGGTCTCGGGATTCGCTGATCGTCAGGTCGGCGGTAGGTCCGCCAGTGGCCGGCGGGTCACCGTCGTGGTGATCGCGAGGGACGTCGCCGCAAGAGCGACGATCGCCGGTCCCGGACCGATGAACTCTGCCAGGCTGCCACCCAGCACCGCGCCGACGCCCTGGGCGGTCATCCGGAGGGCGTTCTCCAGTCCTTGTGCCTGGCCGAGGAGATGGTGGGGCGTGGCCCGCAGCAGCCCCTCCTGCAGGGCCAGTGTCGCCGCGTAGCCGATGGAGCCGATGCCCACGGCGATTGCGGCGACGACCAGCGTCGGTGAGGCGGCGAAGATCAGGAACGAGCCGGCGAGCAGTACGCGTAACGGCAATTGCAGGCGTGCGCGACGGGCGGGGGAGAACAGTCGTCCGAGGACGATGTCGCCGAGCATCATGCCGAACGCTCCGGCGAGGTACAGCACGGACGCGCGAGCGTTCGCCCACGGCACGAACAGGGCCTCACAGCCGACAATCAGGCCGTTCGGCACGCTGGCGGCGATGATCAGCCGCCGGATTCTCCCGTCACCGAGCAGGCGGAGGTTCGTCCGCCAGCTCGACAGCAGGGCTAGCCTGCCGGTGCGACGCGCGGCATGTGCGGGTAGCCCGAGTGTGAGCGCGGCCGCCAGGGCGCTGCAGGCGGCAGCCACCCAGAACACCGTATCCACGGTGAAGGCGAGCAGGAGGGCCCCGCCGCCGGCGAAACCCGCTATCTGCAGGGCCCCGACACTGGAGTTGATCAGGGATCGGCCGGGGGCGTACTGGATCGGGCTCAGCAGGTCACCCAGTAGCCCCCAACGAGCACCGGCGGCCACCGCCGATGCGGCGCCGATGATCAGCATCGGCGCCAGGCGCGCGACCGGGGAGAGACCGGGCATGGTCTGCACTGCGAGGCAGGCCGCAATCAGCAGGTAGATCACGCGCAACAAAGTTCTTGGTGGCACCGTGTCGGCGGCAGCGAGCAACGTGTTGGCCCCGATCACCGCCGCCAATGGCGAGGCAAACATTCCGAGCGCAGTCAGCAGCGGTGAACCGGTGCTCTGCTGGAGCCCGGTGGCCAGGGCGAGCGATGCCGCTGTGGTGGAAGCGGTCTGCAGGCTGCTGACCGCGAACAGGATGCGGTAGTCGCGGATGGACAACAGCGCGCGGTAGCCGGGAGTCATGTTGCTCAGCCTTGGCTTGTTCACACCCTCTGCCTAATGTTTCGCTGGGAGGCGAAACATGTCACGATGGCTGGTCGATGCCGACCTACTGGCGCGCAGCCGGTTCGCCGTCTCACCGCTGCTGGAGACGGTCGCCGGGCTGTTGATCCTGGTCGGCGCGCGGTGTGAGCCATGGCAGCTCGAGTGGCGTCGGCGGCACCGGCCCGCACTACGGGCGCAGCTGGCCGATCATCCGGTGCAGGCAGACATCTCCCGGCTCGCGGCGGGCCCCGGGTGGGTGGCCGACTGCCTGACCGTCGCGCCGCCCGCCACGGCTGACGGGTTCGCCGCCGAGCTGCGTTGCGTCAGCGAACGACCCGACCGCATGATTCGCACCGAACTCGGCATGATCGGCGAACTCACGCCCCGGTTGCGCCGGCGGCGAGGGCTGGGGCGAGACGTGGCCGCACTCCTGGAGTGGGTCTGGGAGACCGGCATCGCGCCGGACTGGTCGCGTCGGGAGAGGATTCTTCGCGCCGACGTGCTGCTCAGATCCGCCGTGCTCGGCGCGCGGGGCTGGTCGGCGGTGCTACCCGAGCTGCATCCGCGAATGGCCTGGTTGGCCGACGGTTCGCTCCGGATCAGCAACAACGACCTGCCGGACAAGGACCTGACCAGCGCAGACGAACTGGTCTGGTATCCGGCGGACTCGCCGCGGGCCTTTGTGGTCTGGGATCCGCCACGCCGATTCGGCGCGGCGTACCCCGTTGCCGGGGTCCATGCCGACCCGGCACCGGCCGCCGGTGGGCTCGTTCGGCTGCTCGGCGCCAATCGGGCCGAGGTCCTGCAGCGGCTCGCCGCGCCGCTCAGCACGACGCAACTCGTTCAGTTGACCGGGCTGGGTCTGGGCACGGTGGGTGATCATCTCGCGGTGCTGCGCGGGGCCGGGCTCGTCCAGCGCCGGCGGAGCGGCCGCGAGGTGATCTACCGACGCACCAATCTGGGCGATCGGCTGGTTGCCGAGCAGTGGGCAAACGGGCGGTAGGCGGTCGACGCACTCAATGGCGCCGACGGATCAGCAATCCGATTCCCGTCGCCCCACCCAGCAGGCCCACGAGCAGGCCCGGTCCGGGCCCGCCGGTGTCGGCCAGCGGTGGGCGCGCCGTGGTGCCCGCGCCGTCGGCAGGTTTGTTCGGTTCGCCGCTCGCGCCGGTCGGGGACGACGTGCCGAGGGGCGGCTGGCTGGCGCTCGTCGGTCCCGGGTGGTCGGGGCCCGTCGGGCTTGGCGTGGGCGTCGCCGACGGCGCGAGGATGCGCTCGGTGTAGAACGCGTGCAGGGCATCGGCGTATGCGTCGAAGCCGATCTGCTTGGGGTGGTACGCCTCGGGGCCGTAGGGGTCGCGGATGCCGATCAGCCAGGCGTCCTCGGGCCGCGCGGGATTGTGGGTCTGGTACTTGCCCCGGTTCTGGTCGATGGAGTGGCCGTCGAAGACCTCGGGGATCGTGTCGACCACGTAGACCTGGGCCCCGGGCGTCGCATTCGCCCGGTTCGCGACGCGGCGCTGCAGCGCGATGAAGTCGTCGGTCGCCTGCAGCAGGTCGGGTGCGTAGTCGTAGCGTTCGTCACCGGTGCCGATGGTGACGGAGTCGGCCTCGGTCAGGTCGGGATAGGAGAGCCAGATCAGCTTGGCGTCGGGCCGCAGCTTCTCGCGGATACGCGCGATGCCCTCGTCGGCGCGTCGCTCGACCAGGCCGTCGGGGCGTACCGAGTCGAGGGTCTGGGCCAGGTTCTGGCGGCAGGCGACCGCATCCTCCTGGTCGACGCACACGCCGAGGCCGCCGAAGCCGAAGTCGTTGCCGCCCATCGTCATCAACACGATGTCGGTGTCGGTTGTCACCGCGTCGACCTGCGGCGCCACCGGCCCGCCGGAGTCCTGCTGGCCCGTCAGGTCGGGGAACTGCGCGCCGCCGCATGCGGCGTTGACGTAGCTGCCACCGATCCGTTCGGCGAACAGTTGACCGTACGTGGTCTCGGAGCGGCCGCACCGCAGGTTCTGTACGTAGGTCAACCGGCCGAACGGGTGGGCGCCGACGCCGGAGGAGTAGGAATCGCCGAGCTGGACCACGGCAGGCTTGCTCGCCTGCGCCGGGATGGCCACGTACGGGGGGAGTACGCCCGCCGTCGGCGGTGCCGAGGCGGGGGCGGTCGTCGGCGGGGGCGTCGTCGGCGGGGGTGTGGTTGGGCCAGGAGTAGGAGTAGGAGTGGGGGCGATGTTCGCGACGTAGTAGTCGTGGAGCGCGTCGGCGTACGCGTCGTAGCCGCGCTGCTTGGGGTGGTAGCTCTCGAAGCCGTACGGGTCGTCGAGGCCGATCAGCCACGAGTCGTCGGACTCGGCCGGCAGGTTTGTCTGGTACCGGCCCTGGCTCTGGTCGAGCGAGTTCCCCTCGAACGCGTCGGGGATGGTGTCGACGACGTGCACCTCGGCGCCCGCTTCCGCGTTGGCCCGGTCGGCGACGCGGTGCTGCAGGTCGATGAAGTCGTCGATCAGCCGGCGCAGGTCGGGGACATAGTCGTAGGTGTCGTCGCCGGTGCCCAGCGGCACGGAGTCCGCGCTCGTCAGGTCGGGATAGGACAGCCAGATCAGCTTGGCATCGGGACGCAGCTTCCCGCGGATCAGCCCGATCCCCTCGTCGGCGGTCCTCTCGACCTTGCCGCCCGGCCGCACCGAGTCGAGCGAGGACGCGAGGGCCTCGCGGCACTTCGCCGCGTCCTTGTCGTCGAAGCAGGGGCCGATGAGCGCGGGGAAGCCGAAGTCGTTACCGCCCATCGTCATCAGCACGAGGTCGGCGTCGGTGCTGACGGCGTCGAGCTGTGGCGCCACCGGACCCCAGAAGTCCTGCTCGCCCGTCAGGTCGGCGAAGGTCGCGCCGCCGCACGCCGCATTCACGTAGCTGCCGCCGATCCGCTCGGCGAACTGCTGACCCCAGTTGGTCGCGGAGCGGCCGCACCGAAGCTGCGCGTAGTTCAGTACCTGCCCGAACTCGTGCGCGCCGACGCCGGAGGAGTAGGAGTCGCCGAGTTGCAACACGTTCGGCTTGCCTGCCGCGGGGGCGATCGCCACGTACGGTTCGAACCCGTCGGCCGCGTGGGCCGTGGCCGGGGCCGTCAGACCCAGCAGCGCGGTCGCGGCCAGGACGGCGGGGATCCGGCGGCGCATCGGTTGTCTCATGTGGCGGCTCCGTCGTCGCACAGCGTCTCCTTCGACTCCCCGAGAGGGGTATCGAAGTACTTTAATCAGCTGTCGCCGCGATGCGCCAGAGTTTCGCGGGAACGATTTCGGTGCCGGTCAGTCGGCGGCGTCGAGTTCGGCGCGCAGGCGACGGACCTCGCGGCCGCGGCTGCGGCGGATGTAGCCGAGGATCCACAACACGATCGCGACCGCACCGGCGATCGCGGCGCCGATACCGGTCGCTCCGCGGAACCAGGGCGCGTTCACGTCCATCGTGGTACGCGCGATCTCGTTCGCCCGCCCCGGTGCCACCGAGACGCTCAGGGTGATCAGGTTGGGCACGGCGAGCAGGATCGCGAGCACCGCCAGGGCGATGCGCACGCCGAGGTACTTCCAGTTCCGGAACAGCGCGACGCCCATGATCAACAGCGGCACCAGGGTGAACAGGAAGCCGAGGATCAGGCCCCAGCCGACCCCACCGGAGAAGGTGCCTCCCGTCTGCCGACTGATCGTCTGCGCCCACCAACGGGGCAGGAACGAGGTCCAGACGAAGAACAGCAGCAATCCGGCAGCGACCAGCAGGGCGCCGACGACCAACCAACGACGCCAGTGCCGGAAGTGCCCCGGATCGGGCGACGGCTCCGCGGCGGGGCCCTCGACCGCGTCCTCCGTCGGCCGTGCTGCCGATGACTCGCGATGGGGTTCGGTCATGCCGACAGTCTGGCACGAGCGGCGATTCACCCCGGCGGGTCGCCATCCTCCAGGTAGTGCGTCGCGCCGGGCCGCTCCGTGATCAACTTCAGGCGCCGGGCCGCGCCGGCCCGGAGCATCGGGTAGGCCTGCTCGGCGCTGGTCCAGTGCACCGCCGCGATCTCGCTCGGCTGCAGCACCATCGCCGCACACTGCTCGGCGCTCAGCTCGCCGCCGTCGAAGATCAACTCCAGGGCATCGTCCCAGCCGAGATAGGGCGGCAGCCAGTCGACGGCCAGCACCTCGCCCACCTCGACCGCCAGCCCGAGCTCCTCGGCAACCTCGCGAACGGCGCCGGTGCGCGGGGACTCGCCGGGCTCGACCACCCCGCCCGGCAACTCCCAGTCGGTCTTGAACACGGTCTGGCAGAACAGATACTGCATCGGCCCGCCGGCGGGATCGGTACGCCGGAACAGCACATGCGCGATCAGCCGGGTGCGGGGCAGGACGGTGTTCATCACCTGGGAGAAGGCGAGCGGGCCCGCCACCTCGTCGTCGGCGAGCCGCGCATAGATCCGGGCATCGAGCATCGCGCCGCCCGGACCGGGCAGGGCGCGGCGGCGTACCCCCTCGGAGCGGAAGCCGGCCTGGTGCAGTGCCCGTCGCGCGGGCACGTCGGTGTCTGCGACCTCGGCCTCCACCCGGTCGGCCTGGTCCAGCGCCTGCGCGGCGGCGGTCGCGATCATCGCGCGGTCGGGAGCGCCGTCCCAGCGCAGCCGGGCCGTCCGGTCGGGACCGATGGTGATGTCAACCGAGGTCATCGACCGGGCCGTGCGGATCGTGAACGAACCAGAGCGCGGCCAGCGGCGGCAGCACGATCGATGCGCTCGCCGGGAAGTTCCCGTGCGGGACGGGCCGGGCGATCACCTGCCCCGAGTTGCCGAAGCGCCCCGTCCCGTCGTAGAACTCCGCATCGGTGTTCAGCACCTCGCGCCAGGTGCCCTCGGCGGGCAGTCCGATCCGCAGGTCCTCCCGCGGCTCGGGCGAGAAGTTGATCACCGCGGCCAACTGCTCGCCGTTCGCGCCGAACCGCAGGAAGGAGAAGGCATTGCCACCGGAGTCATCGGCGTCGATCCAGGCGAAGCCGCTCGGTGCGTTGTCGATGCTCCACAGTGCGGGGTTGTCGCGGTAGGTCCGGTTCAGGTCGCGGACGAGCTGTTGCAGACCGTTGTGCCCCCACAGGTCGCTGACCCACCATTCGGGGGGCACCGACTCGTCGAACTCCGGCCGCTGCCCGAACTCCTGGCCCATGAACAACAACTGCTTGCCGGGATGGCTCCACATGAACGCGTAGTACGCCCGGAGCGTGGCGAACTTCTGCCAGTCGTCGCCCGGGACCTTGTTGATCATGGAGCCCTTGCCGTGCACCACCTCGTCGTGGCTGATCGGCAGGATGAAGTTCTCGCTCCAGGCGTAGACCATCGAGAAGGTCATGTCGTGATGGTGGTACTGCCGGTGGATCGGCTCGCGCCCGAGATAGGACAGCGTGTCGTTCATCCAGCCCATGTTCCACTTGAAGGTGAAGCCCAGGCCCCCCTCGGCGGCCGGCCTGGTCACCCCCGGGAACGAGGTCGACTCCTCGGCGATCGTCATGATCCCCGGCACCCGGTCGTGCAGGTGGGTGTTCACATAGCGCAGGAAGTCGATCGCCTCGAGGTTCTCCCGGCCGCCGTACTGATTCGGCACCCACTCGCCCTCGTTGCGGGAGTAGTCGAGATAGAGCATCGAGGCGACGGCGTCGACCCGCAGCCCGTCGATGTGGAACTCCTCGATCCAGTACAGGGCATTGGAGACCAGGAAGCTCTTCACCTCGTTGCGACCGAAGTTGAAGATGTAGGTGCCCCAGTCGGTGTGCTCGCCCTGTCGGGGGTCGGCGTGCTCGTACAGCGCCGAGCCGTCGAAGCGGCCGAGCGCCCAGGCATCCTTCGGGAAGTGCCCGGGCACCCAGTCCAGCAGTACGCCGATGCCCGCGGCGTGCAGCCGGTCGATCAGGTAGCGAAGATCATCCGGGTCGCCCATCGTCGACTGCGGCGCGAAATAGCCGGTCACCTGGTAGCCCCAGGACGGGGCGAACGGGTGTTGGGCGAGCGGCAGGAACTCCACATGCGTGTAGCCCTGCCAGGTCACGTACTCGATCAGCTCGTCGGCCAGCTCCCGATAGCCCTTGGCGCCACGCCACGAGCCGAGGTGAACCTCGTAGATGCTGATCGGCTCGACCCTGGGCTCGCTCCGGGCGCGCCGGGCGAGCCACTCCTCGTCTCGCCACTCGTAGCCGGACTCCCAGACGATGGAGGCGGTGGCCGGCGGCTGCTCGGCGTAGCGCGCCATCGGGTCGGCCTTCTCCAGCCACTCGCCGTCCCGGGTCAGGATCTGGAACTTGTACAACGCACCCACGCCGACGCCCGGCACGAAGCCCGCCCACACCCCGGTCCCGGGCATCAGCTCCAGCGGCGTGCCCGCCCAGCCGTTGAAATCGCCCGCGACCGAGACCGCGCGGGCCTGCGGCGCCCAGACCGCGAACCGGGTACCGCTGACCGGACCGTCCGGGCCCGGCACGGTCAGCACGTGCGAGCCGAGGCGCTTCCACGCCTCCGTGTCGCCACCGCTGTGGAAGCCCTCCAGGTCCCAGCCGGCCAGGCCGCCGAAGCGGGTCTGGTCGACCGGCCGTTCCGCGGCCGACGGGTCGGAGTCCGGTGCGGGTGCATCGGGTGCGGGTGCATCGGGTGCGGGTGCATCGGATGGGGGTGCATCGGGTGGAGGCGCATCGGGCGCGGGCGGATCGGGTGTCGTGCCGGTCCCGGCCAGCGCGGCCAGCGCCGCGAGCGGGATCGGCAGCCAGTCCGGGCGGTGCCGCGTCTCGTACGCGGCCTCGTAGGCGGCCTTCGTCGCCGCGCCGGCGGCCAGCAACTGCTCGCCCGCTTCGTCGCGTTCGGGTGCGTAGGCGTCGATGAAGGCTCGCTGCGCCTCGCGTACCCACGCGGTCGTGGCCGCCTCGTCGGCACCCGCGCGACGGGCGGTCGCGCCGGCGTAGTCCAGCGAGCGCAGCACCCCGGCGGCGTCGCGCCAGACACTGTCCGGCGCCCGCCGCTCGTCGATCGCGCGCAGCGGCTCGCCCTCGAAGTCGATGATCTTCCAGCCGTCGGCCGTGCGCAGGGCCTGGCCGAGATGGAAGTCGCCGTGGATCCGCTGGGTGGGCACCCGGTCCTGGGCGGCGACGGGCTCCAGCAGCCGCTCCGCGTGCGGGAGGTACGCCTCGAGCTGCGCGACCTCACGCGATGCGCGGGTGAACTCGTGCCGCAGCCGCCCGGCGAACACGTCGCCGGCGACCTCGGAGGTCCCGAACGCCTCGGCGAGCGCGGCGTGCAGCCGGCGCAGCGTCGTGCCCAGCTCGGCGGCCGGCCCGGTGAAGTCCGCACCCTCGCGCGCCGCCGCGACCGCCAGCTCCCAGCCGTCGTGGGTGGCACCGTCCGTCGCCGCCGGCACCTGGTCGGTGATCATCGCCAGGTCGGCCCGACCCGGCTGGTCGTCGGCGTCCTCGCCGGGCCACTCGGCCTCGACGACCCCGCGAAGATCGACCGTCGGGCTGCCGGGGCCGGCGGGCAGGGCGCGAAGCACCTCGATGTCCACGCTCGGTCCCGGCTGCAGTCGCCGGAAGATCTTCAGCAGATAGTCCCCGCCGACCAGCAGCGAGGTGTTGGACTGCTCGCCGGCGACCGGGCGTACCGCCAGCCCCGGCCGCAGCGCCCCGAAGGTGCGGAACCGCAGCAGGTGCCCGCCGTCGCGAACCTCGCCACCGGAGATCAACCGGTCCAACAGCACGCCGAGCGCCTCGCGGTCGGCGGTCGCGTCGAAGACCGCCACCCGGCCCAGCTCCGGGTGTTCGATCACCCCGAGGGCGCCCTCCGGCGCGCCCCAGGCCGGCCGATAGGCGAGCACCACCTGGTACTGGTGCACCGAGCCGTCGTCCAGCTCGACCTCGGCGAGCTCGGTGCGCACCCACAGCGGCCGCCCCGACAGCCAGGGCAGCGCGACGATGTTGACCAACCGGCCGGAGCGGCCGGAGAACCAGCGGCTCGACCGGATGTGTCGCCACACCAGTTCCGTCGCCACGAGCGTCGGGCTCATCGCACACCCCTTCCCGCGCCCCGTCGGACGCTGAACACGTGCGCCGGGTGCTCCGGCGTCAGGCGGACGAAATTGCGCGCGCCCCACTCGAAGGTCTCACCGGTCAGCTCGTCGCGGACGGTGATCAACTCGTCCGGTTCGAGGCCGAGCGCCTCGGAGTCGAGGAAGACCTCCGACTCGACCGTCGCCTTCGGCTCCAGGCTGACCGCGACGATGACCTCGTCGAAGTCGCCCGCGGCCGGTGCGCCGTCGGCGTCCACGTGCGCCGGGTCGCGCTTGGAGTAACACATCACCTGCGCATTCGGCGCGTGGTGGAAGGTCAGGTTGCGCAACTGCTGCAGCGCGGGGTGCGCGCGGCGGATCTCGTTCAGCCGGGTCAACAAGATGCCCAGATTCGGCTCGGCGGCGTAGTCCCGCGGCCGGTATTCGTACTTCTCGGAGTTGAGGTACTCCTCGCTGCCGGGCCGCAGGTTGACGTTCTCGAACAGCTCGAAGCCCGAGTAGACCCCCCAGGTCGGCGACAGTGTCGCCGCCAGCACCGCGCGGACGGTGAACGCGGGCGGGCCGCCGTGGACGAGATATCCGGGCAGGATGTCGGGCGTGTTGACGAAGAAGTTCGGCCGGAAGAACGCGTCGGTCTCGGTGCTCAGCTCGGTGAGGTACTCCTCGAGCTCCCACTTCTCGTTGCGCCAGGTGAAGTAGGTGTAGGACTGGTGGAAGCCGATCTTGCCGAGGGTGTGCATCATCTCGGGCTTGGTGAAGGCCTCGGCGAGGAAGATCACCTCCGGATGATCACGGCGTACCTCGGCCAGCAGCCAGGCCCAGAACTCCACCGGCTTGGTGTGCGGATTGTCCACCCGGAAGATCGTCACCCCGTGATCGATCCACAGGTTCACGATCCGCAGGCATTCGCTGTAGATCCCCTCGGGATCGTTGTCGAAGTTGATCGGGTAGATGTCCTGGTACTTCTTCGGCGGGTTCTCCGCATACGCGATCGTGCCGTCGGCGCGGGTGGTGAACCACTCCGGATGATCATGCACCCACGGATGGTCGGGCGAGGCCTGCAGCGCGAGGTCGAGGGCGACCTCCAGGCCGAGTTCGCGGGCGCGCGCCACGAATCGGTCGAAGGAGTCGAAATCGCCGAGATCGGGGTGGATCGCGTCGTGGCCGCCCTCGGCGGCGCCGATCGCCCACGGCGAGCCGGGGTCGTGCGGGCCCGGGGTGAGGGTGTTGTTGCGTCCCTTGCGGTACGCCCGGCCGATCGGGTGGATCGGCGGCAGGTAGACCACGTCGAAGCCCATCGCCGCGGCGGCCTCCAGGCGCTCGTGGGAGGAGTCGAAGGTGCCCGAGGTCCAACTGCCGTCCTCGTGGTGCACCGCACCCGCCGAGCGGGGGAAGAACTCATACCAGGAGCCGAACAGCGCCCGCCGGCGCTCGCACCACAACGGATAGTCCGGCGTCGGGGAGACCAACCGGCGCGGGCCGTGGGCGCGCATCGCGGCGGCCAGGGCGGGGGAGTCGGCGCTCTGCCACAGGTCGGGTCCGGGCCGGCCCGGGTCCAGTGCGCGCGCGGCGTCGCCGAGCGCGGTGACCGCGGCCCGGTCGCCTGCCGTGCGGGCGGTCTCGGCGGTCTCCTCGATCAGGGCCCGGCCCTCGGCACAGACCAGTTCGACGTCGATGCCGGCGGGGAGCTTCACCTCGGCGACGTGGTGCCACGTGCCCCAGGGGTCGTCCCAGCCCTCGACCCGGAACGTCCACGGGCCTTCGGCGTCCAGGCGTACCCATGCCTCCCAGCCGTCCAGCCCGAGCGGCCCGAACCGCGCCATGTCGACGCGGCGCTCGGCGCCGTTCGGATCGGTCAGCACCACCGAGGCGTTGACCGCGTCGTGCCCCTCCCGGAAGACCTTGGCCCGGATCGGCAGCTCCTCGCCGACGACGGCATTGGCCGGATAGGCGCCGCCCTCCACGACGGGGGAGACCTTGGTGACCGGAATCCGGCCGATGCCGGTGGGGCGCGGCGGCTTGCGCCGGCCACCCTTGTGTCCCGCCGGGCCGGTGCTGGCCGTCGACCCGCCCGCCGGATCCTTGCGCTTCTTGCCCTTCGCCGCTGTTGCCGGAGTCACGCTCCCACGCTATCGGGCGCGGTGCTGGATGGGCAGCGGCGGTGGGCACCCAATCGGGGCGCAGAGCGGGGAATGTTCACCACAGCCCCCACGCGGCCTCGGCGGCCAGCTCGGGCCGGCCGCTGCGCACGGCGGCCGCCAGCCGGGTCAGGGCGTCCGTGTCCGGGTCCGCGCCGCCCGCCGCGGAGACGACCTCCTGCACCGCCGTGGCCAGCGCCTCGTCGTCGGCCAGCCGGCGCAACGCGCGCCACAGGTCGGGCCAGGTGGGCGGTGTACCGTCCGGCGCGAGCATCGCCTCGCGCGCGGTTGCCCCGGCTCGTTCGGCGGCGAGCCGCGCCAGACCGGAGACCAGGCTGGCGCGCAGGCCCGCGAGCTGGGGCGGCGCGAGTCGGCCGGTTGCCCAAGGGTGGTCCGGGTCGACGCGCCCCAACACCACCGCGCCGTTGCCGTGCTGCACCGAGACCAGCCCCCGGACCTCGAGTGCGACCAGGGCGCGGCTCAGTGTCGCCCGGCTGACGCCCAGCTCCGAGGCCAGTGCGCGCTCGGGCGGCAGCCGATCGCCCGGGCCGAGGCCCTGGGCGTCGATGAACGCGGAGATGTGCTCGGCGAGCTGCTCGTACAGCGGGGGACGGGCCAGCGGCCCGGGGCCCGAGGTGGCCATCGGATCTCCCGTCGGTCGACTTCGACGTGCTTGACAATCATGGCACCGGCCTAGAGGCTAGGCCAATATTCCGCTGGGCCCGCCGACAGGGAGGTCGCGCACCAATGAGCGTCCAGATCATCTCACTCCTCGTACTCGCAGCCGTCTTCCTGATCGCGACCGTGCGTCCGGTGAACATGGGCGCCCTCGCCCTGGTCGCCGCCGCGGTGGTCGGGATCGTCGTCTTCGGCGGCGATGTCGACGATGTGCTGGCGGGTTTTCCGGCCAGCCTGTTCGTCATCCTCGTCGGCGTCACGTACCTGTTCGCGCTGGCCAAGAACAACGGCACCGTCGACTGGATCGTGCATGCCGTGGTGCGCGCGGTGCGCGGCCGCGTCGCGCTGATTCCGTGGGCGATGTTCGCCGTCTGCGCGGCGATCACGGCGGTCGGTGCCGTGTCCCCGGCCGCGGTGGCCATCGTCGCGCCAATCGCACTCGGCTTCGCCAGCCGCTACCGGATCCACCCGGTGATGATGGGCATGATGGTGGTGCAGGGCGCGACCGCCGGCAGCTTCTCACCGATCGGCATCTTCGGCTCGATCACCAACGGTGTCGTCGAGCGCAGCCAGTTGCCCAGCAATCCGCTGGTGCTGTTCCTGACCACGTTCGGCGCCTCGCTGCTCATCGCCGGACTCGCCTTCGTGGTCTTCGGTGGCCCGCGCCTCGTCGGCCGCGGCGCCGGCGCCGATCTCGATGCCGCGGCCGAGCAGGCCGAACGAGTCGCCCACGCCGAGGTCACCGGGACCCCCGAGGCGGCCGTCCGCCGCGGCCAGGCCGGCTCGGCGGGCAGCGCCGCGGCAGAGCCGCCCGATGAGGGGCACCGGCTGAATGCCCCGCGCGCGCTGACCCTGCTGGGCCTGGCCGCGCTCGCCGTCGGCGCATTGATCTTCAAGCTCGACGTCGGCTTCACCGCGCTCGCCATCGCCGTCGTGCTCACGCTGATCTTCCCCGGCAGTGCCAAGGGCGCGGTGGACAAGATCGCCTGGGGAACCGTCTTGCTGATCGGCGGCATCGTCACCTACGTCGGTCTGCTCGAGGAGCAGGGTGTCGTCGCCTGGCTCGGCGAGTCCGTCGCCGGTATCGGTACGCCGCTCCTGGTGGCCCTGCTGATCTGTGTGATCGGCGCGGTGGTCTCGGCCTTCGCCTCCACCACGGGCATCCTGGGCGCCCTGATCCCGCTCGCCGTGCCCTTCCTGGTCACGGGGCAGGTCGGCGCGGTCGGCATGATCTGCGCGCTCGCCATCGCCTCGTCGGTCGTCGACTGCAGCCCGTTCTCGACCAACGGCGCGCTCGTGGTGGCCAACTCCGAGACCGAGGATCGTGACCGGGTGTTCCGTACGCTGTTGATCTGGGGGATGTCGATCATGGTCATCGCGCCCGTCGTGGCCTGGCTCGCGCTGGTGGTGCCAGGATGGCTGTGATGCACAACGATTCGAATCCCTCGCACCCCGGCCCACTGTCCGACCTCGTCGTCATCGACCTCACCCGCGCGCTGGCCGGGCCGCATGCGGCAATGATGCTCGGCGACCTCGGTGCCCGCGTGATCAAGGTCGAGGCGCCGGGTTCGGGCGATGAGACCCGAGGGTGGGGCCCGCCGTTCGTCGACGGGGTGTCCACCTACTTCCTGTCCTGCAATCGCAACAAGGAGTCCGTCGCGCTCGACCTCAAGTCCGACGACGGGCGCCAGGTGCTGCGCGAGCTGATCGCCCGCGCGGACGTGGTCTGCGAGAACTTCCGGACCGGGGTGATGGATCGTCTCGGTCTCGGCACCACCGAGCTGTTGGAACTGAACCCGCGCCTGGTGATCTTGTCCATCACCGGCTTCGGGCACGATGGGCCGGAGGGCGGCCGCGCGGGCTACGACCAGATCCTGCAGGGCGAGGCGGGGCTGATGTCGCTGACCGGCCCGGGTCCGGAGGAGCCGACCCGCGTGGGCGTACCGATCGCCGACCTGCTGGCCGGCATGTACGGCGCCTTCGGCGTACTGGCCGCGCTGCACGAGCGCGAGCGCACCGGTCACGGCCAGGTCGTGCGGACATCGCTGCTCGCCTCGGTGGTCGGGGTGCACGCCTTCCAGGGCACCCGCCAGACCGTCGCCGGTCAGACCGGACGCGCCCAGGGCAACAGTCACCCGTCGATCACGCCCTACGGACTGTTCCACTGCCGTGGCGGGTCGGTGCAGATCGCCGCCGCCAATGATTCGCTGTGGCGCAAGCTGTGTGCGGCCTTCGGGCTCGATCCGCAGACTCCGGGGATGGTGACCAATGCCGAGCGGGTCGGCAATCGGCAGCAGGTGACCGCGCTGCTCGAACAGACCTTCGCCGACCTGTCGCCGGACGAGGTGTTGGACCAACTGGCGACGGCCGGGGTGCCGGCCGGTCGGGTACGCGATCTCGCCGAGGTCTACAACTGGGAACAGACCGCCTCCCAGGGGCTGCTGATCGATGTCGACCATGATCAGCTCGGCGGAATCCGGCTGCCCGGCCCTCCGCTGCGGTTCTTCTCGGTCGATTCCTCCGGTGCGGAGCGCGAGGTCACCCGCACGCGGCACGCCGCGCCTCCGGTGCTCGATGCCGACGCCGACGCGCTGCGGCGGTGGGTGGCCGGTGAGTCCGTTGCCGGCGATGACTGAGGCCCCGCGGCTCAGCGGTCCACAACTGCTGGCCGCGACGCTGGACGCGGATTCCTTCGTCAGTTGGGATTCCCCGGTCCCCGAGCCGGCCGACCCGGACTATGCCGCCTCACTCGCGGCGGCCCGGGACCGGACTGGGCTCGACGAGTCGGTGATCACCGGTTGCGGCACCCTGGACGGGCGCCGGGTCGCGGTGATGGTCTGCGAGTTCGGTTTCCTTGGCGGATCCATCGGGCGCGCCGCGACCCGACGGCTGATCGACGCCGTGCACCGGGCCACCGCCGAGCGGTTGCCGCTGCTCGCGGCCACGGCCTCCGGCGGGACCCGGATGCAGGAGGGTACGCCGGCCTTCGTCGGCATGATCGGGATCGGCGCGGCGCTCGCCGCACACAAGCGGGCCGGGCTGCCCTATCTGGTCTATCTGCGCCATCCGACCACCGGCGGTGTGCTGGCCTCCTGGGGCGCGCTCGGGCATCTGACGGTGGCCGAACCCGGTGCGCTGATCGGCTTCCTCGGGCCGCGGGTCTACGAGGCGCTCTACGGCGCGAGTTTCCCCGAGGGCATCCAGGTCGCGGAGAACCTCTACGCCCACGGGCTGATCGACGCGGTCGTCCCACCCGATCAGCTCGCCGAGATCGCCGCGCGGGCGTTGCGGGTGCTCGTCGGTGACCGGATGGCGGCACCGGCCGAACCGCCCGCCGAACCGATCGAGCCGGTGCCGGCCTGGGAGTCGATCACCCGTTCGCGGCGCCGCGACCGGCCGGGGGTACGCCGGCTGCTGAAATATGCGGCCACCGATGTGTCGATGCTGAACGGCACCGGCCAGGGGGAGCGTGATCCCGGACTGATGCTGGCGCTGGCCCGCTTCGGCGGGGTGCCCTGCGTGCTGCTCGGCCAGGATCGCCGCGGCCAGACCGCCGAGCAGCCGCTCGGGCCTGGCGCATTGCGCGAGGCTCGCCGCGGGATGCGACTGGCCACCGAGCTCGGGTTGCCGCTGCTGACCGTGATCGACACCCCGGGCGCCGCGCTCAGCGTGGCGGCCGAGGAGGGCGGGCTGGCCGGCGAGATCGCCCGCTGCCTGACCGACCTGGCCACGTTGCCGACGCCCACCGTGTCGGTGATCATCGGTCAGGGCACCGGCGGCGGCGCGCTCGCCCTGCTGCCGGCCGACCGGGTGATCTGCGCCCAGCACGGCTGGCTCTCACCGCTCCCGCCCGAGGGCGCGTCGGCGATCATCCACCGCGACACCGATCACGCGGCCGAGCTCGCGGAGGCCCAGGGCGTCAGTTCGGCCGAGCTGCTGGCGGCCGGCATCGTCGACAAGATCGTGCCCGAGCGGCCCGATGCGGCCGAGGAGCCGGCGGCGTTCTGCCGCCGGATGGGCCAGGTGCTCGCCCACGAGCTCGCCGAGCAGGCGAGCATCGATTCCCACGAGCGCCTGGCGCGCCGCGCGGCGCGCGCGAGGGGCTGATCGGCCCGAGTCGGACGGGCGCTCGGCTCAGCGCGGACCGGGGCGGCCCCGCTGGCTCGGGTCGCCCGCCTCACCGGCGGCCGGGCGTGCCTGCTCGCGCGCCCGGTTCGCCGCGGCCCAGACCGGCACGTCCGCGCGCAGCACCGCGACCGTGCGGCCCGGCAGCCGCAGCGTGGTGCCCGGCTCCAGCGGGTGTGCCGGCAGCTCGCCGGGCGGACCGGTCTCGATCTCCAGGTGCCACGAGGTCGCCCAGGGGGCGGCCGGCAGCACCACCTCGACCTCGTCGGGGCCACCGTTGAACCAGCTCAGGAACGCGGCGCGCCGATCCGAGACGTACCAGCCGAGCAGGCGCCGGGACCCGTCGGCCCACTGGTCGCCCGTCATCTCCGTACCGGACTCGGAGAACCAGGCGACGTCCTTGCGGCCGAGCGGCTTGCCCTGCAGATCGGACAGCTCGCGACCGTAGTGGAAGCGATTGCGGCGCAGCACCGGGTACTTCGCCCGCAGCGCCAGCGTCGCCCGGACCAGCCCGTGCAGCTCGCCGTGTCGGTCGAGCAGGTCCCAGTGCACCCACGAGATCGGCCCGTCCTGGCAGTAGGCGTTGTTGTTGCCGCCCTGCGTGCGGGCGAACTCGTCGCCGGCGGTGATCATCGGTACGCCGACGGCGAGCAGTTGCGTGATCATCAGATTCTTCATCTGGCGCGTCCGGAGCGCGTTGATCGCCGGGTCGTCGGTCTCGCCCTCGACGCCGCAGTTCCAGGAACGGTTGTCGTCGGTGCCGTCGCGATTGTCCTCGCCGTTGGCCTCGTTGTGCTTGCCGTCGTAGGTGACCAGATCGCGCAGGGTGAACCCGTCGTGCGCGGTGACGAAGTTGATCGAACTCGACGCGGGGCGGCCGTCGTGGTCGAAGATGTCGGCGGAGCCGGCGAGCCTGGTGGCGAGCTCGTCCACGCCGTCGGTGTGCCCGCGCCAGAAGTCCCGGGCGTACCCGCGGAAGCGGTCGTTCCATTCGCTCCAGCCCGGCCCCCAGTTGCCGACCTGGTAGCCGTAGGGTCCGAGGTCCCAGGGCTCGGCGATCATCTTGATCCCGTCGAAGGTGGGATCCGATTCGATCAACGCCTTGAACTCGTGCTCCTGGTCCACATGGTGTTGATCATCGCGAATCAGCTCGGTGGCCAGGTCGAAGCGGAAGCCGTCAACGCCCATCTCGGTCACCCAGTAGCGCATCGAGTCGATGATCATGGTGAGCACGCCGGGATGCGCGGTGTCCACGGAGTTGCCGCAACCGGTGACGTCGTAGTCGTTGCGCAGGTCCTCGGTCAGCCGGTAATAACCCGCGTGATCGATCCCCCGGAAGCTCAGCGTCGGGCCCTCATGGCCACCCTCACCGGTGTGGTTGTAGACGACGTCCAGGATCACCTCGATGCCGGCCTCGTGCAGCGCGCTGACCATGTCCTTGAACTCGCGCACCTGCTCCCCGGTCGTGCCGACCGAGCCGTACGCCGAGTGCGGGGCGAAGAAGCCGAGGGTGTTGTAACCCCAGTAGTTGGACAGCCCGCGGCCCACGATGAACGGCTCGGAGACGAAGTAGTGGCTGGGCAGCAGCTCGACCGCGGTCACCCCGAGCTCGGTCAGGTAGTCGATCATGGCCGGGTACGCGAGCCCGGCGAACGTGCCGCGCAGGTGCTCGGGCACGGCCGGGTGCAGCCGGGTCAGGCCCTTGACGTGCGCCTCGTAGATCACGCTCTCGGCCAGCGGCCGGCGCCGCGCGATCGGGGTGGGGGGCGGGGAGTCGGCGACGACGACGCTCAGCGGCACCGCCAGGTAGCTGTCGGTGGTGTCCACCTCGTAGTCGGACTCGGCGGTGTGATCGAGGATCGGCCCCGAGTAGTCCACCCCGGCGGTGATCGCCCGTGCGTACGGATCGAGCAGCAGCTTCGCCGGATTGAATCGGGCCCCGTCGTCGGGGTCCCACGGGCCGTGCACCCGAAAGCCATAGCGCTGCTCGGGACCGACGCCCGGCGCGAACACCGTCCACACGCCGTCGGCATCGGAGCGTTGCATGTCGAGATTGCGCTGCTTGCGCTGGGGATCGACCAACGCCAGCTCGACCCGGGTGGCGCGTGGCGCCCAGAGCCCGAAGCGCGTGCCCCCCTCGCAGAGCCGCGCGCCGAGGACGCGTGAGTCGATCACGGGGGGCGGTGGGGTCGACATGCTGTCCCTTCCGTCGGGGTTCGGCGCTTTCGCCGCATGGTCTCGCTCGACGATGAACGGGTCAGTTCTAGCGCATCACGGTCGGTGGGTCGGCACCGCCACGCAACGTTACCTGAGCGACCGCTAGGCTGGTCATGGTCGCGGAAGTTACCCGGGAGTAGCATTGGTACGCTCCATCCTCGACGGCGACCCCTACACGGTGAAGTGGAGAGAGATGAAGATCGTTGCACTGGTGAAGTACGTGCCCGATGCCACCGGCGACCGCGAGTTTGCCGATGACGGCACCGTCGACCGCGACGGCGCCGACGGCATCTTGTCCGAGCTTGACGAGTACGCCATCGAGCAGGCGCTCCAGGTGGCCGAGAACGGTGACGACGTCGAAGTGGTCGCGCTGACGCTGGGCCCGGACGACGCCGCGGACGCGATCAAGAAGGCGCTGCAGATGGGCGCCGATGCCGGTGTCCATGTCAGCGACGAGCAGGTGCACGGATCCGATGCGCTGGCCACCAGTGAGATCCTCGCCGCGGCGATCGGCAAGATCGGCCCCGACCTGGTGATCGCGGGCATGGCCTCCACCGACGGCACGATGGGCGTCGTGCCCGCGATGCTCGCCGAGCGGCTCGGCTGGCCGGGCGTCACGCTGGCCAGTGAGCTGTCGGTCGACGGCGACACGGTGAAGATCCGCCGCGACGGCGATTCCGCCAGCCAGCGGATCGAGGCCACCCTGCCGGCGGTGGTCAGCGTCACCGACCAGTCGGGCGAGGCCCGCTACCCCTCGATGAAGGGGATCATGGCCGCTAAGAAGAAGCCCGTCGACGAGTGGACGCTGGAGGACCTGGGCGTCGACGCCGGCGGGGTCGGCCTGGCCGCCGCCCGGACCAAGGTCACCGAGACCGCGCCGCGTCCGCCCAAGGAGGCCGGCAAGGTCGTGACCGACGAGGACGGGTCGGGCGCCACGGCGCTGACCGAGTTCCTGGTCGCCGGCAAGTACCTGTGATCCCGACGACGAGCGATAAGGAGAACCGAGAATGAGTGATGTCCTGGTGGTCGTCGAGGCGGCTGACGGCAAGGTCGCCAAGCCGACCTTTGAACTGTTGACCCTGGCGCGCCGGATCGGTGAGCCGGTCGCCGTGGTGTTCGGCGACGACGCGGCCGCACTGGCGCCGCAGCTCGCGGAGTACGGGGCGACGAAGACTCTGGCCGTCGGCGATCCGGCGATCGCCGAGTACCTGGTGGTGCCGAAGGTCGATGCGCTGGCCGGGCTGGCCGGCGACGACACGGCGGTGCTGCTCAGCTCGACGCCGGAGAACAAGGAGATCGCCGGTCGCCTGGCGGTACGCCGCGGCGGCGGGCTGATCACGGACGCCGTCGACGTGAACGCCGGCGGGGACGGTGTGAGCACCAAGCAGTCGGTCTTCGCCGGCAACTGGACCGTGAACGCCGATGCCGGCGCCGCGCCGGTGATCACCGTCAAGGCCAACTCGGTCGCACCCGAGGCGGCGGCAGGCAGCGACGCCGTCGAGGACGCAGCGGTCACCATCTCCGATGCGGCCAAGGGCGCGCGGATCGTGTCCTCGGAGGAGAAGCCCGCGACCGGGCGGCCCGAGCTGACCGAGGCGGCGATCGTCGTCTCCGGCGGCCGTGGCACCGGCGGCAACTTCGACGAGGTCGAGGCCTTCGCCGATGCGCTCGGCGCCGCCGTCGGCGCCTCGCGCGCCGCGGTCGACTCCGGCTGGTACCCGCACAACTTCCAGGTCGGCCAGACCGGCAAGACGGTGTCCCCGCAGCTCTACGTCGCGGCGGGCATCTCCGGTGCCATCCAGCACCGCGCCGGGATGCAGACCTCGAAGGCGATCGTGGTGATCAACAAGGACGAGGAGGCGCCGATCTTCGAGCTCGCCGACCTCGGCATCGTCGGCGATCTGCACACCGTGCTGCCCGCGGCGACCGAGCAGGTGAAGGCGGCCCGGGGCTGAGCGTGCCCGACGCCCGCAGCTATCTCGATCACGCGGCCTCCGCCCCGATGCGGGCGGAGGCCGCGGCCGCGTTCGCGGCCGAGGCCGGGCAACCGGGCAACCCCTCGTCGCTGCACGCCTCCGGTCGCCGCGCCCGCCGGGTGCTGGAGGAGGCCCGGGAGTCCATCGCCGCCGATCTCGGCGCCGCGCCGCCGGAGGTGATCTTCACCTCGGGCGGCACCGAGGCCGACAACATCGCGGTCCGTGGCAGTTGGATCGCGCGTCGGGCACAGGCCAACCGGATGATCATCTCCGCGACCGAGCACCCCGCGGTGGCGGCGAGCGCAGCCGCCTGCGCCGCCGAAGGGGCCGAGCTGATCGTCGCGGGCGTGGATGCCGACGGCCGCATCGACCCGGACGAGATCGGGCGGGCGCTGCGCGTACCCACGGCGGTGCTGTCGGTGCACTGGGCCAACAACGAGACCGGCGCGTTGCAACCGGTCTCCGCGCTGGCCGCCGCGGCCCGGCAGGCCGGTGCCTGGTCACACAGCGATGCCGTCCAGGCGGTGAAGACGCAACCGGTCGATTTCCGCGCCAGCGGGCTGGACCTGCTGTCCGCGACCGCCCACAAGATCGGCGGACCGGTCGGCATCGGCGTACTGCTGGCCCGCAAGGAACTGGCCCCGGCGGCGCTCGGCCACGGCGGCGGGCAGGAGCGCGACGTGCGGTCGGGAACGCTGGCGGCGGCGCTCGCCGCCTCGTTCGCGGCGGCCCTGCGGGTGACCGTCGCCGAACGGGACCGCGAGGCCGCGCGCCTCGGGGCGTTGAAGGACCGGGTCGTGGCGGCGGTGGCCGCCCTGCCCGGCACCGCGATCAACGGGGAGCCGGGCAGCCCGGCGATCGTGAACGTCGAGTTCTCGGGTACGCGGGCCAGCGACCTGCTGTTGCTGCTCGATGCCGCCGGGATCGACGCCAGTTCCGGCTCCGCCTGCTCGGCGGGTGTGTCGCGGCCGAGCAGCGTGCTGTTGGCGATGGGCCGAGACGACGATGCGGCGTCGGCCGCTCTGCGCTTCTCCTTCGGTTCGACCACCACCGACGGAGACGTCGATCGCCTGGTCGCGGCCCTGCCCGCGGCCCTCGACCAGGCCCGTGCCGCCTTCGGCTGAGCACGGTGTCAGGCGATCAGAGCGCGGAGCCCTTGCGGTAGTCGGCGAAGGACAGGTTCCAATCGCCATAGCCGTTGTCCGGGTCGGTCTCGCTGTCCGAGCCGGTGTACTCCACGGGCGTACCGATCGGCGAGCGCTCGTACAGCCAGTACGCGTCGTCGGTGTCGAGCCCGGTGCAGCCGTGGCTGGCGTTGGTCTCGCCCATGTTGCCCGCATTCCAGGGGGCGGCGTGCAGGAACTCGCCCGAGTTGGTGATCCGCATCGCCCACTGCACCTTGAGGTTGTAGGCCTCGGAGCCGTAGATCGAGACGGTCTCGGAGTTCATCTGTCGCGAGTCGCTCTTCTCGCTGATCACCTTGATGCCGGACCGGGTGGTGAACCCCTCCTTGCCCGCACTGATCGGCAGCGTCTTGGTGACCTTGCCGTCCTCGATGTATTGCAGCGTGTGCTTGCGCAGGTCGACCTTCTCCACGACGTTCTTGCCGATGTTGAACTTCTCGTGCACGCTCTGTTGGCCGTAGCGGCCGCCGCCCACGCTCACGCCGTTCAGGTACGCGTCGAGTTTGATCTTGCTGCCGGCCTTCCAGTACGTCTCCGGCCGATAGCGCACCACGGTGTCGGAGAACCAGTGCCAGCTTCCCTGCTGGGCCGGCTCGGCGGTCACCCTCAGCCGCTTCTCGACCGCCGCGCGATCCTTCACCGGCAGGTCGAAGGTGATCTGGATCGGCATCCCGACCCCGTAGGTCTCGCCGTCACTGGTCGCGGTCTCGGGGTAGACCTGATCGTCCAGGGTCAGCTCGGCGGTGCTGAACTGCGAGCGCTGCTCGACGCTCTCGCCGTCGGCCCCGCTGAGCTTCAGCGTCGCGCGGTACTTCTCACCTGGGTCGAGCCCCTCCGATGCCTCCCACGTCGCGCCGTCATCGGCGAGCTCGCCGGCGACCGGGCCGTCCTGCTTGCCTTTGGCGTCGCCGTTGCCGTGCTCGATCCTGACCGATTCGATCCGGGTGCCGGGCGCCGCCTCGACCTTGAGCACGGTGTCGACCTTCACCCGCTTGGCGCCGTCGGCGACATTCAGTTTCGCGGCCGCCGGGCCCGGCTCCGGTGTCGGTGTGGGCGCCGCGGTCGTATCGACCGGCGCGCTCGCGACGGGGGTCGGCCGGGTGTCGTCGGCCGGGCCGCCGGCGGACTCGGGGCCACAGCCGGCGGCGGCCACGGCGATCAGCGCAATCGGCGCCGCCAGCCAGCGACGCCATCGACGATCAGCCTGACTCACACGAACCTCCTCGGGGCGTCTGTCGACGCCCGCTGCGGCCCAGCGTAGACGCGGCGAGGACCGGTCCGGGGCAGCCGCGCTGGACCGGGCGCCGCGATTCGGGGGGCGCCGGCCCCGGGACTAGACTGTGCGGCCGGACGGGCAGGTGGACCCGAACAACGAGCGGCCCCGGGACCGGGCCGGGAGGAGAGCGGGATGAGGGTGCTGGCGGCGATGTCCGGCGGTGTCGACTCGGCCGTGGCGGCGGCGCGGGCGGTCGACGCGGGCCACGACGTCACGGGCGTGCACCTCGCGCTGTCGAAGAACCCGCAGTCCTTCCGCAGCGGCGCGCGGGGATGCTGTTCCAAGGAGGACTCCGGGGATGCCCGCCGGGCCGCCGATGTGCTCGGCATTCCGTTCTACGTCTGGGATCTGTCGGACCGGTTCGCCGAGGACGTGGTGGACGACTTCGTCGCGGAGTACGCGGCCGGCCGCACCCCCAACCCGTGCCTGCGCTGCAACGAGAAGATCAAGTTCTCCGCGGTGCTGGACCGCGCGCTGGCGCTCGGCTTCGACGCCGTCTGCACGGGCCACTATGCCCGGCTGGCCGAGGTGGACGGGGAGCCGGCGATGTTTCGCGCCCGCGACACCGACAAGGACCAGTCGTATGTGTTGGGCGTGCTGACCCGGGACCAACTGACCCACTCGCTGTTCCCGCTGGGCGACTCGTTGAAGACGCAGGTACGCGCGGAGGCCGCCCGGCGCGGCCTGCTGGTGGCCGACAAGCCCGACTCCCACGACATCTGCTTCATCCCCGACGGCGACACCCGCGGCTTCCTCGAGGCGCGGCTCGGCGCCCGGCCGGGAGAGATCCGCGACGCCGACGGGGCCGTGGTCGGTCGGCACGACGGCAGCCACGGCTTCACCATCGGTCAGCGCCGCGGGCTGCGGCTCGGCGTACCCGCCCCCGACGGCCGACCCCGCTATGTGCTCGACATCTCCCCGGTGGACAACGCCGTGACCGTCGGACCGCGCGAGGCCCTGCAGGTACGCACCATCGACGGCATCCGGCCGGTATGGAGCGGCCCGGCGCGGCCCGGCGAGGACTGGGCCGCGACCGTCCAGGTGCGCGCACACGGCGCGCCGTTGCCAGCCCGGGTGAGCGCCGCCGACGGCGCGGTCCGGGTCCGGCTGGCCGAGGCCGCCACCGGCATCGCGCCCGGGCAGGCCGTGGTGATCTACGACGGCGACCGGGTGGTCGGCTCGGCCACGATCTCGGCCGCCGCGTGATGGCCGGGGTCCGCCACGCCCAGGTCGGGTCGCTGCCGGGCACCGACTTCGCCGCCGCCGCCCGCTTCGCCCTGGCCGAGACCCCCGACCCGTCGCACCTACCAGAACTGCCCGCCCGCGGGGCCCCGGCGCAACTCGTCGGACGGGCCACCGCGCTGGCACCGGGGCTCGCCTTCGACCTGCAGCCGGCCGGCTGGCGGCTGACCGGCGGCGCGCTCGGCGTCGGCGACAGCGCCGACGCCCGGCGCGCGCGGGCGCTGCTGCGCGACGACCTGGACCGCTTCGAGGAGGCGGCCCAGGGATTCGTCGGGCCGGTCACGGTCTCCGCAGCCGGGCCGCTGACCCTGGCGGCGAACGTGGAGTTGCCGCGCGGGGACAAGGTGCTCGCCGATCCCGGCGCGCGGCGCGACCTGGGACAGGCGTTGACCGAGGGGCTGCGCGGGCTGGTCGATGAGTTGCGCGGCCGACTCCCTGACATCGAGTGGTCGCTGCAACTGGACGAGCCGCAGGCCGGCGCCGTGCTGGCCGGCTCGGTGCCGACCGCGAGTGGCTACGACCGGCACCGTCCGCTGCCCGCGCCGCAGGCGGCCCAGGAGTACGCGGAGTTGGCGCGAGCCCTGGCCGGCGTACCGCTCGGACTGCACAGTTGCGCCGCGGAGTTCCCGTGGGAGCTGAGCGCCGACCTGGACTCGGTCAGCCTGGACGGCGAACGGCTGGGAACACGCGATCGGGACGAGATTGCGCGCTGGCTGGAGTCCGGCCGCGAGCTGCGGCTCGGGGTGGTGCCGACGACGACCCCCGGCCGGGTGCCGGGGGTCGACGAGGTGATCGGGCGCACGCTGTCCGTGCTGCGCCCGCTGGAGCTGGGGGAGGCCGCGGTGCAGAACCTGGTGCTCACGCCGGCGTGTGGGCTGGCCGGATGGTCGGCCGCCGACGCGCACCGGGTGCTGCGCACCCTGCGCGACGCGACCGAACCGGTGGCCGAACAGCTCACGCGCTGACGCGGGTCAGCGCCGCGAGCGGAACTTCTGCCAGGCCTCGCGGGCCTTGCGCTGGTTCTCCGGCTTGCTCAGCTCACGCTGGGCGACCTGCAACACCTTGGCGACGATGGCGCCCTTGACCAGACCCTTGACGAATCGCATGTCGACAACGCTACTCGCCCGCGCCACCGATCCCGGCCGGCTCAGGGGCGAGTGGGGGTCACCCCTGGGTCCGGACGGGCGGCCGCTGCTCAGCCGTTGTCGTGTTCGTGCCGGCGGCTCTGCGCGAGGTCGCTGGCGGCGACGGAGCGCTCCTCCTCGGTGGCATTCGGGTCGCTCAGCACCTCGCCGGCCTCCGAGGCGACGCGCTCGGAGGTCTGGTCTCCGGTGCTGCGCTGGGAAAGATCGCTGCCGGCGATCGAGCGGTCCTCGGCGCTGGCGTTCGGATCCGCGAGGATCTCGCCGGCCTCCGAGGCGGTCGTCGAGCCGGTCTCGTCCGGGTTGTTGGTCATCTGCCTCACCTCTCGTTGTCCGTGCTCCCGCGACCTGCGGGGATCTCTCGATTGTTCTCCATCAACCGGTTGCTGGGAAGGCATGTCGTCAGACGATGCAGCCGTGAAGAGACTCGGGAGGCCAGTGCGGCGGGACGTGACCGGTGAGGACCTGGCCAGCCCGCTACCCTGCACCCGTGCTCATCGGTGTGCCGGCGGAATCGCGTACCCCTCTGGTGGCGGCGACGCCGGCCAGCGTGACCGCCCTGCGCCGGCTCGGCCACGACGTGCTGATCGCCGCCGGGGCCGGCGAGCGGGCCGGGTTCACCGATGCCGACTATGCGGAGGCCGGCGCGCGCGTGGTCGACGACGGCGGGGCGTGGCGCACCGACCTGGTGCTCAAGGTCGACCCGCCGAACGCTGCGGAGCTGGGCCGGCTGGCGCCCGGGACGCGGCTCGCGGCGCAGCTCGCGCCCGGACGATCACCGGCCCTGCTGGAGGAGCTTGCCGCCCGCGATCTCACCGCCCTCGCGCTGGACGCGGTGCCGCGGATCTCGCGCGCCCAGTCGCTCGACGTCTTGTCCTCGATGGCCAATCTCGCCGGCTATCGCGCGGTCGTGGAGGCGGCGAGTGCCTACGGGGGCATGCTCGGCGGCCAGGTCACCGCCGCGGGCAAGGTCCCGCCCGCGCGGGTCTTCGTGGTCGGCGCCGGCGTGGCCGGTCTGGCCGCGATCGGGACCGCGCAGAGCCTCGGCGCCCAGGTGCGGGCCTTCGACGTGCGGCCCGAGGTCGCCGAGCAGGTCGCGTCGATGGGCGCGACCAATGTGTCGCTGGACATCGCGACCGGCAGCGACCGCAGCGACGGGTACGCCGGTGAGCTGACCGGTGCCGCCGAGGCCGCGGCCGCCGAGATGTATGCCCGCGAGGCGGCCGCCGCCGACATCGTGATCACCACTGCGCTGATTCCGGGCCGCCCGGCGCCGCGGCTGATCGATGCGGAGACCGTCGCGCGGATGCGGCCGGGCTCCGTGGTCGTCGACCTGGCGGCGGCCAACGGTGGCAATGTCGCCGGCACGGTGGCCGGGGAGCAGGTGATCACCGACAACGGCGTGACCATCCTCGGCTGGACCGACCTGCCCGCCCGCCTGCCCCGGCAGGCATCCACGTTGTACGCGACCAACCTGGTGAATCTGATCAAGCTGCTCACGCCGGACCGCGACGGGCGGCTGGTCGTCGACGAGACCGACGACGTGCAGCGCGGGATGCTGGTCGCCGACAAGGGCGCGGTGACCTGGCCGCCGCCCCCGATCGCGGTCAGTGCCGCGCCCGCGCCTGCGCCGGTCACGGCCGAACCCGCGGCCCCGAGACCGCGCGGGCCGTCCCGGGCGATCACGCTCGGTCTGGTGGCGATCCTCGGCATCGTCGCCGCGATCCAGCTCGAGTGGGTGCTGGGCGACAATCTGGTGATCTTCGCGCTCGCCGTGCTGCTCGGTTACTACGTGATCTCCCGGGTCACCCACGCCCTGCACACGCCGTTGATGTCGATCACCAATGCCGTCTCCGGGATGATCCTGGTCGGGGCGATGCTCGAGGTGGGCGACAGCGACCCGCTCGTGGCGGGGCTGTCCATGGTGGGCATCTTCCTGGCCTCCATCAATGTCTTCGGCGGCTTCTTCGTCACCCGGCGGATGCTCGCGATGTTCCGAAGGAGCGAGTGATGATCATCGGCGGTGTCGGATCGGTCGTGCAGGTCGGCTACCTGGTCGCGGCGTTGCTCTTCGTCGGTGCGCTGGCGGGCCTGTCGCGGCACGAGACGGCGCGCCGGGGGCTCGGCTTCGGCATGGTCGGAATGATCATCGCCGTGGCTGCGACCGTGCCCCTGGCGCTGGCCAACTCCGACCGGCCACCGCTGGTCACGGTGCTGTTGATCGCGGTGCCGATGCTGGCCGGGGCGGCGGTCGGGCTGTGGCGCGCGCGTACCGTCGCGATGACCGGCATGCCCCAGTTGATCGCGCTGCTGCACAGCTTCGTCGGCCTGGTCGCGGTCTTCGTCGGCTTCATCACCTACCTGACCCACGGTTCGACACTCGCGCCCGAGACACCCGTCCTGCGGATCGAGATCTGGCTGGGCGTCTTCGTCGGGGCGATCACCCTGACCGGCTCGATCGTGGCGTGGGGCAAGCTCAGCGGCCGCTTCGCCGCCCGCCCACTGACCCTGCCCGGGCGACACCTGATCAATCTGGCGATCGTGCTCGCGAGCATCGCGCTCGGCATCTGGTTCGTGCCGACCAACCACCCGGCCCCGCTGCTGATCATGACCGTGCTCGCATTGGCCCTGGGCTGGCATCTGGTGGCGGCCATCGGCGGTGGCGACATGCCCGTCGTCGTCTCGATGCTGAACTCCTACAGCGGCTGGGCCGCCGCGTTCTCCGGATTCATGCTCGGCAATCCACTGCTGATCATCGGCGGGGCGCTGGTCGGCACCTCCGGCGCGATCTTGTCCTACATCATGTGCAAGGGCATGAACCGATCCTTCGTCAGCGTCATCGCGGGCGGATTCGGCGACGCGCCGGCCGCGACCGGCGCCGACGAGGCGGACGGTGAGATCCACGAGGTGAGCGCCGAACAGGTCGCCGAGCAGCTCGCCGGGGCGCGGTCGGTGATCATCGCGCCGGGGTACGGGATGGCCGTCGCCCAGGCCCAGCACCCCGTCGCGGAGCTGACCACCCGGCTCCGCGAACGGGGGGTCGCCGTGCGCTTCGCGATCCACCCGGTCGCCGGCCGGCTGCCCGGTCACATGAACGTGCTGCTGGCCGAGGCGCGGGTGCCCTACGACATCGTCGAGGAACTGGACGAGATCAACGACGACTTTGCCGAGACCGACATGGTGTTGGTGATCGGCGCCAACGACACCGTCAACCCGGCCGCGCTGGAGGTGCCGGGCAGCCCGATCGCCGGGATGCCCGTGCTGCAGGTCTGGAAGGCCGGCCGGGTGGTGGTGTTCAAGCGCTCGATGGCGGCGGGGTACGCCGGGGTGCAGAACCCGCTGTTCTTCCGCGACAACACCGAGATGCTCTTCGGCGACGCCAAGGAGCGGGTGAACGAGATCGTGGCGGCGCTCCCGGTCGCCGCGCGCGGCTGATTGTCGCCGTGCGCCGCTAGATTGTCGCGGGTGAGCGAGACCCCGACCGTGCAGCAGCCGCCGGCGCAGGCCAGCCAACGGCACAAGGAGCTGGCCGAGGAGCTGAACGAGCACCGCTGGCGCTACCACGTGCTGGACGCGCCGACGATCTCCGACGGGCAGTACGACGCCGGCATCCGCGAGCTGGCCGAGCTCGAGGAGCGCTGGCCCTCCCTGCGTACCCCGGACTCACCGACCCAGACCGTCGGCGCACCGCCGAGCGCGACGTTCGCCCCGGTGACCCATCTGCAACCGATGACGAGTCTGGACAACGCCTTCGAGCCCGCCGAGCTGGACCGCTGGGCCGAGCGCGTCGTCCGCGCGGTCGGCGAGCAGGCGATCGCGGAGTCGGGGTACCTGTGCGAGCTGAAGATCGACGGGCTGGCGCTCGACCTGGTCTATGAGAACGGCCGGCTGACCCGGGCGGCCACCCGCGGCGACGGGCGGACCGGCGAGGACGTCACCGCGAACGTGCGCACCATCGCCGCGGTGCCGACCCGGCTGGCCGGCGACGACGTGCCCGCCCTGCTGGAGGTGCGGGGCGAGGCGTTCTTGTCGCTGGAGGCCTTCCGGGCGCTGAACGAGTCGCTGGTCGCCGCCGGCAAGGAGCCGTTCGCCAACCCGCGCAACTCGGCCGCCGGCTCGTTGCGGCAGAAGGACCCCAAGGTCACCGCCGGTCGCGATCTCGGCTTCATCGCACACGGCATCGGCGCGATCGAAGGCGTCGAGCCGGCGCGGCTGTCGGAGGCCTACGACCTGCTGGCCGGCTACGGGCTGCCGGTCTCGCCGCACCGCAAGGTGGTGGGCGACCTGGCGGGCGTGCACGACTACATCGCCTGGGCGGGGGAGCACCGCCACGACTTCGCCCACGAGATGGACGGCGTGGTGATCAAGGTCGACGAGCGGCGGCTGCAGGACCAGCTCGGCTACACCTCGCGCGCGCCGCGCTGGGCGATCGCCTGGAAGTATCCGCCGGAGGAGGTGACCACGAAGCTGCTCGACATCCGGGTCAACGTCGGGCGGACCGGCCGGGTCACTCCCTACGGGGTGATGGAGCCGGTGCTGGTGGCCGGCTCGACCGTGGCGAATGCCACGCTGCACAACGCGGGCGAGGTGCGCCGCAAGGGTGTGCTGATCGGCGACACCGTCGTGCTGCGCAAGGCCGGCGACGTGATCCCGGAGATCCTCGGTCCGGTCACCGACCTGCGCGACGGCTCCGAGCGCGAGTTCGAGATGCCGACGCACTGTCCGTCGTGCGGCACCGAGCTGGCCTTCGAGAAGGAGGGCGCCGCCGACCTGCGCTGCCCGAATCACCGCTCCTGCCCGTCCCAGTTGCGCGAGCGGCTGTTCGCGCTCGCCGGCCGCAATGCCCTCGACATCGAGGTGCTCGGCTGGCAGGCCGCCGACGCCCTGCTCGGTGCCGGGCTGCTCACCGACGAGGGCGACCTGTTCTCGCTGACCGAGGAGCGGCTGACGGGCGTACCGCTGTTCACCACCAAGGCCGGCACCCTGTCGGCCAACGGCCGCAAGCTGCTGGCCAATCTCGCCGATGCCCGGCATCGGCCGTTCGCCCGGTATCTGGTCGCGCTGTCCATCCGGCACATCGGCAAGGGGGTCGCGCCCGATGTCGCTGCCGCCTTCCGCGACATCGATGCGCTGTCTGCTGCCAGCGAGGAGGAGCTGGCCGCCGTGGAGGGGATCGGGCCGACGATCGCGAAGTCGATCATCGACTGGTTCGCCGTCGACTGGCACCGGGCGATCGTCGACAAGTGGCGCGCCGCCGGCGTGATCATGGCCGACGAACCCGGCGCGGTCAGCGACCTCGAACAGAACCTGGCCGGGTTGTCCATCGTGATCACCGGATCGCTGCCCGGCTACACCCGCGACGGTGCGGCCGACGCCGTCACGGCTCGGGGCGCGAAGGCCGCCTCCTCGGTGTCGAAGAAGACCGACTTCGTGGTGGTCGGGGACGCGCCGGGTTCCAAGTACGACAAGGCGGTCGCGCTGAAGCGCCCGATCCTGGACGCCGCCGGCTTCGAGATCTTGATCAACGAGGGCCCCGACGCCGCGGGCCGGGTGGCGCGGGTCGGGGAGTCCTGACCGCGCCGGTCACGGTTCCTCGCCGAGGGCGCGCATGTGGGCGGCGTACGCCTCGGCCAGGGCGGCCAGGTCCGCCCGGTGGTCGCCGATCCGACAGCCCTGTCGGTTCGGCTTGAGGCGGATGCCCTCGGCGGCCCAGTGCTCCATCCAGCGCTCGGAGGGGCGTACCGGATGATCACCGGCGGCATTGGTCACCCGCCACCAGGGGACGGTCGAGCCGTACTCGCGCAGGATCCGCCCGACCAGGCGCGCGGAGTTGCCCGTGACCGCCCCGATGTTGCCATAACTCGCGACCCGGCCCGGCGGGATCAGCTCGACGGCGGCCAGCACCCGCTCCAGCCGCAGCTCATCCATCGTCGCTGCCGTCGGCGGCCCATCCGGATTCCAGTTCGCGCAGCGCCCGCGCCAGGTAGCGGCTGAGCGGCGCGTCGGCGTGCTCGGCCCAGATCTCGTAGGCCGCGCGACAGACCGCCAGTGTGGCGGCACCCAGGGCCCGCGCGGCCAGGCCGTCCGGGTCGGCGCCGAGCCGGTCCGCCGCGAACTCGGTGATCGCGGCCTCCCAGGCCCCGTAGTGGCGAACCGCGAGCGCCTGCAGCTCGGGCGCGGTGCCGATCAGCCGCATCCGCAGGCGCAGCTCGGGCAGGTCCTCGGGGCGGTAGCGGTTCGCCCCGAGGACCGCCTCGCGGATCGCCGGGAACATGGCGGTGCCGGCTGGGGTGGCGGCCAGCAGCCGCCGGATCTGGGCGACCTCGGAATCGAAGTCCAGCCACACCACGGACGCCTTGTTCGGGAAGTACCGGAAGAAGGTACGCCGAGACACGCCGGCCGCGGCGGCGACCTCGTCGACGGTGACCGTCGCATAGCCCTGCCGCTCGAACAGCCTCATCGCGACCAGCGCCAGCTCCCGTCGCGTCGTCGACCGCGGCCGCCCGGGACCGGCCGCGACGGCCGGGCGGGAAGAATCCGCGGGGGAGCGCGCCATGGCCGTCGACCCTAGCGGTCGGCCGCGCCGTCGGCACCCTTGCGGATAGCGACACGGAGTGCCAAAATCGGCGGAGCGACTCACCGACGAGAGGAGACGATCATGACGATCATCGACGAGCAGCAGGCACCGGTGCTCGAGGACGAGCGCACCGAGCCGCTCACCGGCCCGGCGAACACCGAGTCCGCCGACGACGCCGAGGAACTGCTGATCGAGGAGGTCTCCATCGACGGTATGTGCGGCGTCTACTGATCGGTCGCGATCATGACCACCCCGACGACGGCGACGGCCGAGCCGGTCTTCGACGCGGCGCGCCCGTGGCGGCTGCACCCGCAGGTCGCGCTCCGCCCGGAGCCGTTCGGCGCGATGCTCTACCACTTCGGTACGCGCCGGCTGACCTTCCTGAAGACGCCGACGCTCGTCGAGCTGGTCCGCGACCTGGGCGAGCGGGCCAGCGCCGAGGAGGCGTGTCAGGCCGCCGGGGTCGGGGGGTCGGCGGCCTACCGCAAGGCGCTGGCCGGGCTCGCCGCAACCCAGATGATCATCCCCGCCGACGAGGCGGAATCCCCGCGAGAACCGAACGGAGCACAGTCGTGACCGCGCAGGCACAACCTCTGGTCGAGACGTTCAGCCACGGGCTGGACGCGCCGATCTGCCTCACCTGGGAGCTCACCTACGCCTGCAACCTCGCCTGCGTGCACTGCCTGTCCAGCTCGGGTCGTCGCGATCCGGGCGAGCTGAGCACCGAGCAGTGCAAGGCGGTGATCGACGAGCTCGAACGCATGCAGGTGTTCTACGTGAACATCGGCGGCGGTGAGCCGACCGTGCGACCCGACTTCTTCGAGCTGGTGGACTACGCGACCGATCACCGGGTCGGGGTGAAGTTCTCCACCAACGGGGTGCGGCTGGACGAGCGCCGGGCCCGCGAGATCGCGGCCAACGACTACGTCGACGTGCAGGTCTCGCTCGACGGTGCTACGGCCGAGGTCAACGACGCCGTGCGCGGGCCGGGGTCGTTCGACCTGGCGGTGCGCGCGCTCGACAACCTCGCCTCCGCCGGGATGCGCAACGCCAAGATCAGCGTCGTGATGACCCGGCACAACATCTCCCAGCTCGACGAGTTCGCCGAGCTGGCCGACCGCTACGGCGCAACGTTGCGCCTGACCCGGTTGCGACCCGCCGGCCGGGGCGCCGACACCTGGCACGAGCTGCATCCCTCCCAGGAGCAGCAACGGGCGCTCTACGACTGGCTGCTGGTCCGGGGGGACAGCGTGCTGACGGGCGACTCGTTCTTCCATCTGTCCGGTTATGGCGAGACACTGCCCGGCCTGAACCTGTGTGGTGCAGGCCGGGTGGTGTGCCTGATCGACCCGGTCGGCGATGTGTACGCCTGCCCGTTCGCGATCCATGATCGTTTCCGGGCCGGCAACCTGCTCACCGACGGCGGCTTCGGCGCGGTCTGGCGGGATTCTGAGCTCTTCGCCGAGCTGCGGGCGCCGCAGTCGGGCGGGGCCTGCACCTCCTGCTCGGCCTACGACGCGTGCCGCGGTGGTTGCATGGCGGCCAAGTTCTTCACCGGCCTGCCGCTCGACGGCCCGGACCCCGAGTGCGTGCGCGGCCACGGCGCGCCCGGGCTGGCGGCGGTCGACCCCGACGCCGCCCCGCGACCCTCGGGTGATCACTCCCACCGCGGCAAGCGGGTCTTCCTGACGCTCGGCCGCCGGCCCGATCGCGCCTGCGACACCTCACCGCTGGCCTGATGCGCGTCGCGGTCGTCACCGGCGCGGCGCGGGGCATCGGCGCCGCGACGGTACGCCGGCTCGCCGCCGACGGCTGGGCGGTGCTCGCGGTCGACGCCGCGGCCGACGACCCGAACCTGCCGTACCCGCTCGGCACCAAGGACGAGCTGGCCGCGGTCGCGGCCGAGGCCGGGCGGATGGCCGAGCGGGCCAGTGCCGGCGAGCCGCGGATCGCCCACCGGGTCGCCGACGTGCGTGACCCCGACGCGCTGGCCGCCGCCGTTGCGGAGGCGCAGGAGCGCTGGGGCGTCCTACACGCGGCGATCGGGGCGGCGGGCGCGATCGCGGGCGGCGTACCGCAACCCGAACTCGCCCCGGCCACCGAGCGCGCGCTGATCGAGATCAATCTCGGCGGCGTGCTGAACCTGGCCCGCGCGGCGCTGCCGGCCCTGCTGGCCGCGCCGCAGCCGCGCTCGGGCCGGTTCCTGGCGGTCGCCTCGGCGGCGGCGACCCGCGGACTGCCGCTGCTCGCCGCGTACTGCGCCGCCAAGGCCGGGGTCGCCGGGCTGATCCGGGCACTGGCCGCCGAGCTGGGCGACAGCGGTGTCACGGCCAATGCCGTCAGCCCCGGCTCGACCGATACGGCGATGCTGGCCGAGAGCGCGCGGATCTACCGTCTGGCGGCGGCCGAGGCGTTCGCCGACCAGCAGCCGCAGCGCCGGCTGCTGCGGCCCGAGGAGATCGCGGCCGCGCTCGCCTTCCTGGCCGGCGAGGATTCCTCGGCGGTGACCGGGGCGGTCGTCCCGGTCGACGGCGGCCTGGCACTGTGACCGGCCCGCCCCGGTCTCCCGAACCCGCGAGCCCGCTGCCGAGCGGCTGGCGGCTGCGCGTGGACCGCGACACCCGCGCGATCGGTGAGCGCACGCTGCGGGGCGGTACGCCGGCGCGCGGGCTCACGCTGAGCGCCGCCGGCGCCAGGGCCTGGCGCGCCCTTGCCGCCGGCGCGCCGACCGACTCACGCACCGCGGGCCTGGCCCGCCGCCTGACCGATGCGGGCCTCGCGCACCCGGTGCCGCCGGCCGCCGCGGTCGTCCCGGACGTGACCGTGCTGATTCCCGCCTGGAATCGGCCCGAGCCGCTCGCGGCGTGCCTGGCCGCGCTGCCGCCCGGGCGGCGGGTGCTCGTGGTGGACGACGGCTCCGACGATCCCGGCGTCGGCGCGGTGGTACGCCGCGGCGGCGCCGAACTGCTGCGGCTGCCGCGCAATCGCGGTCCGGCGGCCGCGCGCAACGCCGGGCTGGCCCGGATCGACACCGAGCTGGTCGCGCTGCTCGACAGCGACTGCCGGGGCGCCGCCTGGATCGACGCGCTCGCTCCGCACTTCGCCGACCCGACCCTGGCCGCCGTGGCACCGCGGGTGCGTGGGGACCGGGCCGGCGCGGTGAGCGCGCTCGACCTGGGCGACCGGCCGGCGCCGGTGCGCCCCGGATCGCGCGTGCCCTGGGTGCCGTCGGCGGCGCTGCTGGTGCGCCGAGGCGCGGTGCTCGGGGCCGGCGGCTTCGACGAGCGGCTGCGGGTGGGGGAGGACGTCGACCTCGTCTGGCGCCTCGTCGAGGCCGGCTGGCGGGTCCGCTACGAGCCGGGCGCCGAGGTGACCCACGCCGAGCCGGTCGGCGCGCGCGCGATCCTGGTCCGGCGCTACCGCTACGGCACCTCCGCGGCCCCGCTCGCCGCCCGGCACCCGGCGGCGTACACGCCGCTGGACCTGCACCCGGGCCATGCCCTGGCCGCCGCCGCGCTGCTCGCCCGGCGCCCGGGAATGGCCGCGCTCGGCCAGGCGGCGGTGACGCTGCGGCTGGCCCGGCGGTTCGCCGCGGCGGGCCTGCCGGCCCGCGGCGCAGCGCCCGAGGCGCTGCGCGGGAGCTGGCTGACGCTGCGCGCGCTCGGGCGCGCCGGGGTGCAGCTCGCACCGGCCGCGCTGCTCGCCGGGTTGCTCGCGCGCCGCACCCGACCCGCCGCGGCGCTGCTGCTCGGCGCCGCCCTGACCGCGACCCGCCCGCCCCGGGCGCTCGGCCTGGCCGAGGAGATCGCCTACGGCGCGGGCGTCTGGGCCGGCGCCTTGCGCGCGCGCGACCCGCGCGCCCTGTTGCCTCGCGTCCGCCTCGGCGGCGCGTCGACACCGCCGGCCGACCGGCGTACCACCAGCAAGGAAGGAAGTCACAGATGACGCAATGGTTCGAGACGGTGGCCCAGGCCCAGCGGCTCGCCCGCCGGAGGTTGCCGCGATCGGTCTACAAGGCGCTGATCGCCGGCTCGGAGCGCGGCAGCACGCTGCGCGCCAACCTGTCCGCCTTCGATGCCATCGGGCTGTCCCCGCACACCGCCGGCCAGCCGGCGCAGCGCGAGCTGGCCACCCGGGTGCTCGGCCAGGACCTGTCGATGCCGGTGATCATCTCGCCGACCGGCGTGCAGGCCGTGCACCCGGACGGCGAGCTGGCCGTGGCCCGGGCCGCGGCCGCGCGGGGGATCGCGATGGGACTCAGCTCCTTCGCCTCGCAGCCGGTGGAGGAGGTCGTGGCCGCCGGCGCGCCGACGTTCTTCCAGGTGTACTGGTCCGGCTCGCGCGAGCAGATCGCCGAGCGGCTGGCCCGGGCCAGGCGCGCCGGCGCGGTCGGCGCCATCGCCACCCTGGACTGGTCGTTCTCGCACGCGCGGGACTGGAACAGCCCGCACATCCCCGAGCGGATCACCCTGCGCGAGGCGCTGCGCTTCGCGCCGGAGGCGCTGACCCACCCGGCGTGGCTCGCGAGCTGGCTGCGGGCCGGCGAGCTGCCCGACCTGTCCGTGCCGAACATGGTCGCCGAGCCGGGTACGCCCGCGCCGACGTTCTTCGGCGCCTACGGCGAGTGGTACGGGACCCCGCCGCCGAGCTGGGAGGACGTGGCCTGGTTGCGCGAGCAGTGGGGCGACGGGCCGTTCGTGATCAAGGGCGTGCTGCGTACCGACGACGCGCGGCGGGCGGTGGACGCCGGCGCGACCGCGATCTCGGTGTCCAACCACGGCGGCAACAACCTCGACGGCAGCCCGGCGACGATCCGGGCGCTGGCCGCGGTCGCCGAGGCGGTCGGCGATCAGGTGGAGGTGCTGCTCGACGGCGGGGTACGCCGCGGCTCCGACGTCGCCAAGGCGCTCGCCCTGGGCGCCCGCGCCGTGCTGATCGGCCGGGCCTACCTGTGGGGGCTGGCGGCGAACGGGCAGGCCGGCGTGGAGAACGTGTTGGACATTCTGCGCTCGGGCCTGGACTCGACCCTGCTCGGCCTGGGCCGGGGTTCGGTCGACGAGCTGGCCCCAGAGGACCTGGTGATCCCGCCGGGCTTCGAGGTCCGGCTGGGCGGCTGACGGCCACCGCGCGGGCGGTGGCCGTCAGGTCGCCGCCCGCTCAGGACTCGTAGTCGATCCAGCCGCGCACGGTGTCGCCGGCGTGCATGTCTTCGTAGCCCTTGGCCACCTGGTCGATGGTGTAGGACTTGGTCATCATCTCGTCCAGCTTGAGCAGCCCCGAGGTGTAGGCGTGCAGCAGCGTCGGCACCGAGTTGAACGGGCTCCAGTTGCCGAAGATCACGCCCTGCAGGCGCTTTTGCATCATCGGGTACATCAGCGCGTTGGTGGTGATCTGCATCGGCTCTTCGGACTTGCCCATGCCGGTCATCGCGACCGTGCCGCCCTTGCGGATGGACTCCAGCGCACCCGAGATGTGGTCGCCGGTCACCACGCCGATGGTGACGATGGTGGAGTCGGCGCCCTGGCCGTTGGTGACGGCGCGCGCGGCCTCGGTGGCCTCGTCGAGGGTCTCGAAGGTGTCGGTCGCGCCGAACTGCTTGGCGGCCTCGCGCTTGTAGGGCACCGGGTCGACGACGATCACGCTCGCGGCGCCGGCCGCCGCCGCGCCCTGCACCGCGCTCATCCCGACGCCGCCGACGCCCATCACGATCACCACATCGCCCGGCGTCACCTCGGCGGCGTTCACCGCGGCGCCCCAGCCCGTGCCGGCCGCGCAGCCGAGCAGGCACAGCGGCTTCAGCGGCACCTCCTTGGGCACCTTGTACGCCGACATCACGTTCACCGTCGTGTACTGGCTGAAGGTCGAGACGCCGAGCTGCTGGCCGACGGGCTCGCCGTCCAGGCTCATCCGGTAGCTCGACTGGTCATCGATCCGCGCGCCGGTCAGCGAGTACGCGCCCTGGTCGCACAGTTGCTGCATCCCGCGCGCGCACCACAGGCAGCGCCCGCAGGCCGGCAGGAAGGTCATCACGACGTGGTCGCCGACCTCGAACCCCCTGGTGTTGGGCCCGACCTGCTCGACGACCCCCGAGCCCTCGTGCCCGCCGCACATCGGCAGATGCCGGGTGGGCATGTCGCCGGTCGCGGCATGATCATCGGAGTGGCACAGGCCGGAGGCGACCAGCCTGATCAACAGCTCATTCTGGCGCGGCTCGTCGAGTTCCAGTTCGGCGGTCTCGAAGGTCCCGGGCTGGCTGCGCAGGATGGATCCGGTGGTCTTCATTCGTTGCTCCTCAACGCGTCATTGCGTACCGCCGCGCAGGCGCGGCCGGTCGGCCGAAGTTCTTCGGTGCGAGATCAGTGTCCACCAGGATCGCCCGAGCGCGTCAAGGGGCGCGGGTGACAATCGCGACCCTGCGGCGAGTACATTTGCGAGGGTGTCCTTCTCCGACCTGAACCTGAACGGTCCGACTCCCGCCCGGGTACGCCCGAAGCTCGGCGAGTGGGGTCCGACCGAGGTCCCGGGGACGAAGGCGAAGCGGCGACAGCGGCGCCTGGTGCCGTTCGTCTTCGCCGCGGCCCTGCTGGTGCTGTTCCTGACGGGCTGGCTGAACTACTCGTTGATGACCGGCCGGATCGGCTTCGGTCTGGATCCGCTGATCGCGCCCTGAGTCACCGCCGGGCGCTGCTCACCCGGCGGCGGTCAGCCGCGCCAGAGAAGGCTGATGCCGAGCCCGACGATCCCGAACCTGACCGTCAGGCCCGCGGCTGCGGCGACCGCGAACAGGGCCGCCGGCAGACGGGTGCCGGCCACGACGGCGGTCAGCGGGTACAGCGGGGGAATGCCGCAGGCCGCCGAGAGCGCCACGACCGGGCCGCCCCAGCGCGGGCGCGCAGCCAGCTCCGACAGCCGCGCCCCCCAGCGGGCGACCCGCGCGACCACGCCCGCCCCGGAGGTGACCCGGGTGGCGAGCGCGCTGCTCCGGCGGCGCAGCCAAGGGAGGCGATAGCCGTGCCGCAGGCCGATCAACAGGCCGGTCTTGGCGGCCGCGTTGCCCAGCGCCAGCGCGACGCAGACGGCGGCGAGCAGCGGTGAGCCGAGGACCCGGGCAGCGATCACGAAGGGCTCGGCGGCAAACACCGGCACGGCGCCGGACAGCAGGCCGTAGCCGAACGCCCCGAGCACCTGCCAGAGCTCGTTCGCCATGGGGTGTGGGGTGGGGCTCAGCCGGCCATCGCGGCCAGATGCCGGATGCGGGCCAGCTCCGAGGGCAGGAAGCTGGGGCCGCCCTGCCGACCGACGATCAGCGCGAGGTTGTCCCGCACGGGCGCCACGGCGACGACGGCCTCGCCCCAGTCGGGCAACCAGCCCTCCAGCAGCTCCCGCGTACCGATGTCGTCGAACGGGCCGAGCAACTGCAGCGTCTCCGCGGTCAGATCGGGCGCCATCTCGGTCGCATAGCGGACCACCGACTCGGAGCGGTCGGCGAGCAGTGCCCACTCGCAGTGGAAGACCGAGGGGGCCGCGCCGGCCAGGATCTCAGGAGCCGTGTCGGGTGCGGCAGTCATCCGCTCCAGCGTCTCGATGTCGGCCTCCAGCCCCTCGCCCTCGGGGTAGCGGGAGAACCACAGCACGCGCACGTCCTCCAGTGCGGTGCAGGCGCTGACCAGCTCATCGGGCATGGTGCCGGGCGGCAGCGCCAGCATGAAGTCGTCGATGGCGTACCCGTCCTGGCGACCCACCACCTCGACCGCATGGATGTCGCCCCCGACGGTGCCGACGATGGACGCGACCGCGCCCAGGGAGCCGGGGCGGTCGGGGAGGGCGACGCGCATCAGGAACACAACCGCCATCATTCCCGACCGCACCGACGTGCTGCCAGCGGAAGGGATCCCGCATAGAGTGACTCGCGTCACCAGACCCCGTCAGGTCACGATCTGGTGACGGTTGCCACAGATTTTCACATGGAATCGTGAGGAAACGCTTAGGTGAGGCATCGGCTTCCCCTGCGATTTTCCCCCCGATCGACCGAGCCAGGAGTGAGATGAGAATGCGCAAGACGTACGCCGGTGCGGTGCTCGCCGCGACCGTGCTGGCGGTGGGCGGCGCGGTGCCCGCCTGGGCCGCCGAGCCGCCGAACATCGACGAGATGGTCGCGGCCGTCAACCCGGACAACGTGATGGGGCATCTGGCCGAGCTCCAGAAGATCGCCGATGCCAACGGCGGCAACCGCGCCTCCGGGCTGCCCGGCTACGAGCAGTCGTCGGCCTACGTCGAGTCGGTGCTCGCCGAGGCCGGCTACGAGCCGGTGCGGCAGACGTTCCAGTTCCCCTACTACGAGGTGAACTCGAGCTCGCTGGTCGGCTCGGAGGGGACCGAGTACGAGAACAACCCGATGGTCTTCGCCCCGAGCACGGACGGCGAGCTGACCGCGGAACTGGTGGCGCCGCCGACGGCCGAGGGCTGCGATGCCGCCGCCTGGGGGAATGTGGACGCGACCGGCAAGATCGCGCTCGTCAAACGCGGCACCTGCACCTTCGGCGAGAAGGACCTGGCCGCAGCGGCGGCCGGTGCCGAGGCGGTCGTCATCTACAACAATGCCGAGGGTGCCCTGAACGGCACGTTCGGCGAGACCAACGACGGCTTCGTCCCCGCGACCGGCATCAGCCAGGCCGACGGCGAGGCGCTGGTCGGGGCGATGGCGGCCGGCCCGGTGTCGCTGACCTTCAACCTGGACGCGACCAGCGAGGTCCGCGAGACCTGGAACATCATCGCCGAGACCCCGGGCGGGCGGACCGACAATGTCGTGATGGCAGGTGCGCACCTGGACGGCGTCGTCGAGGGACCGGGCATCAACGACAACGGTTCCGGTTCGGCGGCGCTGCTGGAGACCGCGGTCACCCTGGCGAAGTACCCCGACAGCGTGAACAACAAGGTGCGGTTCGCGTGGTGGGGTGCCGAGGAGCTCGGGCTGCTGGGCGCGACCAACTACGTCAGCGACCTGCAGGCCAACAACCCGGCCGAGCTGAAGAACATCGCCGGCTACCTGAACTTCGACATGGTGGGTTCCCCGAACTACATCGTCGGCGTCTACGACGCAGACGAGTCGACCTACCCGGCACCGGAGGGCGTTCCGATCCCGGCGGGTTCGGCCGCGCTGGAGAAGATCTTCACCGATCGCTTCGCCGCCGTCGACCAGGCGTGGGTGGACACCGAGTTCTCGGGCCGCTCGGACTACCAGCCGTTCATCGACGCCGACATCCCGTCCTCGGGCCTGTTCTCCGGCGCCGACGGGGAGAAGACGGCCGAGGAGGTCGCGAAGTTCGGTGGCCAGGCCGGCGTGCTGTACGACCCGAACTACCACTCCGCCGCCGATGACCTCGACAACGTCAGCGCCGAGGCGATCGCGATCTTCACCCCGTCGATCGCCCACGCGATCTTCACGCTGGCCTACGACGCGTCGTCGGTGAACGGCAAGTACCCGATCGAGCCGACCCCGACCGGAACGGCGGAGCCGAGCCCGACCGCCACCACGGAGCCGAGCGCGACCGGGGCACCCGATGACGACGACGCCGAGCCGGTGAAGCCGCGCCCGCCGCTGGCCGACACCGGTGCCGCGAGCCTGCTGGTGCCGGGCGCGCTGGCCGGCGTCGCCCTCGCCGGTGCCGGGTACGCCCTGACCCGGCGTCGCCGCTGAGGCAGCACCGCAGTACCGAGCGGATCGCCGCCCACTCCGTACCGGGGTGGGCGGCGGTCTGCGTCCGATCCGTGTCCCGGGCGATCCGTGTGCGGGCGATCCGTGTCCCGGGCGATCCGGGGGCGCGGGCGATTCGGCGCACCGTTCGGCGGAGCACTATCTTGGCTCCGACCCGCGGGCGGTACGCCGCTCGCGCACCAACCCCGATCGAGAGGACCCCACGTGGCGCAGACGAGCCCCGAGACCCGCCTCAGCGCGGACGACGTCGCGCGGCTGGGCAGGCTGGCCCGGATCGAGCTGAGCCCCGACGAACTGGACCGCCTCGCGCCGCAGCTCGAGGTGATCCTGGACTCGGTGGCCCGGGTCCAGGAGGTGGCCGTCGCCGACATCGCGCCGACGTCGCACCCACTGCCGCTGCGCAATGTGTTCCGCGCCGACGAGGTGGCGCCGTCGCTGGACGCCGAGGCCGCGCTGGCCGGCGCCCCGGCCGTCGAGGACGACCGCTTCCGGGTGCCGCGGATCCTCGGGGAGGAGCAGTGAACGAGTTGCTGCGCCGCTCGGCCGCCGACCTGGCCGGACTGATCGCCGACGGCGAGGTCAGCGCCGCCGAGGTCACCGACGCGCACCTGGACCGGATCGCCGAGACCGACGGCGAGATCCATGCCTTCCTGCATGTCGACGCCGACGGCGCCCGGGCCGCTGCCGCGGCGGCGGACGAACGCCGCGCGGCGGGGGAGGCCCGCGGGCCGCTGGACGGCGTACCGCTGGCCCTGAAGGACGTGCTCGCCCAGGAGGGCGTACCCACCACCGCGGGCTCGAAGATCCTCCAGGGCTGGATCCCGCCCTACAGCGCGACGGTGACCAGGCGGCTGGTCGATGCCGGGCTGGTGATCCTCGGCAAGACCAACATGGACGAGTTCGCGATGGGCAGCTCGACCGAGAACTCCGGCTACGGGCCGACGCGCAATCCGTGGGACGTGGAGCGGATCCCGGGCGGATCGGGCGGTGGCTCCGCCGCGGCCCTCGCCGCGTACCAGGCCCCGCTGGCGATCGGCACCGACACCGGCGGCTCGATCCGTCAGCCCGGCGCCGTGACGGGAACCGTCGGCGTCAAGCCGACCTACGGCGGCACCTCGCGCTACGGCCTGATCGCGCTGGCCTCCAGCCTGGACACCCCGGGCCCGTGCACCCGGACCGTGCTCGATGCGGCGCTGCTGCACACCGTGATCGGCGGCCACGATCCACGCGATGCCACCTCGATCGACGCGCCCGTCCCGGACGTCGTCGGCGCGGCCCGCAACGGCGATGTCGCCGGGATGAAGGTCGGCGTGGTGCGCGAGCTCGGCGGGGAGGGGTACGCGCCGGGCGTGGAGGCGATGTTCGCGAAAACCGTTGCCCTGTTGGAGAAGCTCGGCGCCGAGGTGGTCGAGGTCTCCTGCCCGAACTTCGAGTACGCGCTGGCCGCCTACTACCTGATCCTGCCCGCGGAGGCGTCGTCGAACCTGGCCCGGTTCGATGCGATGCGGTACGGCCTGCGCGTCGGCGACGACGGCACCCGATCGGCCGAGGAGGTGATGAGCCTGACCCGCGAGGCGGGCTTCGGCGACGAGGTGAAGCGGCGGATCATCCTCGGCACCTATGCGCTGTCGGCGGGCTACTACGACGCCTACTACGGCTCCGCGCAGAAGGTCCGGACCTTGATCAAGAACGATTTCGACGCAGCCTTCGGCGCGGCCGATGTGCTGATCAGCCCGACCGCGCCGACCACGGCGTTCCGGATCGGTGAGCGGATCGACGACCCGCTGGCGATGTACATCAACGACCTGTGCACCATTCCGGCCAATCTCGCCGGGATCGCGGCGGCGTCCTTCCCGGTCGGCGTCAGCGCCGACGACGGGCTGCCCGTCGGCTTCCAGGTGATGGCGCCGGCGATGGCCGACGACCGGCTCTATCGCGTCGGCGCCGCGCTGGAGCGCGAGCTTGCGGGCGAGTGGGGTCTGGCGAAGCTGGGGGAGGGCGCGAAGTGAGCGATTCGATCATGGACGGTTCGATCATGGACGGTTCGATCATGGACTATGCGGACGCGCTCGAGCGCTTCGATCCGGTGCTGGGGCTGGAGGTGCACGTCGAGCTGAGCACCGCGTCCAAGATGTTCTGCGGCTGCTCCACCGAGTTCGGCGCGGACCCGAACACCCAGACCTGTCCGGTCTGCCTCGCGCTGCCTGGCGGGATGCCGGTGATCAACGGCGCCGCCGTCGAGTCGGCGATCCGGATCGGCCTGGCGCTGAACTGCGAGATCGCCGAGTGGTCGCGGATGTCGCGGAAGAACTACTTCTATCCCGACATGCCGAAGAACTACCAGATCAGCCAGTACGACGAGCCGATCGCGCACGACGGCCATGTCGACGTCGAGGTGGACGGCGAGGTGATCAGGATCGGCATCGAGCGCGCCCACATGGAGGAGGACACCGGCAAGTCGCTGCACGTCGGCGGGGCCACGGGCCGCATTCACGGGGCGAGCCACTCGCTGCTGGACTACAACCGCGCCGGCGTACCCCTGATCGAGATCGTGACCAAACCGATCGAGGGCACGGGGGCCAGGGCACCGCAGGTCGCGCGGGCGTACGTGCAGTTGGTACGCGACCTGATGCGCGCGCTGAAGGTGAGCCATGCGCGGATGGAGCAGGGCAATGTGCGCTGCGATGCGAACGTGTCGCTGCGGCCGATCGGGCAAATCGAGTTCGGCACCCGGACCGAGACCAAGAACGTCAACTCCCTGCGCTCGGTGGAGCGGGCCGTCGCCTACGAGATCTCCCGCCAGGCGCAGGTGCTGGCGGGCGGCGGCATGATCACCCAGGAGACGCGGCACTGGCAGGAGGGTTCCGGCATCACCACGCCGGGCCGGTCGAAGGAGACCGCGGAGGACTACCGGTACTTTCCCGAGCCGGACCTGGTGCCGATCGCGCCCGACCGGGACTGGGTCGAGTCGCTGCGCGCGACCCTGCCGGAGCCGCCGGCCGAACGGCTGAAGCGGCTGGCCGGCGAGTGGGGCTTCTCCGAGCTGGAACTGCGCGATGTGGTCGCCGCCGGCGCGGTCGACGTGATCGAACAGACCGTCGCGGCGGGATCGGCGCCCCAGCCGGCGCGCAAGTGGTGGCTGTCGGAGCTGGCGCGGCGCGCGAACGAGGCCGGCGTCGAGCTGGAGGAACTCGCGATCACGCCGCAGCAGGTGGCGCAGGTGCAGGCGCTGGTCGAGGCGAAGACGATCAACGACAAGCTGGCCCGGCAGGTGATCGACGGGGTGCTGGCCGGCGAGGGGGACCCGGAGCAGGTGGTCGAGGCCCGCGGGCTCGCCGTGGTCTCCGACGACTCCGCGCTCGGCGATGCCGTCGACCGCGCGATCGAGGCGAATCCCGATGTCGCGGAGAAGATCCGCGGCGGCAAGGTCGCGGCCGCCGGCGCGCTGATCGGTGCCGTGATGAAGGAGATGAAGGGCCAGGCCGACGCCGGCCGGGTCCGCGAGTTGATCATCGAACGGCTGGGCTGAGTCGAGTCCGGCTGGATCAGTCCTCGAGTACGCGATCCACGAAGCGGTCGACATTGGCCCGGAGCCGGATGATCTTGGCCTCGACCGACAGCGTCTCGCCCATCGGGCGGGCTGCCTCGGAGGTGAGTACGCCGCGCACGTAGAGCGGGCAGCGCAGGTTGGCGCAGATGTAGGTGCCGACCGTGTCACCCCGGCGACCGCCGGGCCCGGAGCGACGCGCGGCGAAGAGCGCGACATCGGCCATCGGGTGCACCGTCAGGCACAGCGAGCACATGGCCGCCTTCGGGTCCCGCCGCGACGGCTCCTGGGTGCGCAGCGCCACCCCGGTCAGGCCACCGTCGCGGGGCGCGACCAGGTAGCCCTGTTGGGGCGCCTTCGGGTCGCGCCAGCCCAGGAAGTCGAGATCGTCCCACCGCTCCGTGGCCAGGTCGGCCGGAACGGTGAGCTTCTTGAGCTGCGACCGGGTCGTGTTGACGAAGCTGGCGCGGACTTGCTCGGCGGTGATGGGCTCCATGCGGATCGGGCTCCTTTCCGGCGGTCGAGGCTACTCCCGGCTCGTCCCCACTGCCCGCGGTTTTCCTTCCGCCCGTGCGGCTTCGGTCGGGTTCGCGGGTGCCGGTCGGGTTCGCGGGACGGATGCATGCCGAACTTGCGGTTGCCTGCGGGGCCCAGCAGGCAACCGCAAGTTGGGCATGCGGCTGGGGAGGTCAGGGGCGGGGGGACTGCCCGGCGGCCCAGCGCTCGATGGTGGCGATGATCTTCGGCCGCAGCTCGGCGGGGGAGATGACCTCGTCGACCGACCCGACCTCGACGGCCCGGTGGATCGAGTGCACGCCGTCGAACTCCGCGGCGATCTCGGCGATCTTCTCCGCCCGCAGTTGCTCGCGCAGCTCCGCCTGCTCGACCACCAGCTCGCCGCGTTCGGCCGCATCGGCTGCCTCGATCCGCGCCTCCAGCTCGGTGGCCCTGGGATCGGCTGCCGCGCGCTTGTCCACCTCGGAGGCGAAGACCACCGCCGCCGCCGGCGCCCCGCCCAGCACCGAGGCATAGGAGCCCTCGATCGCGAGCACCGTCATGCCCGGGTTCAGCCGCTTGGAGAAGACCACGAACGCGCCGCCGTGATAGCGCGAGATGACGCAGAACACGATCGGGCCGTCGAAGTTGACGATCGCCCGGCCGATCTCCGCGCCGTACTCCAGTTGCAGCTTGCGCATCGACTCCGGCGAGCCGTCGAAGCCCGACAGATTCGCCAGCACCACCAGCGGCCGGTTGCCGGACGCGGCATTGATCGCGCGCGCCACCTTCTTCGACGACTGCGGGAAGAGCGTACCCGCGGTATAGGTGTCCGGCCCGTCGGTCGGCGGGAATCCCTGCCTGGCAACGGGTGTGGACTCGATGCCGATCAGACACACCGGATAGCCACCGATCCGGGTATCGGCGACCACCGCGGTGTCCGCATCGGCCATCTGCGACCAGCGCTCCAGCAGACCATGATCGGCATCGGCCAGCGCACGCATCACGGTACGGATGTCGAAGGGTCGTTTGCGGTCGGGATTGTGGATCGGGGAGAAGATGTCGCCGACGGTCGCGAAGTCGCCGCCGTGCGCATGATCACTGACATCGCGATCGCTCGGATCGGTCGTCGGCGCGCGCCGGGGGCCCGGCTCGCCCGGCGCCACATAGGTGTGCGCGTAGTGCTCCATCAGGACCTCCATCGCGCCGGCCAGGTCGGGCGCCCAGTACTGCGCCTGCCCGTTCGGTCCCATCACCCGGTCGTAACCGCCGATCCCGAAGTTGTCCTCGGCCGACACGCCGCCGGAGAAGTCCAGCGACTGCTTGCCCGTCAGCACCATCGCGCTGTCCGGAGTCATGATCAGGATGCCCTTGGTGTGCATCAGCATCGTCGCCTCGGCATTCCAGTACGGCTGCGCGCCGACATTGATGCCGGCCACCACGACGTTGATCTCACCGCCCGCCTGGGTGAACTCGACGATGCGCTTCAGCGCCGCCGCCACCCAGTCCATGTTCTCGGTGCCGCTGTCCATCGACACCCGGGCGCCGGCGGACAGGGCGAACCATTCCAGCGGTACGCCGAGCTCGTCGGCCAGGTCGATCGCCGCGATCACCCGGCGGCACTCGGCCTCCGACAGCGCCCCCAGCGCCCGGGTCGGGTCGCCGCAGAGCACCACCCGGGTGATCCCGTCGGGATGCAACGACGTCGGGGTGGTCACCACGGCGACGATGATCCCCGCGGTGTTCCGGCCCGGCGGACGGTCCACGGGGACCAGCCGCCCGGACCGATCGAGATCGTGCTCGACCAGGCTGCCGCCGCCGGCGAGCACCGATGCCAGCTCGTAGGGATAGACCAGCCCGCGGCGCTTGGCCCGCAGCGCCCGGCTGGCGTAGTCGTCCACCGGGGCCAGCGGTTCGGTGGGCGGGGCGATCACATCGGCGACCGTGCCGGCACCCGGTTGGGCGTGGAAGCGGATCGCGATCGGCTGCGCCGGCCCGCCCTCGCTGGCGATCCGGCCCTGGGCCAGCACCTCCTCCAGACCCGCCCCCTCCGAGAGCGGGATGATCTTGTCCTGCAGCGCCGTCAACTGCGAGATGTCGGCCTCGACGACCGGCCAGACCGTGACCCAGACGTGGTTCTGGTCCAGCCGGGCGCCGGCCCGGCCGCGCGACGTGCGTACCCGCCGGATCGCCTCCAGGCAGTTCTCCACGGCCCGCTCGGCATGCGGCAGCCCGACCACCCGTCCCTCGTCATCGCGGACGACGGCGAGCTGGCGCACCTGGGCCGCCGCGACCAGCCGGCGATCGGCCGGATTCGACTTCGCCACGCATTCGTAGAGCAGCACATCGTCCGGCGCATCGAGCCGGGTCACGTCGAACTCGGACAGCCGCCACAGGTTCAGCCGGCGGCCGACCATCGGGTGCATCCCGCGGACCAGGGTGTCCTCGACCAGCCCCTCGCCACCCGGCCGGAAGGTGAAGTAGTCGACCGGTCGCGGCGCGCGCGGGCAGACCGCCACCGAGACCCGGCGGCAGCGGCTCACCCAGGGCTGGTCCGCCAGCGTCGAGGCGAGCTCTGCGGAGACGTCGTCCGGGCGCGCCGGAGGCTGCGGCCAGCGCAGATAGATCTCCACGACATTGTCATGATCATCGGCGAACTCGCCGGCGACCAACTCACCCAGCGAGCCGTCGGCGAGCTCGGCGACGTCGCCGATCGTCGAGATCACCCGGGTCGGGCCCTTGGCCCCCGCGTCGTACTCGGCGCGTACCACCGGTCGCCCGAGCGCCGTCGCGACCGATCGATCATGCAGATCGAGCTCCAGATAGTGACGCCCGATCAGCACCTCCAGCAGCGGCTCGCGCTCGGGCAGCCCGTCGGCCATCCGATCGCGCAGGAAGGAGACCAACTGCTCGGGGATCGCCGTCAGGGCGGCGATCCGGGCGGCACGGTCCGGCGCGTCGAAGTCCGTGAGCTGCGCCACCTCCGCGCCGACACCGGCCAGCACCTTGTCCCGCTCCGCATCCACCGCGGGCTGGTCGAACCAACGGAACCGGATCGACCGGGCGATGTCGCCGACCACGGGGAACCGCAACTGCGTTGCCCGGACCATCCGCTCCAGCATCGCCCGAGCCCGGATCGCGCGGTCGGCCGGCGGCGCCGGCTCGCTCAGCCAGTGCTGCAGCAGCCCGAGCGCGATGTCGACATCGGAGACGTGCTGCTGGGCCAGCGAGATCCGGAACAGCGCCTCCTCGAGCTGCGGTGTCCGCTCGAGATCGGCAACGCCGTAGTGCCCGAGGACGCGCAGCAGCTTCTCGGTGAAGTGATCCGGCAGTCCGCTGCGCTCGGCGTCAACGCTGCGCAGGTAGCTGTGGAACAGCTCGCGCGAGCTGTGCACCCGCAACTCGGTGTGCAGCTCCTCGCCGGCCGGGCGGTTCCGGCTCAGCTCGGCATAGTCGGTGAACAGGTCGAGCAGCGCCATCTCGGCGCCGAAGACATCGATTCCGGCCGCCGCCAGCGCGTCGCGGTCGGCGAGGTAGTCGGCCAGCACATCGCCGCGGTGATCCGCGTCCACGTCGTAGCCCATCAACAGCCCGCGCAGGCGGCCGAGCGCGGCCCGCGCGCGTTCGCCGGCCGACGGTACGCCGTCCGCCGGCTCGGGCAGGTCGAGATCGGGCCGCTCCGTCACCGCGGACGCCTCGTCGGCCTCCTCGCCGACCGGCTCCAGCCGCGCCAGCGCGGCGCCGGTCTCCACCTGGCTGCCGGTGCGTACCAACAGTTCGGTGATCCGCCCGGCATAGGGCGCCGGCAGTACCGTCTCCATCTTCATCGATTCCAGCACCAGCACCGGCGCACCGGCCGCCACCTCCTCGCCGACACCGTGCGGGGTAGCGACGACCAGCGCCGGGGCCGGGGAGCGCAGCACGCCCCCCTCCTCGCGGCTGATCCGATGGGTGACCCCGTCGACCTGGACCAGGTGCACGGGGCCGTGGGTCGCGGTCACCAGCCGGTACCGACGACCGCCCACGGTGAGCCGCCCGTGCACCTCGTCCAGGCGGTCCAGCTCCGCGGTCACGGTGTGCGCGACATCGCCGTCGGCGACCGTGACCCGGTAGCGCTGCGGCGAGGTCTGCCAGACGCTGACCCGGTAGGGCGTACCGCGCAGCGACAGTTCGACCGTCCGGCCCGGCTCGTGCTGCAACTGCGGCCGCCCACCCTGGGCGGTCTGCAGGAAGCGCGCGATCTCGGTCCGCTCGGCCTCGGAATAGGCGTCGATCGCCGCGGCCACCAGCGCCACGCCGGCGTGCTGACGGGCCACCAGCCGCCCCTGCGCGCGTACCCGGTCGATCCAGCCGGTGTCGGCCCAGTCGGGCTCCCCCCGGGTCACCTCGGGCGCTGCCAGGAGCTCCTGCACGAAGCTGGAGTTGGTAGCGCCACCGTCGATCACCACGGTCGTCTCCGACATGGCGCGGCGCAGCCGGGCGAGCGCGGTCTCCCGATCGGGCCCGTGCGCGATGATCTTGGCGATCATCGAGTCGAAGTCGGCGGGGATGGTGTCGCCCTCGGCCACCCCGGTGTCCACCCGGATCCCCGGCCCCGCCGGGAACTCCAGTCGCGCGATCCGTCCCGGCGACGGCGCGAAATCGCGATCGGGATCCTCGGCGTTCAGCCGGGCCTCGACCGCGTGCCCGCGCTCCTCGGGCCGGGCGCCCGCGACCTCGGTCAGGCTGCGCCCCGAGGCGATCTGGATCTGCAGCGCGACCAGGTCCAGCCCGGTCACCACCTCGGTGATCGGATGCTCGACCTGCAGCCGCGTGTTCACCTCGAGGAACGCGAACGTGCGGTCGGCGGGGTGGTAGAGGAACTCGACGGTGCCCGCCCCGGCGTACCCGACCGCCAGCGCGAGCCGTTCTGCGGCGGCCCGCAGCTCTGCGGTCTGCTCCGCATTCAGCAGCGGCGACGCGGACTCCTCGATGATCTTCTGGTTGCGGCGCTGGATCGAGCAGTCGCGGACGCCGACGGCCCAGGCCTCTCCCTGCCCGTCGGCGATGAGCTGCACCTCGACGTGCCGGGCTCCGGAGACGGCCTTCTCCAGGAAGACCACGCCGCTGCCGAACGCGCGCTCGGCCTCGTCGCGGGTGCGCTGGTAGGCGTCGGCGAGCTCGTCGGCGCTCTCCACCTTGCGGATCCCGCGCCCGCCGCCGCCGGCGGTCGCCTTCAGCATCAACGGGTAGCCGATCCGCTGCGCGGCGGCCAACGCGTCGTCGAGGGTGTCGACGCCGCCACCACTCCACGGGGCGACGGGTACGCCGACCTCCTCGGCGAGCAGCTTGGAGCCGATCTTGTCGCCCAGCCGGCGCATCGCCTCGGCGCTGGGTCCGATGAAGGTCACGCCGAGCCGCGCGCACAGGTCGGCGAAGGCCGGGTCCTCGGCGACGAAGCCCCAGCCGACCCAGACGGCGTCGGCCCGGGTGTCGACCAGGGCGCGCTCCAGCACCGCAAGGTCGAGGTAGGGGCGGTCGGCGGCGGCGCCGAGCAGGTACGCCTCGTCGGCCTCCCGGACGAAGGCCGCGCCGGCGTCGACATCGGTGTGCAGAGCGACGGCGGTCAGCGGCTCGCCGCCGGGCGAGCGTCCGTTGAGATCGCGGACGGCATGGATGAGTCGCATCGCGGCCTCACCCCGGTTCACGATGGCGATCCGGGACAACGGGGCAATCCGGGACAACGGGGCGATCCGGGACGACGGGGCGGTTCGGGACAGCTCGGGCACGCCCCGACCCTGCCACCTCGGAGGCGGAACGCCCAGACGACAAGCGGCTCCGCGCGGGTCGTCGCGCATGCTTTGTCGAGGGCTACAGATTCTGTCCCACGGCCTTGTGGGGGACCTACAGCGCCGCCGTTTCGGGCGCCGCCGGCGCCAGCCTGTCGACCAGCCAGCGGCGCGCACGGACACCCATCCGGAACGGGGTACGCCGCACCGGCGTACCCGCCATCGCCGCCTCGGCGCCGTCCAGCAGGTCCTCCAGGAGTTGATCATGCAGCGGCACCACGACCAGCCGGGTGAGCAGGTCGGGGGCTTCGATGATCAACTCGTGGGTCCAGCGGACCCCGGAGCCCTCGCCGGCGAGGGTGAAGGTGTGGCGCCCGACCAGGTCGTCCGCGTCGAAGCCGAAGGTGATCGTGCCGGGGGCCGAGGTATCGACCCGATAGCGGATCGGGCCGTGGCCGCCCGCGCTGCCGGTGGCCAGCCCGCGGTCGAGGACCAGGGGCGGCCAGCGGTCGGTCGGCCACAGCGGGTTGCCCGGTTCGGCGATGCCCTGCAAGAGGGCCGCTGCCGCCTCCGGCGGTCCCGCGGTGAGGCGGCTGTGCACGTTGCGGATGCCGGTCGGGGTGCGGCTGGTCCAACCCATCGTCCTCTCCATTCGCTGGCGTATGGTTAACCGTACGCCTGCGTATGGCCGATGTCGAGGGTAGCGTCGTGCCCGTGTCCGCCGATGCCTCCGCCCGCCGGCGCCTGAGTCGCGCCGACTGGATCGCGGCAGCGCGGGCGCTGCTGGCCGAGCAGGGGGTGGAACGCCTTGCCGTCGAGCCCCTCGCGCGCCGCGTGGGCGCGACCAAGGGCAGCTTCTACTGGCACTTCGCCGACCGCGGCGCACTGCTCGAGGCCGTGCTCGCCGACTGGTCGGACCGCGCGACGGCGGCCGTGATCACCGAGGTCGAGCGCGCGCCGGACGACGAACGACTCGCAGCGCTGCTCGCGCACGCCCTGGGCGAGGCGGACGACGAAGACGAGGCGCTCGAGCGCGCGGTCCTGGCGGCCGCCGACGACCCCAGGGTCACGCCCGCCGTGGCGCGGGTGCACGCCGCGCGGGTGGAATACCTGTGCCGGCTGTTCGCCGACCGCGGCCTGCCTCCCGCTCGGGCGCAGGCGCGGGCGCGGATCTGTTATGCCGCCTATCTCGGCGGGCGCCAGCTCGACGCGCTGCCCGGTGGCCCGCCCGGCGCGCGTGTGGCGTACCGCGAGGAACTGCTGCGGATGGTCACCGCTCCCTGACCCTCACAGGCCGAGTTCGACCTCGCCGAGCTTGATCAACGCCGCCGGCTCGCCCACCGACAGGACCTGGGCGCGGTCGCCGCGCCCGTACGCGTACAACATCAACTCCGACGGTCGGCCGACCAGCGTGACGGTCTCCGGGCCCGAGGAGACCCGAATCGTCTCGGGCTCCCGATCCCCGCCCGCCTCGCCGTCGGAGCGTTCCAGGACGACCCCGACGCCCGCGCGGCGGAAGAACGCGCGGCCCATCAGCCGCAGCCGTCGCCACATCCAGTCCTCGGCCTCGGCGTCCAGCTCGCGCGGCTCGATCGGCGCCTCGGCGGCGCGCCGGACGTCCTCGTGGTGCACGAAGTACTCCAGCGTGTTGGCGCCCTCGTCGACCCCGGGGATCGCGAACACCGACAGCGGCGCCGGGCCGCGGCGTACCCGCTCGACCAACTCGGGATAGCTCCAGCGGTCCTTCGCCTCCGCCATCCGCCGCTCGGTCAGCCCGGCCAGCGGGCGGGCCAGGATGCCGGGCGCGCCGAGCGGGTCGGTCTCGCGGATCCACAGGTGTGCCGCGAGGTCATGGGTGGTCCAGCCCGCGCACAGCGTCGGTGCCGCCGGCCCCGTCTCGTCCAGCAACTGACACAGGGCGGCGCGTTCGGATTGGGCGAAGTTCACCCGCCCGATGCTAGGCGACGGTGAACCGCTGCGGGTGCTGGCCGCTGGTTCTACCCCAGCGGGGTGTGAGCGTCCGATCGCGGCCGGGAATGATCATCGGCCATGACCGCCCCCGCCTGCCCGCACCTGCCGGGCGCACCCGATCCGGACCTGCCCCGCACGCCGCTGAGCGGCGCGGCCTACCATCGCGATCCCTACCCGCTGCTGCGCGCGCTGACCGCCGCCGGCCAGGCTCATCCGGTGCGTTTCCCGGCCGTGCACGCCTGGCTGATCACGGGGTACGCCGCGGCGCGGGCGGCACTGACCGACCCGCGGCTCGGCAAGGACCATGCGCGGGCCAATCCACATTTCCTGGCCCACGCATCGGTGATGCCGCAGCCGCAGCGCTCGCGGCTGCAGGTACACCTGCTGCACGTCGACGGCGAGCGGCACCGCCGGATGCGCGCGCTCGTCGCCCGCGGCCTGTCGGCGCCCGCCGCGGAGTCGGCGCGGCCGAGCATCCGCGCGTTCGTGGACGACCTGATCGACGACTTCCCCGAGCCGGGGAGTGGCACGGCCGAGGTCGATCTCGCGGCGGCCCTCGGCCGGCCGCTGGCCCTGACCGCGCTCGCCGAGGCCATCGGTCTGCCCGATGACCTGCGGGACGCCTTCGACCCCGACTGGGGAGCCGTGGTCGCGCCGGTCGGTCCGGAGCACCCCGAACGCCCGACCTACGAGCGACGACTCCGCGAGCTGGAGGACTACATCGCGGCCGTCGTCGTCGACGCCGCCCGACCGCAGCGGCGCGCCGGAATCCTCGGCGAGGTTGTCGCCGCAGCGGCGGCCGGCGTGATCACCGCGGCCGAGCGCGACTCGATCATCTTCCAGCTCCTGGTCGCCGGCCAGGACCCGGTCAGCGCGCAACTAGGCCTGTGCGTCCTCGGCCTGTTGGAGCATCCCGGGCTGGTCGATCGCCTGCGCGCCGAGCCGTCCGCCGCGCCGGCGATCGTGGAGGAACTGCTGCGCCACGACGCCGCGTTCTCGCTGACCACCTGGCGCTTCCTGGACCGCGGCGACCGGCTCGGCGGCGTGGACATCCCGGCCGGTGACTCGGTGATCGTCTCCCTCGGTGCGGCCAATCGCGATCCGGACGCCTTCGCCGACCCGGACGCGATCGACCCCGATCGCTATGCCGTCGACGGTCCCCGTCGCCATGACGTCGACGGTCCCCGCCGCCCCCATCTTGCCTTCGGTCACGGAGCACACCGCTGCCCCGGGGCGGCGCTGGCACGGGTGCAGCTCGCCGAGGCGCTGATCGCGCTGACGAGCCGGCTGGAGGGACTGCGGCTCGCTTGCCCCCGAGACGCCCTGGAGTGGTCCACCGCGCCGCTCACCCGCGCCGTGCGTCGGCTCCCGGTGACCTACCGCGGGAAGGGGCCGCGGCGATGACGATCACCCGCGAGTCGCCGATCACCGAGCGGGCGCTGCGTACCGCCGAACGGATCGTGCAGGTCTTGCTGCGGCACCGACGGGGCATTCCCGGCGAACCTGCCCCGACCGCCGCTCCGCGGCCGCAGTTGATCAAGGTCCTGGACCGGGTGCTGGCCGGGGTGCCGATCGAGCTGGCGCTGCCCGCCTTCCCGTGCAAGTCGCCGAACCCCGCCAAGGTGTGCGGCCCGCTGCCGGACGAGGGGGAGCGGCTGGCCCTTTCCTACCTGCAGGGCATCTGCGACGAGATTGCCGACATCCATCCGCCCGGAGCCCGGGTGATCATCTGCTCGGACGGCCACGTCTTCGCCGACGTGGTCGGCGTGCCCGACGAGACGGTCACCGCCTACGGTGATCATCTTCGCGCTCTGGCCGATGCCGAGGGGCGGACCCGGATCGGCTTTTGTGATCTCGGCGATCTGTGGCCCGGCGATGATCATGCCGAACGGCGGGCGCGGCTGATTCGCGGCTGGACCGAGCCGGTCGACGAGCTACGCGTCCGGGCCCGCTCCGACGAACAGGTCGCCCGCACGCTGCGCGGCATGATCAGGTTCGTGCTCGCCGACGCCGTCGATCTGACCGGTACGCCCGCCCAGCGCCAGCGCGAGGCGAAGCGGCGGGCGTACCAGTTGCTCGCCCGCTCGCGCGCCTGGGGTGCGCTGCTGCTGGCCAGGCGACCCGACGCCGTGCGACTGTCGATCCACCCGCAGCCGCTCGGGGCGGCCAAGCTGGGGATCGCCCTGCTCGACCGCACGGCGACCGACGACGCGTGGCTGACGCCGTGGCACGCGGTGGTGCGCTACGACGTCGCCGGTACGCCACGGCTCGTCCACCACGCGGCGGTCGGCGATGCCGAGCCGGTCCGGCGCGGGGGACGGCTGTGGTGCTACCGGGATCGCCTCGCTGGTAGAAACAACCCATGAGCACCGCCGCCCCGACCGCGAGCACCCGGATCGTGCTGGCCGCCCGACCGCACGGCGAGCCGACCGCGTCCGACTTCCGCACCGAGACCGTCGAGCTTCCCCCGCCGGGCCCGGGGGAGGCGCTGCTGCGCACCCGCTACCTCTCGCTCGACCCGTACATGCGCGGCCGGATGAGCGATGCGCCCTCCTATGCGCCGCCGGTCGCGATCGGCCAGCCGATGGTCGGCGCGACCGTCTCCGAGGTGATCGACGGCAACGACACCGGCCTCGCGCCGGGCCAGCTCGTGCTGGGTCAGGCCGGCTGGCAGACCGCCAGCGTCGAGCGTGCCGACCACCTGCGCCAGCTCGATCCGGCGGTGGTCCCGCCCACCACGGCCCTCGGCGTGCTGGGCATGCCGGGATTCACGGCCTGGGCCGGGCTGCGCAACATCGGCCGGCCGAAGCGCGGCGAGACCGTCGTGGTCGCGGCGGCGACCGGACCGGTCGGCTCCGTGGTCGCGCAGCTCGCCCGCGCCTGGGGCTGTCGGGTGGTGGCCATCGCCGGCGGCCCGCAGAAGTGCGCCTGGCTCGACGAGCACGGCATCACCGCGCTCGACCACCGCGCGCCCGATCTCGCCGGAAGGCTCGCCGCGGCGACCCCCGACGGGATCGACATCTACTTCGAGAACGTCGGCGGAGCCGTCTTCGAGGCCGTGCTGCCGCGCTTCAACCCGTTCGCCCGGATGCCCGTCTGCGGGCTGGTGTCGAGCTACAACGCCACCGAGCTGCCGGCCGGGCCGGACAAGACGATGGTGTTCCTCGGCTCGGTGCTGCGCAAGAGCCTGACGGTGCGCGGCTTCATCCAGACCGAGTTCGTCGACCAGGAGCCCGAGTTCCTGGCCGAGGTGACCCCGCTGGTCGCCGACGGCCAGATCGCTTATCTGGAAGACATCGTGGACGGCCTCGATCATGCGGTCGAGGCCTTCCGGGGGCTGCTGGTCGGCAAGAACCGCGGCAAGCTGATCATCAAGGTCTCCTGACCCGACCGGCGGCCTGCGCCCACGGGCCTGTTACATCCGAGTTGTCACATCCGAGTTGTCACATCCGAGCAGCCGCCGTCGTCCAACCGGTACGGGGTGCGCACGGGCGTACCCGATGACCCAAGGAGCCCAGATGCCCAGGATGAAGCTGCAGAAGGTGACGCCGCTGGCCTATGCGCCGATGGTCGCGCTGGAGACCTATGCCCGGACCCACAACGACGCGCGGACGTACGAACTGATCAAGATCCGTGCCTCGGAGCTGAACGGCTGCGGCTACTGTCTGGCCATGCACACCCGGGACGCCCGCAAGCAGGGGGAGTCCGACGAACGGATCGCCGCGCTGGCCGGCGACTGGCGCGCCGTGGACCTGTGGTCGCCGGCCGAGGCCGCCGCGCTGGCGCTGACCGACGAGGTGACCCGGCTCGGCGAGGGCGGGGTCAGCGACGCCACCTGGGACGAGGCCGTCGCCCGCTGGGGCGAGAAGGGGGTGGCCGGACTGATCATGGCCATCGTGGTGATCAACGCCTGGAACCGGATCGCCATCCCGACCGGGCTGGAGGCCGCCGACCTGTGAGCACCCGGTGAGCGGACCCGGAGCCGACGAACTGGGCCCCGAGGAGTTCGCGCGGCTGCACACCCGGCTGCTCGGACTGGCCTACCGGATGCTCGGCGGCTGGGCCGATGCCGAGGACGTCGCGGCCGAGACGTGGCTGCGCTGGCACACCTCGCGACCGGACGATCTGGTCCACCCGCAGGCCTGGCTGACCACGGTCGCCACCCGGCTCAGCCTCGACCGCTGGCGGACCCTCGCCCGGCGTCGCGAGGACTATGTCGGGCCGTGGCTGCCCGAGCCGATCGATCCGGGCCGGCTGCCGCACGAGACGGTCGAGCAGCGCGAATCCCTCGCCTTCGGGTTGCTGCACCTGATGGAGCGGTTGACTTCGGACGAGCGCGCGGTCTACGTGCTGCGGTACGCCTTCGACCACAGCTTCGCCGAGATCGCCGAGATGCTCGGGCGAACCCCGGCGAGCTGCCGCCAGCTCGCCCACCGGGCCAGGGCGCGGGTCGCCCCGGACGGGGTCGGCGGCTCTCGTTCCGCCCAGCGCGCCCTGCTGGACCGGCTGGTCGCGGCGATCGCCGACGGTCGTGCGGGCGACGCGGTCGCGATGATCACCGAGGATGCCGTGCTGATCTCCGACGGTGGGGGAAAGGTCAAGTCGGCGCTGCGGCCGATCCTCGGACCCGACAAGATCGTCCGGTTCCTGGTCGGCATCTCCCGCGCGGTGCCCGGCGCGACGCTGACCGCGATCGACGTCAATGCCGGTGCCGCGCTGCTGCTGCGCCAGGGAGCCGAGCGCCGGCTCCTGCGCATCGACACCCGCGACGGCGCCATCTCGGCGGTGCACCTGGTCGGCAATCCGGACAAGCTGGACCGCCTAGAGTTGCCTGCGTGAGCGAGGCAGGAGTGACGACCGACGTCGCGGCGGTCCGGTTCGGGCCCGACGGGCTGGTGCCGGGCATCGTCCAGGACGCGACCGACGGCCGCGTGTTGATGCTCGCCTGGCTGAACGCCGAGGCCCTGCGGGCCACCCTGACCACCGGGCTGGCGACGTTCTGGTCCCGCAGCCGCGGCGAGCTGTGGGTGAAGGGCGCCACCAGCGGCAACACCCAGGCCGTCCGCGAGGTACGCCACGACTGCGACGGCGATGCCCTGTTGATCAAGGTCGTCCCCGCCGGCCCGGCCTGCCACACCGGCGCCGAAACGTGTTTCGACGAGGGCGAGCTGCCGCTCGCGGGTTCCGACGGGGGCGAGCTGCCGCTCGCGGGGAAGCGCGGATGAGCGCGAAGATCGAGATCGAACCGGCCCTCGACGAGTTCCTGGTCCGCGCGAAGACCCGTCGAGTCGTCTCGGTCCACACCAGGCTGCGGGCCGACACCGAGAACCCGCTCACCCTCTACCGCCAGCTCGCCGCCGATCGCCCCGGCACCTTCTTGCTGGAGTCGGCCGAGGCGGGGGTCTGGTCGCGCTGGTCCTTCGTCGGGGTCCGCTCCGCGGCCACGCTCAGCGCCCACGGGGGCGAGGGCGCCTGGACCGGTCAGCTGCCCGCCGCGCTGGACCGCACGGGCGACCCGCTCGCCCTGATCGAGCAGGCCCTGGCGGTGCTGCACACCCCGCGCGATCCGGACCTGCCGCCCTTCACCTCCGGCCTGGTCGGCACGCTCGGCTACGACGTCGTCCGCCGCCTCGAACATCTGCCCGACACCGGCACCGACGACCTTCGCCTGCCCGATGTGGCGATGCTGCTGGCCACCGACGTCGCCGCCTTCGACCACCACCGCGGCGAGGTCTGGCTGATCGCCAACGCGCTCAACTGGGACGAATCGCCGCAGCGCGCCGAGCAGGCCTGGCGCGACGCCCGCGACCGGGTGCAGGCGATGGCCGATCAGCTCGCCCGCCCGCGCGCCTCCGAGGTCGCCGTCCGCGCCAGCGGGCCGGAGCTGCCCCAGGTCCGCGACCAGCGCAGCACCGCCGACCACCACGCCGCCGTCGCCGCCGCGGTCGAGGAGATCCATGCCGGGGAGGCATTCCAGATCGTCGTCAGCCAGCGCTTCGACGTACCCACCCGCGCGGACGCGTTCGACATCTACCGGGAGCTGCGGACCGCCAACCCCAGCCCCTACATGTACCTGCTGCGGCTCGGCGATTTCGATGTGGTCGGCTCCTCCCCGGAAGCGCTGGTCACCGTCAGCGACCGCACCGCGACCACCCACCCGATCGCGGGCACCCGCTGGCGCAGCCACGATCCCGACGCCGATGCCGCCCTGGAGTCCGAGCTGCTCGCCGACCCCAAGGAGCGGGCCGAGCACGTGATGCTCGTCGACCTCGGCCGCAACGACCTCGGCCGGGTCTGCGTACCGGGCACCGTGCGGGTGATCGAGTTCATGGTGGTACGCCGCTACAGCCACGTGATGCACCTGGAGTCGACGGTCACCGGCCGGCTCGCCGACGGGGTCACGCCGCTGCGCGCCACGCTCGCCTGCTTCCCGGCCGGCACCCTCAGCGGGGCGCCCAAGGTGCGCGCCATGGAGATCATCGACAAGCTCGAGCCGACCCGGCGCGGGCTCTACGGCGGGACCGTCGGCTACTTCGACTTCGCCGGCGATGCCGACAACGCGATCGCCATCCGCACGGCCGTCCTGAAGGGCGGCATCGCCCACGTGCAGGCGGGCGGCGGGGTGGTCGCCGATTCCACGCCGGCCTACGAGGAGGCCGAGTCGCGGACCAAGGCCGCCGCCGTGCTGCGCGCGATCGCCGCCGCGGAGCGGCTCGCGCCGCTGGCATCCCGGGACGGCTCGTGACCGCCGCCCGGCCGACCGTGCCGGCGCCGGTGCGTCGGCTCGTCCTCGGCGGGCTGTTGGTCGGCATCGCCGGCGCGGCCGGTGCCGGGGCGGGGCCCTGGTGGACGCTCACCGTCCAGGCCCGCAGCGCCACCTTCTCCGGTGGCGAGTCCACCGCGGGACTGGCGATGCTGCTGGTGCTCGCCGCCGGGGCAGGGGTGTTGTTGTTGCTCGCGACCGGCCGGGCCGGGCGCCGGGTCGTCGGCATCGTGCTCGGCGCGCTCGGGGCGGCCATCGGTGTGCTCGGCGCCAGCCGGCCCGCGCCCCCGCCCGCCGAGGTGCAGGCCAGGCTGCGCAACCTTTCGCTGGCCGAGGCCTGGCAGCTCGACCCGACCCCGCTGCCGTGGCTGTACGCCCTGGCCGGGCTGGTGCTGGTCGCGGCGGCGCTGACCCTGGCGATCACGGCGCCGCGCTGGCCGGACCGGTCAGCCCGCTATCGGCGTACCGCTCCGCTCGCCGCCGACGATCCCGAGGGCTGGTGGCGCGCGCTCGACGCGGGGGACGACCCGAGCCAGGACGCGAGCGAGGTGCCCGATTCCGACGCGGGCACCGATCCCGATTACCACCCGCGCACCTCCACCCGCCAGAATGGCGATGCAGAGCGAGGAGGTCACAGATGAGCGACACCGCCACCGGTGCCACGGAGTCGGCGGTCCGGCCGCGCGACGAGGGCGGGCACTTCTACCACCACGGCCGGTCGCCCGCGGCCTGGGTCGGGTCGATGGCCACCATGGTCGCCTTCGTCGTCGGCTTCTTCGCGGTCGTGCCCGTCCTGAACCCGGTGATCGGGATCGTCGCCGCGGCGATCCTGCTCGTCGGCCTGATCGCGGCGCAGTTGCTCCGCTCCCTCGGTTACGGCCAGGGCGGCCGGCGGCGCTGATCATGGCCGCCCCGACCACCTCCGTGCTGGCCGACATCGTCGCCGGCGCGCGCGCCGACCTGGCCGAGCGCGAGCGAGCGCTGCCGCTGGCCGAGCTGAAGGCGCAGTTGCCGAGCGCACGGGAGACGATCGACCCGCGTCCGACCTTCCGCGCGGACGGCGTCGCCGTCATCGCCGAGGTCAAGCGGGCCAGCCCGAGCCGCGGAACGCTGGCCCACATCCCGGACCCCGCGGTGCTGGCCGAACGCTACGAGGCCGGCGGCGCCGCGGCGATCTCGGTGCTCACCGAGGGGCGGCGATTCTCCGGCAGCCTCGCCGATCTGGTCGCGGTCCGCCGCAGCGTGGACATCCCCGTGCTGCGCAAGGACTTCATCGTCACGGCGTACCAGCTCGTCGAGGCCCGGCTGAACGGCGCCGACCTCGCCCTGCTGATCGTCGCCGCGCTGGACGACTGCGAGCTGGTCGGGCTGATCGAGCGCGCCCGCAGCCTGGATCTGGTGCCGCTGGTCGAGGCGCACACCGCCGACGAGGTACGCCGCGCCGTCGATGCCGGGGCCGACGTGATCGGCATCAACAACCGCGACCTGAAGACCCTCGAGGTCGACCCGAGCACCTTCCACCGGCTCGCCCCGCTGATCCCCGACGGCATCGTCCGGATCGCCGAGTCCGGCGTCCGCGGCCCGCACGACGTGATCGAGTTCGCCCGCGCGGGTGCCGACGTCGTGCTCGTCGGCGAGGCCCTGGTCACCGGCGAGGACCCCCGCGCCGGGGTGGCCGATCTGGTGGCCGCCGGCGCCCACCCCGCACTGCAGCACCCGAGGAATCCGTGACCCCGAACGAGCCCCCCGCCCCGACCGCCGGCACCGGCCCCGCTCTCGACGACGAGCAGGAACGCCGCCCGGACAAGGCCGGTCACTTCGACCGGTTCGGTGGCAAGTTCGTCCCCGAGGCGCTCTACGCGGCGCTGGCCCAGCTCGAGGACGAGTTCGCCGCGGCGATGGCCGATCCCGACTTCGTGGCCGAACTGGAGCGGCTGCGGCGCGACTACACGGGTCGGCCGAGCCCGCTCACCGAGGCCCGCCGGTTCAGCGAACAGGCCGGCAACGCGCTGGTGCTGCTGAAGCGCGAGGACCTGAACCACACCGGATCGCACAAGATCAACAACGTGCTCGGCCAGGCGCTGCTGACCCGCCGGATGGGCAAGACCCGGGTGATCGCCGAGACCGGCGCGGGTCAGCACGGCGTGGCCACCGCGACCGCCGCCGCGCTGCTCGGCATGGACTGCACCGTCTACATGGGCAAGGTCGACACCGACCGCCAGGCGCTGAACGTCGCCCGGATGCAGTTGCTCGGCGCCGAGGTGGTCGCCGTGGAATCGGGCTCGCAGACCCTCAAGGACGCGATGAACGAGGCGATGCGCGACTGGGTCGCCTCGGTCGACCACACCCACTACCTGATCGGCTCGGTCGCCGGACCCCATCCGTTCCCGATGATCGTCCGCGAGTTCCAGCGGGTGATCGGCGCCGAGACCAAGGCCCAGGTACGCGAGCGCTACGGCCGGTTGCCCGATGCCGTCGCCGCCTGTGTGGGGGGCGGCTCCAATGCGATGGGCATGTTCGCCGACTTCGTCGCCGATCCCGGCGTCGCCCTGCTCGGCTTCGAGGCCGGCGGCGACGGGGTGGCGACCGGGCGGCACGCAGCCTCCATCGAGGGCGGACGGGTCGGCGTCCTGCACGGCATGCGTACCTTCGTCCTGCAGGACGACGACGGCCAGACCATCGAGTCGCATTCGATCTCGGCCGGACTGGACTATCCCGGCGTCGGACCGGAACATGCCTGGCTGGCCGAGACCGGCCGCGGCAGCTACACCTCCGTCACCGACACCGAGGCGATGCAGGCGCTCGCCCTGCTCACCCGCACCGAGGGCATCCTGCCCGCGATCGAGTCGGCGCACGCGCTGGCCGGCGCCCTGCGCTGGGGGCGGCAACTGGCCGAGACGGACCCGGACGCCCGCCCGCTGATCGTGGTCAACCTGTCCGGCCGCGGCGACAAGGACGTCGACACCGCCATCCGTTGGGCCGGCCTCGACGGCAGCGTCGACCGCTCCGAGGGGGGCGCATGATCGCCTTCGACCCCGGTCGCACCGGTACGCTGATGCGTCGGCTCGCGGCTGAGCAGGACCGCTCGGCCTTCGTCGGCTACTGGCCCGTCGGCTTTCCCGACCTGTCCGCCTCGCTGGAGTACCTGCGCGCGCTGTGCGGGCAGCGCGACGAGCCCGGCGCGGATCTGGTGGAGATCGGCATCCCCTACAGCGACCCGATGATCGACGGGTCAACCGTGCAGCGGGCCACCACCCAGGCCCTGGCGAACGGGGTGCGTACCCGCGACGTGTTCGCCGCCGCCGAGACCGTCGCCGCGGCCGGCCGGGCGCCGGTGGTGATGACCTACTGGAATCTGATCGAGCAGTACGGGGTCGACGCCTTCGCGCGCGATCTCGCCGCCGCCGGGGGACAGGGAGTGATCACACCCGACCTGACCCCCGACGAGGCGGCCCCGTGGCTCGAGGCCTCCGAGGCACACGGACTGGACCGGATCTTCCTGCTCGCGCCGTCGTCCACCCCGGAGCGGATCGCGGCGACCCTGCGGGCCTGCCGAGGCTGGGTCTATGCCACCGCGGTGATGGGCGTCACGGGCGCGCGCGCCCAGGTGTCACAGGCCGCGCCGCTGCTGGTGCAGCGAATCCGTGAGTCCGCCCCGGACGCGCTGGTCGGCGTCGGCCTCGGCGTCTCCACCGGCGAGCAGGCCGCCGCGGTCGTCGAGTACGCCGACGCCGCGATCGTCGGCTCCGCGCTGATCCAGCGGGCCTTCGACGTGGACGTCGCCGACGGCCTGAGTGCGGTCCGGGAACTGGCGAGCGAGTTCGCTCGTGGAGTTGGGTGTCGTCCCCGAACAAGCCCCCCGGGGGTAGCAAGTACCGCCGCGACCGCGGCGCCCGAGCGAGGAAACCGATGAGCAACAAGACCCGGCAGAACAAGCAGCTCAAGCGCAGCCAGGCCCCGCGTACCGATTCCCGGACCGCCCGCGACCGGGCGCGCGCCGAGGCCGAGCTGGCCGCCAGGAAGAAGCGCGACGTGCGGATCGTGATCGGGATCGCCGTTGCCGTCGTGCTGCTCGCCATCGCAGGCGGCGTCGGGTTCATGCTGTACCGGCAGTTCGGCGGACCGAGCGGCTCGGTCGCCGCCGGACCGGAGCAGTCCGTGCCCGCCCCGTCCGGGTCGGACCCGATCGTCTACGGGCAGGCCTCGGCGGCCAAGACCGTCGACGTCTACCTCGACTTCTCCTGCCCGCACTGCAAGGACTTCGAGAACGAGCAGGGCGCGACGCTGAAGCAGCTTGCCGAATCCGGAGAGTTCAAGGTCGCCTACCATCCGCTGTCCTTCATGGTCCGCCCCGGCGCGTCGGTGAACGCCGCCAATGCCTTCGCCTGTGCCGCCGAGCGCGGCTTCGGTCAGGCCTACATGGCCGAGCTGTTCCGCAACCAGGGCCTGCAGTGGTCGGACAACCAGCTCGTCGATCTGGCCCGTCAGGTCGGCGGTGACGCCGGCAGCGACACCTCCGGGTGCATCACCCGGCGCCAGAACTCGGGCTGGGTCGACGCGGTGAACGGCGCCCCGAAGCCGCCGGACTTCACCGGTACGCCCGCCATCTACGTCAACGGCACGCAGATCCAGTGGAGTGCCGGGATGACGCCGGAGCAATTCGGCCAGGCGCTGCGGGCGGCGTGATCCCCGCCTACCTGCCCAGCCCGCCGACCGGGGTCTGGTACCTCGGGCCGGTGCCGATCCGGGCGTACGCCCTGTTCATCCTGGCCGGCATCGCCGTCGCGGCGTGGCTGAGCATCCGGCGGTGGAAGGCGCGCGGTGGCAATCCCGAGACGCTGGAGACCGTGCTGTTGTGGGCGCTGCCGTTCGGCATCGTCGGCGCGCGCCTCTATCACGTGATCACCGACTATCAGCTCTACTTCGGGCCGGGCCGCGACCCGATCCGTGCGCTCTACATCTGGGAGGGCGGGCTCGGGATCTGGGGGGCCGTCGCGTTCGGCGCGCTCGGCGCCTGGATCGGCTGCCGGCGCAGCGGCGCGAGCTTCCTCGCCGTGGCGGACACGATCGCGCCCGGCCTGCTGATCGCCCAGGCGATCGGGCGGCTCGGCAACTACTTCAACCAGGAGCTGTTCGGCGCCCCGACGGATCTGCCCTGGGGTCTGCTGATCGATCCGGCGCACCGTCCCGCGGGCTATCAGCAGTTCGCGACCTTCCACCCGACGTTCCTGTACGAGATGATCTGGAACCTGCTGATCGCGGGCCTGCTGTTGTGGGCCGATCGGCGCTGGCGGCTCGGCCACGGCAAGCTCTTCGCGCTGTATGTGGCGCTCTACTCGCTCGGTCGGTTCTTCGTCGAGGCGGTGCGGATCGACACGGTGAACGAGATCGGCGGCTTCCGGCTGAACAACTACACCTCGGCCATCGTCGGCCTTGCCGGGTTCGTCTGGTTCTTGTGGCTGGTCCGCAACCGGCCCGGCCGGGAGGAGCGCGTGGACCGGTCCGGCGACCCGGCAGAGGCGGACCCGGCAGACGCGGACCCCACAGAGGACGAGCCGCCAGAGGACGAGCCGGGAGAGGACGAGCCGGGAGAGGACGAGCCGGGAGAGGACGAGCCGGCAGAGGAAGAGCCGAGCGCCGAGGCGACCGAGCCACCCGGGGCGGGGGAGACCGCCGCCGGCGACCGGACATGACGGCGCTCGCCGCACCGACGCGACCGGTTGCCGCGACGGTGGCGGTGTTCGGTGCGGCGACGGCGCTGGCCGCGGTGCCGGGCTGGCTGCTGACCCCGGTCCACCCGGCGCTCGCGGCCGCCTACCCCTTCGCGTCGGCCGCGCCCCTGGTCGGGGCGTTGGCGGTGCTGGTGCTGCGGCGCCCGGCGGCGCTCGCCGTGGTGACCGATCTCGGCGGGCCGGTGGGCCGCCGAGCGTGGCGCCGGGTGCTGCTCGCCGGGCTGGCCGGACTCGCGGTCGTGCTCGGGCTGATCCAGGCCCGGACCTTTCTCGACTGGGGTCTGGTGCCGCTGGAACTCGTCGTCCTGCCCGCGCCGCTGGCCGTGGTCGCCGCGATCACGCTGGTCGCGGTGACGGCGCAGGAGATCGGCTGGCGGGGCGTCCTGGCACCCACGCTGCGCGCGCGGTTCGGCGAGCCGGCCGCCGCGGCAGTGACCGGCTGCGCCTGGACGGCGTGGGCGCTGCCCGGGCTGGCCGTGCTCGGCGGGGCGCAGGTGGTGCTGCTCGCGATCGCCCTGGTCGGCTTCTCGGTCGTGATCGAACGGCTGCAGGGCCGGCTGCCGGGTGGCCGGCTGCTGGTGGCGATCGCGTTCCGCTGGGTGCTCGCGATGGGGCTGCTGGTCTTCGGCGACGAGGAGGCCGGCAACGTCTTCGCGCTGGCCGTGCTGGCCGGCGTCGGCGCACTCGCCGCCGCGATCGCGTGGTGGGGGGCGCCGGCGCTCGACAGGTACGCCACTGCCGCGGACCGGCGGACGCGCCCCTGAGCGGCCCGCTCCGCGCGAAGGACCGGCCCGCTGGTCTATGCTGCGCGCGGGCGTGCGGCGTACCCGTGCCGGACACGCCCGCTCGGCACCCACCGGCGCCGCCCGAAGGCTGAGACTCATTTTCCGGATCGTGGGACAACTGGTTAGTCTCGGCTCCCATTGCGCACCTCACCGCGCCCCTGCCGACATCGCGGTCGGCGCGGGCGGGTCGCGTGTGCCCGGATGGACGGAGGTCCGAGATGGTTGCGACACCGCAAGGTGCCCTTCCCCTCCCGAGTGTCGCCCCCGCGGCGCAGGGGCTCTACGATCCCGCGTTCGAGCATGACGCCTGCGGCGTGGCCTTCGTGGCCACCCTGTCCGGCGTACCCGAACACCGCATCGTCGCCCAGGGCCTGGAGGCGCTGCGCAATCTGGACCACCGTGGCGCCACCGGGGCCGACGAGCTCGCCGGCGACGGCGCGGGCATCCTGATCCAGGTTCCGGACGCCTTCCTGCGTGCCGAGTGCGACTTCGAGCTGCCACCGGCGGGCAGCTACGCCGTCGGGCTGGCCTTCCTGCCCGCCGATCCCGATGCACGCGAGGCCGCCCGGTCGCGGATCGCCGAGCTCGCGGCCGAGGAGGGGCTGGTCGTCCTCGGCTGGCGCGTGGTCCCCGTCCGCACCGACACCCTCAGCCCCGTCAGCACGGCCGCGATGCCGCACTTCGAGCACCTGCTCGTCGCGGCCCCGCCGGCCGCCGGCGGCGCCCGCCCGGCCGGGATCGAGCTGGACCGCCTCGCGTTCTGTCTCCGCCGGCGCGCCGAGCGCGAGGCGGACACCTACTTCGCCTCGCTGTCGGCCCGGACCCTTGTCTACAAGGGGATGCTGACCACGCTGCAGCTCGAGCAGGTCTTCGGCGAGCTGCACGACGAGCGGATCACCAGCGCGCTCGCGCTCGTCCATTCCCGGTTCTCCACCAACACCTTCCCGTCCTGGGACCGGGCCCACCCCTACCGGCTGATCGCCCACAACGGGGAGATCAACACCGTCCGCGGCAACCGCAACTGGATGCGGGCGCGCGAGGAGCTGCTGGCCTCGGACCTGATCCCGGGCGACCTCGAACGGCTGTTCCCGATCTGCACCCCCGAGCACTCCGATGCCGCGTCCTTCGACGAGGTGCTCGAACTGCTCCACCTGGGCGGCCGGTCCCTGCCGCATGCGGTGTTGATGATGATCCCGGAGGCCTGGGAGAACAACGCGGAGATGCCGCAGGCCCTGCGCGACTTCTACGAGTTCCACGCCTGCCTGATCGAGGCGTGGGACGGCCCGGCCTGCATCTGCTTCACCGACGGTACGCAGATCGGCGCCGTGCTGGATCGCAACGGCCTGCGCCCCGGCCGGTACTGGGTGACCGACGACGGGCTGGTGGTATTGGCCTCCGAGGCCGGGGTGCTGGACATCGCCCCGGAGCGGGTGGTCCGCAAGGGCCGGCTGCAGCCCGGGCAGATGTTCCTCGTCGACCTCGACGAGCACCGGATCGTGCCCGATGCCGAGATCAAGGACGGACTGGCGGGCGCCGCGCCGTACGGCGAGTGGCTGCACGCCGGTCGGCTGCGGTTGTCCGACCTGCCCGACCGCGAGCACACGATCCACGGCCACGCCTCGGTGACCCGGCGCCAGCAGACCTTCGGCTACACCGAGGAGGAGCTGCGGCTGATCCTCGCCCCGATGGCGAACACCGGGGCCGAGCCGATCGGCTCGATGGGCACCGATGCGCCGATCGCCGCGCTCAGCGCCCGGCCCCGGCTGATCTTCGACTACTTCACCCAGATCTTCGCCCAGGTGACCAACCCGCCGCTGGACGCGATCCGTGAGGAACTGGTCACCTCGCTCGCCGGCACCATCGGCCCCGAACACAACCTGCTCGAGCCCGGACCCGCGTCGTGTCGGCAGTTGGTGATCCCGTTCCCCGTCCTGGACAACGACGAGCTGACCAAGATCCGGCACGTCAACCTCGACGGCGACCTGCCCGGCTACGACGTGCACGTGGTACGCGGCCTCTACTCCGTGCACGGTGGACCGGAGTCGCTGGAGCGTGCGCTCGAGGCGTACTGCCGGCAGGTCTCCGACGCCATCGAGGGCGGCGCGCGAACCATCGTGTTGTCCGACCGGCACTCCAATGCGGTGAAGGCGCCCATCCCGTCGCTGCTGCTCACCGCCGCGATCCACCACCACCTGGTCCGGGAGAAGACGCGGACCAAGGTCGGCCTGGTGGTCGAGGCCGGCGACGTCCGCGAGGTGCACCACGTCGCGCTGCTGATGGGCTACGGCGCGGCCGCGGTGAACCCCTACCTCGCGTTCGAGTCCGCGGAGGATCTCGCCCGCAACGGCCTCTATGTCGATGTCACCCCCGAGCAGGCGGTGCGCAACCTGAAGCAGGCGCTGGGCAAGGGCGTGCTGAAGGTGATGTCCAAGATCGGCATCTCGACGATCGCCTCCTACACCGGCGCGCAGATCTTCGAGGCCTACGGACTCGGCGCCGACGTGATCGAGCGCTACTTCACCGGCACCACCTCCAGGCTGGGCGGCATCGGACTGCCCGAGATCGCCCGCGAGATCCGGTCCCGGCACGTCACCTCCTACCCGGTGGACGGCATCCCGCTCGCCCACCGCGAGCTGGAGACGGGCGGGGAGTACCAGTGGCGCCGCGAGGGCGAGCCGCACCTGTTCGACCCCGAGACCGTCTTCCGGCTGCAGCACGCGTCGCGGGCCGGCCGCTACGACATCTTCAAGACCTACACCGCGCGGGTCGACGACCAGGCCAACCGGCTGATGACCCTGCGCGGGCTGTTGCGCTTCGCGCCCGACCGCGAGCCCGTGCCGATCGAGGAGGTCGAGCCGGTCAGCGAGATCGTCAAGCGCTTCTCCACCGGTGCGATGAGCTACGGCTCGATCAGCGCCGAGGCGCACGAGACCCTGGCGATCGCGATGAACCGGCTCGGCGCGAAGTCGAACACCGGCGAGGGCGGCGAGGATCCCGAGCGGCTGCGCGATCCCGAGCGTTGCTCGGCGATCAAGCAGGTCGCCTCCGGGCGCTTCGGCGTCACCTCGGACTACCTGAGCCATGCCACGGACATCCAGATCAAGATGGCCCAGGGAGCCAAGCCGGGGGAGGGCGGCCAGTTGCCGGGCTCCAAGGTCTACCCGTGGGTCGCCCAGACCCGGCACTCGACCCCCGGGGTCGGGCTGATCTCCCCGCCCCCGCACCACGACATCTACTCGATCGAGGACCTCAAACAGCTCATCCACGACCTGAAGAACGCCAATCCGGCGGCTCGGGTGCACGTGAAGCTGGTCGCCGAGTCGGGCGTCGGCACGGTCGCCGCGGGCGTGTCCAAGGCCAAGGCCGACGTGGTGTTGATCTCCGGCCACGACGGCGGCACCGGCGCCGCGCCGCTGACCTCGCTCAAGCACGCCGGCGGTCCGTGGGAACTCGGCCTGGCCGAGACGCAGCAGACGCTGCTGCTGAACGGCCTGCGGGACCGGATCGTGGTCCAGGTCGACGGGCAGATGAAGACCGGCCGCGATGTGGTGATCGCCGCGCTGCTCGGCGCGGAGGAGTACGGCTTCGCGACCGCGCCGCTGGTGGTCGAGGGCTGCATCCTGATGCGGGTCTGCCATCTCGACACCTGCCCGGTCGGCATCGCCACCCAGAACCCCGAGCTGCGCAAGAAGTACACCGGTCGCGCCGAGCACGTGATCAACTTCTTCACCTTCATCGCGGAGGAGGTACGCGAGATCCTCGCCTCGCTCGGCTACCGCAGCCTCGACGAGGCGATCGGACAGGTGCAGGCGTTGGACACCAGCGACGCGGTCGCGCACTGGAAGACGCACGGGCTCGACCTGACCCCGATCCTGCACCGGCCCGAGGTCGCCGACGGCGCGCCGTTGCGCGCGGTGATCGGGCAGGACCACGGCCTGGCTGATGCGCTGGACAACGAGCTGATCGAAATCGCGCGCCCGGCCCTGCGTACCGGCCAACCGGTGCAGGCCGAGCTCGCGGTGCGCAATGTCAACCGCACCGTCGGCACCATGCTCGGTCACCAGGTGACCAGGGCCACCGACGGCCGTGGGCTGCCCGACAACACCATCGACCTGACCCTGCGCGGTTCCGGCGGGCAGAGCTTCGGCGCCTTCCTGCCCCCGGGGATCACGCTGCGGCTGGTCGGCGACTCCAACGACTATCTCGGCAAGGGGCTGTCCGGCGGCCGGATCACGGTACGCCCGGACTCGGCGTCGGCCTTCGTCGCCGAGGAGCACATCATCGCCGGCAATGTGATCGGTTACGGGGCGACCAGCGGGCAGCTCTTCCTGCGCGGCAAGGTCGGCGAACGCTTCTGCGTGCGCAATTCCGGGGCGGTCGCGGTGGTCGAGGGCATCGGTGATCATGGCTGCGAGTACATGACGGGCGGCGAGGTGTTGATCATCGGACCGACCGGACGCAACTTCGCGGCCGGGATGTCGGGTGGTGTCGCCTATGTGCTCGACCTGGATCGGGACAAGCTGAACACCGCGCTGGTCGACCCGTTGCCGGTGGAGGAGGACGATCTTGCCCGGGTGCGGCAGTTGCTGGTCAGCCACACCGAGGAGACCGGCTCGGCGGTGGCCGCGGCACTGTTGGCCGCCGAGGATGCCGAGCTGGCCCGGCGGCTGACCAAGGTGCTGCCGCGCGACTACGCCCGGGTGCTGGCCGCCCGGGAATCCGCGCAGGCCGAGGGCCTGGACGAGCAGGCCACGACGATCCGGATGATGGAGGCGGCCAATGGGTGATCCGCGCGGATTCATGAAGCACGGCGCAGAGCACGCGCAGCGCCGGCCCGTCGCCGAGCGGCTGGGCGACTGGGGCGAGGTCTATCCCGGCGGACCCGGGCGGGCGCTGCTGCCGATCATCTCCGAGCAGGCCGGCCGGTGCATGGACTGCGGGATTCCCTTCTGTCACACGGGTTGCCCGCTGGGCAACCTGATCCCGGAGTGGAACGATCTGGTCTGGCGCGGCGAGTGGGATCGCGCGCTGGAGCGCCTGCACGCGACCAACAACTTCCCCGAGTTCACCGGTCGGCTGTGCCCGGCGCCGTGCGAGTCGGCGTGCGTGGTGGCGATCAGCGACGACCCGGTGACGATCAAGAACGTCGAGGTGTCGATCATCGACCGCGGCTTCGCCGAGGACCGGGTACGCCCGCAGGTGGCCGACTGGCACACCGGGCGTACCGTCGCCGTGGTCGGTTCCGGTCCCGCCGGGCTGGCCGCCGCCCAGCAGTTGACCCGCGCCGGGCACACCGTGGCCGTGATCGAGCGCGACGACGCGCCGGGCGGGCTGATGCGCTACGGCATCCCGGAGTTCAAGCAGGAGACCGCGGTGCTCGAGCGACGGCTGGAGCAGATGCGCGCCGAGGGCACCATCTTCCGCTGCGACACCGAGGTCGGCGTCGACGTCTCCTGGCGCGACCTGAAGCGGCGCTACGACGTGGTGATCGTTGCCACCGGCGCGACCGTGCCGCGCGAGGTGCCGGTGCCCGGCCGTGACCTGAACGGCGTGCACCAGGCGATGGACTACCTGCCGCAGGGCAACCGGGCCGCCCGCGGCGAGGAGGTGCCGGACCAGATCAGTGCCGAGGGCAGGCATGTGGTGATCGTCGGCGGCGGCGACACCGGCACCGACTGTCTCGGCACGGCGCTGCGCCAGGGGGCGGCCAGCGTCACCCAGCTCGACATCCACCCCGAGCCGCCGGGCGGGCGCGCCGATCACGAACCCTGGCCGACCTATCCGCGGATCCTGCGGGTCGCGGCGGCCAACGAGGAGGGCGGCGAGCGCCAGTACGCGCTGAACACCGCCGAGTTCGTCGACGACGGCGAGGGCAATGTCCGGGCGATCCGGCTCAGCGAGGGCCGGCGGGTGAACGGGCAGTGGGAGGCGAGGCCGGATTCCGAGCGCGAGCTCCCGGCCGACCTGGTGCTGTTGGCGATCGGCTTCTCCGGACCGGAGACCGATTCGATCACCCGGCAGCTCAACACCGCACTGGACGAGCGCGGCAACGTCGCTCGCGACGAGACCTACCGCACGTCGGTGCCGGGGGTGTACTGCTGCGGCGACGCGGGTCGCGGCCAGTCCCTGATCGTCTGGGCGATCGCCGAGGGCCGGGCCTGCGCCGCCGAGGTCGATCGTTACCTCTCGGGCGAGACGAAGCTGCCCCGGCCGATCGGCCCGCACGAGCGGCCGATCACCGTCTGAGCGAGGCGGCCGCCGCGGGTCGTGCGCTCAGAGCCAGGCCGGCGCCGGCTCCTCACCGGGGAGATCGGCGCGGCCGGTGGCCCAGCCGAGCAGTGCGGTACGCGGGGCCGCCACCTCACGGGTGAGCGGGCCGGCGGTGGCGTACCGAGCGCCGGAATCGGTGTCGACCAGCGCGAGACCCGCGCCCACACCCTTGCGATCCCAGGTCGCGACGACATCGGCGAGCAGCCGGTCGGCGAGCTCGCCGGGCAGTTGGGCCAGCGTCGCGCCCGTCCGCAGGTCCACGGCATGCAGCCAGACCTCGCGGATCCGCATCCACGGCGTGGCGGACAGCGGCACCGTGCGGCCCTGCGCCGTACGCACGGGAGCAGACCATGCCGTGGGTGGCGCGTCGCGCCACTGCACGTCCAGGCTGATCGCGGCGTGCTCGGACAGGTGTCGCAGCGCGTGCGGCGGGAGCGTCGCACCGATCTCGATCTCTTCGTTGCGGGCCTGCGGCGAGGCATACATCGGCGTCTCGACCCCGGTGGTCGCCCACTCGACCAGCCGGCCGATCGCCCGCGCGTTGTAGCCGACATGCGCGACGAGCGCGCGCCGCGACCAACCGGGCAGGCCGCTCGGCTCGTCGAGCCCGGCGTCCGGGACCCGCGACAGCTCGCGGGCCCAGAACGAGGTGCCGCGCCGCGCAAGCAGCAGGTCCGCCCGCACGGCCGGATCGGTGACGAGGTCCGTGCGCGCCCCCATCAGCCGGCGACCATCGGCGTGCGCAGCTCGCCGATCCCGCCTACCGCGGTGATCACCTCATCGCCGGGCCGCAGGTAGACCGGCGGCTTGCGGGCGCGGCCGACGCCGCCGGTGGTGCCGGTCAGGATCAGGTCGCCGGGCCGGAGCACCGTCATGGTCGAGACATAGGCCACCAGCGCGGCGGGCCCGAAGACGAGGTCGCCGATGGTCGCATCCTGCATGACGTGGCCGTTCACCGTGGTCGAGACCCGCGCGCTGCGGCCCAACTCGTCCGGGGTCGCGAGCACCGGGCCGAGCGGCGTGCTGGCCTGCCAGGCCTTGCCCTGCAACCACTCCTTGGTCCGGAACTGCCAGCCACGCATCGAGATGTCGTTCGCCACGGTGTAACCGGCGATGTGGCCGAGCGCCTCGGTCTCGTCGATCCGCCGGCCCTCCTTGCCGATCACCACCACCAGTTCGGCCTCCCAGTCGACCTCGGGATCCTCGGCGGGCACCTCGACCGGATCGTTCGGGCCGGTCAGGGTGTCGGTGAACTTGGCGAACAGCGTCGGGTACTCCGGCAGGTCGCGACCCATCTCCAGGATGTGCGTGCGGTAGTTCAGCCCGACGCAGATGATCTTGGACGGGTGCGGCACGACCGGGGCCAGATCGGCCGTGGCTGCGGCGTGCCGCGGGCCGTTCGCCGCGGCCGCCGCCTGCGCCCAGTCGGCGTCGGCGAGCAGCGCGCCGACATCGGTGGCCTGCGTCTCGACGAACTCGTCGCCGTCGAGGCGGGCGGCGGCGGTCCGGCCGGGCAGGCGCAGGGTGGCAAGCTTCACGTGGGTCTCTTCCTTCGGTTCCGGGACGGGGATCGGTGCTGGCGGGAGGTCAGCGCGGCCGGTGTTTCACGGCCGCTGGACATGGGTACGCGCCAGCCCGAGTCGCTCGCTGATCGGCTGGTCGCCGAAGCGGAACAGGTCGAGGCCGGCATCGGTCTGCGCGGTGAACGGCACCCAGGAGGGAACCACGAACATGTCGCCGGTGCCGACGCGATGCTCGGTGCCGCCGAGGCTGACCGTGCCCTCGCCGTCGAAGACCTGGTAAACCGAGGAGGCGGCCTCGCGGGTGGTCGCGGTCGATGCGCCGGGGCGCAGTCGATGGAACTCGGCACGGATGGTCGGCATCACGTCGCCGCCGGTGGTCGGGTTCACGAAGCGCACCGCGGCATGCCCCAACTCGACCGTGGCGGGCTGCCCCTCGTCCTCCAGGGCGAGCTGCTCGGCCAGGGCGGCGTCGGTGTGCTCCCAGCGGTACGCCGCGATCGGCGAGTTCACCGTGTCGTCGAGCCCGGACAGCGGCCGCAGGCCCGGGTGCGCCCACAGCCGCTCCGAGCGAGACACCGGGGGAGTGGCCTCGTCGGTGACCCGGTCGATGCCGAACTCGAAGAACGTGGTGTCGGTGTAGTGCACGAACGGGATGTCGAGGCCGTCGATCCAGGCCATCGGCGCATCGGTCTCGTTGTGGTGACCGTGGAAGTTCCAGCCCGGGGTGAGCAGGAAGTCACCGCGGCGCATGGCGACCGGGTCGCCGTTCACCACGGTCCACACGCCCTCACCCTCGACGACGAACCGGAAGGCGTTCTGCGAGTGGCGGTGTTCGGGCGCGACCTCGTGACCGCCGAGGTACTGGATGGCCGCCCACAGGGTCGGCGTCGCGTACGGCCGGCCGCCCAGGCCGGGATTGGCCAGGGCGATCGCCCGGCGCTCGCCGCCGCGACCGACCGGCACCAGCCGGCCCGCGTCCTCGGCGATCGGCAGCAGCGTCGACCAGCGCCAGACGTGCGGCACCGCGGCCGGGCGCGGAGTCTGCGGCATCAGGTCGCCGATCTCGGTCCACAGCGGAATCATGTTCTCCGCGCCCATCCGGGCATACAACGCGTCCAGCTCCGCGGCCTCGGCGGCCGTCGGGGGAGTCATCACGTTCGCGGGGCGATCGGGGGCGGTGGAATTGCTGGTCGGGGTCACCGATGACCTCCTGGGGAGTCCGGACGGGGCGAGTCGCGAGACTAGGCGCGGATCCGAGGTCTCCGGGGAGGATTCTGCACCACAGAACTCATGCCTCCGTCTGAACAGAGCAGCCGTCAGTCGTCGGCGGTCAGGCCCGCCTGGCGCAGCTCCCCGTCGATGGAGCGGCCCACCTCCATCACCGCGCGCAGGGTGCGGGGCGTGTGCACCGCCTCGAAACGCCGCGTCGGCACGGTGACGGTGAGCCCCGCGATGGCGGTACCGCGGGAATCGTGCAGCGCGATGCCGATCGCGCTGACGCCCTCCTCGGTTCCGTCGACGTTGATCGCGTAGCGGCGCTCGCGGGCGTCGTCGAGCTGGGTACGCAGGTGCTGCAGCCCGTCCTCGTCGAGCCGATCGCCGGCCAGCTCGGCGGCCGCGCCCGTGAACAGGTGGCGCACGGTCGGCCAGGGCAGTTCGGCGAGGATGGCGCGGCCCGCCGACGCGCGATGGGCCGGCAGGGCAAAGCCCTGGCGGTCGCCGACCCGCAGGGCCTGGCTGCCCTCGGCCGTACTCAGGAAGCGGACCTTCGTGCCGATCCGCACCAGCAGGTTGGTCGTCTCGTCGAGCCGGTAGGACAGCGCCTCGAGGTAGGGGCTGACCAGCGAGCGCAGTTCCCTGGTCCAGCGCTGCTTCGCCGGGCCGAGCCCGACCGCCGGCCCGGGCAGATAGCGCCGGGACTCGTCCTGGGTGGCGAAACCGCGATAGACCAGCGCCGAGAGCAGCCGGTGGGCGGTCGAGGGGGCGACGCCGAGCTCGACGGCGGCCTCGGAGACCCGGAGGCTCCCGGTGTCGCGGAGCAGTTCGATCAGTACCAGGGCGTGGTCGACCGACTCGGGCAGGTAGGTCGGCCTGGTGCGGACCGGGTGTTTCTGCATATCAGAATGTTAGCCGTCGGCAGCCGCGCGTGGTGAACTCTGTGCGCCATGAGTCGACTCGATGATGAGCGCACCGCCGCCACACCCGCCGCCCCGCCGGCCACCGATTCGCCGTCCACCGGTTCGCCCGCGGTCGTGCCCGGTTCCCGGCAGGCGCTCGCCGCCGTGGCCGTGTGCTGGTTGCTGGTGGTCTGCGACGGCTACGACCTGATCGTCTACGGGTCGGTCCAGAACCAGTTGATCAACGCGACCGGATGGGGGCTGAACGCCGCCTCCGCCGGCACCATCGGGTCGATGGTCTTCATCGGCATGATGATCGGCGCGCTCGCCGCCGGCCGGATCGCCGACAGCCTTGGCCGCAAGCGCGCCATTCTCGCGTGTGCGTTGATCTTCTCCGTGTTCACGGCGGCCTGTGCGCTCGCCACCGGGCCGGTGATGTTCGGAGCCTTCCGGCTGATCGCCGGCATCGGTCTCGGTGGCCTCGTGCCGACCGCGAACGCACTGGCCGCCGAACTGGTCGGTCCGCGCTGGCGCGCGATGGTCGCCACCTTGATGATGTCCGGCGTGCCGATCGGCGGCGTGATCGCCGCCACCTCGGGAATGGCGGTGATCCCCGCGGCCGGTTGGCGGCCGATGTTCGGGATCGCGTTGATCGCGGCGGTCGTCCTGGTGCCGATCGGTGCCCGGGTGATCCCGGAGACCCTGCAGGCTCGCGCGCCCGGCGCGGAGAAGGCGGGCTTCGGGACCCTGCTGCGCGCGCCCTACCTGGGGGCCAGTCTGCTCTTCGCGGCGGCCTCCTTCGCCACCTTGTTCGCGTGGTACGGCCTCGGCACGCAGTTGCCCAAGATCATGGGCGACTCCGGTTTCGATCTCGGCTCGGCCCTGTCGTTCACGCTCGCCCTCAATCTCGGCGCCGTTGCCGGGTCGCTGATCACTGCCTGGGCCGGCGACCGCTTCGGTCCGGTGCCGTCGGCGATCATCGCGGCGGTGATCGCCGGCGCCGCGCTGATCGCGATCTTCGTCGCCGATCTGCCCACCCCGGCGGTCTACGCGGCGCTGGTGCTGGCCGGCATCGGTACCCACGGCACGCAGTGCCTGATCATCGCCGCGATCACCTCCTCGCTGCCGGCCCACCTGCGCGGTACCGGGCTCGGCTGGGCCCTGGGCGTCGGGCGGATCGGCGCGGTGCTCGCCCCGCAGACCTCGGGATTGCTGCTGGCCAGCGCCTTCAGCCCCCTGGTCAGCCTGCTCGTGTTCGGCGGTGGAGCGCTGCTCGCCGCCGGCACCCTGCTCGGCGTGCTCGGCTTCGTCCGCGCCCGCCGGGCAGCGATCGCCTGATCGCGGGCCGCCTCGCGGATTGGGGGGGACCTGCGGGGCGGTCTCGGCGGCGCCGGCGCGCGATCACGCACGCCGGCGCAGCCCGCCTCAGTGGCCGTCGGCGACCGCGAGAGCCTCGTCGAGAATGGCCAGGCCCTGGCGGGCCTCGTCGTCGCTGATGGTGCACGACGGCACGACGTGGATCCGATTCCCGGCGGTGAAGGGCAACAACCCGGCCGCCTTGCAGGCGGCGACCGTCGCCGCGACCCGATCGGCGCCGAGCGGTTCGCGCGTCTCCTGATCGGCCACCAGATCCAGCGCCCAGAACACGCCGATCCCACGCGCCTCGCCGACGCTGCGGTGGCGCTGCGCGATCTCGGCCAGCCCGGGACCGAGCACCTGCGAGCCGATCCGGTCGGCGTTGTCGATCATGCCCTCTGCGCGCATGGTGGTGATCGTCGCGACCGCCGCGGCGCAGGCCAGCGGATGTCCCGAGTAGGTCAGCCCGCCCGGATAGGGACGCTGCCCGAAGTGATCACGAATCGCGCGCGAGATCGCCACGCCGCCCAGCGGCACGTAGCCGGCGGTGACGCCCTTGGCGAAGGTCATCAGATCCGGGGTCACGTCGTAGTGGTCGAGCGCCAGCCAACGGCCGGTGCGGCCGAAGCCCGCCATCACCTCGTCCAGGATCAGCAACACCCCGTACCGGTCGCAGATCCGGCGTACCCCGGCGAGATAGCCCTCCGGCGGCGGCATGATTCCGGCGGTCCCGGGGATGGTCTCCAACATCACCGCGGCGATGGTGTCGGGTCCCTCCATCCGGATCGTCTGTTCCAGGTGCTCCAGGGCCCGGTCGCGCTCCTGCTCGGGCGTCTCGGCGTGGAAGACCGAGCGATACAGGAAGGGGCCGAAGAAGTGCACGGTGCCCGCGGTCGCGGTGTCGGACGGCCAGCGTCGCTCGTCGCCGGTGACGTTGATCGCCGTCTGGGTCGCGCCGTGGTAGGAGCGGTATCGGGACAAGATCTTGTTCCGGCCGGTGAACTGCCGCGCCATCCGGATCGCGTGCTCGGTGGCCTCCGCGCCGCCGTTGGTGAAGAAGATCGAATCGAGGTCGCCGGGGGTGAGCTCGGCGATCAGTCGTGCGGCCTCCGACTTCGCCGCCGTGGCGTGCGCGGGCGCGGTGGTGCAGAGCTGGGCCGCCTGGGCGGCGATCGCCTCGGTGACCCTGGGGTGTTGATGGCCGATGTTGGTGAAGACGAGTTGCCCGGAGAAGTCGAGGTAACGGCGGCCGTCGCCGGCGATCACGTAGTTGCCCTCGCCGCCCACGACGACCATCGGGTCGACCTTGTCCTGGGCGGACCAGGAGTGGAAGACGTGCGCGCGATCGAGGCGGGCGATCTCGGCCGGATCGGTGGGCAGGGAACCCGTCCCCGCGGCAGTGGTGGGCTCGGTGACAGCGCTCATGGCCGCATCGTGACACACCACCGCGGCACCGCATCGGGCGGGCGCGGGGGCAGCCGATCCGGCGCCCCGGGATGCTTCCGCGCTCGTCGGGCGCGAGCGCTATCCGGTCGGTGACGGACGGGATTCAGAGCAATCCCTGCCGGGTCGCCGTGGCGGCCGCCTCCGAACGATTGGCCGCGCCGAGCTTGGCCAGGATGTTGGACACGTGCACGCTGGCGGTCTTGGTGCTGATGTGCAGCCGTTCGGCGATCTGACCGTTGGTCGAGCCGGCGGCGACCAACCGCAGCACCTCGGTCTCGCGCGCGGTCAGCGGGCCGACGGTCCCGGCGGGTCGCAGGCGCGCGACCAGTTCGCCGGCGCCGAGCTGCTCCGCCAGCGTCAGCGCCGCGCGCCGCTCGTCCCGCGCGCCGGCGCGATCGCCGGAGCGTTCGAGCAGGTCAGCGAGCAGGATCCGGGCGCGGGCCTCCTCGAACGGGATGTCGCCGGCGACGAACTCGGCGAGCGAGGCGCGTGCGGCCTCGACCGACTCGGGCGGCGGGACGCGATCGCCGGCGGCGATCGCCGCCAGCAGGGGCCGCACCGCGTCGGCCCGCGCGGCCCAGGCGCGCAGCTCGACACCCGGCGTGGTGCCGGAGCCGGGCACCCGGCCCGCGGCGTACGCGGTGCGTACCCGGTCGACATCCGAACCGAGCCGGGCCACCGCCTCGCGGTGCCGGGCCGCCTGCGCCGGATCGGCCAACGCCAGATCGGCGATCCGGAGCAGCGTCGTGGTCGCGGCGCGGACCCAGAAATCGGCCCGGTCGGACCAGATCGCGCCGTCGACCGCGGCCAGGTCGGCATACACCGCCAGCATGGCCGCGACATCGCCCCGCGCGCCGTGCATGTCGATCGTGGCGACCGCGCTGTGCACGGCGACGAACATGTCGCGGGTCCAGGCCGGACGGACCAGGGTGAGCGCGGCCAGTGCCGCATCGGTACGCCCGCGCTGGGCGTCGAGCACCAGGCGCAGCGCGCGGATGGCGGCCGCCTCGACCCCGGGCGCACCGTCGGCGGCGAGCAGCTCGTCCGCGGTCTGCCACCGCCCGGTGAGGATGGCGAAGTGGCCCGCCAGTGCCCGGCCGTCGCGGGCATGCGGATTTGCGATGGCCACGCCCAGCTCGCGGCCGCGGCGGACGAGCGCCAGCAGCGCCGTCAGCGTGTCGGGGTGATCGTCGAGCCGGGCGAGCACCCTGGCCAACTGGTAGCGGGCGCGCAGCTCCGCTGCATGCCGGCCCGCGCGCTCGCTGCGCGCGATCAGGGAGCGCAGGGTCTCGGCCGAGGCCTCGGAATGGCCGGCGAAGTCGTCGAGCCGGGCGAGCGTGGTCTCGATGTCGGCGGCCAGTCCGGGCACGGCCAGCTCCCGGGCCTCCGCCAGGCTCGCCTCGCCCTGGCTGCGGGCCAGCTCGAAGTCGTCGATCCGGACCGCCATCCGGGCCGCCATGTGGCGCAGTCGGGCCCGCTGCGGGCTGGGGCGGTCGAGGCGTCCGATCATCGCCAGCAGCCGCTCCAGCGGCTGCCCCGCGACATCGAGCACGTCGTGCGCCAGCGCGAGCTCCATCAGCAGGTCGGCGCGCGTCTGCAGCTCCGCGTCGGAGGCGCCGATCGGCGCCTCACCGAGGCGGGCGAGCCGATCCTCGACCAACTCGGCGGCGCGGAACTCGTCGCCCGCGGCCCGCCAGGCCCGCGAGGCGGAGATCACCAGCGCGTCGACATCGGGCGCATCGGTCAACTCGAGCAGAGCGGGGTCGCGACCGGCCAGTTCGAGGGCGTCGGCATAGTGCCGGGCGGCTCGGTCGGGGGCTGAGGACTCCTCGGCGCGGCGCCCGGCGGCGATCAGGGCGGGGAAGGCGAGCCGGGCGTCGCCGGCCTGGCGGGCGTGCTCGGCGATCTCGGCGGGCGCGGAATCCGGGCGCTCGCCGAGCGCCGTGGCGAGGGCGCCGTGCAGTCGCGAGCGCTCCCCGGGCAACAATTCCTCGCGGATGGTGGCCGCCAGCAGCGCATGCCGGACCCGATAGCCGGGCGGGGTGTCGGTGGTCTGCAGGACGTGTTGGTCCAGCAACTCGCGCAGCGCCGCCTCGAGCTCGGGACGCGGCAGCCCGGTCACCGCGGCGAGCAGGTCGTCACCGACCCGGTGTCCGGCCAGCGCCGCGACCCGAGCGACCGTCCGGGCCTGCGGGGTGAGGCGCTCCAGGCGTACCGCCAACAACTCGGTGAGCTGATCGCTGATCCGGGTCGCGCCCAGGCTGCGGGCGGCGTGCAGTTCCTCGGCATAGAAGGGATTGCCGCCGGCGAGCTCGAGCAGCTCCGGCGCCGGATCCGGGTCGCCCAGATCGCCCAGGATCGCGCGCATCTCCTCATCGCCGAGCGGGCCCAGCACCACCCGTCCGACGCGGGGCAGGCGGGTCCATTCGGCGAGCGAGCGGCGCAGCGGATGGCGACGATCGATGTCGTCGGTGCGCCAACTGATCACCAGGCCGACCGGCCCGGTGAATCCACGGATCAACAGGTAGCCGAGCGCATCTCGGGTCGAGGAGTCGGCCCAGTGCACGTCCTCGACGATCAGCAGCAGCGGGCCCGTGGCGGCTGCCCGCTCGATCGCCCCGTGCAGGCCGAGCAGCAGCGCGGCGCGCTCCGACCACCCGCCGGCGGACCCGGCCGGCAACAACGGCGCCAGCGCGGGGAACTCATCGGCCAGCCCGGGCCCCAGGCCCGCGACCAACTCGGCGAACGGCAGATAGGGCGGTGCCGCGTCGCCGAGCTCGAGGCAGTGCCCGACCAGCACCCGGACCCCGCGATCCGCGGCGAGCCCGGCCAGAGCGTCGAGCAGGCGTGACTTGCCGACCCCGGCATCGCCGCCGAGCAGCGCCGCGCCGCCTGCCCGGCCGAGCACCGTGTCGGCCAGAGCGGTCAGTTCCTCGCCCCGCCCCACGAGTGGGCTGCTGTAGGTCACCTGCGCCATTGTGCTGGGCGGCACCGACAGCGCGCCAAGAGATTCCGGCCGCGGCCGTGCCGGGTCCGGGAAATGCGATTGTGAGTGAGTGCTCACTCCGATAAGCTTCCCGTCGTGTCACCCCGAGCCGACGCCCTGCCGCAGACCGAGCGGCGCGATCAGATCGTGGATGCCGCGTTGCCCCTGCTGAGGGAGCACGGGCGCCAGGTCACGACGCGACAGATCGCCGACGCCGCCGGAATCGCCGAGGGCACGATCTTTCGGGCGTTCGCCTCCAAGGAGGAGATCATCGAGGCCACGCTGGCTCGCCTCGCCGATGCCAGCGTGCTGGGCGAACGCATCCTCGCGATCGACCCGACCCGCTCGCTGGAGGAGCGCATCGGCGCCATCTGGCAGATCCTGCTGCATCGGCACGAGGAAGTGCTGGCGCTGGTCTTCGCACTGGGCCCCCCGAACGCCGGCAAGGGGGAGGCCGCCGACCAGCACCGCCGGCGGCACGCGGACTATCAGCGGCTGGTCGTCGAGGCCGCCGGTCAGGTGCTCGACGCCGACCGCCGGCGGCTCGCCGTCGACATCAGGTCGCTGATGTTGTTGATCAACGCGTTGGCGATGCAGGCGGCGCACCCGATGCTGCGCGAGTCGGCCCTGCGCGACCAGGCCACGGTCGTCGACCTGGTGTTGCACGGGGCGCTCGCCGGGGGGAGAAGCTGATGAACCTGATTCGACTGCTCCGGCGCTTCCTGCGCCCCTACGTCGGCTGGATCGTGGTCGTGGTCTGCCTGCAACTGGTGGCCTCGATCAGTGGGCTCTATCTGCCCACACTGAACGCGCGGATCATCGACGACGGGGTCGCGGTCGGCGACATCGGGCTGATCTGGCGTACCGGCGCGATCATGCTCGGTGCCAGCCTGCTGCAACTCGGCTGTCAGGCCGCGGCCGTCTACTTCGGCGCCCGGGCGGCGATGGCATTCGGCCGCGACGTGCGAGGCGCGATCTTCGATCGCGTGCTGTCGTTCTCCGCGCGCGAGCTCAACTCCTTCGGTGCGCCCACGCTGATCACCCGCAACACCAACGACGTGCAGCAGGTGCAGATGCTCGTGGTGATGGCCGCGACGCTGCTGGTCGCCGCGCCGATCACCATGATCGGCGGCGTGGTGCTCGCCGTGCGCGAGGACATCGGGCTGTCCTGGTTGATCGTGGTCGCGGTGGCCGTCCTGGTCGGCCTGATCGCGGTGATCGTCTCCCGGATGGGACCGCTGTTCCGGCGGATGCAGGAGAACATCGACGGCGTGAACCGGGTGCTGCGCGAGCAGATCATGGGGATCCGGGTGGTCCGCGCATTCGTCCGCGAGGACTACGAGGCCGCGCGATTCGACCGGGCGAGCGTCGCGCTGGCGGAGGTGGCCACGTCCGCCGGCCGCTGGATGGCCGCGATGTTCCCGATCGTGATGGGAGTGGCGAACCTGTCCAGCGTCGCCGTCGTCTGGTTCGGCGCGGCACGGATTGTCGAGGGCCAGCTCCAGGTCGGGCAACTGACGGCCTACATCGCCTACCTGATCCAGATCCTGATGTCGGTGATGATGGCGACCTTCTTGTTCGTGATGGCGCCGCGTGCGGCGGTCTCTGCCGACCGCATCGGACAGGTGTTGGCCACCGGATCCAGCGTGGACTTCGACCCGGACGGGGTGACCGCGCTGCCCGAGCCGGGTCGGGTCGACTTCGACCGGGTGTCGTTCACCTATCCCGGTGCCGACGCGCCGGTGCTGCGCGACATCAGCTTCTCGGCCCACCCGGGGCAGACCACGGCGATCATCGGCTCGACCGGTGCCGGGAAGACCACCCTGATCTCGCTCGTTCCGCGGTTCTTCGACGCGACCGCCGGCACCGTGTCCGTCGGTGGCGTACCGGTCCGCGAGATCGCCGCCGACGCGCTGTGGCGCAGTCTTGCCCTGGTGCCGCAGAAGGCGTTCCTGTTCTCCGGCACCGTCGCCTCCAATCTGCGCTACGGCAATCCCGACGCCACCGACGACGAGCTGTGGCGGGCACTCGAGGTGGCCCAGGCCGCCGACTTCGTCGCCGACCTGCCCGAAGGGCTGGACGCACCGATCAGCCAGGGCGGCACCAACGTCTCCGGCGGTCAGCGGCAGCGTCTGTCGATCGCCCGTGCGCTGGTGGCCCGCGCCAAGATCCTGATCTTCGACGACTCGTTCTCCGCGCTGGATGTGGCGACCGACGCCCGGCTGCGCGGCGCGCTGCGCGCCGAGACCCGCGACGCAGCGGTGATCATGGTCGGTCAGCGCATCGCCACCGTGCGCGATGCCGATCAGATCGTGGTACTCGAACACGGCGAGGTGGTCGGGATCGGCACCCACCAGGAGCTGCTGGAGACCTGCGAGACCTACGTCGAGATCGTCGCCTCCCAGCTGAGCGCCGAGGAGGCCGCGGCATGAGCGAGCGTACGAGCACCAACGCCCGTCCGGCGCCCATGCGCGGCCACGGCCGCGGCCCCCTCGCCACCCAGGCCCCCGCCGAAAAGGCACTGAACTTCGGCCCGTCGGTGCGCCGGCTGCTCGGCCATCTGCGGCCCGAGCGGGCGGTGCTCGGCTGCGCGCTGGTCTTCGCCCTCGGCGCGGTGCTGCTGAACGTGATCGGCCCCCGGATCCTCGGCTGGGCGACCGATGTCGTCTGGAACGGTGCCGTGGTCGACCGGGCGGCCGGGATCGACTTCGGCGAACTGGGCATGGTGCTGATGCTGGCCGCCGGGTGCTACCTGGTGGCGGTGTTGCTGGGCTTCGCGCAGGGCTGGTTGCTGAACGGTGCCGTCCAGCGGTCGGTACGCCGGATGCGCGGCCAGGTCGAGGACAAGCTCAACCGCCTCCCGCTGAGCTATTTCGACAAGACCCCACGCGGGGAGTTGCTGAGCCGCGTCACCAATGACATCGACAACGTCGCCCAGGTGTTGCAGCAGACCCTGGCCCAGCTCGTCAACGCGCTGCTGATGGTGATCGGCGTGATCATCATGATGTTCCTCACCTCGCCGATCCTTGCCGTGATCGCCCTGATCACCGTCCCGGTCACGCTGGGCATCTCGGCGGTGATCGGCTCGCGCGCGCAGCGCCGATTCATCGAGAACTGGGCCGCCACCGGCGCCCTGAACGCCCAGGTCGAGGAGGCCTACACGGGCCATCAACTGGTCAAGGTCTTCGGCCGGCAGCGCGAGGTGGAGGCCGAGTTCGCGCAGCGCAACGAGCGGCTGTTCGCCGCCGGGTTCGCCTCGCAGTTCCTGTCCGGGTTGATCATGCCGGCGACGATGCTGATCGGGAACCTCAACTATGTGGTGATCGCCGTGGTCGGTGGCCTCCGGGTTGCCGGCGGCCAGATGACCATCGGCGAGGTGCAGGCATTCATCCAGTACTCCCGCCAGTTCACCCAGCCGCTGTCCCAGATCGCCGCGATGGCCAACCTGCTCCAGTCCGGTGTCGCCTCGGCCGAGCGGGTCTTCGAGGTGCTGGATGCGGCCGAACAGTCGGCGGAGCCCTCCGGGGCGCTGGCGCGGCCGGTCCGGGGTCGGGTGGTCTTCGACGAGGTGTCCTTCTCCTACGATCCGGACAGCGAGTTGATCACCGGCCTCGACCTGGTCGCCGAGCCGGGCCAGACCGTGGCCATCGTGGGGCCGACCGGGGCCGGCAAGACGACCCTGGTCAACCTGCTGATGCGCTTCTACGACGTGCAGGGTGGGGTGATCGCCCTGGACGGCGTCGACCTCGCCGGCGTACCCCGCAAGGAACTGCGTGCGGTCACCGGGATGGTGTTGCAGGACAGTTGGCTGTTCGGCGGCACGATCCGCGACAACATCGCCTACGGTCGCCTCGACGCGACCGAGGAGGAGTTGCTGGCGGCCGCCCGCGCCGCCTATGTCGACCGCTTCGTGCACGCGCTGCCCGACGGCTACGACACGGTGATCGACGAGGAGGCCGACAACGTCAGCGCCGGCGAGAAGCAGTTGATCACGATCGCCCGGGCCTTCCTCGCCGACCCGGCGTTGCTGATCCTGGACGAGGCGACCAGCTCGGTCGACACCCGCACCGAGGTGCTGGTGCAGCAGGCGATGGCCAGGCTGCGGGCGGACCGGACCAGCTTCGTGATCGCCCACCGGTTGTCCACGATCCGCGACGCCGATGTGATCTTGGTGATGGAGAAGGGGCGGATCGTCGAGCAGGGTACGCACGCCGAGCTGCTGGAGCGGCACGGAGCCTACCGACGGCTCTACGACGCCCAGTTCAGCGCGCCGGTCACCGACGAGCAGGAGCGGGCGGTCGGCACGAGCTAGGGGCGGGCCGCGCGCTCAGAGCGCGGCGACCGCCGCGGTGAACCGGCGCCCGCGGTCCCACTTGTCGGCGAACATCCCGCCGTTACCGGCGGCGCCGGGGGAGAGCAGCACCACATCGCCCGGCTCGGCCAGTCGGGCGGCGGTCGCCACGATCGCGTCCATCGAGTCCCCGCCGAGAACCGCCCGGTCGTATCCGCGCCCGGCGAACAGCTCCGCCAGTTGCGGGGCGAGGTCGTCGATCAGCACCACCCCGCGGACCGACTGCTCGGCCGCGATCGCGGCCACGAAATCGGCCTGCGGCACCTGCTTGTCGATGCCGCCGATGATCAACACCTTGGGCCGGTCGAAGCTGCGCATCGCCGCCAGCGCGGCATCGGGCGCCGTGGCGTAGGTGTCGTTGTACCACCGCACGCCGCCGGTCTCGCGGATCAGCTCGAGGTGCTCGCTCAGGCCCGACCAGCGACGCAGCACGGCGCGGGCCGCGTCGAGGTCGCCGGCGATCTCGGGCCAGGTGGCCGAGACCGCGGCGCAGACATTCTCCAGGTTGTGCCGGCCCGGGAGCGCGATCTCCGCGACGTCCATGATCATCGTGTCGCCGTGCCAGAGTCGCTCGCCGTCGACGAATGCGGCCTCGCGCGCCGCCGGGGGCTCACCGATCGGCGGCACGTCGAAACCGAACCGCCGGCCCGGGCTGTGCGCGGCGGCCGCGGCGGCCGTGGCCGAGCGCGCATTGAACACCGTCACGTCCCCGGGCGCCTGGTGGGCGAACAGCCGCGCCTTGGCGCCCTGGTAGTCGGCAAGATCGGCATGCCAGTTCAGGTGCTCGGGAGTGATGCTCAGCGCCACCGCGGTCGGCACCCGGCCGGTGAAGTCGAAGAGCTGGAAGCTGGACAACTCCAGCACGCAGTGATCATCGGGGCCGACCAGGGGCAGCAGGGACAACATGCCGATGCCGATATTGCCGCCGAGATGCACCGTGCGCCCCGCCGCGCGCAGCAACTCGGCGATCAAGGTGGCAGTGGTGCCCTTGCCCTTGGTGCCGGTCACCCCGTACAGGTGGCTGCTCGGGCTGTGGCGGACGAACTCGTTCACGCTGGTGGTGATCTTGTCCGCCAGCCCCAGTGCCGCGGGATTGGCGGCCAACAGCTTGTCGGGGTGGACGCCGGAGCTGCGGACCACCAGGTCGAAGGAGTCCAGGTCGGACAGGTGGTCCGGCCCGAGCAGGCGGTCGAAGGAGGGGTCGACCTCGGTCGCGGGGTTGGCGTCGCGGATCTCGACCCGGTCGCCGCGGGCGGCGTGGTAGGCCGCGGTGGCGCGGCCGTCGGTGGCGTACCCGACGACGGCGACGCGCAACGGTGCGGCGCGCTCGCTCACTTGAGCCGGGCGAGCAGGTTCTGCGGGTTGATGATCCGCGCGGCGTCCTCGTAGGTCTTCACCCGGGAGGCGTCGTCGGCGCAGACGACGCGCTGCTGCCAGCGGTCGGTGCCGTCGAAGCGCGGGGACTTGGCCTCGGTGTAGTTGCGCCGCCCGTGCAGCACCCGCCGGTTGTCGATCAGCACCAGGCAGCCCGGGTCGGTCGGCAGGTCCACGGCGAAGTCGCCGAGCACCGAGCGGAACTCATCGAGCGCGGCCTGGGCCTCGGGATGTGCGTCCTTGACCACGATCAGGTTCGCCGTGTTCGCCCGGATGAAGGTCTCCGAGCGGCCGGGGGACTCATACAGCAGCGCCTGCGGCAGGTCGGCGTTGTTGTCGGCACCGCCCTGGCCGGGATTGGTCAGGTTGATGTAGTAGGGCTGGCGCAGCAGCTCGTTGGCGCGGTCGGACAGCGCATCGGGGTCCGGTGCGGAGACGAAGGTCGGCACCCGGTCGGGATTGCGCAGGAAGTGCAGGGTCAGCCAGTCGGGGCTGATGTCGTAGCTGGCGTCCAGCCGCGAACCGTCCTCGGCGACCGCATCGGCCAGGTTGTAGGAGGCGTCCTCGGTGTGCAGGCCGAGCTCGGCCGCGGCGTTGGCGCTCACGCCGTGCACCCCGGCCAGGCGCTGGATGGCGATCACGTCGTTGATCACGTTCCCCGGCTGCTGGGAGGTGTAGCCGAAGCCGTACCAGCCGGCGAGCCCCAGCACCAGGCCGCGGTAGATGCCGACCTTGAGCAACTCGTTGTCCTCCGGGCTGCGGTAGTCGACCGGTGTCGGCGGCAGCTCGTTCTCCGCCGCCGGCGGCAGCACCAGGACGGTCGCCTTGAACGACGTGTGGCTGGCGATGCCGGCCAGCAGCTCGGCGAGCTCCGGCACCTCCTCGCGCAGGCTCTCCCCGGCCGCATACATCCGGTCGAAGGCGGTCGCGTGGTCCAGCCCCGTCAGCTCCGGATGCAGGGCCTCGACCTGCTCGCCCAGCACCGACAGATCGTGGTCGCTGGGCACGGCCCGGACGACGGTGTCGAGGTGGGAGTAACGGTCGAGGGTCAACTGACTCATCGGTGCGGAGTTCCTTCGTGGCTTGTCGTGGGCTCGGGCTGGGGGACTCAAGTGAGGATAGCCTAAGTCCGGCGCCGGGCCGGTCCCGGCGTACCCGCATCGATGGAAACACGCGGGGCCCCCGCAGGCCAAGCGGATCGGGCTGTGAGAGCGCCCACGTCGCGCGCGATCGCCCCGGACGCAATCAGCCTAGACTGCGATGCGCCGAGGGCGAGAGGAAGCGAATGGACCGCAACAGTGCGCTGATCGCGCTGATCGTGTTGTGTGTGCTGATGGCGGCGCTGGTGGCGGGGGCGATCTGGCTGACCCGCAAGTTCTTCACCGGTTGGCTGGAGCGCAACGGGTGGGAGAAGAAGTGAGGTACGCCGCCCTGCGGCGCGCGTCCCCGAGAGGTCGGTCGGCCCGTCTAGTCTGGGACTCCGCGTGAGCCCGGGCGGCCCGTCAGCCGCCGCCCGCCGCACCGCCCCACCGAAGTTCGAGCCCCACCGCAGTTCGAGCCCACCGCAGTTCGAGGAGGCCGCACCAGATGCCGCGTGACGCCCGTAACGGCGATTCGTTCGTCCACCTGCACGTGCATTCGGAGTACTCGATGCTGGACGGCGCCGCTCGGGTCGGCGACCTGTTCGAGGTGGCGGCGGAGCAGCAGATGCCGGCGATCGCGGTCACCGACCACGGCTTCTCGTTCGGTGCCCACGAGTTCTACCGGGCCGCGAAGGGCACCGGCGTCAAGCCGATCATCGGCCTCGAGGCCTATCTCACGCCGGGCACGCATCGCGGCGAACGCAAGCGGGTGCAGTGGGGCGACGGCGGCGGCGACGACGTCTCGGGCGCCGGGGCGTACACCCACCTGACCCTGCTGGCCGAGACCACCCAGGGCATGCACAACCTGTTCCGCCTCGGCTCGCGCGCCTCGCTGGAAGGCTTCTTCTACAAGCCGCGGATGGACCGCGAGCTGCTGCACACCTATGCCGAGGGCCTGATCGCGACCACCGGCTGCCCGTCCGGGGAGGTGCAGACGCTGCTCCGGCTCGGCAAGTACGCCCAGGCCCGCGATGCGGCTGCGGAGTTCCGCGACATCTTCGGCGCCGGCAACTACTACGTCGAGCTGATGGATCACGGCCTCGACATCGAGAACCGGGTCCGGGCCGATCTGCTCAAGATCGCCAAGGATCTGGGCCTGCCGCTGGTCGCGACCAACGACCTGCACTACACCCGCCGCGAGGACGCCGCCGCGCACGAGGTGTTGTTGTGTGTGCAGTCCGGCTCCAACATGGACGACCCGAAGCGGTTCCGGTTCGACGGCGACGGCTACTACCTGAAGTCGGCAGCCGAGATGCGCGAGCTCTTCGCCGAGCTGCCCGACGCCTGCGACAACACCCTGGAGATCGCCGAGCGGTGCAATGTCGAGTTCACCGAGGGCGAGGGCCGGTTCATGCCGCAGTTCCCCGTCCCGGCGGGAGAGGACGAGACCTCCTGGTTCGTCAAGGAGGTGGAGCGCGGGCTGCACGAGCGCTATCCGGGTGGCGTACCCGACTCCGCGCGCCGGCAGGCCGAGTACGAGACCGAGGTGATCGTCGGCAAGGGCTACCCGGGCTACTTCCTGGTGGTCGCCGACTTCATCAACTGGGCCAAGAACAACGGCATCCGGGTCGGCCCGGGTCGCGGGTCGGGCGCCGGTTCGATGTGCGCGTACGCCATGCGGATCACCGACCTCGACCCGCTGCAGCACGGCCTGATCTTCGAGCGCTTCCTCAACCCCGAACGCAGGTCGATGCCGGACTTCGACGTCGACTTCGACGACCGTCGGCGCCCCGAGGTGATCCGCTACGTCACCGAGAAGTACGGCGATGACCGGGTGGCGATGATCGTCACCTACGGCACGATCAAGGCCAAGCAGGCCGTCAAGGACGCCTCCCGGGTCTTCGGCTTCCCGTTCTCCACAGGGGAGAAGATCACCAAGGCGATGCCACCCGCGGTGCAGGGCAAGGACGTGCCGCTGGACAAGATCTTCGACCCCTCGCACGAGCGCTACCACGAGGGCGGGGAGTTCCGCGGGCTGTACGAGTCCGACGCCGAGGCCAAGCTGGTCGTCGACAAGGCGATGGGCATCGAGGGTCTGAAGCGGCAGTGGGGCGTGCACGCCGCGGGCGTGATCATGTCGAGCGAGCCGTTGCTGGACATCATCCCGATCATGAAGCGCGAGGCCGACGGCGCGATCATCACGCAGTTCGACTACCCGACCTGCGAGACGCTCGGGCTGGTCAAGATGGACTTCCTCGGGTTGCGCAACCTGACCATCCTCGACGACGCGGTGAAGAACGTGAAGGCCAACCGCGACATCGACGTCGACCTGGACCAGTTGTCCAAGACCCTGGACGATCCGGCGGTCTATGCGCTGCTGACCCGCGGCGAGACCCTGGGGGTCTTCCAGTTCGACTCCACCGGCTACCGCCAGCTCTGCCGGCTGATGCGTCCGGACGGGTTCGAGGACATCTCCGCCCTCGGCGCCCTGTACCGGCCCGGGCCGATGGGCGCGGAATCGCACACCAAGTACGCGATGCGCAAGAACGGCCAACAGCACGTCGAGTACCTGCACCCCGAGCTGGCCGAGGCGCTGGAGCCGATCCTCGGCGAGACCCACGGGCTGATCGTCTACCAGGAGCAGGTGCTGCGCATCGCCCAGCAGCTCGCCGGCTACAGCCTCGGCCAGGCCGATCTGCTACGCAAGGCGATGGGCAAGAAGAAGAAGGAGGTGCTGGACGCCGAGTTCGGTCCGTTCTCCGACGGGATGCGGGCGAACGGTTACTCCGACGCCTCCATCAAGGCGTTGTGGGACGTCTTGGTGCCGTTCTCGTCCTATGCCTTCAACAAGGCACACTCCGCGGCCTACGGCCTGGTCTCCTACTGGACGGCGTACCTGAAGGCGCACTATCCGGCCGAGTACATGGCGGCGGTCCTGGAGTCGGTGAAGAACGACAAGGACAAGATGGCGATCTACCTGGCGGAGTGCCGCCGGATGGGGATCCGGGTGCTGCCGCCGGACGTCAACGAGTCCGCGCACGACTTCACCCCGGTCGGCGACGACATCCGCTTCGGGCTGACCGCCATCCGCAATGTCGGTGCCAATGTCGTCAGCGGCATCATCGCCGCCCGCGAGGAGCTCGGCCCGGCGCGGGACTTCGGCGACTACCTGGACAAGATCCCGCTCGTCGCCTGCAACAAGCGGGTCACCGAATCCCTGATCAAGGCCGGCGCGTTCGATTCGATGGGGCACGGCCGCCGGGCGTTGATGGAGGTCTTCGAGACCGCGATCGACCAGGTGGTGGAGCTCAAGCGCAACGAGGCCAACGGTCAGGACGACCTGTTCGGCGAGTTCGCCGATCCCGACGGTGGGGCCGGGGCCGCGTCCGGCCCCGTGCTGCCCGACATCGAGGACTGGGACAAGCGGACCAGGCTGGCGTTCGAGCGCGAGATGCTCGGGCTCTATGTCAGTGATCATCCGCTGCAGGGACTGGAGCACGTGCTGGCCGCAGCGCGCGACACCACGATCGGGTCGCTGCTCGGCGAGGACGGCCCGCGGGAGGCGACGGTGACGATCGCCGGGATGATCACCGCCGTGAACCGCCGGGTGACCAAGGCCGGCGACACCTGGGCGGTCGTCACCGTGGAGGACCTGGAGGCGTCGATCGATGTGCTGATGTTCCCCAAGGCGTACCAGTTGGTGGCACATGTGCTGGCGACGGACACGGTGGTCCGGGTCAAGGGCAAGGCGCGCGCCAAGGAGGACGCCGTCGAGATCATCGGGCAGGAGATGACCCTGCCCGATGTGACGACCGGTCCGGCCGGCCCGGTCGTGCTGACGCTGAACCGGACCCGGATCAACTCCCACAGCGTCGCGGAGCTGCAGAACGTGCTGCGTCGCTACCCGGGCACGACCGATGTCCAGGTGCTGGTGCCGGCGGGGGAGATGCTGGAGCGCTGGCGGCTGCCGGACACCCTGCGGGTCGCCCCGTCACCGCCCCTGATGGCCGATCTCAAGGCGCTGCTCGGCCCGGCCTGCCTGGCGAGCTGATCATGGTTTTCCAACAACCGGCCGGGGGCAGGCAGGCACCCGAGGGGCACGAGACGCGGCCCGCCGCCGAGCAGCCCGATGTGCGCTATGTCGGTGACGCCGTGACCACCGGGTCGATCCCCGTGATCACCGATGACATGGCCACCCCGCCGGAGCTGCGCCCGGCCTTCTCCGCCACCAGGATCGCCCGCTGGGCGGCGATCTGGTTCGCCCTGTGCGCGGCGACCGGCGCCCTGGCGGGGGCACTGTGGTTCGCCGTGGTCGCGTTGCCCGGTTACCAGATCGCCCCGGACGGAGCCGCCACCACGACCGAACGCGGCCTGGCGAGCTACTACGCCTCGGACGCCTGGTTCGTGGTGATCGGGCTGGTGCTGAGCCTCGCGCTCGGGGTGATCTGCTGGCGCTGGTTGTCCGAGCTGGGCTGGCCGGTCGCGGTGCTGGCGGCGCTGGGCGCGCTGGCGGCGGGTCTGGTCTGCTGGCTGGTCGGCTGGCTGCTCGGCCCCGGCGACTTCGAGTCCCGGATCGCGATGGCCCAGCCGGGCGACGTGGTCGCGGTCGCGCTGACGGTACGCGGCAGCGCGGCGCTGCTGGCCTGGCCGCTGGCGGGCGTGCTGCCGGTCCTGTTGTGGTCCTCGCTCGCCCCGGACCACGAGGAGCCGACGCCGCTGCGACTGCCCTGGCGTCGCCGCTGATCAGCGGGCGATCGCGGCCCACCGCGCATCGGTCAGCGCCGCCAGGTCGGTCGGCGCCAGCTCGACCTGCAGGCCCCGCCGACCGGCCGAGACGAAGATCGTCGGCCATGCCCGCGCGCTGTCGTCGATGATCGTCGGCAGCGGATGCCGCTGGCCCAGCGGGGAGATGCCGCCGACCACGTAGCCGCTGGACCGCTGCGCCGCGGCCGGATCGGCCAGCTCGGCGCGCTTGCCGCCGGCGGCGGCCGCGAACGCCTTGAGGTCGAGTCGGTCGGCAACGGGCAGCACCGCGCAGACCAAGCCGCCCGCCGGTCCGACCCGGGCGATCAGGGTCTTGAAGACGTGCCGCGGATCCAGTCCGAGCGCGGCCACCGCCTCGTCGCCGAACGCGGAGCTGCGCGGGTCGTGCGGATAGGGGTGCAGTGTGTGCGCCGCGCCGGCTGCGACCAGGGCGGCGATCGCCGGCGTACCAGTGCCGTCGCGTCGTGCCATGCGGCCCATTCTTCCGGGGGTGTCTCGCGCGGGCGGAACCGGCAGGCGCCCGGCGGTGCCGGCTCCTAGAATCGGGCGGGTGATCCGCACCATCGACCTGCGCGGCCGCGACCTGGCCGCCGAGGACCTGACCGCGATCGTGCCGCGCGCGCCGTTCGACGTGGCCGCCGCGGCGCGAGTCGTCGCGCCGGTGATCGACGACGTGGCCGCGCGCGGCGCCGATGCGCTGGCCGAGTACTCCGAGCGGTTCGATCATGTGGTACCCGACAGCTTCCGGGTGCCGGCAGCCGCCATCGCGGACGCGGTCGCCGGCCTGGATCCCGAACTTCGTGCCGCATTCGAGGTCGCGATCGACCGGCGTCGGCGGGTCGCCGCGGCCGAGGGCGGCGATCGGTCCACGGTGGTCGAGCTCGCGCCCGGCGCGCGGGTCGGCCAGCGGATGATCCCGGTCTCCCGGGTCGGGCTCTACGTGCCCGGCGGGCTGGCGCCGCTGTCGTCCAGCGTGTTGATGAACGTCGTTCCGGCCCAGGTCGCAGGCGTCGACCGAATCGCCGTGGCCTCCCCGCCGCAACGCGATTTCGGCGGGCTGCCGCACCCGGCGGTGCTCGCGGTCTGCGGCCTGCTCGGCGTGGACGAGGTGTACGCCGTCGGCGGGGCGCAGGCCATCGCGATGTTCGCCCACGGGGTCCCCGGCCTGTGCGAGCGCGTCGATCTCGTCACCGGGCCCGGCAACATCTACGTCGTTGCGGCCAAGCGCCTGCTGCGCGGCCAGGTCGGCATCGACGCCGAGGCCGGACCGACCGAGATCGCCGTCCTCGCCGACGACAGCGCCGAGCCCGCCCACGTCGCCGCCGACCTGATCTCCCAGGCCGAGCACGACCCGCTCGCCGGCGCTGTGTTGATCACCGATGCGCCCGCCCTGGCCGACTCGGTCGCCGCCGAGCTCGAATCGCGGGTCGCCGCCGCCAAGCACGCCGAGCGGATCGCCACCGCGCTGGGCGGCCCGCAGTCGGCGATGGTGCTGGTCGACGACCTCGCTGCCGGGATCGCTGTGGCCGACGCCTATGCCGCCGAACACCTGGAGATCCAGACCCGCGACGCCGCCTCCGTCGCGGCCCGGATCCGCAATGCGGGCGCGATCTTCGTCGGCGCGTGGTCGCCGGTCTCGCTCGGCGACTATGCCGCGGGCAGCACCCACGTCCTGCCGACCGCCGGCTGTGCCTGTCATTCCTCGGGCCTGAACGTGCGCACCTTCCTCAAGGCCGTGCATGTGATCGACTACGACCGCTCCGGGCTGGCCGAGATCGCCGACGCCGTGGTCACCTTCGCCGAGGCCGAGGACCTGCCCGCGCACGGGGCCGCGGTGAGCGCACGATTCGACTTGGCCCTGGTCGAGGGGGCCCGGGTCGACGGGGCCCGGGTCGATGGGGCCGGGGTCGAGGAGGATCCGCGATGAGCCGCCTCGCCGATCTGCCGCTGCGCCCGGAGCTGGCCGGACAGGAGCCGTACGGCGCGCCCCAACTGGACGTGCCGGTACGCCTCAACGTGAACGAGAATCCCTACCCGGCGCCGGCGGCCATGCGTACCGAACTCGGGGCCGCGATCGCGGAGGAGGCCGCCGGGCTGAACCGCTATCCCGACCGCGAGGCCGCGGATCTGCGCGCGGACCTGGCGGCCTACCTCGGGCACGGCCTGACCGCCGCGAATGTCTGGGTCGCCAATGGCAGCAACGAGGTGATGACCCAGCTCCTGCAGGCCTTCGGCGGTCCCGGCCGCAGCCTGCTGACCTTTCCGCCGACCTACTCGATGTATCCCGAGTACGCCCGCAACACCCACACGGCGATGCTGCACGTCCCGCGCCGCGACGACTTCAGCATCGACCCGGACGCCGCCGTGGCCGAGATCGCCGAGCGGCGCCCGGACGTCGTCCTGATCGCCTCGCCGAACAATCCGACCGGGACCGCGACGCCGTCGGAGCTGATCGAGGCGGTGCTGGCCGCCGCACCCGGCCTGGTGATCATCGACGAGGCGTACGCCGAATTCGCCCGGCCGGGCACCCGGTCGGCGCTGGAACTGCTGCCGGGCCACCCCAGGCTGGTGGTCAGCCGCACGATGTCCAAGGCCTTCGGGTTCGCGGGCGGGCGGCTGGGCTATCTGGCCGCCGATCCGGCCGTGGTCGACGCCTGCCGGATCGTCCGGCTGCCGTACCACCTGTCCGCGCTCAGCCAGCGTGCGGCCCGGGTCGCGCTTCGGCACTCGGCGGAGCTGCTCGGTCAGGTCGCCGCGCTGCGTGCCGAGCGCGACGGGCTGGCCGACTGGCTGACCCGGGCCGGGCTGCGCGTGGCCGAGTCCGATGCCAATTTCGTGCTCTTCGGTACCTTCACCGACCGGCACGCGGTGTGGCAGGGTCTGCTGGACCGCGGCGTGCTGGTCCGCGAGACCGGGCCGGCCGGCTGGTTGCGCGTCTCGGCGGGTACGCCGCAGGAGATGGCGGCCTTCCGCGACGCGCTGCTCGAGGTCGCCCGCGAGCTGGACCTGCCGATCACCGACCCCCGCCCGTCCGCCGAGGAGGCCCCCCGATGAGCCGCACCGCCGAACTGACCCGCGAGACGGCGGAATCGCGCGTCACGGTCCGCGTCGACCTGGACGGGACGGGCCGGACCGCGATCAGCACCGGCGTACCGTTCTTCGACCACATGCTGACCGCGCTCGGCAAGCACTCGCTGATCGACCTGCAGATCGAGACCGTGGGCGATGTCGAGGTCGATGCGCACCACAGCGTCGAGGACACGGCGATCGTGCTCGGGCAGGCGATCCGCGAGGCGCTGGGCGACAAGGCCGGCATCCGCCGCTTCGGCGACGCCACGGTCCCGCTGGACGAGGCGCTGGCGCACTGCGTGGTGGATGCCTCCGGGCGGCCGTACAGCGTCGTGTCCGGGGAACCGGAGCTGCAGGCGTACGCCCTGATCGGCGGCGGCCGCGGACAGGTGCCCTATCCCGGGTCGCTGACCGCGCATGTCGTCGAGTCGATCGCCCACCATGCGGGCATCTGCGTCCACCTGCGGCTGCTGGCCGGGCGCGACCCGCACCACATCGCCGAGGCCCAGTACAAGGCGCTGGCCCGCGCGCTGCGGGCGGCGGTCGAGCCGGATCCCCGGGTCGACGGGGTGCCCAGCACCAAGGGTGCGTTGTGACGTCGGCCCTCGGCCTGCTGCGCGGGCCGCGGGTCGTCCTGCTCGACTACGGATCCGGCAATCTGCACTCGGCCTCCCGCGCGCTCGCCGCGGCGGGCGCCGAGGTCGAGATCACCGCCGACCCGGAGGCGGTGGCCGCCGCGGACGGCCTGGTGGTGCCCGGTGTGGGCGCCTTCGCCGCCTGCATGGACGGCCTGGTCAGTGTCGACGGCCCGAGCCTGATCGCGGACCGGTTGGCCGCCTCCCGCCCGGTGCTCGGCATCTGTGTCGGACACCAGGTGCTCTTCACCAGCGGCGTCGAGCACGGCGTCGCCAGCACCGGCTGCCAGATCTATCCGGGGACGGTCGAGCGACTCCAGGCCCGGCGGCTGCCGCACATCGGCTGGAACACCGTGCAACCGGGCGCCGGCAGCCGGCTGTTCGACCAGGTGGCGGACGAGCGCTTCTACTTCGTGCACAGCTATGCGGTGCGCGAGGCGGCGGGGCTGCCCGGCGACGCGGTGGTCACCTGGGCCGAGCACGACGGCGACCGGTTCGTCGCCGCGGTGGAGTGGGGGGCGTTGGCCAGCACCCAGTTCCACCCGGAGAAGTCCGGCGAGGCCGGTGCGCGGCTGCTGCACAACTGGGTCGACAGCCTGGTCCCGGCCGGCTGAGGCGCCCTGTCCTGTCGTGGCGGTCCGGCCCGGCCGGTGTCGAGTAGGGTCGGCTGGTGCTTCAACTCGAGCTGTTGCCCGCCGTCGACGTCAAGGGCGGTCAGGCCGTCCAGCTTGTCCAGGGCGTCGACGGCACCGAGAAGGTGTTCGGCGATCCGTTGGCGGCCGCGCGGCGTTGGCAGGACGGCGGCGCGGAGTGGATCCACCTGGTCGACCTCGATGCGGCGTTCGGCCGCGGCGACAATGCCGAGGTGATCGCCGAGGTGGTCGCGGCCATGGACCTGCAGGTCGAGCTGTCCGGGGGCATCCGCGACGATGCCAGCCTGGAGCGGGCCCTGGCGACCGGCTGCCGCCGGGTGAACATCGGCACCGCCGCGCTGGAGAACCCGGACTGGTGCGAGGAGATCATCGCCGCGCACGGCGACCGGATCGCCATCGGGCTGGACGTGCGCAACGACCGACTCGCCGCCCGCGGCTGGACCCGCGAGGGTGGCGACGTCTACGCCACGCTGGCCAGGCTGTCCGAGGCGGGCTGCGCGCGCTTCGTGGTCACCGATGTCGCCTCCGACGGCATGTTGTCCGGGCCCAACTACGAACTGCTCGGCAACATCTGTGCCCGCACGGACGCCGCCGTCGTGGCCAGCGGTGGCGTGTCCACGCTGGAGGACCTGCGGCGTCTGCGGGGCCTGGTGCCGATCGGCGTGGAGGGCGCGATTGTCGGAACCGCCCTGTATGTCGGTAACTTCTCCCTGCCCGACGCGCTGGCGATCTGCCGGGGCGCCGAGCCCGCCGGCCCGGACCCCGCCGGTGCGACATCCGCCGAAGGAGAGCAGCCCAGATGACGTCGAGCGCCCCGCCGGACAGCCCCGACTCCGGCCACGCGGGGTTCGGCGAGCACGCGCCCGCGGCCAGCTTCGGCGTCGCCCCCGGCCAGCCGACGGGGACGGTCCTGGACGGGCGACTCGCCGAGCTGTTGGGCGGCAAGAAGATCGTGATGACCGGCGTCACCGGCTTCATCGGTGAGTTGTTGTTGTGGAAGATCCTGACGCAGCTGCCCGACACGAAGGTGGCGTTGTTGGTACGCCCGAAGGGCAAGCGGCCGGCGGAGACCCGGGTCCGCGCCCTGCTGCAGAAGAGCATCTTCGCCTCCGCGCGCGAGGCCGCCGCCACGCCCGAGCGGCCGGACGGGGTGGCCAACCTGCTGGCCGACCGGATCGAGGTGATCGCGGGCGATCTGCCGGACGTGCCGGCGCTGCCGCGAGACCTCGACATCGTCCTGCACTGCGCCGGCGATGTGTCCTTCGACCCGCCCATCGACAAGGCCTTCAGCACCAATGTGTTGGGCACCCGGGCGCTGATCGAGCGGACCATCGAGGCGTGCACCGGTCCCGACGGGACGCTGGACCGCGTACCGCACTATGTCCACGTCTCCACCGCCTACACCGCGGGCCGCCGCCGCGGCGCGATCCCCGAGGCCGCGCACGACCACGATGTCGACTATCTGGCCGAGACCGCTCAGGCGATGGAGATGAGCGAGACCATCGAGAAGCAGTCCCGCACCCCGGGCCAACTGGCCGAGCTGCGCCGCGCGGCCGAGCGCGACCACCGCAAGGCCGGGTACCTGACCACCTCCCGCGACACCGAGCGGCGCCGGCTGGAATGGGTCGCCGAGCGGCTCGTCGAGGCCGGCACCGAGCGCGCCCGGTCGCTGGGCTGGACCGATGTCTACACGTTCGCGAAGGCGATGGCCGAGCGGGCGGTGGAGGATCTGGGCTCGTCGATCAAGGTCAGCATCGTCCGGCCGGCGATCGTCGAGTCGGCGCTGAGCCAGCCCTACCCGGGCTGGATCGAGGGCTTCAAGATGGCCGAGCCGCTGATCATGGCCTACGGCAAGGGCCAGATGCCGGAGTTCCCGGCGTCGCCCGACTCGGTGATCGACATCATTCCGGTCGACCTCGTCGTCAACGCCACGCTGGCGGTCTGTGCCACCGACCCCGAGGTGGGCCGTCCGGAGTACTTCCATCTCAACTCCGGGGCGCGCAATCCGCTGACCTACTCGCGGATCTACCAGATCATCCGCGCGTACTTCCAGGAGCATCCGTTCGAGATCAACGGCAAGAATCCGGAACTGCCCGAATGGGACTTCCCCGGCGCCGCTGCGGTCGACCGGAAGCTGCGCTGGTACCGGACCGGGGTGGACGCCGCCCGCGGGGCGCTGCGCTTCCTGCCCCGATCGCGGACCACGCGTGAGCTCGCCCGCCGGGTGGACAAGGCCAGCGCCGAGCTGGAGTTCCTGGAGCGCTACCTGACCCTGTACGGGGAGTACCTGCAGTCCGAACTGCACTTCGTCGACGATCACACGCTCGCGCTGCACCGCTCGCTCGACCCTGCCGATGCGGCGGACTGGGCGTTCGACTCCGGGGCCTATGACTGGCGGCACTACATGGGCGAGGTGCACGCGCCGAGCGTCACCGCGCCCGTGCGTCGCGGCGAGCACCGACGCTCCCGCCAGGAAAAGGTCGCCCGGGGTGCCGCCCCGTTGCCGAAGGCCACCGATGTCCTGGCCGCCTTCGACCTGGACGGCACCATGCTGGCGACGAATGTCGTCGAGACCTATCTGTGGGCGCGGCTGCCCGAGCTGGGTCCGGCCGGTCGGCTCGGCGAGGTCGCCGCGCTCGCCCGCCGGGTGCCGGACTACCTGGTGGCGGAGAGCCGGGACCGCGGCACGTTCCTGCGCAGCTTCTACCGCCGCTACGCCGGGGCCGATCTGGCCGCGCTCGATCGCCTCGTCGACACCGAGCTGGATGGGCAGATCCTCGGCCGGTTGTCGCCCGATGCACTGCGTCGCGTCGAGGAGCACCGGGCCGCGGGGCACACCACGGTGTTGATCACCGGCGTGATCCGCCCGCTGACCCGTCCGCTGCGCCGCTACTTCGACGTGATCGTGGCCGCCGACCTGGAGACCGACGACGACGGCATCTGCACCGGATTCCTGACCGGTCCGCCGATGGTGGGGGAGTCGCGCGGCGCGTGGCTGCGGCACTACGCGCAGTTGCACGGGATCGACCTGGACCGCAGCTACGCCTATGCCGACTCCCATGCCGACGAGCCGATGCTCAGCGCGGTCGGCCGGCCGGTGGCGGTGTGCCCGGACCTCGGCCTGCTCCGGGTCGCCGATGCGCAGGGTTGGCCGATGGTCGAGTGGACCCGGGTACGCCCGGTGGTCGAGGACGCGGAGGCCCGGCTGGGCCGCGAGCGCCGGCCGGTCAGCCCCGTGCTCGCCCGGCGCGGCAGCACTGTCTGGCGCTGAGCCCGCTCAGCGCGTCGCGAGCGCGGCGGCGTCGTCGCCGCGGAGCGCGGCGTCGGAGCGCAGCCGCGGGGCGAGCGCGAGGAAGAGCAGCACGAGCGCCGCGGTCAGGCTCATGTGGCCCAGCCCGGCAATGCCGGCGAGCATCTTGGAGTCGGCGGCGGCGCTGCCGAGCACCTGCAGCGAGCCCTTTGCCACGAGCGTGCCGAAGGTCAGCGCGAGACCCGCGTTCCACAGCCAGAACCAGGCGGCGAACCGGCGTCCGGTCAGCCCGAACACCTGACGCAGGCCGAGCACCACCAGCCCCACCGTGGTGCCCAGGGCGAGCGCGTGCGTGTGGGCGACGGCGAGCTGGGTGTCGCCGGTGAACCCGTTCAGCTTGGTGAACTCGCGGTAGAACAGCCCGCTGGCCAGGCCGAGCGCGGTCCAGACAGCCGTGGCCAGATAGATCTTTCGTCCCATCGATGTTCCTCTCGTTCGGCCGGACAGTTTCCGACACCTGTGTCGGCATCATACCGACGCGGGTGTCGGGAACAAATCCCGGCGGTAGGGTGTCCGGCATGCCGCGGATCGCCGCCCCCACCGTCCAGGAACACCACGAGCGCGTGCTCGCGGCGCTGATCGACGCGGCCGAGACGATCATGCGCAGCGGCGGCCCGGGTGCGCTGACCGCGGCGGCGGTCAGCCGTGAGGTCGGGATCGCCCGCAACTCGCTCTACAGCTATGTGCGCTCGGTGGACGAGTTGCGCGGCCTCGTGCTGACCCGGCACCTGCCGCCCTGGTTGGCCGCCGTCGACGCCGCCGTCGCCGGCCGCGACGACGCCCGGGAGCGACTGCTCGCCTGGGCGCGCGGCAACCTGGACCAGGCCGCACGGTCCGGCCACGGCTGGTTGATGGGCATCGCGCGCGAGGGGGCGCTGCCGGAGCAGCTTCGCCGCGAACTCGCCGACGTCCATGCGGGCAGCGACGCGGTCACGGGGGCGTGGCGCGAACTGCTCGGACCCGGGAGGCCCGCCGATCTCGCGCTGCTCGTGGCGATGACGCACCAGCTCGTGGATGCGGGTTTCGCGCGGCTCGATGCCGGCGACGACGCCGGCGCGGTCACCGAGGGGGTGCTCGCCGCGCTGGCCGCGGTGATCGATGCCCGGGTCGGGCCGGATCGCTGACCGGTCGGCCGCGACCATAGGCGCCCGACCCCGTCGGACATAGGGTGGGCATTGTCGACAACCGAGGAGGATCAACGGTGATCCAGGATCTCGCCCACAGCGATCTCGCGCGCACGGATCTGGACTGGCGCCCGCTGCGCCGCGACGACCTCGGGGCGCTGGCCGACCTCCTCGCCGCCGCCGAACATCTCGACGACCCGGCCGATCGGCACGGCCTGGAGCGTTTGCGCGCCGACTTCGACGAGTCGCCGGTCGACCCGTCCGAGCACGCGGTGATCGGCAGCGAGGGCGGCTCGGTGGTGGCGTACGGCTGGAACCATCCGCGTGCCGGCGACGTGGACCCGGTGCGGGTGGTGCTGACCGGCGTGGTCCACCCGGCGTGGCGCTACCACCGGATCGGCCGCGGGGTGTTCGAGTGGCAGCTCCGCCGCGCCCGGGAACACCACCGCGAGACCGGGGCGAGCGGCGGCCTGCGGGTCGAGGCGTACGCCGATGAGCACCTGAACAGCCGCCGCCGGCTGTACGAACGCAACGGGCTCGCACCGCTGCGCTGGTTCAGCGACCTGCACGTGCAGCTCGACCGCGCCGGCGAGCGACCGATCGCGCCCGATCCCGTGGGCATCGAGCTGGTCCCGTTCACCGCGGCGCTGTCCGAGCCGGTCCGGCTCGCCCACAACGACGCGTTCGCGCAGGGCTGGGGCAGCCAGCCGGTCCCGCCCGACGCCTGGCGCCAGTCGATCGAACGGCGGGCGGCCCGCCCGGAGTGGTCGTGGGTCGCGCTGTCACGCGGCGAGGTCGTCGGCTATGCCCTGAACTCCGCGACCGCCCAGGAACACCCGGGTGCGTATGCGGAGGGCTGGACCGACCGGCTGGGCGTCCGCCCCGACTGGCGCGGGCGCGGCGTGGCGCGGGCGTTGCTGCAGCGTACCCTCGCCTCGTTCGCCACCGCCGGGCTGGACGGCGGCGGCCTCGGCGTGGACGCGACGGAGCGTCGTTTCGAGCTGTACGAGTCGGTCGGCTACGAGGTGACCGACACGGTGCTGTTGTACGGGCGCGAGCAGTAGGATGGGCAAGTTATGAGTGGACACTCCAAATGGGCGACGACCAAGCACAAGAAGGCCGTGATCGACGCGAAGCGCGGCAAGCTGTTCGCCAAGCTGATCAAGAACGTCGAGGTGGCGGCCCGGCTGGGCGGCCCCGATCCGGCCGGTAACCCGACGCTGTACGACGCCATCCAGAAGGCGAAGAAGTCCAGCGTCCCGAACGACAACATCGACCGCGCGGTCAAACGCGGCGGCGGCCTGGACGGCGGCGGGGCCAACTACGAGACCGTGATGTACGAGGCGTACGGCCCGGCCGGGATCGCCATGCTGATCGAGTGCCTGACCGACAATCGCAACCGGTCGGCCTCGGACGTGCGCGTCGCGGTGACGCGCAACGGAGGCACGATGGCCGATGTCGGTTCGACGGCCCGGATCTTCCAGCGCAAGGGCGTGGTGGTGCTGGAGAAGAACCAGGACGGACGCGCGGTGTCCGAGGACGACCTGCTGGAGGCCACGCTCGATGCGGGGCCGGAGGAGGTCAACGACCTGGGCGAGGTGTTCGAGATCGTCTCCGGCCCGAACGAGCTGGTCGAGGTCCGCAAGGCCGTGCAGGCCGCCGGCCTGGACTACGACTCCGCCGAGGTCGGCTTCGTGCCCGACTACACCCAGACCGTCGACGCCGACGACGCCGCGAAGCTGGAGAAGATCGTCGACGCGCTCGAGGACTCCGACGACGTGCAGAACGTCTACACCAATGCCGACGTCCCCGAGGACGCGCTGGCCGACGCCTGAGCGCGCGCCCGACCCGGGCAGCGAAACGGGGCGGCCGGCTCTCGCCGGCCGCCCCGTCGCTTCTCGTGCGCCGGAGCGGTTCCCGGTCAGCGGGCGCAGTTCACCTCGCCGGGCAGCGAGCCGCCGTTGAACAGGGTCAGCGCGGCAGTGAAGTTGTTGCAGCGCTTGGTGTCCTCGGCGTCGTTGGCGCGGTAGCCGATGCCCTTGTTGACCGCCGCCATGTCGAGCGCATCGGCCGCCGCGTTCAGGTCGCGATCGGTCCAGTACCAGGTCGCGATCCTGGCGCTGTGGTCCCGGCTCATCGCCAGCTCCGGGTTGCTGGAGAGGTCGACCCCGAGTGCGTTCGACGCGTCCGCGTAGTTGTCCGCGGTGGTGAGCTGGATGTAGCCGCGGCCCCAGTAGGGCTGGTTGTGCGACTGGTCACCCTCCTCGCGGTCGTAGGCGAGACCGCTCTCCGAGGCGAGCGTGGCCAGGAACGCCGCCTTGCGTGCCGGCGTGGTGATGCCGGCCGCCTTCATCTCGGCGTTCAGGTTGGCCAGGTCCTCGGCCAGCGTCGCCTCGTCGTGGATGTCGTTCGGGAACAGCGTCTTGAGCTGGTCGAGCGTGACGTCCTCGCCCCCGGGCGCCGGCGGCTGTGTCGGCTCGGAGTCGCCGTCGCAGGCGGGCAGGCCGAAGTCGGCCGGGCCCTGCAGGAACACGTTGTTCACGTAGCCGCCGAGCTCGTCGCTGCGCGACCACAGGTTGTTGGTGTAGCCGTCGGAGCTGACGGTCTCGCCGGCCTTCTGGCAGGTGAAGACCGCGGTGCGCTGACTGACCTTGCCCACGGAGGTGCTCTGGCTGGTGGCGTCGCTGCGGACGTTGACATCCGTGGCGTACACCGTGATCGACTGGCCGTCCGCGGCATGCGCCGGGGCGGTCGGGGCAAGGGCGGTCGGGGCCAGGGCGCCGGTCGCGGCGAGCGCGGTCGCTGCCAGGGTGAGGCCGCCGGTGCGAAGCTTGCTGGTGTTCATGATCATCTCCTGGAGTCGGTGTGGCTGCGGGTGGTCAGCAGGTCGGCAGACCGAAGTCGGCCGGGCCCTGCAGGAAGACGTTGTTCACATAGCCGCCGAGCTCGTCGGAGTAGGACCACAGGTCGTTGGTGTAGCCCTCGGAGCTGACGCTCTCGCCCCGCTTCTGGCAGGTGAAGTTGGCCGGGCGCTGGCTGACCTTGCCGACCGAGGTGCTCTGGCTGGTGGCGTCGCTGCGGACGTTGACGTCCGTGGCGTACACCGTGATCGACTGTCCGCCCGGGCTGGGCGGCGGGACGGTTCCGCCGCCGTCGCCGCCGTGCCGGAAGGTGCCCACCCGCGTCCGGTCGCCCTGCGAGCTCACCGGCTTCACGTTCAGGCCCTCGTCGGCGCCCTGGGCCTGCACCATCTGGCCTCCGCCGAGGTAGATCGCGGTGTGCCCGGTCCAGATGATGATGTCGCCGGGCTGCCAGTTGGCCTCGTCGGTGCCGACATCGGTGAAGCCGTTCGCCTCGAGCGCGTCGGGCATCCCGCTGGTGGCCACGCCGCCGAAGTCGACGCCCGTCGCCTTGAACCAGGCCCAGCGGACCAGGCCCGAGCAGTCCAGGCCGGTGCGGTTGGTGTGGTCGTAGCCGGCGTCGGGATTCGGGATGCCGGTCGACGGGCCGGGCTCGGCGTCGTGCCCGCCGCCCCACGAGTAGAGGGTGCCGGCCGCGACCTCGGCGCACGCGGCGTCGATCATCGCCGTCGCCTCGGCGGTGGCGTCGGTCTGCGCCGCGCAGCTCGCGGCGCTGGCCCGGTCGATCGGCGCCGTGGTCGCGACGCCGGCGGCGAGACCGCCGCCGAGCGCGAGGGTCGCGGCGATGCCGGCGATCGTCCTGCGGATTCCGTCGGGACGGATGGTCGTGGTGGTCATGATCTTTCCTGCCCTTCGTGAGTGTCCGGTTGTTGCGAACACCACGCTGGCCGGAGCGGATCGGGGACGACAATCCTTTGCAGAAGGACGCAAAGGTGCCCGGCGCCTGACTGCGTCGAGCTGGTCCGGGGTCGCCGAGCTGCGCCATTACCGACCACTCGCCCAGGTTCTGGCTGGCCCGGGCTGCCGCATCGCCGCCGGAACCGACCGCTCGTCGGGGTCTCGGCCGGCATCGGCCGGCGTCGGCGACCAGAACCCGGGCGAGCGGTCGGTTCCGGCGGGGCGGCGGCCGGTGGCCGGGGCGAGCAGGCGTACGCGGGTTCCCCGGCGGGCGGAGGCTCAGGCGCCGTCGAGCAGGGTCCGGCCGAGGTCGGTGAGGCGGTGCTCGACGCTGCGCCCCGTCCGGTAGGACGCCAGGAGCCCCGCGGCCCGGAGGACCGCCGCATGGCGGCTGGCCGCGGACACCGACACGCTGGCGCGGTCGGCCAGATCGCTGGTGGTGCCGGGCACGGCGGCGGCGCCGAGGATCTCGTGCCGGGCCGGCCCGATCAGCCGGGCGACGCCCGGATCGGCGGTGTCCTCCCCGGCCGCCAGCACCTCGGGGTCGTGCGCGGTGGGGTGGACCAGGGTCGGTCGGCCCAGCGGGTCGCGCAGCTTGGTCGGGTCGTCGAGGCAGAAGTACGCCGGCTGCAGCACGATCCCGCGGCCGTCGAGGTGCAGGTCCGCCGAGCGGCGCGGTCCCTTGATGATCAAAAAGGGCGGCTGCCACTCGATCCCAGGCCCGAGCGACTCCAGCAGCGCCGCGATGCCGCTGGTCGCGAGCAGTTGGCGGCGTACCTCGAGGTCTTCGTGGACGCGCCGGCGGATGCGTTGCCAGTAGGGCGCCAGCGCGAGGTGCCAGTACACGTCGAGCGCCTTGACGAGCGCGTCGATGTCGACGGCCGGCCGCTGCGCCGCGGCCAGCCCCCGTTCGGCGTCGAGCTCGGCGACCTGGGCGCCGACGATGCTGCGGTCGGTGTCGGCGATGGCGTCGCGGCCGGCATCGATGCTGGTCACCGCGTCCTCGGGGGTGAGGAAGTCGGGGGTGTAGCCGATCGGGGGCGCGAGGTGCAGCAGCACGCGGCACTGCTCCGGCAGGCCGGCGGCGAGCACCTCGGCCTGCCACGCATCGAACGCCCGGTGCCGGCGACGCGCCTGGAGCCGGTGCACGCTCAACACGAGCTCCCACATCAACGAGACGTCGTCGGCCAGGACGACGCTGGTCAGGTCCCGCTCGGTGAAATGGATGCGCAGCATGTTGGTCCCCGACCGCCCGGCGCCGACAGATTCGCGAGCAAGCTAGCAACGCCGGGGGCCGACCGGCGGTGGGCCCGGCGCGCCGGACCGCCAACCGCCGCGCCCGCCGCTAGCATCCGAACACGTGTTCTATCGATCAGGAGGCCGGATGCGCGTGCTCGGGATCGACCCGGGCCTGACCCGCTGCGGGTTGGGCGTGGTCGAGGGGACCGTCGGCCGGCCGCCGACGCTGGTCGCGGTCGGAGTGGCCAGGACACCGGCCGAGCTCGATCCGGCGCGCCGGCTGGTGCAGATCGAGCGGGCGGTGCAGGACTGGCTCGCCGAACACCGGCCCGAGGTGGTGACGATCGAGCGGGTGTTCGCCCAGCACAACGTGCAGACGGTGATGGGCACCGCGCAGGCGGCAGGGGTGGCGATGCTGGTCGCGGCGCGCGCCGGGCTGCCGGTGGTGCTGCACACGCCGAGCGAGGTGAAGGCGGCGATCACCGGCTCCGGCCGCGCCGACAAGCGCCAGGTCGGCGAGATGGTGACCCGGATCCTGCGCCTGCCGGAGGCGCCGAGGCCCGCGGATGCCGCCGACGCGCTGGCCCTGGCGATCTGTCACCTGTGGCGCGGCGGCGCCGCCGGACGGTACGCCGATGCGGTGGCGGGCGCCTCCCGACCGACGAACGGGTACGCGGCCGCGGTGGCCGCCCACGCCCGCGGCGGGAGGAAGGCGTGATCGCGCATCTGGCGGGCACGGTCGACCGGGTCGGCACGACCTCGGCGGTGATCGATCTCTCCGGATTCGGCGTACTGGTGCTGATCACGCCGGCGACGGCGAGCGAGCTGCGGCCCGGCGAGCGGGCCCGGCTCGCCACCTCGATGGTGGTCCGCGAGGACTCGATGACCCTCTACGGCTTCGCCGATGCCGACGAGCGCGATCTGTTCGAGCTGTTGATCACCGCCAATGGCGTCGGGCCGAAGCTCGCCCAGGCGGCCTTGGCGGTGCACGGGCCGGACGACCTGCGGGCAGCCATTGCCGCCGGTGATCTTGCCACCCTGACCCGGGTGCCGGGGATCGGTCGCAAGGGCGCCGAACGGATCTGCATCGAGTTGCGCGACAAGATCAACGCGGTCGGTCCGGCGGGGGTCGCGGCGCCCGCCTCGCCGACGGCGGCGTGGCGCGAGCAGGTGCTGGCGGGCCTGCAGGGTCTGGGATGGTCGGCCAAGGACGCCGAGGCGGCGTGCGACCGGGTCGCGCCGATGGCCGACGAGCGGGCGCGAGTCGCCGACCTGATGCGGGCCGCGCTGCAGACCCTCGCGCGCAAGTGATCGCCCGACCGCAGACCGGGGGCGGCGGATGACCGGCTGGCAGAATGGCCGGGTGTCTGCCGACAGCGATTCCCGCGATCCCGGCGGCCGGCGCGACGGATCGCCGGTCGACCCGGCGGCCGGCCCGGACGAGGCGGCCGCCGAGGCCGCCCTGCGGCCGCAGCGGCTGGCCGACTTCGGCGGCCAGCCGCGGGTCGCCGACCAGCTCGGGCTCGTGCTGTCTGCCGCCCGCGGGCGCGAGCACGTGCCGGACCATGTCTTGTTGTCCGGGCCGCCGGGGCTGGGCAAGACGACGCTGGCGATGATCATCGCCAACGAGCTGGGCGTCGCGCTGCGGATCTCGTCCGGGCCGGCGATCCAGCACGCCGGCGACCTGGCCGCGATCTTGTCCGGGCTGGGGGAGGGTGAGGTCTTCTTCCTCGACGAGATCCACCGGATGTCGCGTGCCGCCGAGGAGATGCTCTACCTCGCGATGGAGGACTTCCGGGTCGACGTGGTCGTCGGCAAGGGGCCGGGCGCCACGGCCATTCCGCTGGAGATCCCGCGGTTCACCCTGGTCGGCGCGACCACCCGGGCCGGCCTGCTGCCGGGGCCGCTGCGCGACCGTTTCGGGTTCACCGCACAACTGGACTTCTACGATGCCGACGCGCTGCGCGAGATCGTGTCGCGTTCGGCGCAGCGCCTGGGCGTCGCGCTGGCGCCCGATGCCGCCGCCGAGATCGCCGGCCGGTCCCGGGGTACGCCGCGGATCGCGAACCGATTGCTGCGCCGCGTGCGCGACTACGCGCAGGTCAAGGCCGACGGCGCGGTGACGCTGGAGCTGGCGCGGGCGGCACTGGCGCTCTACGAGGTGGACGAGCGCGGGCTCGACCGGCTCGACCGTGGTGTCCTGGAGGCCATGTGTCGGCGCTTCGCCGGCGGACCGGTCGGACTGTCCACGCTGGCCATCGCCGTGGGCGAGGAGCCGGAGACGGTCGAGGAGGTTGCCGAACCGTTCCTGGTTCGGGAAGGGTTGATGATGCGTACCCCCCGCGGACGGGTCGCAACGCCCGCGGGCTGGGCGCATCTCGGCCTGCTGCCGCCGAACAATCGCAGCGATCCGAGCCTGTTCGACGCCGACTGAGCGCAGCGGGTCGGCGCGGCCGGTGCGGGATTCACGGGTTGTCTGGGTAGACTCCGGCGGTCGGAAGGCACGAGTGTGCGCGCCGTGCCCGCCGGGTAGGCGCGGGGACACGTGCGCAACGAGCAGAGCACCGCCGAACGAGGAGCCGAATGAATCTCGAGAACCTGACCACGCTCGGGCTGATCGCCCTGATGGTCGTCGGTTTCTACTTCCTGATCATCCGCCCGACCCGCAATCGGCAGAAGGAACAGGCGCGGACCCTCGAGTCGGCCACCGTCGGCGCCCGCGTGATGACGGCGTCGGGGGTCATCGGCACCGTCGCCGAGGTCGGCGACCGGCAGGCCCGGATCGAGATTGCCCCCGGGGTGATCGTGACCGTGGTCAAGCAGGCGATCGTGCAGGTGCTGCCCGATGGCGACGGCGACGAGTTCACCGACGTGCCGGCGGTCGAGGATCCGGCAGCGGAGCCCGCCGGACCCGAGAGCATTCCGCCGGCATCCGACCCGGTGAACGACCAGGACACCGGCGGTGCCAAGCCACCCGCCGACCGCTGAACGGCTGATGAGGTAACCGATCCGTGGCAGCACGAAAGATTCATCCTGTCCGCACGCTGATCATCTTCGGCGTGGTGATCGCGGCCCTGGCCGGCGCGATGGCGGCCTTCGGGACCTGGGTGCCCCGGCTCGGGCTCGACCTGCGCGGCGGCACCACCGTCACCCTGACGGCCACCAACACCACTGGAACCGGCGCCGTCGACCCGACCAGCCTGGAACAGGCCCGCCAGATCATCGAGCAGCGCGTGAACGGGCTCGGCGTCGGCGAGGCGGAGATCACCACCTCCGGTGACCGGCAGATCGTCGTCGCCGTGCCGAACGTCGACCAGGAAGAACTGGTCCGCCTCGTCGGCACCACCGCGCAATTGCGGTTCCGGCCCGTGTACCAGATGGAATCGGTGACCCCGCCGCCGAACGCCGGCGGTCAGCCCGGCGCCGAGGCGACCGCACCGCCGGAGGAACCACCGCCGGCCGAGGGCAACCGGCGTCCCGGGCCCGGTCTGCCGACGGCCCCGCCGGAGCCGCTCGCGCCGCGCCCCAGCGTCGAGGGCCAGCCGGGCGCGACGGCGCCCGACCAGGCGCTCAACTGGCAGCCCTCGGAACAAGACCTCGCCGACTTCGCCCAGTGGACCTGCGGTCAGCCGTTCCCGGACGTGGCCGACCAGCCGCTGTTCTCCTGCGACACGGCCGGGACGGCGAAGTTTCTGCTCGGTCCGATGCTGATCAGCGGCCAGGACGTGACCGGCGCGCAGGCGGGCATCCCGCAGGGCCGCTTCGAGTGGGTTGTCACGCTCCAGTTCAACGGTCAGGGATCGGCCGCCTTCGAACGGGCGACCGGTACGCTGGCCACGAAGCAGCAGCCACAGAACCAGTTCGCGATCGTGCTGGACGGCGACACCGTCTCCGCGCCGAGCGTCAACCAGCCCATCGCCGGCGGCCAGGCCGAGATCTCCGGCTCCTTCAACCAGGACAGCGCCAACGAGCTCGCCAACGTGCTGAAGTACGGCGCGCTGCCGTTGTCGTTCACGGTCGACTCGGCGGAGACGGTGTCGCCGACGCTCGGTGCGGACCAGTTGCGCGCCGGCCTGATCGCGGGCGCCGTCGGTCTGCTGCTGGTGCTCGGCTACTGCTTCCTCTACTACCGCGCGCTCGGCATCGTGGTGGTCGCCACGCTGGTGATCGCGGGTGCGCTGACGTATGAGGCAATGGTGCTGCTGGGTTCGATCACCGGTTTTGCGTTGAACCTGCCGGCCATCGCCGGGGCGGTGGCGGCGATCGGTCTGACGGCGGACTCCTTCGTCATCTACTACGCCAAGATCCGCGACGAGGTCCGCGAGGGGAGGACCCTGCGCTCGGCCGTGGAGACGGCGTGGGTCAAGGCCCGGCGTACCATCATGATCGCCAATGCGGTCTCGCTGCTCTCCGCGATCGTGTTGTTCATCCTGGCGATCGGTGGCATCCGCGGATTCGCGTTCACGTTGGCCCTGACCACGCTGATCGACCTCGCCGTGGCGTTCTGGTTCACCAAGCCACTCATGTCGTTGCTGGTGCGGACGCGATTCTTCGGTTCCGGCAAGTACCGGCTGTCCGGCCTGAGCGCTGACCACATGGGCGTCCGCCGACTGCCCGGCGGGCGGACCCGCGGCGCGGAACCCGCACTCGCCGGGAAGGGGGCCTGACATGGCAACCAAGCAGACCGATCCGACCGACGACACGTCGGGCGAGCCGATGGAGGCAGCCGAACGGACCACCGGGCCGGACCGGGGCGGCAGCGCCCTCGGCCGGCTGGCGCACCGGTGGTGGACCGGAAATCTGGCCTTCGAGTTCATCCGCGTCCGCAAGCGCTGGTACGCCGCCTCCGCCGTCGTCATCCTGATCTGCCTGATCGGGTTGTTGGTGCGCGGCCTGTCGCTCGGCATCGAGTTCACCGGCGGCGCCGCCTTCACCGCTCCGGCGCCCGACGCCGCCGCGGCGGTGCCGGTGGTGCGCGAGGCGGTCCAGAACTCCGGCGTACCCGACATGCAGGAGGTCACCGTCCAGGTGACCGGCGCCAGCGTCCGGGCCCAGACCCGTGCCCTGACGCCCGAGGAGACCACGACGGTTCGCACGGCGATCGCCGACAGCCTGCAGATCCCCCCGGACCAGGTCGCCAACAGCGTGATCGGCCCATCGTGGGGCCAGCAGGTGTCCAGCAAGGCCGCGCTCGCGCTGGGCATCTTCCTGGCCCTGGTGATGATCATGATCGCCATCTACTTCCGGGACTGGAAGTACTCGGCGGCGGCCATCGTCGCCTTGATGCACGACCTGATCCTGACCGTCGGTGTCTATGCGCTGCTCGGCTTCACCGTCACCCCGACCACGGTGATCGGCGTGCTGACGATCCTCGGCTACTCGCTCTACGACACCGTGGTGGTCTTCGACCGGCTCCGGGAGAACACCCGCGAGCTGTCCCGCAAGACCTATGCCGAGGAGGCCAACGACGCGGTCAACCAGGTGCTGATCCGGTCGCTGAATACGACCATGATCGGCATCCTGCCCGTCGTCGCGCTGCTCTTCACCGGCGCCGTGCTGCTCGGCACCGGACCCCTGAAGGATGTCGGCCTGGCCCTGTTGGTGGGCATGCTCGCCGGCGCCTACTCCTCGATCTTCATCGCCACGCCGCTGGTGGTGGACTTCAAGCGCCGCGACGAAGACGTGGTACGCCAGGACAAGCGGGTGCACAAGCGCCGCGACGAGGCCGAGCTGAAGGCCCGCAATGCCTCCTCGGCCAAGGTCAGCATCACCGAGACCGCCGACGAGGAAGGCACACCCGACGGCTCGGTACTCACGATGCCGCGGACCAAGGTCGACGATCTCAGACGCGGCGCAGCGGGGCGCCCACAACCCAGCCGAAAGACCCGCAGCGAGAGGAAATCTCGATGACATCTGTGACCCAGAGCCCCAGCGAGGCGAATGCCGGACTGATCGCGGACCTGATCCGCGACGTGCCCGACTTCCCCAAGCCCGGAATCATGTTCAAAGACATCACCCCGCTGCTGGCCCGCCCGTCGGGGCTCGCCGCCGCCGTGACCGAGCTGGTCGCCGCATCGCCGCGCGATGTGGACCTCGTGGTCGGGATGGAAGCGCGCGGGTTCATCTTCGCCGCCCCGATCGCGCTGGCGCTGGGGGCTGGGTTCGTGCCCGTCCGCAAGCCCGGAAAGCTGCCCGGCGCAACGGTTTCGGAGACCTTCGCCCTGGAGTACGGCACCGAGACCCTGACCGTGCACTCCGATGCCATCCCCGCCGGTGCGCGGGTGCTGGTGGTCGACGACGTGCTCGCGACCGGTGGCACGGTGGCCGCCACGGCCGCGCTGTTGAAGCAGCTCGACGCCGAGCTGGTCCAGGTGTCGGTGCTGTTGGAGCTGACCGCGCTGGACGGTCGCGCGAAGCTCGCCGAGCACGGGATCGAGCGGGTCTCCTCGGTGCTGCGCGCCTGAGGCGGGGCGATGCGCAATCCGGTGCGGGCGGGATGGAGTGCCCAGAAGATCCTGGTCAATCTGCCGGTTCGCGACGCCTCCCCGGTCCGCCAGCTCGCCATCCGCGCGCTGGTCGCGGTCGCCCTGGTGACGATCTCGACCGCGCTGGTCTGGTTCGACCGGGACGCCTACATCGACAACACCAACAGCGACGGCGTCTCGCTGATCGACGCGATCTACTACTCGACGGTCACCGTGACCACCACGGGCTACGGTGACATCACCCCGATCGAGCCGCACTCGCGGTTGATCAACGCGCTGGTCGTGACGCCGCTGCGTATCGCCTTCCTGGTGTTGTTGGTCGGCACCACCCTGGAGGTGCTGGCCAACCAGGGCCGGCGCATGTGGCTGGACAACCGCTGGAGGAAGAGGATGCGCAATCACACGGTGGTGGTCGGCTACGGCACCAAGGGCCGCAGCGCGGTCGGCACGCTGCGCCGACACGATGCCGATCTGGCGAAGGTGGTCGTGATCGACCAGAGCCCGGTGGGCATCGAGGACGCCAGCCTGGACGGGGTGGCGTCGATCCAGGGCGACGGTACGCGGCGCGACGTGTTGCGCCGCGCCGAGATCTCCAAGGCCCGCGAGGTGATCATCACCCTGGACCGCGACGACGCTGCCATCTTGTGCACGCTGACCGTGCGTCAGTTGAACCCGAGCGCGCATGTCGTCGTCGCCGTCCGCGAACAGGAGAACGGCTCCCTGCTGCGGCAGTCCGGCGCAGACTCGGTGGTGACCTCCTCCGATGCGGTCGGCCGCCTGCTCGGGCTGTCGGCTGTCAGTCCCGACATCGGCACCACCATCGAGGACCTGCTGGCCTCCGGCGAGGGCCTGGAGGTGGCGGAGCGGCTGGTGCGACCCGACGAGGTCGGCCGCTCGCCGGTCGAGATCGCCGGCGAACAGGTGCTGGCCGTGGTCCGCAACAAGACGCTGCGCCGGTTCTACGATCCGTCGGTGAAGACGCTCGCGACCGGGGACCAGTTGATCGTGGTACGCCGGTCCGAGGCCGAGGTGGCACGGCTGCGGGGCGGCGAGAGCTCGGCCCCCGGCCCCGGACGCGAATCCCGCGCCGAACTGGACTGAGGCCCCCGCCCGCCCTCGCGCACCGCCACGGCTGACTAGACTGGACCGACTGGTCAAAGCCGGCCCGACTCGCCGGGCCGAGCCCGAGGCGGGAGGGGTGCGGATGAGCGATGCGACACCGGACGATGCGCGCGCCGACGCACGGGAGCGGCCCGTGCCCGCGCCGGTGGACGTGCTCGCCGAGCCGATCGGGCGTACCAATCGATTGAGCTCCGGGCCCGAGCAACCTCGGTTGCGGATGCGCCAGCGGCTGGCGCGGCTGGGCGCGTCGCGCAGCCCGCAGATGGCCGTGCTGGATCCGCTGCTGAAGGTGATCAAGTCCCATCACCCGAAGGCGGACACCGCGCTGATCGAGCGGGCGTACCGCACCGCCGAGCACTATCACTCCGGTCAGCAGCGCAAGTCCGGCGACGCCTACATCACCCACCCGCTCGCGGTGACGACGATCCTTGCCGAACTCGGCATGAACGAGCCGACGCTGTGTGCCGCGCTGTTGCACGACACCGTCGAGGACACCTCCTACACGCTGACCCAGCTCGAGGCCGACTTCGGCGCCGAGGTGGCCCAGTTGGTCGACGGGGTGACCAAGCTGGACAAGGTTCGTTACGGCGACTCGGCGAAGGCCGAGACCATCCGCAAGATGGTGATCGCGATGTCGCGCGACATCCGGGTGCTGGTGATCAAGCTCGCCGACCGGCTGCACAACATGCGCACGCTGCAGTTCCTGCGGCCGGACAAGCAGCGCCGGATCGCGCGCGAGACGCTGGAGATCTTCGCCCCGCTGGCCCACCGGCTGGGCATGAACACCGTCAAGTGGGAGCTGGAGGATCTCGCGTTCTCGGTGCTGCATCCCAAGATCTACGACGAGATCGTGCACCTGGTCGCCGAACGGGCGCCGTCGCGGGAATCATTCCTGCGCGAGGTCACCGCGCAGGTGAATGACGACCTTCGCGATGCCAAGATCAAGGCGACCGTGCAGGGGCGGCCGAAGCATTACTACTCGATCTACCAGAAGATGGTGGTCCGCGGCCGCGACTTCTCCGACATCTATGATCTTGTGGCGCTGCGCATCCTGGTGGACAACCCGCGCGACTGCTATGCGGCTCTCGGCGTGATGCACGTGCGGTGGAACCCGCTCCCCGGCCGGTTCAAGGACTACATCGCGGTGCCGAAGTTCAACATGTACCAGTCGCTGCACACCACCGTGCTGGGGCCGAAGGGTGCCCCGGTCGAGCTGCAGATCCGGACCTGGGACATGCACCACAAGGCCGAGTACGGCGTCGCGGCCCACTGGAAGTACAAGGAGACCAGGAACGGCCAGGGCCAGGCGCCGGGCACCGAGCTGTCCTGGGTGCGGTCGCTGACCGAGTGGCAGCGGGAGACGACCGATCCCGGCGAGTTCCTGGACTCGCTGCGGTTCGAGATCAACACCTCCGAGGTGTACGCCTTCACGCCGAAGGGCGACGTGCTGGCGTTGCCGCAGGGGGCGACCCCGGTCGACTTCGCCTATGCCATCCACACCGAGGTCGGGCAGCGCTGCATCGGTGCCCGCGTGAACGGGCGTCTGGTCCCGCTGGAATCGGTGCTGAGCAACGGCGATGTGGTCGATATCCTGACCTCGAAGGCCGAGAACGCCGCGCCGAGCCGCGACTGGCTGAACTTCGTCAAGAGCCCCCGCGCGCGGAACAAGATCAAACACTGGTTCACCCGGGAGCGCCGCGAGGAGGCCATCGAGAACGGCAAGAACGCGCTCGCCCGCGAGCTGCGCAAGGCGGGCCTGCCGCTGCAGCGGCTGCTCACCGGCGCACATCTGGCGGAGGCGGCCCGGCACAACCGGCTGCGCGACGTGGACGCCCTGTACGCGGCCATCGGCGAGGGCAATGTCACCGCCGCATCGGTGGTCAGCCGGCTGCTGGTGCTCGAGGGCGGGGAGTCCGAGGACGAGACCGCCACCGATGTCGGGGTGGAGCGTCGGCGCTGGACCGACAAGGCCTCCGGGACGGGCGTTGCCGTGCACGGCGCCACGGATCTGTGGGTGAAGCTGGCCAAGTGCTGTACGCCGGTGCCGGGCGATCCGATCCTCGGGTTCGTCACCCGCGGCGCGGGCGTGTCGGTGCACCGCCGCGACTGCACCAATGCCGCGGCGCTGCTCGACCAGCCCGAGCGGCTGGTCGAGGTGTCGTGGGCGCCGACCGCGCAGAGCAGCTTCCTGGTCTCGCTGCAGATCGAGGGCCTGGACCGGCACGGCCTGTTGTCCGACGTGACCCGGGCCGTGACCGAGCATCACGTGTCGATCGTCTCCGCGAACGTGAACACCGGCCGCGACCGGGTGTGCAAGATCAGGATGAGCTTCGAGACCTCCGACCCCAAGCATCTGGACGCCCTCGCCAAGGCCGTGCGCCGCGTCGAGGGCGTCTACGACGTCTACCGCGTGACGTCCTAGCTCGCGGCGCGATCCGCGCGCAAACACGGGCACCGCGCCCGGGCAGGTTCACAGCCGCGCCAGCGGCGCCGCACAGCATCCCGCGCGCCCGCGGGGCTAGCTTCGGCCCCGATGAGGCGGAAAGGATGATCATGAACGAACCGACGAGCTATCGGGGCCGGCCGCTGCCCCGGCCGGGCGAGGACGTCGAGGACCAGGGGCTGGCCTTCGATCTCGGCACCCTGTTCGGCCGGCGCCGCATGCTGGCCCTGATCGGCGCCGCGGGCGCCGGGCTCGGGCTCGCGGCCTGCGGGGCGCTCCCGCAGGCCGGCGCGGAGGGTGCCGGAACGGGGGAGATCCCCGACGAGACGGCCGGCCCGTATCCCGGCGACGGTTCCAACGGCCCCGACCTGCTGGAGCGCAGCGGGGTGCTGCGCAGCGACATCCGGTCGAGCTTCGAGACCGGCAGCGCGACCGCGGTCGGCGTACCGATGAAGCTGGAGTTGATCATCACCGACCTCGCCGCGGGTACGCCCTTCGCCGGCGCGGCCGTCTATGTCTGGCACTGCGACCGGGAGGGCCGGTACTCGATGTATGCCGAGGGGCTGGAGGACGAGAACTACCTGCGCGGCGTGCAGGTCGCCGACGCCGAGGGCCGGGTCGGCTTCACCAGCATATTCCCCGCCTGCTACGACGGGCGCTGGCCGCACATCCACTTCGAGGTCTATCCCGCCGCGGACACGATCACCGACGCCGCGAACGCGATCGCCACCTCCCAGGTGGCGCTCCCGCGAGACGCCTGCGAGGCGGTGTACGCGACGGACGGCTACCAGACCTCGGCGGCCAACCTGGCGCGGGTCAGCCTCGCCACGGACATGGTGTTCGGCGACGACGGGGGAGCCTCGCAGCTCGCCACGGTGACCGGGGACGCCGAGACGGGCTATCGGGTCGAGCTGACCGTCGGCGTCGACACCCGGACCGCCCCCGCGACGGGTGGCGGGGGCCCCGGTGGGGCCGTGCCTCGGGCCTCGGGAGCACCGCCGCAGCCTCGCCGATGATCTTCTCCTCGGCCCCGCGGGCGGCGTGAGCACTTTGTGGTCACCTCAGGGCGCGTGAGTGACCACAAAGTGATCACGGCGCCGGGCCGCGCGTCTTGGTGACGCGGACGCCGGCGCAGGGACCGGGGTCAGCGCGGCGAGGAGCTGGACGCGGGGTCGGGTGCGGGGGCGTCGGGGCCGCCCGGCGTACCGACCCCGCGGCGGCGGTTGAACCACTCGAGCACCCGGTCCAGCGCGAAGCCGAGGACCAGCGCGAGGGCCACGGCGAGGGCGGCGGCGAGCAGCGGCTGGTCCTTCACCCAGCTCCCGGCCACGGTGCCGATGCCGATGCCGTACGCGGCCCACAGCGTGCCCGCCAGGATCGTCAGCGGCACGAACCGGCGCCGGGGATAACCGGTCGCCCCGGCCATCATGTTCACCGCCACCCGGCCGACCGGGATGTGCCGGGCGACCAGGATCATCACCGCCGCGCGGTGTTCGAGAGCACGCCGCGCCCACGCGAACGCTCGGGCCATTCGCTCGCCCCGCAGGAATCGGGGTCCGCGCTCGCCCCCGGGATGCAGCACCCGGCCGATCTGGTAGGCGACGTTGTCACCGGCGACGGCACCGAGGGCCGCCGCCAGGAAGAGCAGCGGCAACGAGGGGTTCCCGTCGCTCACCGACAGCGCGGCGAGGGACACCACGACCGATTCGCTCGGCACGGGGGGGAAGAATCCGTCGATGGTGGTCAGCGCGAGGACCACCGGGTACACCCACGGCGTGCTCGCCAGCGCGGTGATGGTTTCGGTGAGGTGCGACAGCACCGCGAGCAGGTCCATGACGCTGATTCAACCCATCAGCGCGCCCCGCCACCAGCCGAGAGCGGTCCCGCGCCGACCTTCCCGGGTCGGACCGGGGTCGGAGTGCGGGTGGTTCGGGGCGGCCGGACGCTGACCGGCCGGACGGCCGACTAACGGGAGAAGTCCTGCACGGCCTTCTCGGCCTGCTCCAGCCAACTGCGGTAGGTCGCCGCCGAGTCGCGCGCCTTCCGGGCCGCCGACGCATCGCCGCGTGCCTCGGCCTTCGCGGCCTTCTCCTCCAGCCCGGCGATCTGCGCGGTCAGCTTGTTCGCCGTGTCCTCCGCGCGCGCCCGGGCCTGCGGATCGGTACGCTTCCACTCCGCGTCCTCGGTGCTCCGCAGCGACTGCTCCATCGCCCGCACCCGGCCGTCCAGCGGCCGGATCGCATCGCGCGGCACCTTGCCGATCTCCGACCAGCGCTCCAGGAACTCCCGGAACGCGGCCCGCGAGCCGGCCAGGTCCTCATCGGGGCGGACCCGCGGCTCGTACTCCGCGAGCAGCGCCTCCTTCGCCTCCTGGTTGCCGCGAAACTCCTCGTCCTGGGCGCTCATCGCGGCATTGCGGGCCTCGAAGAACTGGTCCTGCAGGCCGCGGAAGCGCTGCCAGAGCTTCTCGTCGACCTCCCGCGGCGCCGGGCCCGCGGCCTTCCACCGCGACATCAGGTCCCGGAAGGCACCCGCCGTCGGGCCCCACTCGGTCGAGGTGGCCAGGCCCTCGGCCTCGCGGATGATCTTCTCCTTGACGCCCTTGGCCTGCTCGCGGCGCTCCGCCTGCTGGGCGAACTGGGCCTTGCGGCGCTTCGTGTACTGCGTGCGCGCGGAGGAGAACCGGTGCCACAGCTCGTCGTCGGTCGCCCGGTCGATCCTGGGCAGGCCCTTCCACTCCTCCAGCAGCGCCCGGAACCGGTTCACCCCGCCCCGCCAGTCGTTGCCGGCGGCGAGCTTCTCCGCCTCGGTGACCATCCGCTCCTTGGCCGACCGGGTCTCGGCCTGGTTGCGGGCGCGCTCCTCGCGGCGCTGCTGCTGCGCCTGGGCCAGCACCGGCTCCAGCCCGTCCAGTCGCGCGAGCAGTCCTGGCAGGTCGCCGACGGCATTGGCGCCGTCGATGCTGCGGCGTACCGTCCCGACGGCCTTGCGCGCCTCCTCCGGAGACAGCGCGCCGCCGCGGACCCGCGTCTCCAGTAACTGCACCTCCAGCGCCAGCGCGTCATAGCGCCGGGTGAAGAAGGCCAACGCCTCCTCCGGGGTCGTGTCCGGCACCTGGCCGACCGCGCGCTCGCCCTCGTCGGTCCGCAGATAGACCGTGCCGTCCTCGGCGACCCGGCCGAACGAGTCCGGCGCAGGTCCGGGGGCGGCGGCTTCCGGGGACGGAGCGGTGGGCAGCGGGGCGGCGCCCGGAACGGGCGGGCCGGCCGGCGACCCGGCGGCCGGCGCGGGGCCGGGCGGCGGGGCAGGGGTCGGCTTGTCGGACTCGGTCATGGATCCATACTGCCGCATCCGGCACTCCCGTCCCGGGCAGTGCACGAGGCCGGGCGAGCGGTCGCGCCGTGGCTAGGCTGGGCCGCCATGAGCCCGCGCGTGACCGCCCTGTCCGGATACCCCGAGTACCTGCCCGCGGGGCGCATCGTTGAACAGCGCGTGCTGGACCTGCTGCGGGAGACCTTCGAGCTGCACGGCTTCGGCTCGCTGGAGACCCGAAGCGTCGAGCCGCTGTCGGTGCTGGCCGGCAAGGGCGAGATCGACAAGGAGGTCTATGCGGTACGCCGCCTGCACGCCGACGCCGAGACCGAGGCCGAGCTCGGACTGCGCTACGACAACACCGTCCCGTTCGCCCGCTATGTCACCGAGTTCGCCGGCAAGCTGAACTTCCCGCTGCGCCGCTACCAGATCCAGAAGGTCTGGCGCGGCGAGCGACCGCAGCAGGGCCGCTACCGCGAGTTCACCCAGGCCGACATCGACATCGTCGGCGCCGATCAGCTCGCGGCCCACCACGACGCGGAGATTCCCCTGGTGATGCTGGAGGCATTCGGCCGGCTGAGCGACGAGCTGGGCCTGCCCGAGGTCACCATGCACGTGGCCAACCGCAAGCTGGCCGAGGGCTACTACCGGGGACTCGGCATCGCCGAGCCCGCCGGGGTGCTGCAGCGCGTCGACAAGCTGGACAAGATCGGGTCCGAGAAGGTCGCCGCGTTGCTGGTCGACGAGCTCGGGCTGGACACCGACACCGCGGCCGCCTGCCTGCGACTGGCCGAGATCCGGACCCCCGACACCGGCTTCGTCGAGCGGGTACGCGCCCTCGGCGTGTCCCACGAACTGCTGGACGAGGGGCTCGCCGAGCTCGCCGCGGTGATCGAGACGGCTCGTGCGTACCGGCCCGGCGGCGTCGTTGCCGATCTGCGGATCGCGCGCGGGCTCGACTACTACACGGGCACCGTCTACGAGACCGAGCTGGCTGGCCACCCCGAGCTCGGCTCGATCTGTTCCGGCGGACGCTACGACTCGCTGGCCAGCGATGGCAGGCACAGTTGGCCGGGTGTCGGGATCAGCGTCGGCGTGACCCGGCTGCTCGCCCCGCTCGTCGCCGCGGGGTGGGCCGACGCGTCGCGCAGCGTACCGACCGCGGTGCTCGTCGCCGTCGACGACGAGGCCAGCCGGCCCGCCGCGATCGACATCGCCGGCCGGCTGCGCGCGCGGGGGATCGCCACGGAGGTGGCGCCGAGGGCGGACCGGTTCGGCAAGCAGATCAGGTACGCCGAGCGGCGCGGCATCCCGTTCGTCTGGTTCGGCTCCGGTGAGGTCAAGGACATCCGCAGCGGCGAGCAGGTCGCGGCCGATCCCGATGCGTGGCAGCCGCCAGCGGGCGACCGGCGGCCGGCGGTACGCCTGCACTGAGCCGCAAGATCGGAGAAGCGCGCCCCCTCGCGACGGCCTAGGTTCGCAGAAACCACCGATCGAGGAGGGCACATGCCAACCGCGCTTCCGCCGGTCGCCGACGCGGCGACCTGGCAGGCCGAACTCGACGCGCTGCGCGCGCGGGAGAAGGCCGCGACCCACGAGCTGGACGCGATCGCCGCCCAGCGCCGCCGGCTGCCGATGGTGCAGATGCCGGACTACACGCTGGTCGGTGCCGACGGCCCGGTCCGGCTGGTCGACATCTTCGGCGACAAGCGCCAGTTGATCACCTATCACCACATGTGGTCGCCGGGACAGGAGTGGCAGTGTGCCGGCTGCACCGGGCTGACCAGCCAGTACACGCGGCTGGGCTTCCTGGACGCCTACGACGCCCGGTTCGTGATCGTCACGCAGGGTGCCATCGACGAGGTGCTGGCCTACCGGGAGAAGGTCGGGAACCGGATGGAGTGGTACTCGACGGCCGACAGCCCGTTCGGGGCCGACGTCGGCGCGCCGCCCGGCGGCGGATTCGGGTTCAACGTGTTCCTCCGCGACGGCGATCAGGTCTATCGCACCTGGACCACCGGCGGGCGCGGCGCGGAACAACTGAGCTTCAGCTTCGCGCTGATCGACGTCCTGCCCTACGGCAGGCAGGAGGACTGGCAGGATTCGCCGGACGGCTGGCCCCGGTCGCCGGCGTATTCGGGATGGCTCGGCTCGGAGCAGATCGCGAGGCTCTACGGCGACACCCGGGACTGAGCGGGTCGGGTGGCCCGTCGCGGAGTTAGTCTCGGCGTACCGCTGCCGGGCCCCCGCCCGCAGGTCCCCGCGCATGTTCCAGGGAGTCTCGATGAGCCAGCCGCCGCAACCGCCCAACGGTCCCGGATGGGGCCCCAGCGGGCCCGGTCAGGGACCGCAACAGCAGCCGCCGTGGCAGGGCCCGCCCAACCAGGGGCCACCGCATCGACCGCCCTACCAGGGGCCGCCCAACCAGGTTCCCCCGAACCAGCCCGGCCCGAACCAGCCCGGCCCGAACCAGCCCCCGCCGTCCTACCAGGGCCCGCAGCAGGGATACGGGCAGCAGGGGCACGGGCAGCAGGGGCACGGGCAGCAGGGGCACGGGCAGCAGGGCTACGGCCCGATGCCGCCGGGTGGCCCGGCCCCGAAGAAGTCGCGCAAGCTGCTGATCGGAATCGCGGCCGGCGTGGTCGGGCTGATCGTGCTGATCAGCGGGGGTGTGTTGATCAAGGGACAGCTCGACCGGCAGGCGGCCGAGCAGGCCGCGGCCGCCCACGAGGCGGAGAAGCAGCGTCGTGCGGACGGCGCGACCGAGACGGTCGAGCGGTATTTCGCCGCGCTGTCCGACGGCAATGCCGCCGACGCGCTCGGCCTGCTGAGCAACGTGCCGGACGATGCGCCGCTGTTGGCGGACAAGGCCGTCAAGCAGTCCCGCGACATCGCCGCGGTGGGCGGCGCCGAGGTCGGCGAGGTCACCGTCTCCGACGCGCTCGACAGCGCCCAGGTGGATGCGACCTACACCGTCGGCGGGGACTCGCAGAGCTACACGTTCGAGCTCACCAGTACCGGCGACGGCTGGATGATCGACAACGGGCTCGCAGAACTCACCCTGGTCTCCGACGGGGCGCTGCAGGTGAACGGCCAGGCGATCGAGTCCGGATCGGCTGCGCTGGCACTGCCCGGCGGGTACGCCATGACGACCGGCTCGGACCGGGTGCAGTACACCGAGCGGGAGATCGTGGTCGGCAAGCCCGGACCGGCCGAGTGGACCGGCACGATGGAGCTGACCGACAACGGCCGCAAGTTCGCCCTGGACCAGGCAAAGCGGTCGCTCGACAAGTGCGCCTCGGCCAAGGAGCTCGCGCCGGAGGGGTGCCCGTTCGGCATTCAGGCGGGCACCAGCCAGAAGGTCGACTCGGGCAGCATCGACTGGAACATCAAGAACGACCCGATGCGGGGCGCGAAGGTCGAGTACAGCCCGGACGTGGCGACGATCCGGACCACCGTGAAGTGGGAGTTCAGCGCCACCGGCACCTGCCGCGGTGGAGCGTCGTGCACCTTCGAAAGCGATGGCGAGCCGACGGCGTCCTTCGTGCTGACCGGGGTCAGCGGGGGCAGGCCCACCGGGCAGTGGCTGCCGTTCTGATGGCGCTCGCCGGTGGCGGCGTACCCACCTCGCCGATGCTGAGGTGATGCCGGGGTAATGGGTGTGCGCCGGCTGCCGGGCGGGGCATAGCATCGCCCTGACCGGCGCCCGCACCGTCGATGCGGGGCCACGACGAGAGGAACAGCGACACCCGTGATGCGCACCCACGAGGCCGGGACCCTGACCGCGGCCGATGCCGGAACCACCGTCACCCTCGCCGGCTGGGTGGCCCGGCGCCGAGATCACGGCGGCGTCGCCTTCCTCGACCTGCGCGATGCCTCCGGGATCGCCCAGGTGGTGGTCCGCGACGAGGTGCTGGACGCCTCGGGCGCGCACGACCTGCGCAACGAGTTCGTGATCAAGGTCGTCGGCACCGTGGAGCTGCGCCCCGAGGGCAACGCGAACCCGGACCTGCCGACCGGCGAGATCGAGGTGGTGACCAGCGAGCTGGAGGTGCTCAATCCGTCCGCCCCGCTGCCGTTCCAGATCGATGATCGCTCCGGGGTGGGCGAGGAGGCGCGGCTGCGCTACCGATACCTGGACCTGCGCCGCCGCTCGGCCGGCGACGCGCTGCGGCTGCGCTCGCAGGTCAGCCGGGTCGCCCGCGACGTGCTGGGCCGGCGCGGCTTCGTCGAGATCGAGACCCCGACGCTGACCCGCTCCACGCCGGAGGGGGCCCGCGACTTCCTCGTGCCCGCCCGGTTGGCGCCCGGTTCCTGGTACGCGCTGCCGCAGAGCCCGCAGCTGTTCAAGCAGTTGCTGATGGTCGCCGGGATGGAGCGCTACTACCAGATCGCGCGGTGCTATCGCGACGAGGACTTCCGGGCCGACCGGCAGCCGGAGTTCACCCAGCTCGACATCGAGATGAGCTTCGTCGACCAGGACGACGTGATCGCCCTGGGCGAGGAGCTGGCCCGCGAGATCTGGGCGCTGAAGGGCGTCGAGCTGACCCCGCCGTTCCCGCGGATCACCTGGCACGACGCGATGGATCGCTACGGCTCCGACAAGCCGGACCTGCGGTTCGGCAACGAGATCGTCGAGGTGACCGACTTCTTCGCCGACACCCCGTTCCGCGTCTTCCAGGCCGACTACGTGGGCGCGGTGATCATGCCCGGGGGCGGCGACCAGCCCCGCCGGCAGTTCGACGCCTGGCAGGAGTGGGCGCGCCAGCGCGGCGCGAAGGGGCTGGCCTACGTCACGGTCGGCGCGGACGGCGAGCTCGGCGGCCCGGTCGCCAAGAACATCTCCGACGCCGAGCGCGCCGGCCTGGCCGAGCGGGTCGGGGCGCAGCCCGGTGACGCGATCTTCTTCGGCGCGGGGGAGCGCCGCGGTTCCCAGGAGCTGCTCGGCGCCGCCCGGGTCGAGATCGCCCGGCGTACCGGCATGATCGAGCCCGGCGCCTGGGCCTTCTGCTGGGTGGTCGACGCGCCGCTGTTCGAGCCCGCCGCCCAGGCGGTGGCCTCGGGCGATGTCGCGGTCGGCTCGGGCGCCTGGACGGCGGTGCACCACGCGTTCACCTCGCCGAAGCCGGAATCGATGGACACCTTCGACACCGATCCCGGCTCCGCGCTGGCCTATGCCTACGACCTGGTCTGCAACGGCAACGAGATCGGCGGCGGCTCGATCCGTATCCATCGCCGCGACGTGCAGGAGCGCGTGTTCAAGGTGATGGGCCTGAGCGAGTCCGAGGCGACCGAGAAGTTCGGCTTCCTGCTCGACGCGTTCGCCTACGGCGCGCCGCCGCACGGCGGCATCGCGTTCGGCTGGGACCGGATCGTCGCGCTGCTGGCCGGCACCGACTCGATCCGCGACGTGATCGCCTTCCCGAAGTCCGGCGGGGGCTACGACCCGCTCACCGGCGCACCCGCGCCGATCACCAGCCAGCAGCGCAAGGAGGCCGGCGTCGACGCGCGGCCGGAGCAGGCCGACAAGACCGATCGACCCGCGCAGGACGGCGACCGGACCACCGAGCCAGGTGAGGAGCAGAGATGACGGGCGACATGCGGGCGGGCGGCGACGACCGGACGCTGGCGGTGCTGGCGCACCTGTCCGCGATCATTGCCATGATCATCTCCGCGGGCTGGCTGAGTTTCGCCGGGCCGCTGCTGATCTGGCTGCTGTTCCGCGGGCGCGGGCCCCTGGTCCGAGGTTCGGCGGCCGGTGCGTTCAACTTCAACCTGTGGGCCTGGCTGATGACGGTGATCGGCTGGATCCTGTTCATCACCGTGATCGGGATCCCGGTCGCGATCATCCTCTGGGTGATCGCCGCCGTGCTCACCGTCGTCTGTCACGTCATCGGCGCCCTGCGAGCATCCCGCGGCGAGCTGTACCGCTACCCGGCACAGATCCCGATCCTGCACTGAGCGGTCGTTGTCGGACCGTCCCCCTAACATGGCGGCCATGTCTGCCCTGACCCCAGATCCGGCCGAGCTGCAGGTGCGATTCTCCGCCGACCCGTCGACCTCGGGCGCTGACCGGCTGGTGGTGCTGCTGCACGGTTTCGGGGCCGACGAGGCCGACATGCTCGGTGTCGCGCCGCACCTCCCGGACGGCTTCGTCGTCGCCGCTCCGCGCGCGCCGTTCGCGCTGCCCTGGGGTGGCCGCGCCTGGTATCCGCTGGAGCTGGTGCCGGGCGGGATCGTCGACGCCCCGGCCTATGCCACGCAGGCCGCGGCGGCCGCAGCGACGGTGCTGGAATGGCTGGCTGGCCAGTCCGGGCGCTGGCGCGAGGTCTTCATCGGCGGCTTCTCCCAGGGCGCGAGCGTCGGTCTCGCCGCGATGGCGGCCCGACCGGAGGCCGCGGAGGGCTGGCTGGTCCTGTCGGGCTTCGTGGCGCCGGGTACGCCCGAGCCCGCGCCGGCCGACCCGCTGCCGCGGGTCTTCTGGTCGCGCGATGTCGCGGACCCGGTCGTGCCGGCCCGCTGGGCCGAGGCGACGCAGACCTGGCTCGACGGACACGCGCGGGTCGATGTCCACACCTATCCCGGGCTCGGCCACTCCCTCGACGCGCGGGTGATCGCCGACCTCGATGCGTTCCTGGTCGCCGGATGAGCGAGGACCTCTTCGGCAACACCACACCGGCCGCGACCGGGCGTGGCCGCGGCGGCGGCAGCCTCGATGCCGACCACGACCGGCTGCCGCTGGCGGTGCGGATGCGCCCGCGTACCGTCGACGAGATCCTCGGCCAGCAACACCTGCTCGCGCCGGGCGCGCCGCTGCGCCGCCTGGCGACCGGCGAGGCCGCGATGTCGGTCTTCTTGTGGGGCCCGCCCGGCGTGGGAAAGACGACCATCGCGAGCGTGGTGTCGCAGACCGCCGATGCCCGGTTCGTCGAGCTGTCGGCGGTGACCGCGGGGGTCAAGGAGGTCCGCGCGGTGCTGGAGGAGGCCCGGCGTGATCTCGCGCGCGGCGTACCCACCGTGCTCTTCGTCGACGAGGTGCACCGCTTCTCCAAGGCGCAACAAGACGTGTTGCTGCCGGCGGTGGAGAACCGGATCGTCACCCTGATCGCCGCGACGACGGAGAATCCGAGCTTCTCGGTGATCAGCCCCCTGCTGTCGCGATCACTGCTGCTCACCCTGAAGCCGCTCACCGATGACGACATCGGCACCCTGATCGACCGGGCCCTGGTCGAGCAACGCGGTCTCGGCGGGCGGTACGCCCTGACCGCCGACGGCCGCGAGACGCTGCTCCGGATGGCCGGAGGCGATGCGCGTCGCGCGCTCACCTTCCTCGAGGAGGCCGCCGCCGGGGCGAGCGCCGAGGGCTCGACCAGCATCGACCCGGCGACCATCGAGCGGGCCGTCGACGTGGTCGCGGTGCGCTACGACCGCGACGGCGACCAGCACTACGACGTGATCAGCGCCTACATCAAGTCGATGCGCGGCTCCGACGTGCAGGCCGCATTGCACTACCTGGCGCGGATGTTGCAGGCCGGCGAGGATCCCCGGTTCATCGCGCGCCGACTGGTCATCGCGGCCTCCGAGGACATCGGGATGGCGGACTCCAGCGTGCTGCAGACCTGCGTCGCCGCCGCCCAGGCCGTGCAACTGATCGGCATGCCCGAGGCCCGGATCAATCTCGCCCACGCCACCGTCGCCTGCGCGATGGCGCCGAAGTCCGATGCGGCCTACCAGGGGCTGGAGCGCGCCAGCGCCGATGTCCGCGCCGGCCGGATCGGGCAGGTCCCGCCGCACCTGCGCGACGCCCACTACGCCAGCGCGAAACAGCTCGGGCACGGCGTGGGCTACCGGCACGCGCACAATTCCCCGCACGGCGTCGCCGAGCAGGCCTATCTGCCCGACGAGCTGGCCGACGCCCGCTACTACGAGCCGACCGAGCACGGGCGCGAGGCCGCCGTTGCCGAGCGGCTGCGGGTGATCGAGGAGCTGCTCGGCCGGAGGCGCTGAGCGGGTAGGGTGGGCGACTGTTTGTCGACACCGACCGCCGAGTACGGACCCAGACCAGCGAGGTGCCCGGATGACGTTCCGCCCCGAGATCCACGGCCTGCGCGCCGTAGCCATCGGGCTGGTCGTGCTGCACCACGTCTGGTTCGGGCGGATCTCCGGTGGAATCGACGCGTTCTTGCTGATCGGGGCATTCCTGCTCACCGGGACCTTCCTGCGCCGGCATGACCGGGGCGAGGACGGACGGCCGCTGCAGGTGCTGTTCTCGCGGATGCTGCGCCTGGTGCCCGCGGCCGCGGTGACCGTGGCGGCGGTCGTGCTGGCCACCCCGTTCCTGATTCCCGGTACGCGCTGGGCCGCGATCTGGCAGCAGGCCGTCGCGGCGCTGACCTTCCGGCAGAACCAGGTGCTGATCGACTCGGCCGTGAACTACTACACCGCCGCCTCGGAGCTGACCAGCCCGCTGCAACATTTCTGGTCCCTGTCCATCCAGGGGCAGGTGATCATCGCCTTCTGCCTCGGCCTCGGGGCGATCACCACCATCCGCGACGGGCGGCGAATGCGGCGGGTGCTGGCCGCGGCGTTCGGCGTGCTGTTCGTGGCGTCCTTCGCCCACGGGGTCGCGAGCACCGCGCAGGCGCCGGTCGCGGCGTACTTCGCGACCAGCGGCCGGTTGTGGGAGTTCGCGCTCGGCGGGCTGCTGGCCCTGGCGGTCGAGCGCTGGCAGGTCGGTGGCCGGGCCGGCACCGTCCTCGGCGCGCTGGGGCTGACGACGCTGCTGGGCGCCGCATTCGTGCTGCCCGCCGATGTCCGCTATCCGGGTGTGGTCGCCCTGGTTCCGACGCTGGCGACCGCGGCAGTCATCCTGAGCGGCGGTGGCGGGCAGATCACCCGGGGCCTGCTGCAGCACCGCGTGACGGGCTGGCTGGCCGAGCGTTCCTACGGGCTGTTCCTGTGGCACTGGCCGCTGCTCACGTTCTGGATCATCGTCACCGACGACCCGTCCGTCGGGGTGGTCCAGGGTGCCGCGGTGATCGCCGCGAGCCTGGTCCTGGCGGCGCTGACCCGCCGCTTCGTCGAGGTGCCGCTGCGGGACTGGCGCCCGCGGTTCGGCCCGCTGCCGGGGTGGACCCGAGACGGCGCGGTGGCCGGCGTGACGCTGGTCCTGGTGGTCGGCCTGGTGCTCGGCGTCCAGCGCTGGGAGGACGCGGAGGCCGCCCGGGCGTCGGCGCAGCCCATCTCGGCGAATCCGGGCGCGCGGGTGCTCGAACCGGGCTACGACCCGGCCGACGCGGTGCCCGGGCCGCTGCTGCCGCTGCCCAACCGGCTGTCGGCCGAATGGGCGCCGGAGATCGACGTGTGCCCGGACTATGCCTTCGGCGAAGGCGTCGCCGCCCGCTGCAAGCTGTTCGAACCCGAGGGGGAGACGACGGCGACCGTCGCGGTGGTCGGCAGTTCGCACGCCGCGCAGTGGGTGGGTGCCCTGCTGCCGATCGCCCGGGACCGCGGCTGGCGGCTGCTGCAACTGGAGATGGCCGACTGCGAGCTGCGCGGCGAGCTGGACGACGCCGCCGCCGACTGCGCGGCCTTCAACCGGGAGGCCACCCAGAAGGTGCTCGACGAGCGCGCCGACGCCGTGCTGACCGTGGCGACCCGGACCGGCTGGCAGGAGCCGGACGAGATTGCCGTTCCGGGGTACGCCGAGGCGGTCGCCCCGTTCGTGCAGGCCGGGATGACCGTGCTGGCGGTCCGGGACAACCCGCGCTGGGCCAAGGATCCCGCGGAGTGCCTGGCCCGGTACGGCAGCGATTCACCGCTGTGCGGGGCGCCGGCCGAGGAGATGCTGGCGGCGGATTCGCCGCTGGCCGAGGTGTCCGGCGACCCCCGGGTGGTCGGCATCGATTTCACCGACCTGCTGTGCCCGGACGGGTACTGCCCGGCCGCCATCGGCAATGTCGGCGTCTACCTCGACACCCACCACCTCACCCGCAGCTATCTGCAGACCGCGCGGCCGCAGGTGGAGAAGGCCCTGGACCGCGCGACGGGGTGGACCGTCGACGGGCCGCGGTGACCACCGGGCGACCCCGGCCGGCGCCGGACGGCTAGGCTCGCGGCCATGACTGTGACCCTTGGCGGAGTGGCCGGCCTGCTGGCCGCCATTGCCCTGTTGATCTTGGTCGGTTTCCTGGCGGTGCCGCTGTACAAGCTCGGCAAGCTGTTCGACTCGATGCGGGAGACCGTCGACGAGATCGGCGACGAATCGGTGCCGATCCTGACCGAGCTGCAAGGCACCGTCCAGGCGACCAATGTCGAGCTGACCAAGGTCGGAGTGGTCACCGACGATGCCGCGAAGCTGTCCGGCAGCGTGAGCACCATCGCCGAGAACGGCGCCCAACTGTCCAATCTGATGACCACCGCCGTCGGCGGCCCGATCATCCGGCTGACCGCCTTCGTGCACGGGCTCCGGCTGGCCGTGGGGCAGCGGCGTCGGCGTGGCGAACGCAGGCGGGCGCGCGGCCCCCGTCCCGATCGGGCCGACATCGTCACCCGGACGGATCTGGAGCCCCGGTGATCCGCAATGTCGTCCTGCTCGGCGTCGGCGCCGTCGCGGGGGTGCTGGTCTTCCGCTGGGCCCGACGCAAGGTGGATGCCGTGATCGCCGAGACCCGGCCGGACGCCGTCGTGGCCCGCGTCGCCCGCGGGGCCCAGCACGTCGGCAACCAGATCGCCGACTTCGCCGACGATGTGTTGATCAACACCCGCCGCCGCGAGTCCGAGATCCGGGCCGAACTGGGCATGGCCCCCGTCGTCGAGCAGATCGACCCGGAGCCGGCCGAGTCGTTGGCCCGCCGCCGCGCCTGAGCTGGTCGAGCCTCGTCGGTCAGCCCGGCAAGATTGGTTGGTCGAGCCTGTCGAGACCGGACGGGCGCTTCGCGCCGAAAGCGACCACTCGTCGGGCTTTCGGCTGCCTTGGGCCTGGGAAGTCCACCACAATCGGGGCGAGTGGTCGGTTTCGGCGGGCGGGGTGGGTACGCCGCGCGCTCGGGCTGTGCTCGGGGCTTGGTCGGCGCTGGCTTCCTCGCTTGCTCGACCGGCGCTGGCTTCCTCGCTTGCTCGACCGGCGCTGGCTCCCTCGCTTGCTCGACCGGCGCTGGCTCCCTGCTTGCTCGACCGGCGTTGGTCGAACCTGTCGAGACCGCTCGGGGCGCTTCGCGCCGAAAGCGACCACTCGTCGGGCTTTCGGCTGCCTTGGGCCTGGGAAGTCCACCACAATCGGGGCGAGTGGTCGGTTTCGTCGGGCGGGGTGGGTACGCCGCGCGCTCGGGCTGTGCTCGGGGCTTGGTCCCGACGGCGCCCGCTTCGCGAGCTTGCTCGACCGGCGGTGGATGGGTGGTCTCGACGGCGCCCGCTTCGCGAGCCTGCTCGACCGGCGGTGCGATCGCTGCTCGACAGGCGTTCGGCGGGCGCGGCGCTAGGCTGTACGCCGCCCGCCCGCGCGGGCGTACCCACATCGCTCGACCCCGAAGGAACTCGATGAAGACGGCCGACATCCGGCGTACGTTCCTGGACTTCTTCGTGCGCAACGGCCACGAGCTGGTCCCGTCGTCGTCGCTGGTCTACCCGGACCCGACCCTGTTGTTCGTGCCGGCCGGGATGGTGCCGTTCAAGCCGTACTTCACCGGCGAGGAGAAGCCGCTGTGGGACCGGGCCACCAGCGCCCAGAAGTGCGTGCGGACGCTCGACATCGACGAGGTCGGCAAGACGACCCGGCACGGCACGTTCTTCCAGATGCTCGGCAACTTCTCCTTCGGCGACTACTTCAAGGCCGACGCCATCCGCTACGCGTTCGAGCTGATCACCACCCCGCAGGGCGCCGGCGGCCTCGGCTTCGACCCCGACCAGCTCTGGGTCACCGTGCTCGGGCCGGGCCACCACCCGGACTATCCGGACGGCGACGTGAAGGCGCGCAAGCTGTGGCGCAAGGTCGGCATCCCCGACGAGCGGATCCAGGGCCGGGGGCTGGCCGACAACTTCTGGCAGATGGGCGTACCGGGCCCCGGCGGCCCGTCCTCGGAGATCTACATCGATCGCGGGCCGGCCTACGGCCCGGACGGCGGCCCGATCGTCGACGAGGACCGGTTCCTGGAGATCTGGAATCTGGTGTTCATGTCCGAGGAGCTGTCGGCCGTGCGGTCGAAGTCCGACTTCGACATCGCGCACCCGCTGCCCAGCAAGAACATCGACACCGGCATGGGGCTGGAGCGCACGGCGTACCTGCTGCAGGGCGTCGACAACATGTACGAGATCGACGAGATCTTCCCCGTCATCGAGCGCGCTGCACAGCTCGCGGGCAAAACCTACGGCGCGGACCGTGAGGACGATGTGCGGCTGCGCGTCGTGGGCGACCACGTGCGGTCCTCGCTGATGCTGCTCACCGACGGGGTACGCCCCGGCAACGAGGCCCGTGGCTACGTGCTGCGCCGCCTGCTGCGCCGCTCGGTCCGCGCGATGCGGCTGCTCGGCGTCGACACCGCGGTGCTGCCCGAGTTGTTGCCGGTGAGCAAGGACCTGATGGCGCAGTCCTGGCCGGAGGTGGAGGCCAACTGGGACGGCACCTCGACCGCGGCCTATGCCGAGGAGGGCGCCTTCGCGCGTACCCTCACCGCGGGCACGCAGATCTTCACCGGCGCCGCGGCCCGGACCCGCGCGGCCGGCGGCGACACGCTGTCCGGCGAGAGCGCGTTCCAGTTGCACGACACCTACGGCTTCCCGGTCGACCTGACCCTGGAGATGGCGGCCGAACAGGGGCTCAAGGTCGACACGGAGGCGTTCGCGTCGCTGATGGCCGAGCAGCGCGACCGCGCGAAGGCCGATGCCCGCGCCCGCAAGGGGCTCGCGACCTCGACCGAGGCCTACCGCCAGCTCCGCGCCGACGGCGAGACCCGGTTCACCGGGTTCACCGAACTCGGCGAGGAGACCCGGATCCGCGGCCTAATCCGCGACGGCGCGGTGGTCCCCGCGGCCACGGCCGGCGAGGTCGTGGAGGTCGTGCTGGAGGAGACCCCGTTCTATGCCGAGGCCGGCGGGCAGGACTCCGATTCCGGCACCATCCGCGCCGACGGCGCCGACCTCACGGTGCTGGACGTGCAGCGGCCGGTGCCGGGGCTGATCGTGCACAAGGTCCGCCTGGAGGCGGGCGAGCTGCACCCCGGGCAGCGGGTCACCGCCCAGGTGGATGCCGACAACCGGCGCGGCGCCTGCATGGCCCACACCTCGACCCACATCATCCACGCGGCGCTGCGCGAGGCGCTCGGCCCGACGGCGGTCCAGGCCGGCTCCTACAACCGGCCCGGCTACCTGCGCTTCGACTTCCGCAGCAACCAGCCGCTGAGCAAGGACCTGCGCGACCAGATCGAGGGGCGTTCGGCCGAGGCGATCGGTGACGACCTGCCGGTCAGCGCGACCGAGATGAGCCTCGACGAGGCCAAGGCGCTCGGGGCGATGGCGATGTTCGGCGAAAAGTACGGCGAGCGGGTCCGGATGGTCGAGCTGGGCGGTGCCTGGTCGCGGGAGCTGTGCGGCGGTACCCACGTCGCCGACACCTCCCAGATCGGCCTGCTGACCCTGACCGGGGAGTCCTCCGTCGGTTCGGGGGTACGCCGGGTCGAGGCGCTGGTCGGCCGCGACGCCTTCGACCGGCTGGCCGCCGAGCGCAGCCTGGTGCTCGGCCTGGCCGACACCCTCCGGGTCCAGCCGGACCAGCTCGCCGACCGGGTCTCCCGGATGGTCACCCAGCTCCGCGAGGCCGAGAAGGAGATCGCGGCCCTGCGCGCGGAGCGGGCGCGGGCGGCGATCGGGGACCACCTGGCCGGGGCCAAGGACCTCGGCGGCGTGGCCTTCGTCGGCGTGCGGGCCGACGCCGCCGGCAACGACCTGCGGACGCTCGCCCAGGAGGTACGCGACCGGCTGGGCGAGCGGCCCGGCGTGGTGGCCCTGATCGGCGGGCCGGACGACAAGCCGGGCATCGTGGTCGCGGTCAACGGCCCGGCCCGCGATCGCGGGCTGAACGCCGGGGAACTGGTCCGGGTCGGCGCGTCCGAGCTGGGCGGCAAGGGCGGCGGCAAACCCGACCTGGCCCAGGGCGGCGGCACCGACGGGTCCCGCGCCGACCAAGCGCTCGGGGCGGTCGAGCGCGCCGTGTCCGGCGGCTGAGCGCCATGCGGACCGGGACCCGGCTCGGGATCGACTGGGGCGAGGCACGGATCGGGGTCGCGGCCTGCGACCCGCGCGGCGCCCTGGCGTACCCCGTCGAGACGGTGCCCGCCTCGCCGGCCCCGGTGGACCGGATCGTTGCGCTGGTCGCCGAGTACGATCCGATCGAGATCGTCGTCGGTCTCCCGCGCTCGCTCGCCGGCGGTGAGGGTCCGGCGGCGGCTCGCATCCGGGAACACGCAGCACAGCTCGCCCGGGCGTTGCCCGAGGTTCCGCTACGGTTGGTGGACGAACGATTGACCACCGTCAGCGCCTCGCGGATGCTGACCGGTCAGGGTCGCAAGGCCCGCCGGCAGCGCTCCGTGATCGACCAGGCTGCGGCGGTGGCGATCCTGACCGACGCGCTGGAGGCCGAGCGCTCGACCGGGCAGCCGCCCGGCGAGGAAGTGACGATCCGGCGAGAGCCGGACCGGGGAGGTACGCAACAGTGAGTGACCCGGTGGACACCAGACCGCACGGGCGGGGCGCGGCGGGCGAGGCGCCGGAGCCGCGCGACGGCCGCGGCGAGCTGCCCACCCCGCCGTCGGGGGTCAATCTGCGTTCGGTCGCCTATCACGGCAAGAGCGCCATCGCCGTGCTGATCTCCCTCGCTGTGCTGGTCGGTGGCGGCTGGTTCGCGATGACCAAGCTGCAGAGCGGCATCGAGGGCTTCCTGACCGCGGAGGACTATCGCGGCCCGGGCGAGACCGAGATCCTCGTCGAGGTGCCGTCCGGCTCGAGTGTCAGCGAGATCGGCGCGCTGCTGGTCGAGAAGGATGTGATCAAGTCCACCGAGGCCTGGCGCAATGCCGTCCGCAACCGCACCGACGAGGTGAACCTGCAGGCGGGCTACTACCAGTTGCTGACCCAGATGAGCGCTGCCCAGGCGCTGGACCGGATGCTCGCCCCCGATGCGCTGAAGCAGGAGAAGGTGACCATCCGCGAGGGCCTGCGGATCGGCGAGCAGTACGAGGCGCTGGCCAAGGCGACCGGGATGAGCGTCGAGGAGTTCGAGGCGGCGGCCAAGGACGGCAAGTCCTACGGGCTGTCGCCGTGGGCCGAGGGCAATCCCGAGGGCTTCTTGTTCCCCGACACCTACAACGTGCAGGTGGCCGCCGGCCCGACCCCGGTGCTGGCCGCGATGGCCGGCCAGTTCGACAAGGTGGCGGGCGACATCGACCTGGAGAAGCGGGCGAAGGAGCTCGGTCGCTCGCCGCGCGAGATCGTCACCGTGGCCTCGATCATCGAGGAGGAGGTACGCCGCGACGAGGACCGGCCGAAGGTCGCACGGGTGCTGTACAACCGCCTGGACAAGGGCATGAAGCTGCAGCTCGACACCACGGTCATGTACGCCAACAACAAGCGGGGCGGCGCGTCCACCAGCGAGGAGATGCGGAAGAACCCCTCGCCCTACAACACCTATGTCGCCGACGGCCTGCCGCCGGGCCCGATCGCGGCGCCCGGCAAGGCCGCGCTGGAGGCGGCGGCGAATCCGGCCGACGGCAACTGGCTCTACTTCGTCGCGGTGAACCTGGAGACCGGCGAGACCAAGTTCGCCGACGATGCCGCCGGGCACCAGCGCAATGTCGAGACCTGGCGACGCTGGTGTTCTGAGAACAAGGGCAAGTGCTGAGGCCGGAGATCTCCCTCGCGATCCGGCGCTGTGCGGTGATCGGCAGCCCGATCGCGCACTCGCTGTCGCCGGCCATGCACCGCGCCGCCTATGCCGAGCTCGGCCTGGACTGGGAGTACGGCGTGGTCGAGGTGCCGCGCGGCGGGGTGGCGGCACTGATCGAGGGCCTCGACGTGAGTTGGCGCGGGTTGAGCGTGACGATGCCGAACAAGCCCGAGCTGCTCGATCTGCCCGGCGCCAGCATCGACCCGGCGGCCCGGCTGGCCGGCGGCGGCAACACCGTGATCCTGGACGCGCCGGCGGACCGGCGTACCGTCACCGTGTACAACACCGACATCGCGGGGCTGGCCCGCGCCGTGCGCCGCTGTGCCCCGGGGCTCGCGCCGCGGACGGCGCTGCTGCTCGGCAGCGGCGCGACCGCCCGCTCGGCGCTGCTCGGGCTGGCCGACCTCGGCGTCAGCCGGGTGCTGGTCGCCGCGCGGGCACCGGAGAAGGCGGCCGCGCTCGGCGAGCTGGCCGCGCGCGCCGGGGTGGGCCTCGAGATCGCGGACTGGTCCGCGGCGGCACCGCCTACCGATCTGGTGGTCAGCGCGCTGCCCGGCGGTGCGCTGACCGAGGCGGTCGCGGCGCGGTTCGCGACGGCGCCGGTGGTCTTCGACCTCGCCTACGACCCCTGGCCCAGCACCCTCGCCGCCGTCGCCGCCGAGCGCGGGGCGCAGGTGCTCGACGGGCTCGAGCTGCTGGCCGACCAGGCCGTGCTGCAGCTGGAGCTGATGATCGGCCGCGGCGTGCCCGCGGCGACGCTGGTGACCGCCGGCCGGGCGGAACTGCGTCGGCGCGCGGCCCCGTGACACACTGGCGCCCATGCTCCGCTGGATGACCGCCGGCGAATCCCACGGGGAGGCCCTGGTGGCCATCATCGAGGGATTGCCCGCGCACGTGTCGATCACCACCTCCGAGATCTCCGAGGCGCTTGCGCGCCGCCGGCTCGGTCACGGTCGCGGGGCGCGGATGAAGTTCGAGGCCGACCGGGTGCGCCTGCTGGGCGGGGTACGCCACGGGCAGACGATGGGCTCGCCCGTCGCGATCGAGGTCGCCAACACCGAATGGCCCAAGTGGCAGACCGTGATGTCGCCCGATCCCGTCGACCCGGAGGAGTTGGCCGGGCAGGCGCGCGGCGCGGCGCTGACCCGGCCGCGGCCCGGGCATGCCGATCTCGTCGGGATGCAGAAGTACGCCCACGACGAGGCCCGGCCCGTGCTGGAACGCGCCTCGGCGCGCGAGACCGCCGCGCGGGTTGCCGTCGGGCGGGTGGCGCAGAACTTCTTGTCCCAGGCGTTCGGCGTCGCGATCCTCTCCCATGTCGTGGAGCTCGGGCCGGTCTCGGTGGCGCCCGGCACGCTGCCCGGGCCGGGTGACCTGGCGGCGATCGACGCCGACCCGCTGCGCTGCCTGGACCCGGAGGCGGCCGCGGCGATGTATGCCGAGGTCGAGGCCTGCCAGAAGGCGGGCGACACCCTCGGCGGGGTGGTCGAGGTCGTCGCCTGGGGGCTGCCGCCCGGCCTCGGCAGCTACAGCCAGGGCAATCGGCGCCTGGACGCGCGGCTGGCCGGCGCGCTGATGGGTATCCAGGCGATCAAGGGCGTCGAGATCGGCGACGGTTTCGCGCTGGCCCGCACCCGGGGCTCCCGGGCACACGACGAGATCGAGCCGGCGGCCGGCGGGGTGCGGCGCGCCAGCGGTCGCTCCGGCGGCACCGAGGGCGGGATGAGCACCGGCGAGGTGCTGCGGGTACGCGCGGCGATGAAGCCGATCGCGACGGTGCCGCGCGCGCTGCGTACCGTCGACACGGCCACCGGCGAGGCGGCCTCGGCGCACCACCAGCGCAGCGATGTCGCCGCCGTCCCGGCTGCCGGCGTGGTGGCCGAGGCGATGGTCGCGCTGGTGCTGGCGGAGGCGGCGCTGGAGAAGTTCGGCGGCGACTCGGTCGGCGAGACCCGGCGCAATGCCGAGGCCTATCTCGCCGACATCGCCGCGCGTGGACTGGCGGTCGCGCCGGCGGAGGTGCACGCGTGAGCCTGGTCCTGGTCGGCGCCCCCGGCTCGGGCAAGTCGACGGTCGGCCCGGCGCTCGCCGAGCGGCTCGAGCTGCCCTTCGTCGATGTCGATCAACTGATCGAGGCCGGCACCGGCCGCGCGATCGCGGAGATCTTCGCGACCGACGGCGAGAAGGCGTTCCGGGACCTGGAGCGCGAGGCCACGCTGGCGGTGCTCGCGGAGCCGGGGGAGCGGGTGGTCTCCCTCGGCGGCGGTGCCGTGCTGGACCCGCAGGTCCGCGACGCGCTGGCCGCCCACGAGGTGGTGTGGCTGAAGGTGAGCGCGGGTCGCGCCGCCGATCGAGTGGGCCTGAACGTGGCGCGGCCGCTGCTGCTCGGCAACGTCCGCGGCCGGTTGATCAAGCTGCTCGGCGAGCGAACCCCGCTGTATGCGGCCGCGGCCGGACTGACCGTCGACACCGACGACCTGGCCGCCGCCGAGGTGGCCGACCTGATCATCGCGGAGCGCTCCGGGTGAGCACGATCGAGGTGGCCGCCGAACGGCCGTACCCGGTGATCATCGAACGCGGCGCCAGTGAGCGGCTGGGCGAGCTCGCGGGCGATGCGTCCCGGGTCGCCGTCCTGCACCCGGCCGTGCTGGCGGAGCGGGCGGAGCGGCTCGCGGCGGATCTCGGCGTACCGGCCAGCCTGATCGAGGTTCCCGACGCCGAGGCGGCGAAGACCCGGACGGTGCTGGCGCGGTGCTGGGACCGACTGGCCGCCGACGGATTCACCCGCTCGGACCTGGTCGTCGGTCTCGGCGGCGGTGCGACCACCGATCTGGCGGGATTCGTCGCGGCGAGCTGGCTGCGGGGGGTACGCCTGATCACGATCCCGACCACCGTGCTCGGCATGGTCGATGCCGCGGTCGGCGGCAAGACCGGGATCAACATCGCCGCCGGCAAGAACCTGGTCGGGGCCTTCTGGGAACCGTCCGGGGTGCTGTGTGACCCCGCGCTGCTGGACACCCTGCCGAGGGCCGACCTGGTCGCCGGGCTGGCCGAGGTGATCAAGTGCGGACTGATCGCCGACCCGGAGATCCTGGACCTGATCATGGATGATCCGGCCGACGCGGTACGCCCGGACTCGGCGCGGCTGACGGAGTTGATCACCCGCGGCGTCGCGGTCAAGGCCCGCGTGGTGTCGGCCGATCTTCGTGAGGCGACCTCGGAGGGTACGCGGGTCGGTCGGGAACTGTTGAACTACGGGCACACGCTGGCGCACGCGATCGAACGGGTGCACGAGTACCGCTGGCGGCACGGCGAGGCGGTCGCGGTGGGCATGGTCTATGCGGCGCTGCTGGCGCGCCGGCTGCGGCTGGCCGACGATGCGCTGGTGGACCGGCACCGGGAGGTGCTTGCCGCGGTGGGGCTGCCCACGACCGGGGCGGGTGCCGGGGAGTGGTCCGGACTGCGCGCGGCGATGGCTTTGGACAAGAAGGCTCGCGGCGCGGTGCTGCGCTTCGTGCTGTTGGACGGGCTCGCGAGCGCGTGCGTGGTCGCCGGCCCGGACGAGTCGGCGCTCGCCGCGGCGTACCGAGAACTCGGAGGTGACGCGTGAGCGAACCGCAGCCGGAGCCCGGCGCGCAGGATGCCCCACGGCTGCTGGTCTTCCTGCACGGACTGGGGGAGACGCCGCTGGTCTGGCAGGACCAGGTGGTGGCGATGGCGCCGGGTTGGCAGCCCCTGACGCCGTGGATCGCGGGAACCAAGCCGACCGACAGCGGCGCGTTCGATCTGGGCGCGGCGGTCGACGCGCTGGCGCGGCTGCCGCAGTTGCACGGTGTGCAGCGGATCAGCCTGTGCGGGCGCAGCCTCGGCGCGGCGGTCGCGATCCGGCTGGCCGCCGACCATCCCGAGCTGGTCGACCGGCTGGTGCTGGTGGATCCGCTGCTCGGCCTGCCGGGCTGGGCCCGGGCGAGCCAGCGGATGGCGGTGAAGCTGATGCCGCGCAGCCGCCTCGCCGACCGCAATATCGACAAGGACCGGCTGCTGGCCGCCATCGATGCGCTCGGCCGGGTCGATGTCACCGGGCGCCTCGGGGAGGTGCGGGCTGCGTCCCTGGTCCTCGCCGATGGTGCCGACGAGCGCGCGGTCCGGCTGGTCGAGCGTGGATTGCCCGACGGGCGGTACGCCCGACTCGGTGACGGGGGCCTGAATGCCGCCATCTGGGAGTTCCTCGAGCCCGCCTGAGCGCCCCGGTGCCGCGGGCGCAGGTGTGGCTGCGGGTCAGGCGTCGTTCTTGACGACCAGCTCGATGCCGAGGGCGCCGGCGAGCTGCCCGGCGAGCTCGGCGAGATTCACCGGTTCGATACGGGCGCCGGCGAGCGAGGCGACGCCGGTCAGCCCGGTCATCGTGCAGCCGACGAACCGGACCGAGGACAGCCGCGCCCCGGCGAACCGCGCGTCGGTCAGGTCGCAACGATCGAAGGTGACCGACTCCAGCTCGGCGTCACCGAAGTCGGCCCCGGACAGCCGGCAGCCCGTGAACGCCGCCCGGCGCACGCGCGCCTGCCGCCAGTTGGCGAGCTCGGCGACGGTATCGACCACCGTCAGATCGGCGATCCGGCAGCCCGCCAGCATGAGCCCGGTGGCGCGGCAACGCTCCAGCGCGACCCGCGACCAGATGCTCTCCCGAAGCACCAGATTCGCCAGATCGGACCCGACCACCTCCACGTCGGTCCAGCGCGTCCGATAGAGCTGCGCGTCCGCGAGCGAGCCGCCGTGCAGCGCGACCTGCAGCAGCTCGGCGAACTCGGTGTCGGTCGCCGCCCAGCCGGGTGCGTCCACGGACACGGCCTCCAGCACCGTGTCCGAGCGCAGCTCCGCGCGCGTGCCGACCGGCTCCCCGAGCCGCGGACGCGCCGGCCTCATCCGTCTCCGCCGGTGAGCACCAGCGGCTCGCCGGCGCCGGGATCCACCAGGGTGAGCCGCCCGACCCCGTCGGCCAGCAGCGCGCGCGCCCCCTGGTCGAGACCGACATCGCTGATCACCTCGTCGACGTCGTCGAGGCCGGCGAAGGAGCTGATCCCGAGCAGGCCCCACTTGCTGTGGTCGGCCAGCACCACCCGCCGGCGCGCCGATTCCAGGAACGCGCGGTTGGCATCGGCCTCCAGCATGTTCGGCGTGGTGAACCCGGCGCGTTCGTCGATGCCGTGCACCCCGACGAACAGCAGGTCGATGTGCAACTGGCGCAGCGCCGACACCGCGATCGGACCGACCAGCGCGTCGGAGACGGTTCGCTGGCCGCCGGTGAGCACGGTGCTGGCCCCGGCATGTTGCCGCAGGGCCTCGGCGATCGGCACCGAGTTCGTCACCACGGTGAGCTCGCTGACCCGGCCGAGCAGGCGCGCCAGCGCGAGTGTGGTGGTGCCGGCCGACAGTCCGACGGCCTGTCCCGGCTGGATCTGGGCCAGCGCCGCCTCGGCGATCGCGGCCTTCTCGGCCTGCTGCTGCCGTGCCTTCTCGCCGGGCCGGGGCTCCTCCGTCGCGCCGTGTCGGGCCAGCCGGGCGCCGCCGTGCACGCGTTCCAGCAGCCCCTGCTCGTGCAGCCCGTCGATGTCGCGGCGGATGGTCATCGGGGAGACCTCGAAGTCGTCGGCAAGATCGCTGACCCGGACGATCCGTCGCTCGCGTACGGTCTGCATGATCGCGGCCTGCCGCTCGGCGGCGATCATCGTGCGCGTGCGTTGGTTCATCGCTCTCATCCTTTGCTCGATCCCAGCGTAAGCCCGGCGACGAAGTGGCGTTGCAGGAGCAGATAGACGATCAACGTTGGGATGAGAGTGATCAGCGCGCCCGCGGCCAGCAGGTTGTAGTCGCTGAAGAACTGGCCCTGCAGATTCTTGATCGCCGTGGTCACCGGTAGCCGGTCCCCGGAGGTGATGAACAGCAACGGCCAGAAGAAGTCGTTGTAGATGAAGATGATCTCCAAGGTGGCCAGCGCGGCCAGCGCGGGTCGGCACAGGGGAAGCACGATCGACCAGTAGCGACGCCAGACGCCGGCGCCGTCGACCAGGGCGGCCTCGGTGAGATCGGGGGAGAGCGCCTTCATGTAGTTGGCGAGCACGAAGGTGCAGAATCCGACCTGGAAGGCCAGGTTCACGATGATCACCGAGATGTAGGTGTTGAGCAGCGAGCCGGAGTCGGAGAACCAGTAGGGCAGTCGCAGGTTCTTGAAGATCGCGAACAACGGGGCGGCCAACACCTGGGGCGGCAGCAGGTTTCCCGCGGTGAAGGCGATCAGCAGCGGGATGCTGAGCGCCCAGCGCACCCGGGTCACCGCATAGGCCATCATCGACGACAACGCCAGGGTGAAGAAGACGGTCGGGACCACGATGATCACGGAGTTCGTCAGGTAGGTGAGGAATCCGCTCTGGGTCCACGCCCTGGCGAAGTTGTCCAGGTTGTACTCGCCGCCGACCGAGAAGTAGCCGAGGCGCTGGGTGGAGCCGTAGGGCCGCAGCGCGGTGTAGGCGGCCCAGAGCAGCGGGGCCAGCCACATCACGGACATGGTCAACAAGAACAGATGGGTCCCCCATCGGGGTCGGATGGTACGCGCGGTGGTCGCCATCAGTCCTCCCTTCCGAAGGCGCGGGTGAGGTAGAAGATGATCGGCCCGAGGGAGACGACCAGCAGGATCACCGCCAGCGCGGAGCCGATGCCGATCACCTGGCCCTCGCCGACCAGGTTCTGCACGACCAGCGCGCCGAGCAGCTCCAGGCCGTTCGTGCCCCGGTTGATCACATAGACGATGTCGAAGGCGCGCAGGCACTCGATGATCGTGATCACCACGATGATGATGTTGATCGGTCGCATGGCGGGGAAGACGACCCGGAAGAACGTCTGCCAGCCGTTCGCGCCGTCGATCGCGGCGGCCTCGCGCAACGCCGGGTCGACGCCCTTGAGGCCGGCGAGATAGAGGATCATCACATAGCCCGCGTGCCGCCAGGTCGCCGCCACCATCGCCGCCAGCAGGTTGACATCTGGATCGCCGAACCAGTCGATCGCGGCCGGCGTACCTGCCGTGCCGAGGACGTTGTTCAGCAGGCCGTTGTCGCGCTGGTAGAACAGTTGCCAGATCACGCCCGTCAGAGCCAGCGAGATCATCACCGGGACGAAGAACACGCTCTGGTAGATCCGGCTGCCGGCGAGCTTGCCGTCCAGCAGCACGGCGAGCAGCAGCCCGAGCGGAGTGGCGATGCCGGCCAGGAAGAGCAGCCAGATGACGTTGTGCGCCACGGCGGGCCAGAACGGCGGGTAGAGCGAGACGATGTAGTCGTAGTTGGCCAGTCCCGCCGGCTCGATGCGGTCGAGATCGATCCCGTTCCACCGGGTGAAGGACAGGCCGATCGAGGCCAGTGCGGGCAGCCAGACCAGCAGCAGTTGCACCAGCGTCGGGACGCCGACCATGATCGCCAGCGCGATCTTGTCGGTGATCGAGAGCGTGCGCAGGGGGCGGCGCGGCCGGACCCGGTCGCGGGCCGGCGCATCGAGCGTTGCGGTCACTGGGCTGCGTAGAGCTGGGCGGCCTGCGCCTCGATGTTGGCGAGGTCGATCTTGCCGTCGCGGGTGAACTCCTGCAGGGCCGGAGCCAGGACATTACTGGCCATCGCCGGCAGGGCATCGCGGTCGAAGAACTGGCTCACCGCACTCGCCCCGGCGATCAGCTCGGCCGCCTTGGTCAGCATCGGGGTCAGATAGCTGCGATCGGCCTCGGCTGCCGTCGGCAGGTTGGACGTGTCCTTGGCGGAGTAGGCATCCTGCCCCTGCGGCGTACCGACGAACTTCGCGAAATCGCGGGCGACCGGATTCTCCCCGCCGCGGCGCGACAGCAGCAGCCCGTCGATCGGCGCCTCGACCGCGCTCTGCCCCTCGTCGCCGATCGCCGGGAACGGGAAGAAGTCGATGTCGTCGAGCACCTCGTTGTTGTCGGCGTACTCCTGGGTGACGAAGGTGCCGATCAGGTACATGGCCGACTTCTTCTCGCCCAGGTTCGCCGCACCGTCCTGCCAGGTCATGCCCAGCGCGCCGGGATTCTGGAAGGGCAGGATCTCGCGCCACCCGTCGAAGACCGCGGCCACGTCCGGGCTGTCCCAGCTCGACCGGTGGGCGCACAGGTCGGCATGGGCCTGGTAGCCGTTGGTCCGCATGTTGAGGTAGTCGAACATGCCGAACGCGGGCCAGCCCTCCTTGTTGGTGAACTCGATCGGAATGATCTTGTCGCCCTGGATCTGCTTGCAGAGCGCGACGAACTCGTCCCAGGTCGTCGGCACCTGGTAGCCGCGCTCGGCGAACAGGCTCTTGCGGTAGTGCACGACCCACGGATAGTTGTAGTTCGGCACCAGGTACTTCTTGCCGTCCAGCCCCGTCGAGGCGGCCGCCAGAGCCGGTGAGAAGTTTGAGCCGATCTCGGCCCAGACGTCGTCCACGTCCGCCAGCACACCCTGCTCGGCGTAGTACTGCATCCGGTAGCCGGCGAACCAGGTGAAGACGTCGTCCGGGCTGCCCTGCAGGTAGGTGCTGATGTTGTTCTGGAAGTCGTTGTGCGGGACCGTGTTGGTGGTCACGGTGTTGCCGCCGGCGGAGTAGGCCTCGACCACCGCGGCATAGGCCGCCCGGGGCACCGGGTCGGAGGCGTTCGAACCGAAGGTGGCCGAACCGGTGGCCCCCGGCGAGCCCGCGCCCGGCGGGGTCGTGGTCCCGGTGCAGGCACCGAGCGCTGGTACGGCGCCGATGGCGGCGGCCCCGAGTCCGAGCCCGAGAAGGCGGCGGCGGGTGAGGGCGGGATGAGTGGTCACGCTGACTCCTGACGACATTGTCCAGACCGACGCGGCCGACCGCGGCGGGTGAACGCCGACTGACGTTCTGAAACGACCATAAACGAAAAAACCTGCACATGGTTGGTGCGTATGAACGCGTTTGTGTAACGAAGTGTTAGTTTTGCCCCCGAAACGGGGTCGGCGGGGGCGTGGCGGCGGGAGGATGACACACGTGGCATCGCGCAGCGGACGAGTGGCGACGACCCGGCGGGAGCCGGCATCGGAGGTCACGCAGCGCGCCGGGCGGCTGGCCGACGGCCGCGAGATCATCTACTTCGACGACCCGGGTACGCCTCCGCGCCCGGTGCCTTCGGTTGACCGCCGCAGCCTCGCGCCGCGCCCCGAGACGCCGCAACTGCGGCGCGATCCGCTGACCGGCGACTGGATCACGATGGCCACGGCCCGCCAGGCCCGCGCCGTGCTGCCCACCCTGGATCCGCTCGCACCGCAGGGCACCGACAACCCCAACTCGGAGATCCCGGACGACTACGACGTCGCGGTCTTCGAGAACCGGTCGCCCGCCTTCGGCCCGGACGTCGCGGAGTCGGTCGGCGCCGGCCCCGGCGATCCCGGCCTGTTCGACCATCGGCGCGCGGTCGGCCGCTGCGAGGTGGTCTGCTTCAGCCCCGACAGCACGGGCTCGTTCGCCACCCAGACCGCGACCCGCGCGCGGACCGTGGTCGAGGCGTGGGCCGCGCGCACGGCCGCCCTGAGCCGGGTGCCCGGGGTCGAGCAGGTCTTCGCGTTCGAGAACCGGGGTGTGGAGATCGGCGTCACCCTGCACCATCCGCACGGTCAGATCTACGGCTATCCCTACATCACTCCGCGGACATCGGCCCTGCTGCGCCAGATCGACAGCTACGGCCCGACGCTGATGGGCGACATCGTCGCCGCGGAGCTGTCCGGGCCGCGCGTGGTCCTGCGCGGTCAACACTGGTCGGCCTATGTCCCGTTCGCCGCCCGCTGGCCGCTGGAGGTGCATCTGGTCCCGCATCGGCAGCTTCCCGATCTCGCCGCGACCAGTTCCGAAGAGCGCGCCGAGCTGGCGGTTGCCACGCTGGAGCTGCTGCGCGGGGTGGACGCGCTCTACGACACCCCGACGCCCTATATCGCCGGCTGGCACCAGGCCCCGGTGCACCAGCACCGTGACACGGTACGCCTGACCTGGCAGATCACCTCGCCGCGCCGCGGCCCGGACAAGCTGAAGTACCTCGCCGGCAGCGAGGCCGCGATGGGTGGCTGGGTCGGTGACGTGGCCCCGGAGGAGCAGGCCGACCGGTTGCGCGAGGCGATCGCCCGGGCCGAGCGGGAGCATCCGGTGGTCGCGCGATGAGCACGACCTGGTCGGCGCCCGGCCGGGTGACCCTGATCGGCGATCACACCGACTACAACGCCGGCCTGTCGCTGCCGTTCGGCCTGGACCGCAGGACGTCGGTCACCGTGCGCCGCGCCGACGAGCCGATCCTGCGGGTGCGCAGCGACAGCCCGGGTGCCGGGCCGGTGAGCGTCCCCGCCCGGGTCCTGGAGCTGCCCGAACCCCCGGCCGTCGACGGCTGGGCGGCGTACCCGATCGGGATGGCGTGGGCGCTCGCACAGGCGGTGCCGGGGGCGATCGGGCCGTTCGAGGCGACCGTCACCTCCGACGTCCCGGTCGGCATCGGCGTCTCGTCGTCGGCCGCCCTGGAGATGGCCGTCGGGACCGCGCTGGCCGAGCTGTTCGGGCTGGACCTCGGTCCCGCCGAGCTCGCGGCGGCCGGTCAGCGGGCGGAGAATGTCGCGGTCGGCGCACCCACCGGCATCCTCGACCAGACCGCCGTGATGTTTGCCCGGCGCGATCACGGCGTACTGATCGACTTCGCCGATCTCGCCCGGCGTGCGGTCCCGCTCGGCCTGGCCGCCGCGGGGCTCGGCGTGTTGATCATCGACTCCGGGACCCGGCACGAGCACGGCACGGGCGGCTACGGGCAGCGTCGGGCCGAGTGCGCGGAGGCGACCTCGGTGCTCGGCCTGACCTCGCTGCGCGAGCTGGGCGTCGATGATCTTGATCGGGTACGCCCGCGCCTGGCCCCGAATGTGTTTCGCCGGGTCCGCCATGTCGTCACCGAGAACGCCCGCACGGCCCGGGTGACCGAGCTGTTGGACGCCGGCCGCGCGGCCGAGATCGGCGACCTGCTCACAGCCTCGCACGCCTCGATGCGCGACGACTTCGAGAACTCCGTGCCCGCGATCGACGCGGCCGTGGCGGCCGCCGTCGATGCGGGTGCGCTCGGGGCCCGGCTGTTCGGCGGGGGATTCGGCGGTGCGTGCCTGGCACTGGTGCCGACCGACCGCGCGGAGCAGCTCGCGGCCGCGATCACCGCCGGGGTCGTCGCGGGCGGGCACCCGGACCCGGTGATCCGGCTCGCGGCGGCGGCCGACGGCCCCCGCCGCGAGCCCGATCCGGGCTGACCTACCTGCCGGACAGACTCACTTGCCCGGCAGGGCCAGGCGGAACCTGCCCTTGGCCGGTGGAGTCATCGGCTCGTCGGCGGTGTAGGCGGCGATGTAGCGATCGAGGAACGGTGCGCGCTCGCCCTCGGCCGCCACGTCATCGGTCGTCGACTGCAGGGCCAGGTCGAGCTTGGCCGACTGCACGGTGACCTGTTGCCCGGAGGGCTCCGGCCACCAGTAGCCGTCGGTGAGCGTACCGATCGTCACCGCGAGCGAGTCGCCCCGATGGAGCGTCCACTCCATCGACTTCAGGTCGAAGCGGGTCCTCCCGTCGGCCTCCAGCACCGCGACATTCTCGTTGATCATCACCGCGGTGCCGTCCGGCGAGACGTCCCACAGTCGCACCATCACGTTGCGCTCGCCCTTGGTCTTGAGGTTGATCGCGGGCGTACCGGTCAGGCGTACCTCGCGGCGCACCGGATCGGAGAAGGTCGCGTAGTTCTGGCCGACCTCGCCGTGCCGCGGGCCGCCACGCTTGTCCCGGTCCTTGCGCAGGCCCGGGGGCGTGCGCTCGACATACTCCATGTCGCCCTCGCGGGCGGCACCCTCGCCGGATCGGCCCCGGTCCGCCTGCTTCTGGTCTGCCTGCCTCTGGTCTGCCTGGGTCCGGTCTGCCTGGGTCCGGTCCGGGGCGGGGCCCTGGGCCACGCCGTCGTCGAGATAGCGACCGCCGCCGAGGCTGACCGAGACGGTGCGGGCCTTGCCGGGCCAGGTCTCCTGGCCGCGCCAGTTGCCGTCGCTGTCCTGGATCAGGAAGTTCGGGTAGTCGACGGTCGGCTCGACGCCTTGGAGGTACTCGTCGTAGAACGACATCACCTCGTCGAACCAGCCCTCGCGGCCCATCGCGAGCGGGCTGTTCGGATCATCGGGGTCGTCGAGATCGTTGCCGCGGACGTGGTTCCACTGGCCGAGCCAGCCGCGCTGCGGGCCGGCGTGGTTGGCCAGGTAGGTGTCCATGTCCTCGGGCTTGGTGTTGGTCTCGATGAAGCCCTGGGTGACGAACAGCGGCACGGTCGAACCCTGCGCCTGCGCCGCGAGATCGCGGGCCTGCCAGTACGCCGTGTCGAGGCTGGTGTTCTCGGCGGGCTCGCGGGAGTTCGTCTCGTAGCAAGCGCCGGCGGGCGTACCCGTGTAGGCGGCGTTGTCGCGGTAGCGCTGGCTGTCCTCGGGGAAGCCCGGGATGCTGGCGATCGAGTTGTACGCCGAGGGCGTGTAGATCTGGTTGGGCCGCGGCACGTTGTTGGAGTACAGGTAGTTGTACATGTTCCACACCGGCTCCTGGGCGATCACCGCCTCGAGCCCGTCGGGCTGCAGGTTGGCACCGATCAGGCCGGTGACGGCGTCGTAGGACTTGCCGTACATGCCGACCTTGCCGTTGGACCATTCCTGGTCGGCGGCCCACTCGACGGCCGCCTTCACGTCGGCCTGCTCGCCCGGCCCCGCCCAGTCCAGGCAGCCCGAGCTGCCGCCGAAGCCGCGCAGGTCGACCATCACGAAGGTGTAGCCGCGATCCATCAGGTCCGCGCCCTCGATCAGGTCGTTGAACCGCTCCGAGGGGCCGGTCGCCGACTGCTCGACGCTGGTCTGTCCGGCGTGGGCGAAGTAGGGCCCGACGGACAAGATCACCGGGGTTTGCTGGTCGGCCGGGATGTCGGCCGGCCGGATGACGTCGGCATGCAGTTCCACGGGGCTGCCGTCGTTGGAGGCGACGGGGGAGTCGAAGTACTGCTCGTACCAGACGGCGCCCTCGGGTACGCGGGGATTCTCCGCGCGGGTGATCCCGTCGGCGGGATCGAGCGGGTCGGCGCCGGCGATCTGTGGCGGCGACGCCACGAACAGGCCGGCGGCGGCGAGCGGCACGGCGGCGATGGCCGCGGCGAACCGCCGCGGGGCGGATCTGTACATCGGCATTGATGTTTCCTTCGGTCGGACGGTCGGGGGTGCCGGCCACCCGCGAGTGGCAGCCGGAAAGGTCAAACCACTGCGACCCTAACCGTCACCGCCCGAGTGCCGCCAGCCTTTGGGCAGCCTCGGCCGACGCGATTCGAAGCCGTCGACATCGCGCCGCCACAACCGCGACCAGTGGTCGGTAACGGCGAGTGCGAACGCCGCAGGCCGGACCAAACCCCGACCAGTGGTCGGTTGTGGCGCGCTCTGCCGCCGACCCGGACCGCGACCTCGGCGATCAGCGATGCAGCGCCGACAGCCGGTCCGCGGCCTCGGCCAGCACGTCGGGTCGCTTGCAGACCGCGAAGCGGACCAGCGGTCGGGGCGTCTGCTCGGCGTAGAACACCTGGCTGGGGATCGCCGCGACGCCGCACCGCTCCGGCAGGGACCGGCAGAAGGCGAGCCCGTCGCTCTCGCCGAGCGCCGACACGTCCGCGGTGACGAAATAGGTGCCCTGGCTCGGCAGCACGTCCAGGCCCGCCTCGGCCAGCGCCGGCACCAACACGTCGCGACCGGCCTGCAGGTCGGCGCGAATCTGCTCGAACCGCTCGGGCGGCAGCCCCAGCCCGGCGGCGATCGCGTGCTGGAACGGCGCGCCGTTCACATAGGTCATGAACTGCTTGACCGTGGTGACCGCGTTGATCAACTCGGGCACCGCGCAGACCCAGCCGATCTTCCAGCCGGTGACCGAGAAGGTCTTGCCGGCAGACGAGATCGAGATCGTGCGGTCCCGCATGCCGTCGAACCCGGCCAGCGGAAGGTGGGCATGATCATCGAACGTCAGGTGCTCATAGACCTCGTCGGTCACCACCAGCAGGTCGCGTTCGGTTGCCACGTCGGCGATCGCTTGCAGCTCGGTGCGATCGAGGACGCGGCCGGTCGGGTTGTGCGGGGAATTGACGATGATCAACCGGGTACGCGGACTCACCGCGGCGCGCAGGAGATCGGGGTCCAGGCGCAGGTCGTGGCCCTGCAGCGGGACCGGCACCGCCCGCGCGCCGGCCAGGGCGATCGAGGCCCAGTAGGAGTCGAAAGCGGGCTCGAGCAGGATCACCTCGTCGCCCGGCTCGCACAGGGCGAGGATGGTGGCGGTCATCGCCTCGTTGGCGCCGGCGGTGATCAACACCTCGGTGTCGGGATCCCAGTTCTGGCCGTACCAGGCGCGCTGGTGTTCGGCGACCGCGCGGCGCAGGGCCGGGATGCCCCGGCCCGGCGGGTACTGGTTGTGCCCGTCGGTGATGGCCCGTTGCGCGGCCTCGAGCACCTCGGGTGGTCCGTCGGTGTCGGGAAAGCCCTGGCCGAGATTGATCGCCCCCGTGGCGTCGGCGAGTGCCGTCATCTCGGCGAAGATCGTCGTGCCGAAGCCCCGCATCCGATCGACCAACGGGTTGTGCATGCTGCCTCCCTCGCTCGCGTGCCCGGCCGACGTTACGGCACGCCGGCGGCGCCCCCGGCCGTGCCGATCGTCGCGCGGGTGAGCGCGTCCGCAACGGCACGCACGCTCGGTCGCGACAACTGGGCCCGCCGCGCGCGAATCACGACCTGTCGGTACGCCGGGACCGGCAGCGGCACCAGCGGTGAGCTCGTCGGGCGCAGCCGCACCATGCGGGCGGTGACGGGAGTGATGCCCGCGCCGGCCTCGGCCAGCGCGATCGCCACGGCGGTGTCGGTGACCTCGTGTCGCACCCGCGGCGTGATGCCGGCACGCCCGCAGGCGACCCGGACCGCCCGACCGAAGTAGGAACTCGCCGGCCCGAGAATCCAGTCGAGCCGATCGGCCAGCGCGGCGCGGCCGGCCGGATCCGGATCCGATCCCGGGGGCAGCGCCAACAGCAGCTCCTCGGTCTGCAGCACCTCGGTGTCGACGCCGCGCAGGGGCGGTTCCGGCGCATCGGCGTACCCCACTCCGAGGCCGAGATCGACCCGGCCGGCGGCCACCGCGGCGCCCAACTCGTCCACGCCGATCTCGCGGGTCTCGACCGCGATCGCCGCGTGGCCCGCCAGCTCGTGCATCGCCGCCGGGACGATGGTGGCCGCGGCCGACCCGAACACGCCCAGCGTCACCGTCGCCCGCCGGGTCGCATCGGCCGCCAGTGCCTGCTCGGCCTCGCGGGCGGTGGCGAGGATGCGCTCGGCGTACCGCGCGAAGGTGCGGCCGGCGTCGGTGGTGACCAGGCGCCGACCGTCGCGGACCAGCAACGGTTCGGGCAGTCCGGCCTGCAGGGCCGCGATGCGCTGGGACACCGCGGCCAGGCTGAGGCCCAGCCGGTCGGCGGCCTCGGCCATGGTCGCCTCGCCGGACACGGCGAGGAATGCCTCCAGTTGCTGCGGTGACCACTGCATCGGGAAAGCTTCGCAAGCTGTGAAGTGATTGGTCAAGGAAACTTCACTTGACGTAAACGGATCGGCGGGGTGGGATGGCGCCATGTCCGCACCGCTCCCGGACCGCGCCGCTGCGGTCGTCATCGGCGGCGGCGTGCTCGGGGTCTCGGTGGCCCACCACCTCGCCGCCGGCGGGCTGTCGGATGTCGTGGTGCTCGAGGCGGCCGAGCTGGGCGCCGGATCTTCGGCCAAGCCGCTGGGCGGGGTGCGCGCCACCTTCTCCGATCCCGCCAATGTCGAGCTGGCCGCATGGAGCCTGCGGCGCTATCTGGACTTCGGCGCCGAGGTCGGCTGCGACATCGGGCTGCACCGGGTGGGCTACCTGTTCCTGGTCCGCGACGATGCGGACCTCCCGGTCTGCGAGGACGCCGTCGCGGTGCAGAACGCGTTCGGCGCGGGCGCCCGGGTGATCGGCCCGCAGGAGGCGGCGGCGCTCTGTCCGCCGGTGGATCCCGCCGCCCTCGTGGCGGCGTCGTGGTCGCCGCGCGACGGATTCGCCCAGCCGGCCCGCGTCGTCGACGGGTACGCCGTCGCTGCCGCCCGCGCCGGCGCCACCATCTGCACCCGCACCGCGGTGACCGGCATCGAGCTCACCGGCGGCCGGGTGGCCGGGGTCCGGGTCGGCGACCGCCTGGTCGCGACCGACACGGTGATCTGCTGCGCCGGGGCGTGGAGTGCCCGCGTCGGGGACTGGGTGGGCGTCGACCTGCCGGTCACCCCGGTGAAACGACAGATCGCGATCACCCCGCCCCGGCGCGGAGGATGGCCGCGGGTGCCGTTCACCCTCGACCTCGCCACCACCATGTACTTCCACAACGCGAGCTTCGGCGCCCGGACCGCCGCGGCCGACGACGGATTGCTGGTCGGCATCTCCGATCCCGACACCCCCGACGGTTTCGACCGCGAGCCGAGCGAGGAGTGGCTCCCCGGGTTCCGGGCCGCCGCACGGGTCTGCGCACCCGGGCTGGCCGACCTGCCCACCACCGGCGGATGGGCCGGGCTGTACGAGAACACGCCCGACCACAACGCCCTGATCGGGGCGAGCGATCGGGTGCCGGGATTCCTCTATGCCACCGGCTTCTCCGGCCACGGATTCCTCCAGGCGCCCGGTGCCGGGCGGATCGTCGCCGATCTGGTGCTCGGCCGGCGCCCCTTCATGGATCCCGCGCCGTTCAGCGCCGAGCGGTTCGCCCGCCGTGCCGAACGGCCGCGCGAGTTGCACATCATCTGAACCGTCCACGATCGATCGAAAGGGCAGCGATGAGTTTCGTCCCGGCCTGGCAACTGCGGGCCGCGTTCGCCCGCAGGCTGTCGGCCATGTACGGGGCCGAGGTGCCCGCCTACACCACGCTGGTCGAGGTCTCGACGGAGGTGAACACCGATGTCGCGGCCGCCGACCCGGCGGGCGCGGAACGGCTCGGGTCGATCCACCGGGTGACCGCCGAGCGGCACGGCGCGATCCGGGTCGGTTCCCCGCGCGAGCTCGCGGAGGTGGCGCGGGTGTTCGGCGCGTTCGGGATGAGCCCGGTCGGCTTCTACGACCTGCGCGATGCGGCCGCCTCCGCGGTGCCCGTGGTCTCCACCGCGTTCCGGCCGACCACGGCCGACGAGCTGGCCCGCAACCCCTTCCGAGTGTTCACCTCGATGCTCACCCCGGGCGATCGGCGCTTCTTCGATCCCGAGCTCGGCGCCCAGGTCGAGGCCTTCGTCGCCTCGCGGCAACTGTTCGGCCCGGAGCTGCTCGAACTCGCCGATGCCGCGATCGCCGGCGGCGGGCTGCGCGATGACGACGCCGAGCGACTGCTCGAGCTCGCCACCGGCGCGTTCGAACTGTCGGCGGAGCCGGTCGACCACGACTGGTACCGGCGCCTGGAACGGGTCAGCGCGGTCGCCGCCGACATCGCGGGTGTGACGTCGACCCACATCAACCACCTGACGCCCCGGGTGCTGGACATCGATCAGCTCTACGACCGGATGGAACGCCGCGGGATCACCATGATCGACGAGATCCAGGGCCCGCCGCGCTGGAACGGGCCCGACGTGTTGTTGCGCCAGACCTCGTTCCGGGCGCTGGACGAGGAACGCAGCTTCCGCTTCGCCGACGGCACCGAGGGCCCCGGCGCGCTCCGCGTCCGGTTCGGCGAGGTCGAGGCGCGCGGGATCGCGCTGACCCCGGCGGGACGGGACCGCTACGACGAGCTGCTCACCGAGACCGACCGCCGACTGGCCGCCGACCCGGACGGGCCCGCCGAGGCGGGGCCGAGCGGCGACGGGCCACGGATCCGGGCCCTGGGCACGCCCCGCCAGCGCACCGCCCGGACGGTCTGGGCCGCGGGACTGCCGGACACCGAGTCCGGGCTGGCCGAGCAGGGCCTGGGCTGGTTCAGCTACACCGTGGGCGAGGACTCCGTGGTACGCGGCGGCGAGCACGACCTTGCCGACCTGGTCGCCGGCGGCGTGCTCGTCGCCGAACCGATCGTCTACGAGGACTTCCTGCCCCGCTCGGCCGCCGGGATCTTCCAGTCCAACCTCACCGGGGAGGGTACGCGCGATGCCTCCCGGTCGGGCGAGGACTACGATCTCGCCCGACTGTCCGAGCTGATCGGCGTCGCCATCGCCGATCCCCAGCGGCTCTACGCCGCGCGTCGTACCGAGTCGCTGGCCGCCGCGGCCGACCGACTCGGCATCAGCATCCGCACCGAACCGATTGGAGATCGATCATGACCCTGCCCGGCACCGCGACCATCGCCGGATCCGTCACCGACGCCCTCGCCGCCTGCGGCGTGGCCCCGGATCGGATCGGCGGCGACTTCGCCACGCGTACCCCGATCACCGGCGGTGCGCTGCCCGGCGCGACCGGGGACGATGCGGCGAGCATCGACGACAAGATCTCCCGTGCCGCTGCGGCGTTCCCCGCCTGGCGCGACACCCCGGCACCGGTGCGCGGCAATCTGATCAAGCGCTGGGGAGAGCTGCTCACCGAGCACAAGGCCGACCTGGCCCGGATCGTCACCGCCGAGGCGGGCAAGATCACCTCCGAGGCGCTCGGTGAGGTCCAGGAGATGATCGACATCTGCGACCTGGCCGTCGGCCAGTCGCGCCAGCTCTACGGCAAGACGATGCCCTCGGAGCGGCCGGGGCATCGCCTGATGGAGACCTGGCACCCACTCGGCGTGGTCGGGATCATCTCCGCATTCAACTTCCCGGCCGCGGTCTGGGCGTGGAACACCGCCCTCGCGCTGGTCTGCGGCAATACCGTGGTGTGGAAGCCGAGCGAGCTGACGTCGCTGACCGCGCTGGCCGCGGACGCGCTGCTGGGGAAGGCCGTCGCCGAGGTCGGTGCGCCGGCCGACCTGCACCACGTGATCGTTTCCGACCGGGCCGGCGGCGAGCGGCTGGTCGACGACCCGCGGGTGGCGCTGGTCTCTGCCACCGGCTCGGTCCGAATGGGCCGCGAGGTCGGGCCGCGCGTCGCCGCGCGGTTCGGCAAGTTGCTGCTCGAGCTGGGCGGCAACAACGCGGCGATCGTCACCCCGAGCGCCGATCTCGATCTTGCGGTACGCGGCATCGTCTTCGCCGCCGCCGGCACCGCCGGGCAGCGCTGCACCAGCATGCGCCGCCTGATCGTGCACTCCTCGATCGCCGACGAGCTGGTCGGCCGGATCACCGCCGCCTACGGCACGCTGGCGATCGGCGACCCGGAGGCCGAGGGAACGCTGGTCGGCCCGTTGATCAACGAGAAGGCATTCGAGGGGATGCGGCGGGCGCTGGACGAGGCCCAGGCCCAGGGCGGCAAGGTCCGCGCCGGTGGCGAGCGGGTGCTGGCCGACGAGGCGCCCGAGGCGTACTACGTCGAGCCGGCCGTGGTGTCCATGCCGGGCCAGGAAGCGATCGTCACCGAGGAGACCTTCGCCCCGATCCTCTATGTGATGACCTACGACGACATCGAGGACGCCATCGCGATGAACAATGCGGTTCCGCAGGGCCTGAGCGCGGCGATCTTCACCGGCGACCAGGCCGAGGCCGAGCTGTTCGTCTCCAGTGCGGGCTCCGACACCGGGATCGCCAACGTCAACATCGGCACCTCGGGCGCGGAGATCGGCGGCGCCTTCGGCGGCGAGAAGGAGACCGGTGGTGGCCGGGAGTCGGGTTCGGACTCCTGGCAGTCCTACATGCGGCCCGCGACCAATACGGTCAACTACTCCGGCCAGCTCCCGCTCGCCCAGGGGGTCGAGTTCGTCTGATTCGGGCGAAACGCTGGACGCGGCAGCCTCGGGGAGCGAGCCTGAATCAGTGGACGACCGTACGGGGGAACCGAGCGGGAAGGGGAGTTCGCCATGAGCACGACCCGAGAAGGGGGAGGACCGCCGCCAAGCGGCGGGCTGTTCTCGACCGGTGAGCGGGGGATCTTCCGGCGTACCCTGCCGGCGGATGTGCCGAAGGATCAGACCTTCACCCGGTCGCTGACGCTGTTGCAGTTGACCATGATCGGCGTGGGCGCGATCATCGGCGCCGGCATCTTCAGCCTGGCCGGCGAGGTGGCGCGCAACACCGCCGGCCCGGCGGTGGTGATCAGCTTCCTGATCGCGGGCGCGGCGTCGCTGTGCGCGGCGTACGCCTATGCCGAGTTCTCCTCGCTGGTGCCGCGCGCCGGCTCGTCCTACACCTACGGCGCGGCCGTGCTGGGCGAGTTCGTCGGCTGGCTGATCGGCTGGGACCTGCTGCTGGAGTACACCGCGATCGTCGCCGTGGTGGCGATCGGGGTGTCGGGGTACCTGAACTATGTGCTGGAGGCGATCGGCCTCGGGCTGCCGCAATGGGCGGCCGCCTCGCCGTTCGCCGAGGAGAATCCGGGTGTTGTCGATCTCGGCGCGGTGATCGTCTGCCTCGGCGTCGGGTTCCTGCTGACCCGCGGCACCAAGTCGTCGGCGCGGGTCGAGACCGTCCTGACGATCATCAAGATCATCATCGTCTGCGTGGTGGTCGGGGTCGGCGTGTTCTACGTCGACCCGGGCAATCTGGCCGACTTCATGCCGTTCGGCTGGTCCGGCGTCTTCGCCGGCGCGTCGGTCGTCTTCTTCGCGGTCTTCGGCTACGACGCGCTGTCCACCGCCGCGGAGGAGTCGGAGGACTCCCGGCGCAAGATGCCCAAGGCGATGCTGCTCAGCCTGGGCATCTGCATGGTGCTCTATGTGGCCGTCGCGCTGGTGATGTGCGGCATGGTGCTCTACACCGAGCTCGACCCCGAGGCCGCGCTGGCCTACGCCTTCCAGGCCCACGGGCTGGGCTGGCTCGGGTTGGTGATCGCGATCGGCGCGGTGGTCGGCATCGTCACGGTCTGCTTCACGTTCATGATGGCCGGTGCCCGGCTGTGGTACGCGATGAGCCGCGACGGGCTGATGCCGCGCTGGTTCGCGACGATGCACCGCAAGAACAAGGTCCCGCACCGGCCGACCTGGGTGATCGCGGTGCTCGCCGCCATCCTGGCCGGCGTCGCGCCGATCGGCATCGTGGCCGAGCTGGTCAACATCGGGGTGCTCGCCGCCTTCATCGTGGTCAGCCTGGCGGTGCTGGTGCTGCGCTACCGCCGCCCGGACCTGCCGCGCGAGTTCCGGATGCCGCTGATGCCGGTGCTGCCGATCGTCGGCGTCGGGTTCTCCTTGTTCCTGATCGCCCAACTGCCGCTCGACACATTCATCCGGTTCTTCGGCTGGATGGCTATCGGCATCGTCGTCTACGTGCTCTACGGCTACCGGCGTACCCGGCGGGTGATGCCGGGCGGTTCGGTCGACATCGCCAAGATCACCACCGACGACACCGGCACGGAGCCGGCCGGGGGACCAGGTGCCGATCCGCGTTCTTGATCACGCGACGGTCGCGGCGTTGATCGACCCGCTCGCGATCATCGACTCCCAGCGCGCGGTGTTCGCCGCGTATGCGCGCGGGGAAGTGGCATTGGCACCGCGCGGCCTGCTGCCGGGGCCCGACGGCAGCACCGCCTTCGCCTACGCGGCGAGGGCGGGCGAGCGGGCCGGGGCAGTGGCCAAGTTCGGCAGCGTGAATCCGGCCAATGTCGCGGCCGGGCGGCCCGCCATCAGCGCGACGATTCTGGCGCAGGATCCGACCACCGGCCGGCTGGCCGCGATCCTCGACGGCGAGGCCGTGACGACCGCGCGGACCGCCGCCGCCAGTGCGGTCGCCGCGCAACTGCTCGCGGCGCCGGGACCGGGCCGGGTCGCGGTGCTCGGCGCCGGGGTGCAGGCCCGCGCCCACCTGCGCGCCCTGGCCGCGGTCGGGCTGCTCGGCGAGGCCGTGGTGATCGGGCGCAGCGCGGGTTCGGCCGACGCCCTGGTCACCGAGCTCGGACCCGAGTTGGGCGTACCGCTCGCCGCGGGAACCCTGTCCCAGGTCGGCGATGCCGCGATCGTGGTCTGCGCGACGACCAGCACCGAACCGGTCCTCGATGCCGGCGACGTGGCGTCGGGGGCGCTGGTGATCTCGGTCGGTTCCTTCGCCCCGCATGCCGCCGAGCTGACCCCGGCGTTGCTCGACCGGGCCGGCCTGGTCGTGGTCGACGACATCGCGACCGCGCGGGAGCAGGCGGGCTGCCTGGTGCGGGCCGGTGCCGCGGGCGTACGCCCACGGCTGCATGCGCTCGGCGAACTGCTGAACGATCCGCCCGGCCGCGACCCGGAACGGATCGTCGTGTACAACTCCGTCGGGCTCGGCTTCCAGGATGCGGCTGCGGTGGCACCGATCCTTGCGGCGGCCGCCGAGCAGGACGCGGGCCGGCTGATCGAGTTGGGCTGAACGGCGCCGGAGGCGGCTAAGCTGTGGCGTTGTTCCCCGCCGGTCCCGGCGGGCCGGACAGCACGACTCGACGAGAAGGGGCAGCGGGTGGCATCCACCAACGACATCAAGAACGGCATGGTCCTCGACCTGGACGGTCAGTTGTGGCAGGTGCTGTGGTTCCAGCACCACAAGCCGGGCAAGGGCAATGCGGTCGTGCGGACGAAGCTCAAGAATGTGCTGTCCGGCAAGGTGGTCGACAAGACCTTCAACTCCGACTCCAAGGTCGACACGGCCAATGTCGACCGCCGCGAGATGCAGTACCTCTACCACGATGGTGCGGGCTTCGTGTTCATGGACACCGCCACCTACGACCAGATGACCATCCCGGACGCCGTGGTCGGCGACGCGAAGGACTTCTTGCTGGAGGAGGCGCTGGCCACCGTCGCGCTGCACCAGGACAACCCGCTGTCGATCGAGCTGCCCACCTCGGTCGAGCTGGAGATCACCTACACCGAGCCCGGGCTGCAGGGGGACCGCTCCACCGGCGGCACCAAGCCCGCCACGCTGCAGACCGGCAAGCAGATCCAGGTTCCGCTGTTCCTGACGACCGGGGAGCGGGTCAAGGTCGACACCCGTACCGGTGAATACCTGAGCCGGGTCTGAGGTGGCCGCCGATCCCGCGGCGGGGCACGAACCCGCGCCGGGCCCGGAGCGGCGCGGCCCACGGGCGAAGCTGTCCACCCGCTCGAAGGCGCGTAAGCACGCCCTGGACATCTTGTTCGCCGCGGAGCTGCGCGGTTTCGACCCGGCGCGGCTGCTGGCCGACCAGATCGCGGCGGCCGACCCGCCGGTGCGCGACTTCACCCGGGAGTTGGTGCGCGGGGTGATCGACAATGCCGACCAGATCGACTCCGCCCTGCGCGAGTCGCTGTCCAGCGGCTGGAGCCTGGAGCGGATGCCCCGCGTCGACCGGATCGCTGCCCGCCTGGGCGTCTACGAGATCCTGCACACCGATGTCGCCGACGACATCGCCATCGCCGAGGCCGTCGCGCTGGCCGGCGACCTGTCCACCGACGACTCGCCCGCCTTCCTCAGCGGCGTACTCGGCCGGGTCGCCCAACGCTCCTGAGCCCCTCGCCCGGCTCACCCCCGTTGCACCATCCGCGAACCCAACCGGCACCCGCGGACTCATCCGGCACCCGCGGACTCATCCGGCACCGGAGGACTCAACCGGCATCCATGGGTCGAACCGGCAGTCGCGGGCGTTACTCGGTTCGCGTCTGCCGGTTGAGTTCGCGTCTGGGCTCGGCGGTTTTCATCCGCGGGCCGAACCGGCACCCGCGAGGGTAACCGGCACTAGGGGACTCAACCGGCATCCACGAGCCGAACCGGCAGCCGCGGGCGTTACTCCGTTCGCGTCTGCCGGTTGAGTTCGCGTCTGGGCCCGGCGGTGTCTATCCGCGGGCCGAATCGGCACCCGCGAGGGTAACCGGCACCAGGGGACTCAACCGGCATCCATGGGGCGAACCGGCAGCCGCGGGCGTTACTCGGTTCGCGTCTGCCGGCTGAGTTCGCGTCCGGGCCCGGCGGTTTCCATCCGCGGGCCGAACCGGCAGCCGCGGGCGCTACTCGGCCCGCGCCTGCCGACTCGGCCCGCACCTGCCGACTCAGCCCGCGGCTGCCGACTGACCCCGCGTTTGGCGAGGAACTAGCCTGCGCGGCCGCCCGCGGTCTCGTACTCGGTCAGCACGGCGACCTTCTCCGCCGACGCGCTGGCCGGGTCGAAGGTGTAGCCGATCCACTCGGCCGCCAGGCGCCGGGCCAGCTCGCGACCGATCACCCGCTGGCCCATGCACAGCACCTGCGCGTCGTTGCTGAGAATCGACCGCTCGACCGAGTAGGAGTCGTGGGCGGTGACGGCGCGGATCCCCGGCACCTTGTTCGCGGAGATCGCGACGCCGAGGCCGGTGCCGCAGATCAGGATTGCCCGGTCGGCGGCTCCGTCGTTGATCATCTCCCCGGCGGCGATCGCGACGCTCGGATAGGGGGTGTGCTGGTCGGCGCCGACACCGACGTCGAGCACCTCGGCGACCCGGCCGTCGGCGGCCAGGTCGGCCTTGATCATCTCCTTGTATTCATAGCCGGCGTCGTCCCCGCCGACCACGATCCGCAGCCCTTCACTCATCTCGCGCCTCCTGGTCTGGTTGCTGCTGGGTGTCGCCACGATCGGCCAGCACATCGGCCACCGTGGTGAGGATCATCGCCATCGACACCGCGCCGGCATCGGGGTGGCCGAGGCTCTTCTCGGCCAGCGGACGGGCGCGGCCGACCTGCGGTCGCAGGTCCGCGGTTGCCTCCGCCGCCGCCCGGGCGCTGGCGGCGGCGGCCGCCCACGCGCCGGCGAGATCGTCGCCGGCGGCCAGCCGGGTGTCGAGCTCGTCGACGAAGGGGTAGCTCGCATCGAGCAGCGTCTTGTCGCCCGGGCGAGCGCCGCCGAGTTCGGCGATCTCGTCGACGAAGGAACGCGCCGCGGCCGCGACATCGGTCGGCGTGATCTCCGCGGCGGACTGGTCCAGGCTGCGCCCGAAGGCCTCGAGAGCGGCGCCCCAGAGCACGCCCGAGGTGCCGCCCGCATGGTCGGCCCAGGCGCGCCCGGCGAGGGCGGAAAGCGAGGCAATGCCGCTGTCGGTCGGCGCGGCATCGATGGCCGCCACGGCCGCGCGCAACCCGCGTACCATCCCGCGCCCGTGGTCGCCGTCGCCGGCGATCGCGTCGATCCGGCCGAGCTCGGCCTCCTGCGTGGTGATCATGTCGGCCGCCGCGCGGATGGCCTCGGCGAACGCCTCGCCCGCCCGGACCCCGGCCGGCGACGCGGGTTCGGCGGCGGCCGCCTGCCCCTCGCCGGCCGCCTCGGCCGCGGGCGGCCGCAGACCCGCCAGCGGCGCGGCCTCCTTGCGGTACGCCGGAGTGTAGGCGTCGGCCCGCCACAGCGGTTCGAGCTCGGCGTCGAGCCACATCAGGGTCAGCGAGCAGCCGCCCATGTCGAGGCTGGTGACCAGCTCGCCGACCTCGGGCTCGACGATCTCGAGGCCACGCTCGCGCAGCAACCGGGCGACATGGCCCCAGAGGAGGAACAGCTCCTCGTACTTCGTCGTGCCCAGGCCGTTCAGGATCGCCGTGACCCGCGTGCCGGCGCCCTCGGGCGTGGCCGCCAGCAGGTCGTTCACCAGCAGCTCGGCCAGCTCGCCGGCCGGCAGCATGTCGATGTCGCGGATCCCGGGCTCACCGTGGATGCCGAGGCCGAGCCCGAGCTGACCCTCGGGCACGGAGAACAGGGGCTCGTCGGCGCCCGGCATGGTGCAGCCGGAGAAGGCGACGCCGAGGCTGCGGGTGGCATCGTTCGCCGCCCGGCCGAGGCGCTCGACCTCGTCGATGTCCAGGCCCCGGGCAGCGGCGGCGCCCATGATCTTGAAGACCGTGAAGTCGCCGGCGATCCCGCGGCGGCGCTCGGGTTCGTCGGCGGACGCGATGTCGTCGGTGACCACGACGATCCGGGCGTCGATGCCGTCATCGGCGAGCCGCCTCGCCGCGATCCCGAAGTTCATGTTGTCGCCGGCGTAGTTGCCGAAGCTGAAGATCACGCCGCGGCCGCGGTCGGCGGCCCGCGCGACGTTGTAGGCCTGGGTGGCCGACGGCGAGGTGAAGATGTTGCCGACCACCGCGCCGGCGGCCAGGCCCGGGCCGACGGTCCCGCAGAACGCGGGGTAGTGGCCAGAGCCGCCGCCGATCACGACGGCGACCTGGGGCTCCTCGGCGTGGTGGGCGACGACGCCGCCCGGTACGGCGCTGAGCCGGTCGGCGTAGAGATCGCAGAAGCCCGCGAGCTGTTCCTCGGCGAACTGGGCGGGGTCGTTGAAGATCTTGGTCATCAGCCGTCGCTTCGGGTCGGTCCGGGGCCGAGCGGCCGGGCCAGTCCGAACGGACGAGCGGGGACCGACAACCCCCGTTGGTTGGGTGTGCGAGCAGCCTGTCGAGTGCCTGAACGAATGTCAAGCACATCTGTTCAGCAGGACGTTCCCGTGGGAGCACCGCCGAGCGATCGCCTCAGCCGAGCGCGACCCGCAGGATCTTGTCGTCGCCGTCGCGCGGATCGCCGCGGCCGTCGGTGTTGGAGGTGCCGACCAGCAGGGAGTCGCCCTCGCCCAGCACCGCGCGCAGCCGGCCGTACTCATCGGCGAAGTGGGCGCGCGGCTCCCCGGTGCCGTCGGCGGTCAGCGGGATCTCCCACAGCCGTTCGCCACGCAGCCCGGCCATCCACAGCGAACCGCGGGCATGGGCCAGCCCGGACGGCGAGGCCTGATCGGTACGCCAGACCCGCAGCGGCGCGATGAACTCGTCGCTGTCGGAGCCCTGCGTGCCCTCGACCTCCGGCCAGCCGTAGTTGCCGCCGCGCTCGATCAGGTTCAGCTCGTCGAAGGTGTTCTGCCCGAACTCGCTGGCGAACAGCCGGCCGGAGTCGTCGAAGGCGAGACCCTGGACATTGCGATGCCCGAGCGAGAACACCTCGTTGTCGAACGGATTGTCCGGCGCCGCCCGGCCGTCCTGGGTCAGTCGCAGGATCTTGCCCGACAGGCTGTTGCGGTCCTGGGCCGAGCCGCGCTCGGTGGCATCGCCGGTCGAGGCATACAGCAACTCGTCCGGCCCGAACGCCAACTGCCCGCCGTTGTGGATGCTGGCGACCGGGATGTTGTCCAGGATCACCTCCGGGTCGCCCGTGATCGCGCGCCCGTCGAACGGATAACGGGCGATCCGGTTGTCCCGCGCGGTCGAGTAGTAGACGAACAACCCATCCCCGGCGGGGTTGATCGCCAGCCCCAGCAGGCCGCCCTCGGAGCTGGCATCCACATCGCCGACCCGGGCCAGTTCGACCGCCCGGTCGCCGTCGAGGCGCAGAATGCGGCCGGTGTCTCGTTCGGTGACGAAGATCGTCTCGGCGTACCGGGCCAGCCCCCACGGGCTGGTCAGGCCGGTCGCCACCGGGGAGGGGTCGCGCGGCTCGGGCGGGGTGGTGGCGGTAGGGCTGCTCGGTGTGGAGGGTGTGCCCGTTGCCGCGGGCGTGCCCGTTGCCGAGGGCGTGCCCGGGGGCGCGGTGGACGGCGCGGGCGGATCGGCCGGCGCCGCGCAGGAGGCGAGGACCAGCGGCAGAACGGCGGCGGGCACGGCGAGCAGGAGGCGCGGGCGCATGTGCCGAGTGTGGCCGACGCCGCAAATCCGGCGTACCGGAATCCGGTCGGGGATGCGCTAGAGTCGCTGGGACAGCCACCCTTTAAGTCCTGTCCTGTGAGGCAGGAAAGGACGGTTCATGCCCGCACCATCATCGCCCGCGCCCGCTCTGTTGGTCCTGGAGGACGGCCGCACCTTCCGCGGACGCTCGTTCGGCGCCGAGGGCGAGGTCTTCGGCGAGGCCGTGTTCGCCACGCCGATGACCGGCTACCAGGAAACCCTCACCGACCCGAGCTACCACCGCCAGGTCGTCATCGCCACGGCGCCGCACATCGGCAACACCGGATGGAACGATGTCGACGACGAGTCCGGGAGGGTCTGGGTCGCCGGCTACGTCGTTCGCGATCTCGCCCGCCGGCCGTCGAACTGGCGCTCGACCCGCTCGCTGGCCGACGAGCTCGCCGAACAGGGCGTGGTCGGCATCAGCGATGTGGACACCCGCGCGCTGACCCGGCACCTGCGCGAGCAGGGCGCGATGCGCGTCGGCGTCTCGACGACCACTCTCGATCCGGACGCGCTCCTGGCGAAGGTACGCCAGGCCCCCGCCATGTCGGGAGCGCGGCTGTCGGGTGAGGTGAGCACTCCGGAGCCGTATGTCGTGCCCGCGGTCGGCGAGCGGCGCTTCACCGTCGCCGCCATCGACCTCGGCATCAAGTCGATGACCCCGCACCGGATGGCCGAACGGGGCGCGGAGGTCCATGTCCTGCCCGCCGACACCGACTTCGCCGCGATCGAGGCGCTGGCCCCCGACGGTGTCTTCTTCTCCAACGGCCCCGGCGACCCCGCCGCCGATGATCATGCGGTGGAACTGTTGCGACGCACCCTCGATGCGGGCCTGCCGTTCTTCGGGATCTGTTACGGCAACCAGATCTTCGGCCGCGCGCTCGGCTTCGGCACGTTCAAGCTGAAGTACGGACATCGCGGCATCAACCAACCGGTGATGGACCTGGCGACCCGCAAGGTCGAGGTGACCGCGCACAATCACGGATTCGCCGTCGACGCCCGGCCGGGCGAGGAGCGCGAGACGCGGTGGGGCAGCGCCCGGGTCAGTCACGTCTGCCTCAATGACGATGTGGTCGAGGGCCTCGAACTGGTCCGCGACGACCGGGTGGTGGCCTTCTCGGTGCAGTACCACCCGGAGGCCGCGGCCGGGCCGCACGATGCGGCGTACCTGTTCGATCGTTTTGCCGACGTGCTCGGTGAGCGCAGCGGGGAAGGGAAGCGCTGATGCCGCGCCGCGACGACATCTCCTCGATCATGGTGATCGGCTCGGGTCCGATCGTCATCGGCCAGGCCTGTGAGTTCGACTATTCGGGTACGCAGGCCTGCCGCGTGCTGCGCGAGGAGGGCTATCGGGTGATCCTGGTCAACTCCAACCCGGCGACGATCATGACCGACCCGGAGTTCGCCGACGCGACCTACGTCGAGCCGATCCGACCCGAGTATCTGGAGAAGATCATCGAGCTCGAGCGCCCCGATGCGCTGCTCGCGACGCTCGGCGGTCAGACGGCCCTGAACGCCGCGGTGTCGCTGCACGAGAGCGGTGTGCTCGAGAAGTACGGGGTGGAACTGATCGGTGCGTCGATCGAGGCCATCCAGCGCGGCGAGAACCGCGAGGAGTTCAAGGAGATCGTCCGGCGGATCGCGGGTGCCGAGCCGGCAGCCGGCGACGCGAGCGAGGCCCGGGACGGGTCGTCCTACCAGGGCCCGGTCGCCGAGGTGGCCCGCAGCCGGATCTGCCACAGCATGGACGAGGTGCTGGCCGCCGCCGAGGACCTCGGCTACCCGGTGGTGGTGCGGCCGTCGTTCACCATGGGCGGCGTCGGTTCCGGCTTCGCGCACACCGAGTCCGACCTGCGCCGGATCGCCGGCGCGGGGCTGGCCGCGAGCCCGACCAGCGAGGTGTTGATCGAGGAATCGATCCTCGGCTGGAAGGAGTACGAGCTCGAGGTGATGCGCGATCGCGCCGACAATGTCGTGATCATCTGCTCCATCGAGAACTTCGACCCGATGGGCGTGCACACCGGCGACTCGATCACGGTCGCGCCGGCGATGACGCTGACCGATCGGGAGTACCAGCGGATGCGCGATGTCGCGATCGGCGTGATCCGCGAGGTCGGCGTCGACACCGGCGGCTGCAACATCCAGTTCGCGATCAATCCGGCCGACGGCCGGATGGTCGTGATCGAGATGAATCCCCGCGTCTCGCGCTCCAGTGCGCTCGCGTCGAAGGCCACCGGCTTCCCGATCGCCAAGATCGCGGCCAAGGTGGCGGTCGGCTACACCCTGGACGAGATCGACAACGACATCACCGGCGTCACCCCGGCCAGCTTCGAGCCGACCCTGGACTACGTGGTGGTCAAGGTGCCGCGATTCGCGTTCGAGAAGTTCCCGAATGCCGAGGCGACGCTGACCACCCACATGAAGAGCGTCGGCGAGGCGATGGCGATCGGCCGCAACTTCACCGAGGCGCTGAACAAGGCGCTGCGCAGCGTGGAGAAGCCGGAGGCGATCTTCGACTTCGCCAGCCCGGTCGAGCGGTCGGCCGGCGACCTGCTGGCCGAGGCGATGCGCCCGCACGACGGCCGGCTCGGCCTGGTGCTGCAGGCGATCCGGGCCGGTGCGAGTGCCGACGATGTGTACGCCGCGACCGGCATCGACCCCTGGTTCGCCGACCAGCTCGTGCTGCTGGTCGAGGTGGCCCGCGAGGTCGCGCAGGCGCCGGAACTGACCGCGGAGGTGATCATCCGCGCCAAGCGACACGGCTTCTCCGATGCCCAGCTCGGCGCCCTGCGCAATCTCGACGAGGACGTGGTACGCGGCGTGCGCTGGGCGCTCGGCGTACGCCCGGTCTACAAGACGGTCGACACCTGTGCCGCCGAGTTCGCGGCCCGCACGCCCTATCACTACAGCAGCTATGACGACGAGACCGAGGTCGCGCCGCGGAGCAGGCCCGCGGTGATCATTCTCGGCTCCGGGCCGAACCGGATCGGGCAGGGCATCGAGTTCGACTACTCCTGCGTGCACGCCGCGCTCACGCTGAGCGAGGCCGGTTACGAGACGGTCATGATCAACTGCAATCCGGAGACGGTGTCGACCGACTACGACACCTCCGACCGGCTCTACTTCGAGCCGCTGACCGCCGAAGACGCGCTCGAGGTCTACCACGCCGAATCCCAGGCCGGACCGGTCGCCGGGGTGATCGTGCAGCTCGGCGGGCAGACCCCGCTCAAGCTGGCACAGCGGCTCAAGGACGCCGGCGTACCGATCATCGGGACCAGCCCGGAGGCGATCGACCTGGCCGAGGAGCGCGGCGCGTTCGGGCAGGTGCTCGCGCGCGCCGGGCTGCTGGCACCCAAGCACGGCATGGCGACATCGCACCAGCAGGCGGTGGCGATCGCTGCCGAGATCGGCTACCCGGTGCTGGTCCGGCCGTCCTATGTGCTCGGCGGTCGCGGCATGGAGATCGTCTACGACGACGATTCGCTGCGCGGCTACATCGAGCGGGCCACCACGATCACCCCCGAGCATCCGGTGCTGGTCGACCGGTTCCTCGACGACGCCGTGGAGATCGACGTGGACGCGCTCTACGACGGTGATCAGCTCTACCTGGGCGCGGTGATGGAGCACATCGAGGAGGCCGGCATCCACTCCGGCGACTCGGCGTGCGCGCTGCCGCCGATCACCCTCGGCGGCGAGGTGATCGACCGGATCCGCAGCGCCACCCGGGCCATCGCCGACGGGGTCGGGGTACGCGGACTGATCAACATCCAGTACGCCCTGGCCGGCGACACCCTCTACGTACTGGAGGCCAATCCGCGCGCCTCGCGTACCGTGCCGTTCGTCTCCAAGGCCACCGACACCCCGCTGGCCAAGGCCGCGGCGCGGATCATGGTCGGCGAATCGATCACCGACCTGCGCACGGCCGGCCTGCTCCGGGCGAGCGGCGACGGCGCCGACGCCGAGGACCACGGCCCGATCGCGGTCAAGGAGGCCGTGATGCCGTTCAACCGGTTCCGCACGCCGGACGGCTCGTTCGTCGACACCGTCCTCGGCCCGGAGATGAAGTCAACCGGTGAGGTGATGGGGCTCGACACGACGTTCGGGACGGCCTTCGCCAAGAGCCAGGCCGGCTCGTTCGGCTCGCTGCCGATGCAGGGCCGGGTCTTCGTCTCGGTCGCCAATCGCGACAAGCGCAGCGTGATCTTTCCGGTCAAGCGGCTCGCCGACCTCGGCTTCGAGGTGCTGGCGACCGCCGGGACGGCCTCGATGCTGCGCCGCCACGGTGTGGCCGCCCGGCCGGTCCGCAAGTTCAGCCAGGGCACCGGTCCCGACGGCGAACCGACGATCGTCGAGTTGATCAACGACGGGCAGGTCGATCTGATCTTCAACACCCCGCACGGGGCGAGCGATCACGGCAGCCCCCGGATGGACGGCTACGAGATCCGCACCGCCGCGGTACTGAACGACATTCCCTGCATCACCACGGTCCAGGGGCTTGCTTCGGCGGTCCAGGGGATCGAGGCGCTGCGGGCCGGCGGCGTCGGCGTGCGATCGCTGCAGGACTGGGCCGCGAAGCAGTCGGAGCCCGGCGGCCCGGCGTGACCGATCCGCTGCTGATCGGTTACCGGCGCCTGCTGCGGCCGGCGCTGTTCCGGCTCGGGCGGGGCGATCCCGAGTCCGCGCACGAGCGCGCGCTCGGCCTGCTGGCCCGGGTCTCGGCGATACCGGCGGCCCGGGCCGGGCTGTCGGCCCTGCACGCCCCGGGCGAGCCGATCGAGGTCGCCGGCATCGCGTTCGGCAATCGGGTGGGGTTGGCCGCGGGTCTGGACAAGCAGGGCGCGGCGGTCCGCGCCTGGGGTCCCCTCGGCTTCGGCCATGTCGAGCTCGGGACCGTCACCCCCCGACCGCAGCCGGGCAACCCCCGGCCACGGATCCATCGCTTCCCGCGCTCGGGCGCCATCGTCAACGCGATGGGATTTCCCAGCGAGGGAGCCACCGCTCTCGCCGCGCGCCTGGCCCGGCTGGGCATCCGTCGCGGCGATGGCGCCGCCGGCGCCCGGATCGGGATCTCGATCGGGAAGAACAAGGACACCCCGCTGGCGGACGCACCCGGGGACTACCTCGCCGCATTCGCCGCGCTGCATGCCCACGCCGACTACATCGCCGTGAACGTCTCCAGCCCCAACACCCCCGGCCTGCGGACCCTGCAGGATGCCGGCACGCTGGGCGAGCTGTTGCGGGCCCTCACCGCGGCCGCGCGGTCCGCCGATCCGGCGCGGCCCGTGCCGATCATGGTCAAGGTGGCGCCCGACCTGGGACCGGATGCCCTGGACGAACTGCTCTCCGTCTGTGTGGGGGCCGGAGTCGCCGGACTGATCGCCGGCAACACGACGCTCGACCGCACCGGGCTGGCGCCCGCCGACCGGCGCCCGGCCACCGACCTCGCCGGTGGCCTCTCCGGTCGGCCGTTGACCCGGCGCGCGTTGGGCGTCGTTCGCCACCTCGCCCGACGCGGGCCGTTGCCGGTGATCGGAGCGGGCGGCATCATGACCCCCGACGACGCATGCGCGATGTTCGACGCGGGCGCCCGGCTGGTGCAGCTCTACACGGGCTGGATCTATTCGGGTCCCGCGCTGGTCAATGCGATCAATCGGCTCCCGTACCCGTGCCGACCCGAGGAGTGACCATGACCGAGCCCTACTCGAAACGCCTCGCGCTCGCGGTCGAGGAACGCGGCCGGCTGTGCGTGGGCATCGATCCCCACCCGTCGCTGGTCTCCGCCTGGGGACACACCCCCGATGCCGCGGGGGCCGAATCCTTCGCTCGCGGGTTGATCGAGGCGATCGGCTCCCGGGTCGCGGTGTTCAAGCCCCAGTCGGCACTCTTCGAGGCCTACGGCTCGCCCGGTGTCGCCGTGCTCGAGCGGGTCCTGCGGTCGTGCCGGGAGGCCGGCGCGCTGGTCATCCTCGATGCGAAGCGCGGGGACTTCCAGCCGACGATGCAGGGCTACGCCCGGGCGTACCTGATGGCGGACTCGCCGTTCGCGGCAGATGCCCTGACCGTCAGCCCCTATCTCGGCGTCGGGTCGCTGCAGCCGGCTTTCGACGCGGCTGCCGAATCCGGTCGTGGCCTCTACGTGCTGGCGCGAACCTCCAACCCCGAAGGCGGCATCGTCCAGTTGGCCAGCACCGGCGAGGGCACCTCGGTCGCCCAGCAGGTGGCCGACGACGTGCAGGTACGCAACGACGTGGTCGGCCCGGAGTTCGGGCTCGTCGTCGGCGGCACGCATGACGATCTCGGGCTGGATCTCGCGCGCTTCACCGGCTCGGTCCTGGTGCCGGGGCTCGGCGCGCAGGGGGCGACCATGGCCGACATCGACCGGCGCTTCGCCGGGACCGGCGCCTCGTTGCTGCCCACCACGAGTCGTCAGGTCGCCGGAGCCGGTCCGGATGCCGCTGCCCTGTGCGAGGCGGTCGACAGGCTGCTCGCGGGCTGAGGGCCGGCGGCGGCGCGTCGCGTGCCGATCTGGTACTCGCGGCGCCGCGATGCAATACTGCAGCCGTTCTGTCTCTGCAGCTCCCGTGGTGGGAGCGTGATCGGGGGATCGCCGGAGACAGCGGGGTTCAGGGGAATGGGGATATCGGTGCGCAGTGCCTTTTTCGCTCGGCTGTGGGTATTGCTGGGACTCGTGCTCCTGGTCGGCCCGATGACCGTGCTCGCGCCGGCGCCCGCGCAACTGCCGCGCGCGGCAGCCGTCGGTCCCTTCGATTGCAGCGCGCTCTATTCCGTCCAGGGAACGGGAACCCGAAACATCTGGCAGGTCAACCCCACGAGCGGTGCCCAGACCACGGTCGGCAATTTCACGTTCAGCCCGGCCACCAACGCGATCAACGGCTTGGGAATCACCGGGGACGGCGCTTTCGCCTACGGTGTCTACCCGGTGGCGAACAGCAATGATCGCCAGATCTATCGCTACGACGCGGCGGCCGGTACGACCACCCTGATCGCGACGGCTGCCACGGGTGGGCTGGTCACCCACGGGGCATTCAACGCCGCGACGGGTATCTACTACTACGGCGGCTTCAGCGCTGGCCAGATCAACATCTACGGCGTGAACGTCGCGACCGGGCAGCCGCTCGGCCTGGTCGCGCAGGGGACCATCCCGACCGCGGGCACGAACGGCGACTGGGCGTTCGACAGCCAGGGCAATCTCTACGTGGTCGGCGGTGGCGCCGCCGCCGAGACGAGCATCATCTCGGTGATCAATGAGCCGATTCCGACCACCCCGCAGGCGACCCCACTGACCATCACCGCGACGTCGCTGGCGACGATCGCGCGGGGCGCGGGCAACGGCATCGCATTCGGCAGCGACGGCTACCTCTACGTCACCACCGCGACCGAGCTGCTGAAGATCAACCCGACGACCGGCGCACTGGTCAATTCCGTCCCGTTTGCCAGTACGGGCACGGTCGATCTCGCGTCCTGTGCCTCGCCGAACACGATCAGTGTGCAGAAGGACTTCCCGCAGGGCCGCGTGAGCGCGAACGACCAGGCCACGCTCACCGTCACCGGGGGCGGCCTCAGCCGTGGCAACACCGCAACCACCGAGGGCAGCGATCCCGGACTGCAGGACACGCCGGCCGAGGTGGCCGGACCGGTTCTCGCCCTGGTCGGAACCACCTACACGGTCTCCGAATCCGGCTCCGGGACGCGCAGCAGCAGCGCTACTGCGTTCGGCTATCGGCAGAGCTGGACCTGCGTCAACGACAACAATGGCGAGACCATCGCGAGCGGGACGGGCACCTCCGGCGAGTTCACCATGCCCTCCGGCGGTGCGGCCGGTGTTGCCGCGGTCTGCACGTTCACCAACGAGGCACAGATCACGGCCGTGACGCTGGACAAGCAGGCGGCTGCCCCGAGCAGCAATACCGCGGGCGGCACGATCGCCTACACGTTCGTGGTGAGGAACACCGGCACGGTGCCACTGGACACGATCAGCGTGTCCGATCCCAAGGTCGGCTCGGTGAGCTGTCCGCCCGGCCCGCTGGCGGTCGGGGCAACGGTCAACTGCACCGCCAGTTACACACTGACCCAGGGCGACGTCAACGCGGGCGGGGTGACCAACACCGCGACCGTGACGGGCACCGCGGCGAACCTGCCGAACGCGACGGCCAATGACAGCGTCACGACCCCCATCGCGGCGGCTCCCGCCATCGACCTGGAGAAGACCGGTGAGGCGACGGGATCGGGGCCGGACGGCCAGATCCTGCCCGGCGACCCGGTGCGCTACCGGTTCACGGTGCGTAACACCGGTAACCTGGTCCTGACCGATATCGCAATCACCGATCCCAAGATCGGCTCGGTCACCTGCGCGAACACCACGCTGGCCCCCGGCGCCAGCACCGAGTGCCAGGCGGATGCCGCGTATGTGCTGACTCCCTCGGACCTCGATGCGGGTGAGGTGAACAACACCGCCACGGTCAGGGCGAACAGCCTCGGGGGCGCGGTCACCGACACCGACGAAGCCACGGTCCCGTTGCCGGCCGCGCCCGCGCTGGAGCTCACCAAGACCAATGATGTCCCGGCCGGCCAGCAGGTCTCGGTGGGCCAGGTGATCAACTACACCTTCACCGTCCGCAACACCGGCAATGTGTCGATCGGCGACCTCGCGGTCACCGATCCCAAGGCCGGAGCCGTGACCTGTCAGCAGACCAGCCTGGCGATCGGCGCCGAGACCAGCTGCACGGCGAGCTACACCGTCAGCCAGGCCGATGTCGACGCCGGCGCGGTGATCAACAATGCCAGCGCCACCGGTACGCCCGCGCGCGGCGAGCTGACCGACCCCACGGCCCGCAACGAGGTACCGACGGTCGACGCGGCGCCGGGGATCGGCCTGGAGAAGATCGCCAGCCGCGAGGGCAAGGCACCGAACGACCCGCTGGTGGTCGGCGACGTGATCAGCTACTCGTTCGTCGTGACCAATACCGGCAATGTGACACTGACCGAGGTCGCCGTCACCGATCCCCAGATCGCCGGCATCACCTGCCCGGCGCCGCTCGCGCCCGGAGCTTCCGTTGTCTGTGAGACCGACCAGACCTACACGGTGACCCAGACCGATGTCGACGCCGGCGAGAAGTCCAACACCGCCACGGCGACAGGTACGCCCATCCGCGGTGACGAGGTGGACGCGACCGACACGGCCACCACGCCGAGCGAGCCAGCTCCGGCGATCGCACTGCAGAAGACCTCGAACGTGGCCGAAGGCGACAAGGTTGCCGCGGGCGACCAGATCACCTATTCGTTCCTGGTCACCAACGTCGGCAACGTCACGCTGGCCAATGTGGGCGTCACCGACACCATGCTCGGCGGGCCGCTCGAGTGCGCACCGACCACCCTCGCGCCGGCCGGCACGGCGACCTGTGAGGCCAGCTACACGGTGACCCAGGCGGATGTGGATGCCGGGTCGATCGTGAACAACGCCGAGGCCGCTGGCGTATCCCCGGGCAACGTGCGGGTGACCGCGCCGGACACGCTCACCATCGACACCGTCGACGAGGAGCCGTCGATCGGCCTGACCAAGACCGCCGATGTCGGCGACGAGCGGGTCCGGGTCGGCCAGGTCGTGACCTACACGCTGGTGGCCCGCAACACCGGCAACGTCACCTTGTCCGAGGTGTCGATCACCGACGACCTGCTCGGCGCGCTCACCTGCGACGACACCTCGACGCTGGGACCGGACGACACCTTCACCTGTACCGGCACCCACACGGTGACGCAGGCGGATGTGGATGCCGGGTCGATCGTGAACAACGCGACCGCGACCGGCACGTCGCCGGCGGGTGCGAAGCCGACGGCTGATGATCAGGTGACGGTGAACACGGTCGAGGAGGATCCGTCGATCGGCCTGTCCAAGACCTCCGACGTGCCGGCCGATGGCCGGGTGGCGGTGGGTGATGTGATCACCTACTCGTTCGCGGTGACCAATACCGGCAATGTGACCCTGCGCGATGTCGCGGTCACCGATGACTTGATCACGGGTCCGGTGACGTGTGATCCGACCACGTTGGCGCCGACGGAGACGTCGAACTGCACGGCGACCTACACGGTGACGCAGGCGGATGTGGATGCCGGGTCGATCGTGAACAACGCGACCGCGACCGGCACGTCGCCGGCGGGTGCGAAGCCGACGGCTGATGATCAGGTGACGGTGAACACGGTCGAGGAGGATCCGTCGATCGGCCTGTCCAAGACCTCCGACGTGCCGGCCGATGGCCGGGTGGCGGTGGGCGATGTGATCACCTACTCGTTCGCGGTGACCAATACCGGCAATGTGACCCTGCGCGATGTCGCGGTCACCGATGACTTGATCACGGGTCCGGTGACGTGTGATCCGACCACGTTGGCGCCGACGGAGACGTCGAACTGCACGGCGACCTACACGGTGACGCAGGCGGATGTGGATGCCGGGTCGATCGTGAACAACGCGACCGCGACCGGCACGTCGCCGGCGGGTGCGAAGCCGACGGCTGATGATCAGGTGACGGTGAACACGGTCGAGGAGGATCCGTCGATCGGCCTGACGAAGACTTCCGATGTCGGTGACGACAAGGTCGAGGTCGGTCAGCAGGTGACCTACACGCTGGTCGCGACGAACACCGGCAATGTGACGTTGTCGGGGGTCTCGATCACCGATTCGAGGCTGGAGACGCTGGACTGCCCGGATGCCGCGACGGTCGCGCCGAACGGCACGTTCACCTGTACCGGCACCTACACGGTGACGCAGGCGGACGTGGACGCGGGCGAGATCGTGAACGACGCGACCACGAGCGGGACCTCCCCGGCGGGGACCGCGGTGGAGGCGCCGGCCCAGGCGGTGGTGGACACCGTCGAGGAGGATCCGTCGATCGGCCTGACGAAGACTTCCGATGTCGGTGACGACAAGGTCGAGGTCGGTCAGCAGGTGACCTACACGCTGGTCGCGACGAACACCGGCAATGTGACGTTGTCGGGGGTCTCGATCACCGATTCGAGGCTGGAGACGCTGGACTGCCCGGATGCCGCGACGGTCGCGCCGAACGGCACGTTCACCTGTACCGGCACCTACACGGTGACGCAGGCGGACGTGGACGCGGGCGAGATCGTGAACGACGCGACCACGAGCGGGACCTCCCCGGCGGGGACCGCGGTGGAGGCGCCGGCCCAGGCGGTGGTGGACACCGTCGACGAGGATCCCTCGATCGAGCTGACCAAGACCTCCGACGTGCCTGCGGACGGGACCTACCAGGTCGGTCAGCAGATCACCTACTCCTTCGTGGCGACGAACACGGGCAATGTGACGTTGTCCGATGTCGGCGTGACCGACCCGATGCTGGGCGGCGCGCTGACCTGTACGCCGACGACGCTCGCGCCGGGGGAGGAGTCGACCTGCCGGGCCACCTACACGGTGACCCAGGCCGACTTCGACGCGGGCGAGATCGTGAACACCGCGACCGCGCAGGGCACATCGCCGGCCGGCGAGCAGCCGACCGACGACGCCGGCGTGACAGTGAACGCCGGGTCGGGCGAGCCCGCGATCGAGCTGGACAAGATCGCCAGTCGCGACGGCAAACAGCCCGACGATCCGCTCGTCGTGGGCGACGTGATCGCCTACACCTTCGTGATCACCAACACGGGCAACGTGACGCTGAACTCGCTGGCCGTGGACGATCCGCAGATCGACAACATCACCTGTGATCCGACCTCGATCGCGCCCGGCGGCATTGCGACCTGCACCACGGATGTGACCCACGAGGTCACCCAGGCCGACGTGGACGCAGGCGTCGTCACCAACACCGCCACCGCTTCCGGAACCGGAGCGCGCGGCGGCGACGTCGAGGACAGCGACGACACGACCACCCCGGCCGACCAGCAGCCGTCGCTGGTGATGGTCAAGACCTCCGACATCGCGGACGGCGACACCGTCGCCGTCGATCAGGTGATCAACTACACGTTCACCATCACCAACACCGGGAACGTCACGCTGACCGACCTCGCTGTCGACGACCCCAAGGTCGGCGCCGTCACCTGTGACCCGACCCTGGTCGGCCCGGGCGCCTCCGTTGCCTGCACGGCCAGCTACACCGTCACCCAGGCCGATGTCGACGCCGGGGTCGTGGCGAACACTGCGGAGGCGAGCGGCATTGCCCCGGACGGCAGTTCGGTCGGCGACGACGACTCGCTCGACGTGCCCACCGACCCAGCCGTCCCGGCGATCGCCGTCGACAAGCAGGCGGCGATCGGTGACCAGCAGACGGTATCTGCCGGCGATCCGATCGATTACACGTTCGTGATCACCAACACGGGCAACGTGACGCTGAGCGATGTCACGATCGACGACCCGCGACTCACCGAGATCACCTGTGATCCCGCTGCCGACCGCGTACTGGCGCCGAACGAGACGCTGACCTGCACCGGTACCTACGTGGTCAGCCAGGCCGACGTGGACGCGGGGACCATCGAGAACACCGTGACCGTGTCGGGCACCGATCCGTCCGGCGACGAGCCGCCGCCGGGCACCGATACCACCGAGGTGCCCGCGGACCCGGCCGAGCCGGGCCTGGCCGTGGTGAAGACCTCCGACGTCGCCGACGGTGACACGGTCGCCGCGGGCGACCAGGTGACCTACACCTTCACGGTCACGAACACCGGCAACGTGACGCTGACCGATGTCGCGCTGACCGACCCGCTGATCGCCGACCTGGTCTGCACCGCGCCGTCGCTGGCGCCGACCGACCCGCCGCTGACCTGCACCGGCAGCTACACCGTCACGCCGGCGGACGTGGACCGCGGCCAGATCGACAACACCGCGACGGCCAGCGGTCAGCCGCCGAGCGGGGACCGCATCGAGGGCAGCGGCTCGGCCACGGTGCCGACCGATCCGGCGGCGCCCGCGGTGACGCTGGACAAGTTCTCCGACGTGCCGCAGGGCACCCAGGTCGCGGTGGGTGACCAGATCACCTACACCTTCCGGGTGACCAACACCGGCAACGTCACGCTGACGCAGTACGCGGTCACCGACCCGAAGATCGGCGACGTGACCTGCCCCGGTGGGCCGATCGCGGCCGGTGCCTTCGCCGACTGCACCGCGACGTACACAGTGACCCAGGCCGATGTGGACGCCGGCAACGTGGTGAATGCCGCGAGCGTGACCGCGACCGGCGCACGCGGCGGCTCGGTCGACGCGCAGGACGACGACACGGTGCCCACGCAGCCGGCGGCGCCCTCGATCGCGATCGAGAAGACCGCGGCCCACGACGGCGCCGACGTCAGCCTCGGCGAGGTGATCGACTACACGATGACGGTGACCAACACCGGCAACGTGACCCTGACCGGCGTGGTGGTGAGCGATCCGCTGATTGGCGCGCTCACCTGCGATGCCGACGCGATCGCGCCGGGGGAGTCGCTGACCTGCACCGGCAGCTACACCGTGCAGCAGTCCGATGTCGACGCGGGCGCAGTGATCAACACGGCCTCGGTGTCCGGGCAGCCGCCGACCGGCGGGCCGGTGACCGACGACGACACCGTGCAGACCCCGGCCGAGCCGGCCGACCCGGCCATCGCGCTCGACAAGACCGGCAGCTTCGGTCCCGACGCCCAACTGCGGGCCGGCGATCGGATCGACTACACGTTCGCCGTCACCAACACCGGGAACGTGACGCTCTCCGGCGTCACGGTCGACGACCCGAAGGTGGGCGGCGTCGAGTGTCCCGCCGGGCCGCTCGGGCCGGGGCAGTCGCGTACCTGTGTCGCGACCGGCTACGTCGTGACCCAGGCCGATGTGGACGCCGGCCAGGTGGTGAACACCGCGACCGCGACTGGCACGGCGCCCGACGGGCGATCGGTCTCGGCGCGAGACGATCACACGGCCGGCGTCGCCGACCCGGCTCCGGGCATCGCGCTGGACAAGATCGCCTCGCGGGACGGCAAGTCGCCGGACGATCCGCTGGCCGTCGGGGACGAGATCGCGTACACGTTCGTGGTGACCAACACCGGCAACGTCACGCTCGATCCGGTCGCCGTGACCGACCCGCTGGTCGGCGCGGTCACCTGCCCGGACGGCGCGCTCGCGCCGGAGCGGTCGGTGACCTGCACCGCTGACGCGACCTACACCGTGACCCAGGCCGACGTCGACGCCGGGGTACGCGAGAACACCGCGAGCGCCACGGGCCAACCGCCGACCGGTGACCCGGTCAGCGCCGAGGACTCCACGACCACGCCGGCCGATCAGCAGCCCGGCCTGGCGATGGTCAAGTCCAACAACGTCGCGGACGGCGACACCGTCGGCCTCGGCCAGGTGATCGATTACACCTTCACCCTGACCAACACCGGCAACGTCACCCTCGACCGGCTCGCGGTCGCCGACGCCAAGGTCGGTGCGGTCACCTGCCCGCCGGAGCCGCTCGCACCGGGGGCCGCGGCCGACTGCACGGCGAGCTACACCGTCACGCAGGCCGACGTGGACGCCGGCCGGGTGGTGAACGACGCGGTCGCCTCCGGCGTACCGCCGTCGGGTACGCCGGTCGAGGCGCGCGACAGCAACCAGGTGCCGACGGTGCCCGCCGACGCGGCGCTCGTGCTGGACAAGCAGGCGCTGCTGCCGCCGGGGGCGACCGTCGCCGCCGGCGACCAGGTCGCATACCGGTTCCTGATCACCAATGCCGGCAACGTCACCCTGACCGAGGTCACGGTGGACGACCCGCTGTTGGGCTCGGTCACCTGCCCCGAGGGGCCGCTGGCGCCGGGACAGACGATCGAGTGCACGGCCGACGCGAGCCACACCGTCAGCCAGGCCGAGGTGGACGCGGGCCAGGTGGACAACACGGCGACGGCGACCGGCCGGCCGCCGAGCGGTGAGCCGCCGACCGCGACCGACACCACGTCGATCCCGGCGACGCCGGCCGCCCCGGCGATCGCGCTGGAGAAGCTGTCCGGCGTGGCCGAGGGCGCCACGGTCGCGGCGGGCGACGAGATCGACTACACGTTCCGGGTCACCAACACCGGCAACGTGACGCTCAGCGACATCGCGATCGACGACCCGTTGGTCGGCAAGGTGACCTGCCCGCCGGAGCCGCTGGCCCCGGGGGCGAGCACGGACTGCGCCGCCGACGAGGCGTACGCGGTGACCCAGGCCGACGTGGACGCCGGCCGGATCGTGAACACCGCCACCGTTTCCGGTACGCCGCCGAGCGGCGAGCCGGTGACGGCCAGTGACGACAACGTCGTGCCGACCAGCCCGGCCGCGCCCGCCGCGACGCTGGAGAAGTTGTCCAGCGTGCCGGCGGGGGAGACGGTCGCCGCGGGCGATCGGATCGACTACACGTTCCGGGTCACCAACACCGGCAACGTGACGCTGACCGGCGTGGCGATCACCGACCCGAAGATCGGCGCGGTGAGCTGCCCGCCCGCCCCGCTCGCGCCGGGTGAGGTCACCGAGTGCACCGGCACCTACGCGGCCACCCAGGCCGACGCCGACGCCGGCCAGGTGCTGAACACGGCGACCCTGACGGCGACCGGGCCCAACGGCGAACCGGTCACGGCCACCGACGACAACGTGGTGCCGACCGATCCGCGCGTACCGGGGCTGACGACGACCAAGGTCGCGGCCCGCACCGGGTCCCCGGACTCCCCGATGACCGTCGGCGAGTCGATCGGCTTCTCGGTGATCGTCACCAACACGGGCAACGTCACCCTGGAGGGGGTCGTCGTGGCCGACTCGATGGTCGGCGACATGACCTGCCCGCGGACCACGCTGGAGCCGGGAGACGTCGTGTCCTGTGTCGGCAACCGCACCTACACCGTGACCCAGGCCGATGTCGACCGCGGCGTGCTGACCAACGTCGCGACGACGACGGCGGTGCCGGTGGGCGGCGGCGAGCCGCTCACCTCGACGGCGACGACCACCACCCCGAGCGAGCCGCGGCCGGCCATCGCGCTGCAGAAGCTGTCCGACCTCCCGGCCGGCGAGACGCTGTCGGTCGGTCAGCCGGTCCGCTACTCGTTCCGGGTGATCAACACCGGCAACGTGACGCTCGACCCGGTGGCGGTGACCGACCCGAAGATCGGGGCCGTGAACTGCCCGGCCGGCGCGCTCGCGCCGGGCGCCGAGATCGAGTGCGCGGCGGCCGATGCCTACGTCGTGACCGCGACGGAGGCCGCCGAGGGCAAGGTCACGAATACCGCCGAGGCCACCGGACGGCCCACGGTCGGCGACGATCCGGTGCGGGCGAGTGATGACCTCGTGCTCCCGGCCACCGTGCCGGCCGCCCAGCTCACGCTGATCAAGGCCTCCGATGTCCCGGCCGGTGACACCGTGCGCGCCGGACAGCCGGTTCGCTACCGCTTCACCGTGACCAACACCGGGAACGTGCCGGTGCGCGACCTGCGGATCAGCGATCCCAAGATCGGCTCGGTGACCTGCCCGAGCGATCCGCTCGCGCCGGGCGCGGAGGCCTCCTGCACGGCCGACCGGGCCTACACCGTGACCCAGGCCGAGGTGGACGCGGGCGGCGTCGACAACGTCGCCGGCGTCACGGGCATCGACCCGGGAGGCAATCCGGTCACCGCGCGCGACGAGCTGGCCATTCCCGCCGAGCAGGCCGCCCCGGCGCTCGACGTGGTCAAGGAGGGATCGCTGGTCGATCCCGACGGTGACGGGTATGCCGAGATCGGCGATCACGTCCGCTTCGTGATCCGGGTGACCAATGTCGGCAACGTGACGATCGACGACATCGCGGCCGACGACCCGCTGGTCGGGAAGCTGCGCTGCTCGGCCGACAGCCTCGCCCCGGGCGCCTCGCTGACCTGCGAGCCCGAGACCGGCTACGTCGCCAGCGCGGCCGACCTCGGCCGCGGCGAAGTGGTCAACCGGGTTGCGGTGACCGGCGAGCCGGTACGCGGCGGGGACCCGGGTCCGGACGGTCGGCCGATCGTGACCGGCGAGGACACGGTGACCGTGCCGCTGCCGGCCGAGGTCGAGCCGGGCGAGCCGCCGGTCGGCCGGCCGCCGCTCGGCCGGACGGGTGGCGAGGACCTGTCCGCGCTGCTGGCGGGGCTGGCGTCGATGGCCGCGGGCGCCTGGCTGATCCGGCGGGGCCGCCGCGACTGAGACCGGTCGAGCGCGCCGGAATGGCAGTCGCGCGGCCCGCTCGATAGGTTGACGCCGTGATCTCGGTTCCCCCGCTCTCGGCGGACCAGCGGCTACAGGCGCGGGCCGCGGCCACCCAGGCCCGGCGCCACCGGGCCGCGGCCAAGGCCCGGTTGCGCTCGGGCGACCTGCGGCTGTCGGAGCTGCTGGAGTTGGCGCAGACCGATGACGTGCTGGCGCACCTGCGCGTGGTCGAGGTGCTCAAGGCCCTGCCGCGGGTGGGGGAGAAGCGGGCCGCCGAGACGATGGACCGGCACGAGATCGCGGCGAGCCGCCGGCTGCGGGGGCTCGGCCGGCACCAGCAGGCCGGCCTGTTGGCGGAGTTTCGTTGAGCGCGCCCGGGCGGGTCTTCGTGCTGGCGGGGCCGACCGCCGTCGGCAAGGGGACGGTCGTCGCGGCACTCCGGGAGCGCCATCCCGAGCTGTGGGTGTCGGTCTCGGCCACCACCCGGCGCCCGCGCCCGGGCGAGGTGGACGGCCGGCACTACCTGTTCACCAGCGACGTCGAGTTCGACGACCTGATCGCCCACGACGGGCTGCTGGAATGGGCGGTGGTGCACCGCAAGGCGCGCTACGGCACCCCGCGCGCCCCGGTCGCGGCCGCCGTGGCGCAGGGTCACACGGTGCTGCTCGAGATCGATCTGCAGGGCGCCCAGCAGGTACGCCGCAGCCTGCCGGAGGCGCACTCGATCTTCTTGATGCCACCGTCCTGGCAGGAACTGGTCCGCCGGCTGAACCTGCGCGGCACCGAGGACGCCGAGGAGCGGGCCCGGCGGCTCGAGACGGCCCGGGCCGAGATGACCGCCTTCGACGAGTTCGACGATGTGGTGGTCAATGCCGACCTCGACACGACGGTCGCCGAGATCGCCGAGATCTTGGGCCTCGACGGCTCGGTCGGGTAGCATTGGCGCGGTTGTCCGCAGTGCGCCGCGAGCCGCTGCCCCCACACCGTTTCCCAGAACCGTCGCGAAGGCATTTCTCTTGACGAACACCGAAGCCGTCGGCATCACCAATCCGCCGATCGACAACCTGCTGACCAAGGTCGACTCGAAGTACCGCCTGGTGCTGTTCGCGGCCAAGCGCGCCCGGCAGATCAACGCCTACTACTCCCAGCTCGGCGAGGGCCTGTTGGAGAACGTCGGCCCGCTGGTGGACGCCGGCGTGCAGGAGAAGCCGCTGTCCATCGCCCTGCGCGAGATCGAGGACGGCGTGCTGGAGTGCGAGGAGTTCGATCCGGACGCCGAGCCCGCAGCCGACGAGACCGAACGTCCCTCGCTGACCGCGGTCGACGGCGACGACGAGTTCTCCCGCGACCCCGACTTCTCCGCCTGAGCACACGTCCATGACCCGCCCGTGCGAGCCCCGGGGCCGGACGTGAGCCGGATCGTGCTGGGGGTCGCCGGCGGCATCGCGGCGTACAAGGCGTGCGAGCTGCTGCGTCGGCTGACCGAGTCCGGGCATGAGGTCACCGTGGTGCCGACCGCGGCCGCGCTGAACTTCGTCGGGGCGGCGACCTGGGAGGCGTTGTCCGGTCGCCGCGTGCACACCGGGGTCTTCTCCGCCACCGATCAGGTGAATCACGTGCGGCTCGGCCGGGAGGCCGACCTCGTGTTCGTGGCTCCCGCCACCGCGGACCTGCTCGCCCGCGGGGCGACGGGCCGGGCCGACGACCTGCTCACCAACGTCCTGCTGACCGCGAGCTGTCCCGTGGTGATGGCCCCGGCGATGCACACCGAGATGTGGCAGCACCCGGCGACCCGGGCGAATGTCGCCACTCTGCGCGAGCGCGGCGTGTTGGTCGTCGACCCGGCGGCGGGCCGGCTGACCGGCGCGGACTCCGGTCCCGGACGCTTGCCGGAGGCCGCCGAGCTCGCCACCATCGCCGGCACGGTGCTGGAGGATCCGACGATCCTCGGCCGGGGCCGCGACCTCGCCGGTCGGCGGGTCGTCATCTCCGCGGGCGGTACGCGGGAGCCGCTCGACCCCGTCCGCTACATCGGCAACAACTCCTCCGGCCGGATGGGCATCGCACTGGCCCGGGCCGCGCGGCTGCGCGGCGCCGAGGTGACGCTCGTCCTGGCCCACACCGAGGAGGACGCGCCGAGCGGCGTCGGCATCGAACGCGTTGCCAGCACCGCCGATCTGGATGCGGCGATGGCGCGGATGGCGCCGGGAGCCGACATCGTGGTGATGGCGGTCGCGGCGGCGGATTTCGCCGCCCGCGAGCCGGCCGGCGCCAAGATCAAGAAGGACGGCTCCGGCACGCTCACGCTCGACCTCGTCGAGACCACCGACGTCCTGGCCCACCTCGGGCGGGAGCGGGTCGGGTCCCGGCCCGTCCTGGTCGGCTTCGCCGCCGAGACCCCGCGCTGCGCCGAGGAGCTGATCGCGCTCGGGCGTACCAAACTGGAACGCAAGGGCGCGGACCTGCTGGTGGTCAACGATGTCGGCGACGGCCGGATCTTCGGACAGCCGGACACCTCGATCAGCATCCTCGGGCCGGACGGGGTGATCGCCGAGGGGCAGGGCTCGAAGGAACGCTGCGCCCATGTCGTCCTCGACGCGGCCGCCCGGGTGCCGGCCAGATGATGATCGGGCCCCGCTGCGTGGGAGTGTTTCGCTAGGGTCGGGCGCATGAGCCGACGACTGTTCACGTCCGAATCCGTGACCGAGGGGCACCCGGACAAGATCGCCGACCAGATCAGCGACAGCGTGCTGGACGAGCTGCTGCGGCAGGACCCGAACAGCCGGGTGGCGGTGGAGACGCTGGTGACCACCGGACTGGTCGTGGTGGCGGGCGAGGTGACCACCGAGGCGTACGCCGAGATCCCCCGGATCGTCCGCGAGCGGGTACTCGAGATCGGGTACGACTCCTCGCACAAGTCCTTCGACGGCGCATCGTGTGGGGTGCAGGTCAGCATCGGCGCGCAGTCACCGGACATCGCCCAGGGCGTGGATCGCGCGGAGGAGGCCCGCGACGGGTCCGCGGAGTCCTACGACCTGCTCGGCGCCGGCGACCAGGGCCTGATGTTCGGCTACGCGAGCACCGAGACCCCGGAGCTGATGCCGCTGCCGATCACGCTGGCGCACCGGCTGGCCGAGCGGCTCGCCGACGTGCGCAAGAGCGGCGAGGTGCCCTATCTGCGCCCGGACGGCAAGACCCAGGTGACGGTCGAGTACGACGGCGACCGGCCGGTACGCCTGGACACCGTCGTGATCAGCTCCCAGCACGCCGCCGACATCGACCTGGCGAATCTGTTGACGCCGGACCTGCGCGAGCAGGTGGTGAAGCCGGTGCTGGAGGCGTTCGACCTGACCCACCACGACTACAAGCTGTATGTGAACCCGACCGGGCGCTTCGAGATCGGCGGCCCGATGGGCGATGCCGGACTGACCGGGCGCAAGGTGATCGTCGACAGCTACGGCGGGATGGCCCGGCACGGGGGCGGCGCGTTCTCGGGCAAGGACCCGTCGAAAGTCGATCGCTCGGCCGCCTACGCGATGCGCTGGGTCGCCAAGAATGTCGTCGCCGCGGGGCTGGCCGAGCGCTGCGAGGTCCAGGTGGCCTATGCCATCGGTCGCGCACATCCGGTCGGCTTCTATCTGGACTGCTTCGGCACCGAGAAGGTGCCGGTCGGCCAGATCGAGGCCGCGGTCCGGGAGACCTTTGATCTTCGCCCGGCGGCGATCATCGAGCAGCTCGACCTGCGCCGCCCGATCTATGCCCGCACGGCGGCCTACGGGCACTTCGGTCGCGAGCTGCCCGAGTTCACCTGGGAGCAGACGCCGTACGCCGACACGCTCGCCGCGGCCGTCCGCGGCTGAGCGCAGGACCGGTCACGGTTGTCCCGCGCGAGTCAGGCGAGCCGGCGGCCCACGCGGGCGAGCAGGCCACCCGTCGCGTCGGCGTCCCTGCCGACGGGGTAGACACACGGGATGCTGATCCCGGCATCGGCGTAGGCGTGCAGGCGCTCCACGATCAGCGCGTCGTCGGGCTCGGAGACGCAGGTCTGCGCGACGAGCTGCTCGGGCTCGGTGATCTGGATCCGGGCGAACTGCCGGGCGTAGTTCGGCATCGCGAGATAGGCGGCGGCATCGCCGGAGACCTTCGCGTACGGCCCGGTGCGCATGATCAGCGCACTCTCGGCGCCGCCGTCGCGGGCCAGCGCGGCGGGCGCGGCGGCGGTCTCGGGGGTGAGCCAGTTCAGCACGACGCCGTCTGTGTCGGTGACCGCGAACTCGATCATCTTGGGGCCGAGCGCGCCGATCCAGATCGGCGTCGCCGAGCCGAAGGCCGGCCGATTGTCGCGGACCGCGGCGACATAGTCGCGCAACTCGCTCAGGGGGCGCTCCGGGATCGGCAGACCGAGCCGCTCGAGCACGCGGTGATGTGAGGTCCCGAGGCCGAGCACGAACCGACCACCGGACAACTCGGCGAGCGTGGCGGCCTGGACCGCGGTCAGCCGGGCCGGCCGGGCGGGTGCGACCGCGACCGCCGTCGCCACCACCAGCCGCTCCGTGGCGGTGAGCGCCGCCGCGGCGACCAGGAACGGGTCGCGCCCCTCGTCGCCGCTCAGGCCGGTCTCCGGCAACAGCAGGTAGCTCGCGCCGGCCGATTCGGCCGCCCGCGCCACCGTCACGATGTCGTCCACGGAATGATCTCGCCGCGCCACGCCCCACGTCCGCATCTGGCTCCTTCGCTCGTCTGCCGGCCGTGCGCTCACCCTAGTGATCGCCGGGCCCGCGGCCGGTCGTGTCCGTCGGATACCGCGCCTACCATGACCCGGTGACCGAACCAGCCGCCCTGATCCCGGCGCCCCGGCCGGCATCGGCGCGGGTGGCCAGGGTGGCGGTGGACGTGTCCCTGCCGCACCTGGACCGCCCGTTCGACTATGCGGTCACCGACGAGCAGGACGCCGCCGCCGTGGTCGGCGCGCGGGTCCGGGTCCGCTTCGCCGGCCGGCTGCGCGACGGGTTCGTCCTCGAGCGAACCGAGCAGACCGATCACGAGGGTAGGCTCGCACCGCTGCACGCGGTGACGTCTGCCGAGCCGGTGCTCACCCCGCAGGTGGCCGCGCTGATCCGCCGCGTCGCCGATCACTACGCCGGCACCTTCGCCGATGTCTCGCGGCTGGCCGTGCCGCCCCGGCACGCCGCCACCGAGAAGGCCGAGCGGAGCGCCGAGGCGGACCCGGCGCCGGCCGATGCGCCGTCGGTCCTCGACCGCTACCCGACGGGGCGCGAGCTCGCCGAGGCGCTGGCCCGCGGGGAGAACCCCCGCGCGTACTGGCAGGTGACCCCGACCGCGGGGCCGGACGGCGACTGGGCGGGCGGGCTGGCCGAGGCCGCCGCCGCGACCCGGCGGGCCGGGCGCGGCGCGATCATCGTCGTTCCTGATCACCGCGACCTCGATCGGTTGGCGCGCGCCTGCGCCGCCCGCTTCGGGCCGGACGGCTTCGCCCGGTTGACCGCCGAGCTGGGCCCGTCGGCCCGCTACCGGGAGTTCCTCCGGGTCTCCCGCGGTGAGGTCCGGGTGGTGATCGGCACCCGGGCGGCCGCCTATGCGCCCGTCCGCGACCTGGGCCTGGTGGCGCTGTGGGACGACGGCGACGACCTGCTGGCCGAGCCGCGAGCGCCCTATCCGCACACGCGCGAGGTGCTGGCGTTGCGGGCGGCGGGGGACCGGACCGCGGTCGTCCTCGCCGGCTACGGGCGCAGCGCCGAGATCGAGCAATTGGTGCAGACGGGCTGGCTCACCCCGCTGGCGCAGCCGCGGGGCACGGTGCGCCGGGTCGCGCCGCTGGTCCGGATCGCGGCCGACACCGACCGCGCGCTCGCCCGCGATCCGGCCGCCCGGGCCGCCCGCCTGCCGCACGACACCTTCGAGGTGGTACGCCGGGCGCTGCCGCAGGGGCCGGTCCTGGTCCAGGTACCGCGGGCGGGCTATCGGCTCGGGCTGGTCTGTGCGCAGTGCCGCAGCCCGCTGCGCTGCCCGCACTGCGCGGGACCGGTGCGGGCCGAGGCGGGCGACCGGCTGGACTGCGGCTGGTGCGGCCGAATCCTCCCCGGTTGGCACTGCCCGCAGTGCGGGGAGACCCGCTGGCGGGCGCCCGTGGTCGGTGCGACCCGGCTGGCCGAGGAGCTCGGCCGCGCCTTCCCCAACACCCGGGTGATCAGGTCCTCGGGGAACAAGGTGGTAGCGGCCGTGGACGACGAGCCGGCCCTGGTCGTGGCGACGCCCGGTGCCGAACCGGTCGCCGCCGGGGGGTACGCCGCGGCGGTGCTCGTCGATGCCACCGCGCTGCTCGCCCGGCCGGATCTGCGGGCCGGGGAGGAGGCGCTGCGGCGGTGGCTGAACGCGGCGGCCCTCGTCCGACCGGCCGGTGACGGCGGCACGGTGCTCGCCGTCGGGCCGCCCGAGGCGCGTGCCCTGCAGGCGCTGGTCCGCCTCGATCCCGCCGGATTCGCCCGCCGCGAGCTCGCCGAGCGGGCGGAGGCGCACCTGCCGCCCGGGGCCCGGGTGGCGACCCTGGAGGGCGGCGGGGCGGCGATCGGCGAGCTGCTCGACCCGATCCGCGACGAGCTGCCCGCCGGGGCGGAGGTGCTCGGCCCGGTCGCGGTCGGGGAGCTGCCCGACGGTGGCGAGCTGCAGCGGCTCACCCTGCGGGTGCCGCGCGGTGCCGGCGAGGAGCTGGCGCGGTTGCTGCGGGAGGCCCAGGGCATCCGCAGCGCGCGCAAGGCGGCGGGCGCGACGCGGGTTCGGATCGACCCGCTGGTGATGGAGTGAGGGGCGCGGGCCTCAGCGGAGCAGGCGGGTGTCCAGCCGCTCCTCGGTGGCGGTGCCGTCGCCGCCGGGATCGACCCGGTAGGCGTAGCGGCCGGGCTCCTCGCTGAGCGCCTCGACCAGCTCGGTGTCGCGGTAGAGCAGCCCGGCGCCGTCGTCGGTGGCGTACCCGCCCGGCAGGGTGCCGTCCGCGATCAGCCGCTGGAACAGCGGGCGGCGCTGCGGCTCGGAGTCGTGGTGCACGCCGTTGGCGTACGGCAGGAAGCCCAGCCCGTCGGTCACGGCGCGCAGGCGCGGGCCGAACGAGTCCGTGGTCCCGCCGGCGTGCCAGCACAGCGAACCCGCGGAGACTCCGGTGAGCACCACGCCGGCGCGCCAGGCGGCATGCATCGCCGCGTCGACCCCGTGCATCCGCCACGGGGCCAGCAACCCGGCGACGCTGCCGCCGCCGACGAAGATCACGTCCTGGTCGAGCAGCAGCTCCGCAGGTTCGGCGACGTTCGGCATCGGGAACAGCGCGAGATGGCTGGGCGAGAACCCGGCCGCCTGGGCGGCGGTGTAGAAGTTCACGAGATAGGCCGAGTCGTCGCCGCCGGCCGTGGCGAGGAAGCAGACCCTTGGCGTACCCGCGACACCGGACAGGTCCACCGCATGACGGGTGAGGGCGGTGAACTCCCATCGGGTACGCGTGCCCGGGCCGATGCCCCCGGACGTGGCGAGGATGGTGGGTGCGTCGGCGGGCATGCCGCGAGCCAACCACCGCCGCGCGGTGCGGGCAAGGGCATTCCGCTCGCCTGTGGCTCGGGCGCGGGTGGTCCGGCTTCTGGGCTGGTTGCGGCTCCTAGGATGGCGAGGTGCGCCTGCTGCTTGCCGGAACCCCCGAGGTCGCCGTCCCCTCCCTGGACGCGGTCGCCGCATCCGGACACGAGCTGCTCGGCGTGATCACCCGGCCCGACGCCCCGGCCGGGCGCGGCAAGAAGCTGCGCGCCAGCCCCGTGGCCGCCCGCGCGGACGAGCTGGGACTGCCGGTGCTCAGGCCCGGCCATCCCCGCGACCCGGAGTTCGTCGCCCGCCTGACAGAGCTCGCGCCGGACTGCGTTCCGGTGGTCGCCTACGGCGCGCTGGTCCCACAGCAGGTGATCGACATTCCCGAGCGGGGCTGGGTCAACCTGCACTTCTCCCTGCTTCCGCGCTGGCGCGGCGCGGCGCCCGTCCAGCACGCGATCCTGGCCGGAGACGCCGAGACGGGCGCCTGCACGTTCTCCCTGGTCCGCGAGCTGGACGCCGGCCCGATCTATCGGACCCTGCGCACGCCGGTCGGCGCGGAGGAGACCGCCGGCGAACTGCTGGACCGACTGGCCGTCGACGGCGCCGGCCTGCTGGTCGAGACCCTCGACGCGATCGCCGCGGGGGAGCGCCCGGTCCCGCAGCCCGCCGACGGCGCGACCCGCGCGCCCAAGATCGACACCGGTGACGCGCGGCTCGACTGGGCCGACCCCGACGACCGCCTCGACCGGCAGATCCGGGCGTGCTCGCCCGCGCCCGGCGCCTGGACCACCCTGCGCGGCGAGCGGTTCAAGATCATCCGGGCGCGCATGGTCGGTGGTGATCAACTTCCGCCGGGCGAGCTGCGGATCGAACGTGGCCGGGTGCTCGCCGGCACCGGGACCCGACCGCTGGAGTTGATCACCGTGCAGCCGCCCGGCAAGCGCGCGATGCCCGCCCCCGACTGGGCCCGCGGCGCCGGACTCGCCGCCGGTGAGCGGTTCGATGGCTGAGCGGCGCGGACCGGCCCGGCGCCGCAGCCACGGCCGGCGCCGGATCGATCCGGCGCGGCGCGCGGCGTACCGGACGCTGCGTGAGGTGTCCGAACACGATGCGTACGCCAACCTGGTGCTGCCCGAGGCACTGCGCGGCGCGGGGGTGTCCGGGCGCGATGCCGCCTTCGCGACCGAGCTGACCAACGGCACGCTGCGGGCGCTGGGCAGCTACGACCTGATCATCGAGGCGGCCTCGGGTCGCGCGCCGGGCGAGTTCGACCCGCCGCTGCTCGACGTGCTTCGCCTCGGCGCCCACCAGGCCCTGGCCATGCGGGTGCCGGACCACGCGGCCGTCGCCGCCAGCGTCGACCTGGCCGGGGTGGAGGTCGGCGAGCGGGTGACCGGCCTGGTGAACGCGGTGATGCGCAAGATCGCCGCGCGCGACCTGCCGGCCTGGACCGAGCTGCTGAGCGCCGGGGAGGACGAGCTGGGCGCGATCGCGATCCGCACGCACCACCCGCGCTGGATCGTGCAGGCCTATGCCGACCTGCTGCCGGCAGACGAACTGGTGGCCGCGCTCGAGGCCAACAATGCCCCGCCGCAGACCTGGCTGACGGTGCGCCCAGGGCTGGCCGAGGTCGACGAGCTGGTCGCCGCGGGCGCCGCGCTCGACCCGATCGCCCCGTTCGGGGCGCGCTGGTCCGGTGATCCCTCGGCTGCTCCCGGGGTACGCGAGGGCCGCGTCGGGGTCCAGGACCCGGGCTCGCAGCTCGTCGCGCTCGCGCTGGCCCGAGGAGACGCGCCGGCCGGGCGCTGGCTCGACCTGTGTGCGGGTCCGGGCGGGAAGGCGGCGCTGCTCGCCGGGCTGGCCCGCGAGCGCGGCGACGAGTTGATCGCGGCCGAGCCGCAACCGCACCGGGTCCGGCTGGTGGAGCGGGCGCTCCGGGCGTACCCGTCGCCGCCGGAGGTGGTCGTCGCCGACGGCACCGCGCCGCCCTGGGCCGCGGGCAGCTTCGCCCGGGTCCTCGCCGACGTCCCCTGCTCCGGCCTGGGCGCGCTACGCCGGCGCCCGGAGGCGCGCTGGCGGCGCGACCCGGAGGACATCGCCGCGCTGCGGCCGCTGCAGGAGACCTTGCTCGGCTCGGCGCTGGACCTCGCCGAGCCGGGCGGCCTGGTCGCCTACGTCACCTGCTCCCCGCATCGCGCCGAGACCGCCGAGGTCCTGGACGCCGTGCTGGCCGCCCGCGCCGACGCCGAGCCGGTCCGCGCGGAGCTGCCCGAGGCGCCCGCGGCGACCGGCCCGGACGGTCGCGTCCAGCTCTGGCCGCACCGCGACGGCACCGACGCGATGTTCATCGCGCTGCTGCGCAAGCGCGCGACCGGCTGAGCCGGCGCGCAACCGCTAACCTGCCGGGGTGGAGACGATGATCACCCCGAGCCTGCTCAGTGCCGATTTCGCCAACCTGCAGCGCGACATCGACGCGGTCGCGAATGCCGACGGGCTGCACATCGACGTGATGGACTACGACTTCGTCCCCAACCTGACCGTCGGATTGCCGGTCGTCGAGTCGATCCGCAAGGCGACCGACCAGTTCCTCGACATCCACCTGATGATCACCGACCCGGACCGCTGGGCGCCGTCCTATGCCGAGGCCGGGGCCGAGTCGGTGACCTTCCACATCGAGGCCGCCAAGGCGCCCATCCGCCTCGCCCGCGAGCTGCGCCGGATCGGCGCCCGGGCAGGCATGGCGCTCAACCCGGCGACCGACATCGACGGCTACCGCGACATCCTCGGCGAGGTCGACATGGTGTTGATCATGACCGTCGAGCCGGGCTTCGGCGGTCAGAAGTTCCTTGACCTGTGCCTGCCCAAGATCACCCGCACCCGCGAGCTGCTCGGCGACCGCGACATCTGGTTGCAGGTCGACGGCGGCGTCGGCCCCGAGACGATCGAGCGCTGCGCCGAGGCCGGGGCGAATGTCTTCGTCGCCGGCTCCGCCGTGTTCAATGCCGACGATCCGGCCGCGATGGTCGACCTGCTGCGCGCCGAGGTGGCCGGGTGAGCGTGCCGGCCGCTCGATGAGCTGGGTCGAGGCGACGGTACGCGCGTCCAGCCGGATCGGGCCGCACCTGCAACGGATCACCCTGACCGGCGAAGGCGTGCGGGGCTACCGGGCCGAAGGGCTGGCCGACGACTACTGCCGGGTGCTGTTTCCCGACCCCGGCCGCGAGCGACCGGTGATCGGGCGGACCGGCCGCGACCCGGCGGAGTCGGCGCCGATGCGCAACTACACCATTCGGCGACTGGACCGGGCCCGCGGCGAGATCGACCTCGACTTCGTCCTGCACGGGCGAGGCGTCGCCGCCGACTGGGCCCGACAGGCCGCGCCGGGCCGGTCGGGCGTGGCCCTGTCGCCCGCCTTCGGCAGCTACCGCCCGCCCGCCGGGGCCGTGGATCGGCTGTTGGTCACCGACCTCAGCGGGCTGCCGGCGGCGGGCCGGATCCTGGCGGAGGCCGCCCCGGACGAACGCTTCCGGGTGGTCGGGATCGTTCCCGGCAACGCCGATGAACTGCCGCTGACCAGCCCCGCGGCGCTGGACCTGCGGTGGCTGCACGTGCCGTTCCCCGGTCAGGGCGCGGCGCTGGCGCGGGCGGTCGTCGATCAGGTGGCGGAGCTGCCCGCCGACACCTATGTCTGGGGCGCCGGCGAGTCGGCGGGTTGCCGGGCGGCCCGCAACCATCTGTGGCGGGTGCTGCGGCGACCGCCCGCCTCCACCTGCGTGTTCGGTTACTGGAAGGCGCGTACGCCCGTCGGCTGACGCGCGATGTTCAGGCGTCGCGGCGGCGCAGGTAGCGCTGGAACTCGGCGGCGATCGCGTCCCCGCTGGCCTCGGGCAGTCCGTCGGCGTCCTGGCTCTCCTCGAGCTGCGTCACGTACTCCGCGATCTCGCCGTCCTCGGCCGCCAGCTCGTCCACGCCGCGCTGCCATGCCCGGGCCATCTCCGGCAGCTCGCCGACCTCCAGCGGCAGGTCGATCACGTCCTCCAACCGGCTGAGCAGCGCCAGCGTCGCCTTCGGGCAGGGCGGGTGCGCGACATAGTGCGGGACCGCCGCCCACAGGTTCACCGTCGGCCAGCCCGCCTCGCTGCACGCCTCCGAGAGCAACCCGACGATCCCGGTCGGCCCCTCGTAGTCCGGCAGGTCGAGCCCGTGCCGCTCGAGCAGATCGGGATGCACCGTGCTGCCCGAGACCGGCACCGGCCGGGTGTGCGGGCAATCCGACAACAGCGCGCCGAGCATCACCACGACGGACGGCTGGGCGCTGCGCAGGGCCGACATCACCAGCCGGGTGAAGCCGCGCCAGCGCAGGTTCGGCTCCGGCCCGGTGACCAGAACCAGGTCACGCGTCTCGCCGCTGCCGCCGGCCACCCGGGCCACGCTGACGGTGGTCTCGGGCCAACTGTGGATGGCCTCGGTCGGGGAGTCCCGGCGTACCGTCGGCCGGTTCACCTGGAAGTCGTAGAAGTCCTCGCCGTCGATAGCGAACGCCTGCTCCGCCCCGAGCGTGTCCCGCAGGTGCTCCAGGCAGGAACTCGCGGCGCTCGCCGCGTCGTTCCAACCGGAGAAGGCCATCACCACGACCGGGTCGTGCAGGTCCCTCAGCTCGGGGCGATGTTCTGCCATGCCCGCCACTGTAGTTGCCCGTTCGGGAACCCGAGCCGATCGCGAGACGTTGCCCGGTGTTGGCAGCCATCGCCTGCCGCCCGAACAGTCCGTGCGGCCACGCCCCGGGACCTGCTCAGCCGACGGGCACGGGCTCGGGCCGATAGCCGAGGTTCGGGGCGAGCCAGCGCTCGGCCTCGGCAAGGCTCCAGCCCTTGCGTTGGGCGTAGTCGGCGACCTGATCCGCGCCGAGGCGGCCGACCACGAAGTACTGGCTGTCGGGATGGGCGAAGTACCAGCCCGAGACCGCCGCCGCCGGCCACATCGCCATCGACTCGGTCAGCTCGATGCCGGTCCGCTGCTGTACGCCGAGCAGCCGCCACAGCGTCGCCTTCTCGGTGTGGTCGGGGCAGGCCGGGTAGCCGGGCGCGGGCCGGATCCCGCGGTAGCGTTCGGCGATCAGCTCCTCGTTGCCCAGCCGCTCGGCCGGGGCGTACCCCCACCACTGCGTGCGCACCAACTCGTGCATCCGCTCGGCGAAGGCCTCGGCCAGCCGATCGGCCAGCGACTCCAACAAGATCGCGTTGTAGTCGTCCAGTTGTTCCTTGTAGCGGGCCGCGGCCTCCGCCGCGCCGAAGCCCGCGCTGACCGCGAACCCGCCGACCCAGTCGGTCAGCCCGCTCGCCCGGGGCGCGACGAAGTCGGCCAGGCTGCGATGCGGTACGCCCGGCCGGTGCTCGCCCTGCTGGCGCAGGTGGTGCAGCAGTTCGAGCCGCCGCCCGCGGCCGGCATCGGCGTACACCTCGATGTCGTCGCCCACCGCATTCGCCGGGAAGAAGCCGACCACACCGTTCGCGCGCAGCGACCCGTCGGCGATCAGCCGGTCGAGCATGGCCCGCGCGTCGGCATAGAGCTTGCGCGCCGCCTCGCCGCTGGCCGGGTTGTTCAAGATGTCGGGGAAGCGGCCGCGCAGTTCCCAGGCGGCGAAGAACGGCGACCAGTCGATGTAGTCGACCAGATCGGTCAGCGGGTGATCGATCAGCTCCTTGATCACCGGCTGGCCGTCCGCCGCGAGCTGCGGCACGGGCGGGGTGTAGCCGGACCAGTCGATCGGCGAGGCGTCGCTTCGCGCATCCGGGTACGCCAACAGCTTCTTCTCCGCCTTGCCGGCGTGCCGCTCGCGCAGCGCCGCATAGTCGGTGGCGACCTCGTCGAGCAGCGCCGGCCGCTGCTCGGCCGACAACAGCCGGGACACGGTCGGCACCGACCGGGAGGCGTCCTTGACCCAGACCACCGGTCCGGAGTATTCGGGCGCGACCTTGACCGCGGTGTGGGCGCGCGAGGTCGTCGCCCCGCCGATCAGCAGGGGAGTCTGCAGGCCACGCCGCTCCAGCTCGGCGGCGAAGCGGACCATCTCGTCCAGTGACGGCGTGATCAACCCGGACAGGCCGATCACGTCCGCGCGCTCGTCGGCGGCGGCGTCCAGGATCCGCTCGGCCGGCACCATCACCCCGAGGTCGACCACGTCGTAGTTGTTGCACTGCAGCACCACGCCGACGATGTTCTTGCCGATGTCGTGCACATCGCCCTTCACGGTGGCCAACACGATCTTGCCCTTGCTGGGCGCGCCCTCGTCGGTCTCGGCCTCGATGAACGGCACCAGATGCGCGACGGCCTTCTTCATCACCCGCGCCGACTTCACCACCTGCGGCAAGAACATCTTGCCGGCGCCGAACAGGTCGCCGACGACGTTCATCCCGTCCATCAGCGGCCCCTCGATCACCTCGATCGGCCGTCGCCCCTGCCCGGCCAGCTCCGCCCGCAGTTCCTCGGTGTCGGCCTCGATGTGGGCGTCGATGCCCTTCACCAGGGCGTGCGTGATCCGCTCGGCCACGGGCAGCTCGCGCCACTCCTCGGTGCGCTGCTCGGCGGCCGCGCCGTCGGCGGCGTAATCGCCGGCGATCTCCAGCAGCCGCTCGGTGGCGTCGGGCCGCCGGTTCAAGATCACGTCGGTGATCCGCTCCCGCAGCTCCGGGTCGACCTCGTCGTAGACGGCGAGCTGGCCGGCGTTGACGATGCCGGCGTCCATTCCGGCCTCGATGGCGTGGTAGAGGAAGACCGCGTGGATCGCCTCGCGCACGGGGTTGTTGCCGCGGAAGGAGAACGACACATTGGACACGCCGCCGGAGACGGAGACGCCGGGCAGGTTCTGCGTGATCCAGCGGGTCGCCTCGATGAAGTCGCGCCCGTACTCGGCGTGTTCCTCGATGCCGGTCGCGACGGCAAAGATGTTCGGGTCGATGATGATGTCGGTGCCGGCGAAGCCGATCTCGGTCAGCAGCCGGTACGCCCGCTCGGCGATCTCGATCCGGCGGGCGTAGTTGTCGGCCTGACCCTGCTCGTCGAAGCACATCACGACGACCGCGGCGCCGTAGCGCTGGCACAGCCGCGCGTGCTCGAGGAACGGCTCCTCGCCCTCCTTCAGCGAGATCGAGTTCACGATCGCCCGGCCCTGGATGCAGCGCAGCCCGGCCTCGATCACCTCCCACTTGGAGGAATCGACCATGATCGGCACCCGAGAGATGTCGGGCTCGGAGGCGACCAGCTTGCAGAACCGGTCCATCGCGGCCACGCCGTCGAGCATGCCCTCGTCCATGTTGATGTCGATCACCTGCGCGCCGGCCTCGACCTGCTGGCGGGCGACCTCCAGCGCGGTGTCGTAGTCGCCGGCGGTGATCAACTTCTTGAACCGGGCCGAGCCGGTCACATTGGTCCGCTCGCCGATGTTGACGAACAGCGACTCATCGGTGACGTTCAGCGGCTCCAGCCCGGACAGCCGCAGCGCCGGCCCGGCCTCGGGCACCTCGCGCGGCACGGTGCCGGCCACCTGTTCGGCGAACGCGGCGATGTGCTCGGCGGTGGTGCCGCAGCAGCCGCCGACGATGTTGACCAGCCCGTCGGTGGCGAACGATCCGATCACCTGCGCCATCTGCTCCGGCGACTCGTCGTACTCGCCGAAGGCGTTCGGCAGGCCCGCATTGGGGTACGCCGAGACGAAGCAGTCGGCGACCCGGGACAGCTCGGCCAGCCAGGGCCGCACCTCGGCGGCACCCAGGGCGCAGTTCAGGCCGACGGCGAGCGGGCGCGCGTGGCGTACCGAGTTCCAGAAGGCCTCGACGGTCTGCCCGGACAGGGTGCGCCCCGACGCGTCGGTGATGGTGCCCGAAATGATCACCGGCCAGCGGCGGCCGTGCTCGGCGAACAGTTCCTCCAGCGCGAAGATCGCCGCCTTCGCGTTCAGGGTGTCGAAGATCGTCTCGATCAACAAGGCGTCCACGCCGCCCTCGACCAGCCCCTCGGCCTGTTCCCGGTAGGCGGCCACCAGCTCGGCGAAGCCGATATTGCGCGCGCCGGGGTCGTTCACGTCCGGGGAGATGGACGCGGTCCGGTTGGTCGGGCCGAGAGCGCCCAGGACATAGCGGGGACGCTCCGGCGTGGAGTACGCATCCGCTGCGGCGCGGGCCAGCCGCGCGGAGGCGACATTGAACTCGCGGGCCAGGTCAGACATCGCGTAGTCGGCGAGCGAGATCGCCTGGGCGTTGAAGGTGTTGGTGGAGATGAAGTCGGCGCCGACCTCCAGGAAGTCGCGGTGGATCCGCTCGATCACGTCGGGGCGGGTCAGGCTGAGCAGGTCGTTGTTGCCCTGCAGGTCGACCGGCCAGTCGGCGAACCGCTCCCCGCGGAAGTCGGACTCGGTCAGCCCGAGGCCCTGGATGGTGACACCCATGGCGCCGTCGAAGAGCATCACCCGGCGCAGCAGGGCGTCGGTCAGTTCGGCGGTGCGATCGGGTTGCGGGCTCACCGGGCCATTGTTGCTCACGCGGCCCACGGGCGGCGCTTTTGTCCGGACGGCGACGGGTTTGGGAAGATGACGCCGATGAACATGTCAGCCTCGCAGGCCGCCGCCGAGCGGCCGCCCGTCCCGGCACGGCCACCCGCCGCCGCGCTGTGGGATTTCGACGGGACGCTGGTCGACACCGAGCCCGTCTGGGTGCAGGCCCAGTACGCCCTTGCCGACCGGCTCGGCGTGCGCTGGACCGATCAGGACGCCGAGCGGCTGGTCGGCAACGCGCTGCTCGACTCGGGGCGCTACATCGTGTCGGTGCTCGACGCCCAGCTCGGTCCGGGGCACGGCTGGACGCCGGCCGGGGTGGTCGATGAGTTGGTGACCCGGGTGGTGGCGCACATCCGCGAGCACGACATCCCGTGGCGCCCCGGGGCCCGGGAGCTGCTCGCCTCCTTCGCCGCGGCGGGCGTACCGTCCGCGCTGGTGTCGGCGTCGTACCGGGTGATCCTGGACGCCGTGCTGGACCGGTTGGCGCCGGACACCTTCGCCACCGTGGTGGCCGGGGACGACGTGACCCACGGCAAGCCCCACCCGGAGCCCTACCTGACCGCGGCCCACCGGCTCGGGGTGTCGGCCGCCGACTGCGTCGTGCTGGAGGATTCCGTGCCGGGCGCGGCGTCGGGCAATGCCGCGGGCGCCGTCGTCGTCGGGATCCGGCACCTGGTCGCCCTGCCCGCGCAGCCGCGCCGGGTGGTGATCGACACCCTGGCCGGCCTGGACGCGGAGGCCATGGCCCGGCTGGTCGCCGGCGCGTCATGAGCCGCGCGCGGCGCCTCGCCGCCCGCCTGGTCGCGCTCACCGCCGCCGCCACGCTGCTCGCGTCGTGTACCTGGGCCGGTAACCAGCCGGGCCACCCCGAGCGCAAGGCGTTCACCGTCGGTGTCACCGAACCGTTCAACCGGCTCGATCCCGCGGCCAACGGGGTCGGCATGTCCGACGCCATGGTGCTGGCCAGTTTCCAGCGCCTGCTCGCGCTGGATCCCGGCGACGGGCTGCTGAAACCCGACGCGGCCAATTGCGTCTATCGGACCCCGGTGAGCTATCGGTGCACCCTGGTGGAGGGCCTGGAGTTCATCGACGGTACGCCGGTCGACCCCGCGGCGGTGAAGTTCAGCATCGAGCGGGCGATCGCCCTCGACGACACCGGCGAGGCGCGCACACTCTTCGCCGCGCTGGCGGGCATCGAGACGGGCCCCGACACCGTCGTCTTCCGGCTGAGCCGGCCGGACAATCAGTTCGGGTACGCCCTCGCCGCACCGGTCGCCTCGCTGGTCAGCCCGGCCGCCTACCGGCCGGATCGGGTCCGCCCGGCCAGCCAGCTCGCGGTGGGCAGCGGGCCGTACCGGATGGAGATCATCACCGAGCACCGCGTCGGCTTCACCGCCTACCCCGACTATGTCGGATTCGCGCCCTCGGGCCAGGAGCGGCTCAGCATCCAGCGCTACGAGGCGAGCGAGTTCTTGCGCAATGCGATGACCAATGCCGAGGTCGATGTCGTCTGGGGCGGCCTCGACGAACAGCAGGAGGGCGCGCTGGGCGTGCAGGTCGAGGCGAATCCGCTCGGCACCACCCGGGACGGATTCCGCCGCCTGGTCGAGCCGGCCGGGCGTTCGTGGACGCTCGCCTGGTCGCCCCGCTCGGCCCTGCGCGCCGACGCCGAGTTGCGCGGCCGGGTGGCCGACGCGGTCACCCCGCTGCGGACCGACTTCTCCTTGCTGCCGCCGGACGCGCCCGGCTACCGGGCCGTGTTCGGCGACGCGACCGAGCCGCGGACCGGCCCGCCGGTTCGGGTCAGCCTCGGCTTCGACAACGACGTCGCCGACGAGGCGCTGCGCGCCGAGCGGGTGTCCGCCGCGTTGCGGGGGGCCGGGTTCGACGTGCTGGTCCAGCCCGACGAGCGGCGAGCCGACCTGTGGCTGGGCTCGCCGGAACCGGCGACCGACAGCCCGATCGCCCAGTTGCTGCCCTGGCTGGCGGCGCCCCTGCCGGAATCGGCCGACGAGGCCCGCGCGCTCGCGGCCCGGCTGGGCGCGGCGGCGACGCTGGCCGACCGGCGGGCAGTGCTGGCCGACCTGCAGGTGCTCTCCGCCCGCGACGCCACCGTGTTGCCGCTGTGGCGCGAGGACCGCGACACCTGGATGGGGCCGGGTATCTCGACCACCGGCCGGGCCTACCTCGGGCCCGGCGGACAACTTGCCGTCTGGGGGTTTCGCTGGTGACCGACGAAGTTTCGTCCGAGCACACGAACGGACCGGGGCGCCCGCTGGCGGGGGTCGGGCGGGGCCCGCTGGCGGCGGGGGACCGGGTGACGCTGCACGACCCGAAGGGCCGGCGGCACTCGGTGCTGCTGGAGGCCGGGCGCTCCTTCCACACGGCCAAGGGCGCGATCGCCCACGACGACCTGATCGGCGGCCCGGAGGGCGTGCTGGTGACGTCCACCGGAGGCGTGCAGTACCTAGCGCTGCGCCCGCTGCTCGCCGAGTTCACGGTCACCATGAAGCGCGGTGCCGCGGTGGTCTACCCCAAGGACGCCGCGCAGATCCTGATGGCGGCCGACATCTTCCCGGGCGCCCGGGTGGTCGAGGCCGGTGTCGGTTCGGGCGCGCTGAGCATGTCGCTGCTGCGCGCGATCGGCCCGACCGGGACCCTGTACTCCTACGAGCGTCGCGGCGACTTCGCCGAGATCGCCGAGCGGAATGTGACGAACTTCTTCGGCGTACGCCCCGACAACTGGCAGGTACGCCTCGGCGACCTGGCCACCGATCTCGGCCCGGAACCGGTCGACCGGGCGATCCTGGACATGCTCGCGCCGTGGGACTGCGTACCCGCGGTGGCCGACGCGCTGGAGCCGGGCGGCGTGTTCTGCGCCTATGTCGCCACCACGACCCAGCTCGGCCGGATCGTGGAGACGCTGCGCGCCCACACCGGCTTCACCGAGCCGGAGGCGACCGAGTCCTCGCTGCGGCCCTGGCACGCCGAGGGACTGGCCATCCGGCCCGGTCACGCCGCCACCGGTCACACCGGCTTCCTGGTCACGGCGCGGCGGCTGGCCCCGGGCGTCACGGCACCGCCGCGCAAGCGGCGGCCCGCGCCGGGCGCCTACGGCCCGGACTACACCGGGCCGCGACCGCCGGGGGTGGGCGGCTGACCGGCGCGGGTGTGAAACTCCCGGGCCGCGGGTCGACCGGTGGGTAGGCTCGTGGGACACCCCCAGTCGGGGGAGGCCGAGCCAGGGGAGGCCAGGATGACCCAGAACGTCACGGGTGGTACGCCCGAACCGGACCGGGCGGCACAGCTCACCGCGCTCGAGCGCCGGCTCGCCGAGGCCCGCGGCCAGGTCCGCGAGCTGACCGGCCAGAACGAGCGGCTGTCGGCGACGCTGAGCCAGGCGCGCGAGCGGCTGACCCAGGTCCGCGCCGAGGTGGAGCAGATGGCCCAGCCGCCGGTCAGCTTCGGCATCCTCGACCAGATCGTGGAGGCCGCCCGCACCGGCGCGGAGCCGCTGGTCCATGCCGATGTCTGGCTCGGCGCCCGGAAGCTGCGGGTCAGCGTCGCGCCCGAGGTGGATCAGGCCATGCTGACGCCGGGCGCCGAAGTGGTGCTGAACGAGGCCCATGTCGTGGTCGATGCCTTCGCCCCGATCGCGGTCGGCGATGTCGCCGTGCTGAAGGATGTCCTGGAGGACGGACACCGGGCCGTGGTGGTCGCCCAGGCCGATGAGGAGCATGTGGTCCGGCTGGCCGACCAGCTCCGCGGCCAGACGCTGCGGCCGGGCGACTCGCTGCTGGTCGACCGGCGCATCCTGTACGCCTTCGACGTGGTGCCGAAGGTGGACGTGGAGGATCTGGTGCTGGAGGAGGTGCCGGATGTCGAGTACACCTCGATCGGCGGCCTCGGCCGCCAGATCGAACAGATCCAGGACGCGGTCGAGCTGCCGTTCCTGCACCGCGATCTGTTCGCCGAGTTCGAGCTGGCGCCGCCGAAGGGCATCCTGCTCTACGGACCGCCCGGCTGCGGCAAGACCATGATCGCCAAGGCGGTGGCCAATTCGCTGGCCCGCAAGGTGACCGAGACGACCGGCCGCGAGGGACGGAGCTGGTTCCTCAACATCAAGGGGCCGGAGCTGTTGAACAAGTATGTCGGCGAGACCGAGCGGCACATCCGGCTGATCTTCACCCGCGCCCGGGACAAGGCGTCGGAGGGGATGCCGGTAATCGTCTTCTTCGACGAGATGGACTCGCTCTTCCGCACCCGCGGTAGCGGCGTCTCCTCCGATGTGGAGAACACGATCGTCCCGCAGTTGCTCGCCGAGATCGACGGCGTCGAGGGTCTGGACAATGTGATCATCGTCGGCGCCTCCAACCGCGAGGACATGATCGATCCGGCCATCCTGCGACCGGGGCGATTGGACGTCAAGATCAAGATCGAGCGGCCCGACGCGGAGGCGGCACGGGAGATCTTCGACAAGTACCTGTCGGCGACCCTGCCGCTGAATCCCGACGACCTGGCCGAGTTCGACAACGATCCGGCGCGCTGCCGGGCGGCGATGATCGACCGGACCGTCGAACACATGTACGCCGACTCCGACGACAACCGCTTCCTCGAGGTGACCTATGCCGGCGGCGACACCGAGGTGCTCTACTTCCGCGACTTCAACTCGGGCGCGATGATCAACAACATCGTCGGCCGGGCGAAGAAGCTGGCGATCAAGGAGCGACTCGCGACCGGCGTCGGCGGCATCCGGATCCAGCATCTGCTGCAGGCCTGCACCGACGAGTTCGCCGAGAACGAGGACCTGCCCAACACGACCAATCCCGACGACTGGGCGCGCATCTCGGGCAAGAAGGGGGAGCGGATCGTGCACGTGCGTACCCTCTTCACCTCCAAGCAGGCCACCGATCGCGCCGTGGAGAACATCAGCACCACGGGGCAGTACCTGTGACCGACGTCGACGACCGGACCGCGGCCACCGGCCGGATCGGGCCGGTCAACACCGTCGTGTTGGCCGCGCTGCTGGACGCGATCGTGATCGTCGGCTTCGCCACCGCCGGCCGGGCCAGTCACGGCGGCGCGCAGGACGCCAGCCAGGTGCTGGCCGTGGCCGCGCCGTTCGCGGCGGGAGCCGCCATCGGCTGGCTGGTCCTCGGCGCGGCACGGCGATGGCGGCGAGCGGACCGGATCTCCTCCGGCGCGATCGTGGCCGCCGCCACGCTCGGCGTGGGCCTGGGCTACCGGATCGCGGTCGGCGCCGGGGCGCCCGCGTTCCTGGTGGTGGCGACGCTGACCCTGCTCGCCGGACTCCTGGGCTGGCGGGCGCTGGTCGCGCTCGTCCGCGCCCTCGCCCGCCGCGCGGCATCGGCCGGGGCGCGATGAGTCCGATCTTCGGGATCGAGACCGAGTACGGCATCACCCTCGCCCCGGGCGCGGAGTTGGACCTGCACCCGATGTACCTGTCCAACCATCTCGTGCGCGCCTATGCCGACGAGATCGCCGGCGGCCGGATGCGTTGGGACTACGAGACCGAGTCTCCGTTGCGCGACCTGCGCGGCTTCGACGTCGATCGCAGCGGCGCGAGCCCCGACATGCTGACCGATGTCGAGGACGGGCTGGCCAATGTGGTGCTCGCCAACGGTGCGCGGTTCTATGTCGATCATGCCCATCCGGAGTACTCCGGGCCCGAAGTGACCAGCGCGCTGGACGCCGTGCGCTACGACGCCGCCGGCGACGAGATCCTGCTCCGCGCCGCGCGGGCCGCGTCCCGGCGGTTCGGCGCGCAGTTGCGGATCTGGAAGAACAACACCGACGGCAAGGGCGCCTCGTACGGGACCCACGAGAACTATCTGCTGTCGCGCCGCACCCCGTTCCACCGCGTGGTCGTCCAGTTCACCCCGTTCCTCGCCTCGCGTCCGGTGATCACCGGCGCCGGGCGGATCGGCATCGGCCAGCACAGCGAGCGCCCGGGGTTCCAGCTCAGCCAGCGCGCCGACTTCTTCGAGGCAGAGGTCGGCCTGGAGACGACCATGAACCGGCCCTTGATCAACACCCGCGACGAGCCGCATGCCGATGCCACGCTGCATCGCCGGCTGCACGTGATCACCGGCGATGCCAACTGCTCGCAGACCGCGACCTTCCTCAAGATCGGTACGGCGGCCCTGGTGCTGCGCGCCCTGGAGGCCGGCGACCTGGACGGCTCGCTCACCCTGACCGATCCGGTGGCCGCCTTCCGGGCGATCAGCCACGACGCCGATCTGGATGCGGGCGCGCTCGGCGAGCTGGTGCCGCTGGCCGACGGTCGGGCGATGAGCGGGTTGGACCTGCAGGAGGCCTATGCGGAGGCGTGTCGGCGACACCTCGAACGGGTCGATCCGGGCGGCGCGGACGCCGAGGCGTACCGGGTGCTGGAGGAGTGGCAGGCGGCGATCGACGGGCTGCGCGCCGATCCGCTGGCGATGGCCGACCGGCTGGACTGGGTGGCCAAGTGGCGGCTGGCGGAGTCCTACCGGCGCCGCGACGGCCTCGGCTGGGATGCGCCCAAGCTGGCGCTGGTCGACCTGCAGTACGCCGACCTCGATCCCGCCCGGTCGCTCTACCGGCGCCTGCTCGACCGCGGCCGGATGCGGCGGCTGGTGACCGACGACGCGATCGCCGCCGCGATCACCGAGCCGCCGGACGACACCCGCGCGTACTTCCGTGGCCGCTGCGTCGCCGAGTACGGCCGCTCGGTGCTCGCCGCGTCCTGGGACTCGCTGATCTTCGAGGTGCCGGGGCGGGCGAGCCTGCTGCGGGTGCCGACGACCGATCCCGCGCGCGGCACCCGGCGGCACGTCGGGGAGCTGATGGATGCGGCGGACGGGCTGGCCGACCTGCTGGAACGGCTTCACCTGTGAGGGTCGGTCGCGGTCGCTAGGCTGGAGTTCCGGCCAGGGCGGCCGGACGCAGGGACGGAGGTGCCGACATGGCGCAGTCGCAGGAACGCAGCAATCGGCCGGGCTCGGGCGACGGCGGCGAGGACGCCGACGCCGGTGCCCCCGGCCAGGCGCAGGCCCAGCCGCAGACCGACGACTTCGACGACCTGCTCGACGAGATCGACGGCGTGCTGGAGACCAATGCGGCCGAGTTCGTCCGCTCCTTCGTGCAGAAGGGCGGCCAGTGACCGACGCACAGCGCAGCCCCGGCAAGCTCCTGCCCATGACGATCGCCGACCTCGCGGCGGCGGGCTCGCCCGGTTCGCTGCCGGGCTCCTCGACCGCCGCCGACGGCACGCGCGCCGCCGAGCTGGCCCCGCACGGCACGACCATCGTCGCCGCCGGATTTCCCGGCGGGGTGGTGATGGCGGGCGATCGCCGGGCCACGATGGGCAACATGATCGCCCAGCGCGACATCGAGAAGGTGTTCGCCGCCGATGAGTACTCCATGATCGGAATCGCCGGCACGGCCGGGATCGCGGTCGAGCTGGTGCGGCTGTTCCGCGTCGAGCTGGAGCACTACGAGAAGATCGAGGGAGCGCCGCTGTCGCTGTCCGGCAAGGCCAATCACCTGGCGTCGATGATCCGCGGCAACCTCGGCCTGGCCATGCAGGGCCTGATGGTGCTGCCGTTGTTCGCCGGCTGGGATCCGGTGCGCGGCGTGGGCCGGATCTTCTCCTACGACGCGACCGGCGGCCGCTACGAGGAGACGGCCTTCCATGCGGTCGGTTCCGGCTCGACCTATGCCCGGGGTTCGCTGAAGAAGCTCTATCGCGACGACCTGGATGCCGAGGGCGCGGCGACCGCGGTGGTGCAGGCGCTCTACGACGCGGCCGATGACGACTCCGCGACCGGTGGGCCGGACCTCACCCGGCGGATCTTCCCGGTGGTGATGATGGCCACCGCCGACGGCGTCCGTCGGCTCACCGACGACGAGGTCGGCGAGATCGTCGACCGGGTCGTCGCGGCCCGGATGCAGCGTCCCGACGGTCCCGCGGCGCCGCTGCTCTGAGCCGGAGGAAAATGATCATGGATGACCCGACAGGCAGGAGACCGCGATGAGCATGCCGCTCTACGTCGCGCCCGAGCAACTGATGAAGGACCGGGCGGACTTCGCGCGCAAGGGCATCGCCCGCGGGCGTTCGGTCGCGGTCAGCCGGTACGCCGACGGCATCTTGCTGGTCGCCGAGAACCGCTCGCGCGCGCTGCACAAGATCTCCGAGGTCTATGACCGGATCGGCTTCGCCGCCGTCGGCCGCTACAACGAGTTCGAGCACCTGCGGGTGCTGGGCATCCGCTCGGCCGACCTGCGCGGCTACTCCTACGCCCGGGCCGATGTCACGGGCCGGGCGTTGGCGAACATGTACGCCCAGTTCCTCGGCACGATCTTCTCCACCAGCGGTGAGAAGCCCTATGAGGTGGAGCTCGCCGTCGCCGAGCTCGGCGAGGAGCCGGCCGGCGACGTGATCTATCGGCTGAGCTATGACGGGTCGGTCGCCGACGAGGAGACGTTCGCCGTGATGGGCGGATCGGCGGACGCGATCACCAAGGCCATCGAGCCGGACTGGCGGCCCGACCTGCCGCTGGCGGAGGCCCTGCAACTGACCGTGCGCGGGCTCGCCACCTCCACCGACGGGGCGAATGCCGCGACCGGCGAGCCGGGCCTGCTGGCCCCGGAGGCACTGGAGGCCGCGGTGCTCGACCGGACCAGGCCGCAGGAGCGCAAGTTCCGACGGTTGACCGAACCGGCGCTGGCCGAGCTGCTCGGCGCCAAGGCGTGACCGCTGCCGGCTCGCCGCTGGGCCCGGTCGTCCTGATCGGCGCCGGCCTGGTCGGCGCCTCGATCGGGCAGGCCCTGACCCGGGCGGGCGAGACCGTGCACCTGGTGGACGCCAATCCCGCCCACGCCCGGGTGGCGGCCGAGCGGGGGGCGGGCACACTGACGTCGGTTGCCGCGCCGCACGAGGTCGGCCTGGTGATCGTCGCCGTGCCGCCGCGGGCCATCGCGGGCGTGGTCGACGAGGCGCTGGACACCTACCGCTCCGCGGCCGTGACCGATGTCGGTTCGGTCAAGGAACCCGTGCTGCGTGAGCTGATGGAGCATCGCTCGCTCGGCCGCTATGTGGGCTCGCACCCCATGGCGGGATCGCACCTGCCGGGTCCGCTTGCTGCCGATCCCGAGCTGTTCGTCGACCGGACCTGGGCGATCACCCCGCACCCCGACGCGGAGCCGGCGGCGGTCGCGGCCGTCACCCGGCTCGCCGAGCTGTGTGGCGCCCGGGTGATCAGCCTGGCCCCGGACGAGCACGACCGGGCCGTCGGCCGGGTCTCCCACCTGCCCCATCTGGTCTCCGCGGCGATGGCCGGCCACCTGCTCGGCGTACCGCCCGAGGAATTGTCGCTGGCCGGCCAGGGGCTGCGCGATGTCACCCGCATCGCCGGCAGCGATCCCGCGCTGTGGCAGCAGATCGTCTCGGCCAACGCGCGGATGCTGGTGCCCGAGCTGCGGGCCCTGACGAAGCGGCTGACGGTCGTTGCCGACCAGCTCGCCGAGCCGGGCGCGGATGTGGCGCAGTGGCTGGGCGACGGCGTCGCCGGCACCCGGCGGCTGCCCGGCAAGCACGGTCGCGCGCCGGTGGACTATGCCGAGGTCGTCGTGGAGATCCCCGATGCGCCGGGCTCGCTGGCCCGGCTGTTCGCCGATGTCGACGCCGCCGGGGTGAACGTCGAGGACATCGCGATCGAGCACGATCCCGCGCGGCTGGTCGGGCATCTTCGGTTGTCGGTACGCCCGGAGCGCCGCGCGGAGCTGGACCGGGTGATGACCGGGTCCGGCTGGACCGTCCGGCCCGCCTGAGCAGCGCGTTCTGATCAGCGATGGGGCCCGAGCAGCTCCTCGCAGGCCGCGATCGCGGCGGGGGTCGGCACGTTCCAGCCGGGCCGGTAGCCGTAGACCTCGCGTACCGTGGCCGAGCCGGAGGCGCCGTCCATGATCTCGACATCGTCGGGGGAGACCAGGGCCGGGTGCGGTACGCCGACCGCCTCCGCGACGCGCGCGAGGTCGCGGCGCAGCGTACCCAGATAGTTCGCCACCCGGATCGACTTGTCGTGCGGGTCCAGGCCGTGCGCGAGCCAGCGGTTCTGCGTCGCGACGCCGGTCGGGCAGTGGTCGGTGTGACACTTCTGCGCCTGGATGCAGCCGACGGCGAGCATCGCCTCCCGGCCGACGTTGATCAGGTCCGCGCCCAGGGCGAACGCGACGATCGCATTGTCGGGTACGCCGAGCTTGCCCGATCCGATGAAGATCAGATCGTCGGCCAGCCCCGCCTCGGCGAACCTGGACCAGACCTTGGCGAACCCCACCCGGAACGGGAAGGCGACCGAGTCGGCGAAGATCAACGGAGCGGCGCCGGTGCCGCCCTCGCCGCCGTCGATGGTCAGGAAGTCGATGCCGCGGTCGCCGCGGGCCTGGGCCTCGATCAGCTCGTCGAAGAAGGTCAGGTGCCCGACGGCGGTCTTGATCCCGACGGGCAGGCCGGTCTCGGCGGCCAGCAGCTCCACGAAGTCGAGCATGGAATCGACGTCGCCGAAGGCCGTGTGCCGCGACGGGCTGGCGCAGTCGACGCCCTCCTCGATGCCACGGATGCGGGCGATCTCGGGCGTCACCTTGACCCCGGGCAGCATCCCGCCGAGGCCGGGCTTGGCGCCCTGGGACAGTTTGATCTCCAGCGCCCGCACGGGCGCGGAGGCGACCAGGTCCTTGAGCCGGGCAAGATCGAATTTCCCGGCGGCGTCGCGACAGCCGAAGTAGCCGGTGCCGATCTGGAAGATCAACTCGCCGCCGTGCCGGTGATGAGCGGACAGGCCGCCCTCGCCCGTGTCGTGCAGCACCCCGGCCAGCCTGGCGCCCGTGTTCATTGCGCGCACGGCATTCGCCGACAGCGATCCGTAGGACATTCCGGAGATGTTGACCACCGAGTCGGGGCGGAAGGCGTGCCGGCGCCCGCGCGCGCCGCCGAGCACCTTGACCGAGGGCAACCAGGCGTCGTGGGAGTCCATCCGGGTGGGCGGCGCGACCCGGGCGAAGGTGCGCTGCTTGATGATCGGATAGCCGCCTGTGTATTCGACGTCGTTGTCGGTCCCGAACCCGAAGTAGTTGTTCTCCTGCTTGGCCGAGGCATAGATCCAGCTCCGCTGGTCGCGGCTGAACGGTCGCTCCTCGTTGTTGGAGGCGACGATGTATTGGCGCAGCTCCGGCCCGATCCGCTCGATGGCGTACCGCGCTCGACCAAGGACCGGGAAGTTGCGCCGGATCGCCCGCTTGCGCTGGACCAGGTCCTGGGCGGCCAGCCCGGCGAGGCCGGCCGCAGCGAGCGTTGCTGCGATCCATGGTGCGCGCACGAGAGCCCATTGTGCCGTGCACATCCCGAGAGGTCATGTGCCGTGCACATCCCGAGAGGTCATGTGCCGTGCACATCCCGAGAGGTCATGTGCCGTGCACATCCCGAGCGGGGCGGACCGGTGCAGGTTTGGCCAAACCGTCCGGGTGTCGGCAAGCTTGGCCCGATCATCGGGCCGGAGGAGGGAAGCCGCGTGGGCACAGGACAGGAAGCGACGATCCGCCTCGTCGTGGCGATCGACGGGCCGTCGGGTTCTGGCAAGTCCAGCGCGGCCCGCGGGGTGGCCCGCCGGCTCGGTCTCGCCTTCCTGGATACCGGTGCGATGTATCGAGCGGGCGCCTGGCTCGCCCTCGACCGCGGCGTGGATCTCGCCGACACCGAGGCGACGGCCCGGCTGGTGCGTGCTGCCCGTCTTGACATCGTCACCGATCCCGATGCCTTCGCGATCGCGATCGCCGACATCGACGTGACGGCGGCGATCCGGGAGCCGCGGATCTCGGCCGCCGTGTCGCGAGTGGCCACCAATCTCGCCGTCCGCGAGGATCTGATCGCCCGGCAGCGGGCGATCATCGCCGGCGCCGAGCGCGGGATCGTCGCGGAGGGTCGCGACATCACCACCGTGGTCGCGCCGGATGCGGATGTCCGGGTGCTGTTGGTCGCCGATGCCGATGCGCGGGTGCGGCGCCGGCACACCGAGCTCGGTCAGCGGGTCAGCGCCGCCGACGTCACCGACCAGGTGGTACGCCGAGACGCCGACGACTCGACGGTGGCGAACTTCACCACCGCCGCCGACGGCGTCACCGTGATCGACTCGACCGCGCTGGATCTGGCCGGCGTGATCGATCGGATCCTTGCACTGGCCGACGCCGGGACCGGGACGGAGATTCGGCCCTCGCGCCCCGGTCGGCCCTGAGACATCCGATCAATCGTGTAGCTTGTCGCGCAGCGACAGTCTCGCGAAAGGGTCAACGATGATTCCCGCCCCCCGCCTCCGGCGCCTGGTCGCCGTCCTCGCCGGCTCGGTGCTCGCCCTCGGCACCGCCCTCACCCTCGCCCCGCCCGCGGCCGCCGCACCGCCGGGCCGCGTACCGGTGATCTCCCCGACCCCGCGGGAGGTCCGAGCCGCCGGGCCCGACCTCCCGTTGGCGGGTCGCGTTGCCGTGGTCGTCGGCACCGACACCGATCCCGCGGCGCGTGACCTGCTGCTCGGGGTGTTGCGCGAGCGCGGCGCCCGCCCGCAGGTGGTCGAGGGTGCGGTGCCGCGGGGTGTGCTGACCTTCCACCTCGGCGGCCCGGAGCGCGCCGACGTGCGCGACGCGCTGGGCGACACGGCGCCCGTCTCGGACGAGGAGGGCTATGCGCTGCGGGTGACCCGCGGCGGCGGTTCCGTCGGCCGGGTCGCGCTGGCGGGCGCCGACGGGGCCGGGCAGTTCTATGCGGTGCAGACGCTGCGCCAGGTGCTCACGCCGCGCGGCAGCGGCTGGCGGGTGGCCGGGGTGGAGGTACGCGACGCGCCGGCGATGGCGCTGCGCGGCACCATCGAAGGGTTCTACGGCAAGCCGTGGAGCCAGGCCGAGCGGCTGGACCAGCTCGCCTTCTACGGGCAGATCAAGGCGAACACCTACATCTACGCCCCGAAGGATGATCCCTACCACCGCGAGCGGTGGCGCGACCCGTACCCGGCCGAGAAGCTGGCCGAGCTGCGCGAGCTCGTCGAGCAGGCGGCGGCCAACCACGTCCGGTTCACCTTCGCCCTCTCCCCGGGCAACACCATCTGCTTTAGCGGCGAGTCCGACCGCGCCGCGCTGCTGGCCAAGTTCGAGGCGATGTATGCGGCCGGGGTCCGCGCCTTCTCCATCCCGCTGGACGACATCGCCCTGCAGTTTCGGTGCGCCGCCGACACCGAACGCTACGGCGCGGCGAATCAGGGCACGGTCGGGCGGGCGCAGGCGGAGCTGTTGAGCTTCGTGCAACGTGAGTTCGTGGCGACCAAGGGCGATGTGTACCCGCTGCAGACGGTCCCCACCCAGTACGGCGACCTGACCGAGACGCCCTACAAGGCGGCCTGGCGCGAGTACCTCGATCCGGCGGTCGTGGTGATGTGGACCGGTACCGATGTCGTCCCGTCGAGCATCACGGTGGAGCAGACCGAACGGATCCGCGAGCTCTTCGGTCGCGAGGTGTTCGTCTGGGACAACTACCCGGTCAACGACTTCGCCCAGACGGCCGGGCGATTGCTGCTCGGCCCCTACGACCACCGTGAGCCGGGGTTGTCCGACACCACCCAGGGCATCGTGTCGAACCCGATGAACCAGGCCTACGCGAGCAAGCCGGTGATCTTCACCATGGCCGACTTCGCCTGGAACGACCGGGCCTACGACCCGAAGGTCTCCGGAGCGCAGGCGGCGCGGTTCCTCGCCGACGGGGACCCCGAGGTGGCGGCGGCGCTGGAGACGTTCGTCGATCTCAACCATGCCGCACCCCGCTTCAATGGCGAGAACTGGTTGCCGCAGGCGCCGCGGCTCGCGGCCGAGCTGGCCCGGTTCTGGGACCGCTGGGACGCCGATCCGCCTGGCGCGTTGGCCGAGCTCGATCCGGTGGTGACCGGGATCGAGGAGGCGCCCGCCCTGATTCGCGCCGGCACGGAGGCGGGCTTCGTCGCCGACGCCGACCGGAACCTCACTGCGACGACGTTGTGGGGCGAGTCGCTGCGGGCGGCGTACCGCCTGCTCGGCGCGCTCGACACTGGCGACGCCGACGCCGCCGAGCGGGCGCGGGCCGAGATGGATCGCGCGGCCGCCGAGGCAGCGGCGGTCCGTTCCGAGCCGGGGAAGACCCGGATCGAGGGCCCGGTCAAGATCGGCGATGGGGTGCTGGACGTGTTCATCGCCGACGTCGCCGCGCTGCACGACCGGTCGATGGGGCTGGAGCCGCTGGTGAACGCCAGCCGGGGCAAGCAGGCGACCGCGATCTCGCAGTGGGGCGACGGCTTCGGCCCGGAGCGCGCCGTGGACGGCAACACGGGCAACCTCTTCGCGAGCTCGGGCCGCGAGGCGCAGCCGTGGTGGCAGGTCGACCTCGGCGGGGCGTTCGACGTGGAATCGGTCGCGGTCTACAACCGGACGGACTGCTGCACCGCACGACTGGCCGACTACTGGGTGCTGACCTCGGAGCGACCGTTCCCGGATTCGCTGGACGCCGCACTGGCGGACCCGGCGGTGACCAAGGTGCGCCGCGACGATGTCGCGGGGGTGCCGACGACGCTGCCGTGGGACGCCCGCGCCCGCTACGTGCGGATCTGGTTCCCCGGCGACGATGCCCGCGAACTCGATCTTGCCGAGGTCGAGGTCCTCGGGCGGGCGGCCTCCTGACCTGCGCCCGCGTTCCGCAGGCCGGCGGACGGCGGGAGGGGGTAGGGTGTGGCGGCCTCCGCGGCGTCGAGCTGCGGGGACGCTGATCACTGACGGCCGGAGGACATGCGATGACGGAACCGGAACCCGCCGCACCCGCGGTCCCGGCCAGCAGGCCGGTGCTGGCGGTGGTCGGCCGACCGAATGTGGGCAAGTCCACGTTGGTGAACCGGATCCTCGGCCGCCGGGAGGCGGTGGTGCAGGACACGCCGGGGGTGACCCGGGACCGGGTGAGCTATGACGCCGTCTGGAACGGGCGCGAGTTCGTGGTCGTCGACACCGGCGGCTGGGCCTCCGACGCCGACGGGATGGCCGCGCGGATCGCGGAGCAGGCCGAGCTGGCGATCGGCGCGGCCGATGCGGTGCTGTTCGTCGTGGACGCGACGGTCGGCACGCTGGACGAGGACGAGGCCGTCGTGCGCGTGCTGCGGCGGTCGAAGAAGCCCGTGGTGCTGGCCGCGAACAAGGTCGACGACCCGCGCGCCGAGGCCGAGGCGGCGGCGATGTGGAATCTCGGCCTGGGGGAGCCGTATGCGGTCTCTGCCCTGCACGGCCGGGGCAGCGGCGATCTGCTGGATGCCGTGCTGGAGGCGCTGCCGCCGGCGCCGCCGGAGAGCTTCGAGGAGGTACGCGGGCCGCTGCGCGTCGCCATCGTCGGCAAGCCGAATGTGGGTAAGTCCTCGCTGCTGAACAAGCTGGCGGGCGCCGAGCGGTCGGTGGTCGACAACGCCTCCGGCACCACCGTGGACCCGGTGGACGAGCTGGTCGAGCTGGACGGGCGTACCTATCAGTTCGTGGACACCGCCGGGATCCGGCGGCGGGTGAAGGAGGCGTCGGGGCACGAGTACTACGCGAGCCTGCGCACCCAGGGCGCAATCGAGCGAGCCGAGATCTGCGTGATGGTGATCGATGCGGCCGAAACAGTGAGCGACCAGGACCTGCGGATCCTGACCAGCGTCGTCGAGGCCGGCAAGGGACTGGTGCTGGTCTTCAACAAGTGGGACCTGACCGACGACGAGCGGCGCTACTACCTGGCGCGCGAGGTCGAGAAGGATCTGCAGACCTACTGGTGGGCGCCCCGGGTCAATCTGTCGGCGCTGTCCGGACGGCACGTGGACCGGCTCGGCAAGGCGATCGAGGAGGCCTACTCGGGCTGGGAGCAGCGGATCTCCACCGGCAAGCTGAACGCATTCCTCGGCCGGCTGGTCGCTGCCCATCCGCACCCGGTGCGGGGCGGCAAGCAGCCGCGGATCCTGTTCGGCACCCAGGCCCAGGCCGGGCCGCCGACCTTCATCCTGTTCACCACCGGTGATCTTGATCCGCAGTACCTGCGCTACGTCGAGCGGCGGCTGCGCGAGGAGTTCGGATTCCCGGGTACGCCGATCCACCTGCAGGTGCGGGCCAGGGAGAAGCGCAAGAACCGCTAGCCCCAGACGGCGGTTGCGCCGGAGTGTCCGGCGAGGATGGTCAGCACCAGCGCGCCGAGGCCGCCGACGACCGTGATGATCGTTCCGATCCAGCGCAGGGCGCGGGGCCGGTCGTCGGTTCCGGTGGCCCACAGCGTGATCAGGTAGCCGACCACCAGCGCGATCACCCACCACAGCACGGGGCTGCCGAACCCCATGTGGGTGGTCATCGCCGGCGTCGGGCGCGGGATTGATTCGTAGAGGTCCTTGCCGGACTGGCGGGCGGTCAGCGTGGCGACCAGCGCGATGATCGCGAAGACGGCGATCAGGCTGCCGTACCGGCGCCGGGCGGCGGGCCAGAAGACGGTCACGATGGCCCCGATCGCGACGAGCGGGACCAAGATCACGACGGCGTGGATGATCAACGGGTGCAGCGGGAGGCCGAGGATCGACATGGGTCACCCTAACCCGGACCGTGACGCGTGGCTGGTCGCGAGAGGATGGTTGCGTGAGGGCGCCCGGAGGTCGGATGGTCGGTACGCGCTGGCTGTGGCTGGCGGCCGCCGCGGGTTGTCTGCACGCGGCGTTCAGCCTGTACTGGGCGGTCGGCGGGACCTGGCTCTTGGCGACGGTCGGGCAGTGGGCGGTACGCGCGCGCGCCGAGAGCCCGCTCGTCGTGGGCGGGGGCCTGGCGGCAATCGGGGTGATCAAGCTGGTCGCCGCCCTGGCGCCGGTGCTCACCGAGCGCCGGGGGCCAAGCTGGCTGCGGCGGGCGGTGCGCGCGATCGCCTGGATCGGCGCGGGTGGGCTGGTGCTCTACGGGGGAGCGAACATGCTGATCGCCTGGCTCGTGCTCGGCGGCGCGATCCGGCCCGATGGCGGCTACGACCGTGACGCGATGATCGGGCACGCTGCGCTGTGGGACCCGCTGTTCCTGATCTGGGGCGTCTGCCTGGCGATCGGCCTGTGGCTGACCCGCCGACGGTCGACGGCGCAGCCCCACGAAGATGACCCGGACGAGTCCGACTGATAACCTTCCACCCGCGCCGGGATCGGCGCGGCGGGCTGTGGCGCAGCTTGGTAGCGCACTTGACTGGGGGTCAAGGGGTCGCAGGTTCGAATCCTGTCAGCCCGACAAAAAGCCCTGGTGGAAGCATGTTTCGACATGATTCTCGCCAGGGCTTCATCGTGTCCTGAGCCGGTCGCCGGTGCCCGAGCTGAGGGCTGCGGCGGAACCTCGGCGAGTGTCGGCTTCGCGGGCGTCACGACGCGCTGTGGGCGTTGAAGTGCACCAAAAAGTGCCTGTGAAGTGGACCAATTCTAGGGCAGGGGGGTGCTCCGACCGGTGTTCGGGCGGCCGGAGCGGCGGGAGTGTGGCGTGTAGCCCGAGGCTCATTCATTCGCTGATGGAGATGACTCCACGCCGTTCGGGCCGAGGAGGACCTTGACTTCGGCGTGGAGGCCACCGGTGACTGTGACGGGGTAGGGCGGGAGGGTGAAGACGGTGGTACTGGTCTCCTTGGTGAGCTTGAGGCGGGTCTCGGTGTCGCCGGGGTGGCGGGTGAGGATGTCGCGCAGTTCGCGGACGACGGGGGGCACTTTGCGTAGGAAGTCGTGAAAGCCTTCGAATCGGCCCTTGTTCTCGCGGGCGTCGATGATGTGGCCGACGACGTGGGCCCCTACGTTACGGATGACTTCGAGGCCGAAGCGCACGTCGTCGCCGACGGCGGCGAAGTAGCGCACGGACTCGTTGACGTCCGGTGGGAGGACCTTGATACCCATGCGGCGTGTCTCATTCAGGTACAGGGCCATCTTGTCCTTGGACTGGTGAGCAGCGCTGCCATGTACTCGGGGCGGTAGTGCGCTTTGAGGTAGGCGGTCCAAATAGCTGAGCAGCCCGTAGGGGGCCGAGTGGGCCTTGTTGAAGGCGTAGTCGGAGAAGGGCAGCAGGATGTCCCAGATCGCCTGAACCGCCTCGGTGCCGTAGCCGTTCTTGTGCATGCCGGCGGAGAAGGCCTCGAACTGTTTGTCGAGTTCGGCCTTCTTCTTCCCCATGGCACGGCGCAGTAGGTCGGCTTACCCGAGGGAGAACCCGGCGAGCACCTGGGCGGCGGTCATGACCTGTTCCTGGTAGACGAACAGGCCGTAGGTCTTGGACAGCACCTCATCGAGGGGTTCGGCGAGTTCGGGGTGGATCGGGGTGATCTGCTGCTGGCCGGTCTTACGCAGGGCGTAGTTGATGTGGGAGTTCGCGCCCATAGGCCCTGGCCGGTAGAGCGCGGCGACGGCGGTGATGTCTTCGAAGTGGTCGGGTTCGGCCAGGCGCAGCAGGGAGCGCATGGCGTCACCGTCGAACTGGATGACGCCCAGAGTGTCGCCGCGGCGCATCAGTTCGAACACGCCCGGGTCGTCGAGCGGGAGGTCTTCAAGGACGACGTCCTCGCCGCGGTTGGTGCGCACGTTCTCCACCGCGTCGGAGAGGATGGTGAGGTTGCGCAGCCCGAGGAAGTCCATCTTGATCAGCCCGAGGGCTTTCACAGGTCGAGTAGTCGAACTGGGTGACGATCTGGCCGTCCTGCTCGCGCTTCATCAGCGGGATGACGTCGATGAGTGGATCGCTGGACATGATCACTCCGGCGGCGTGGACGCCCCACTGGCGTTTGAGGTTCTCCAGACCGACCGCGGTGTTGTAGACGGACTTGGCCTGCGGGTCGGAGGCGATCAGCGAGCGGATGTCGGCGGCCTCGGCATAGCGCGGGTGCTCGGGGCGTGGATCCCGGTCAGCGGGATGTCCTTGCCCGAAACGGTCGGGGGCATCGCCTTGGTCAGCTTCTCCCCGGTACTGAACGGAAACCCCAGCGCAGCGTGTTGTCGCACGCTTCGGGGTAGTCGCGGAACAGCTCCCGCATCTGCGCGGCCGACTTTAGATAGAACTCATCGGCATCGAATTTGAACCGCTTCGGGTCATCGAGGGTGCTGCCGGACTGCACGCACAACAACGCGGCGTGGCTGGTGGCGTCCTCGGCGGCGACGTAGTGCAGATCGTTGGTTGCCACCAACGGCAGGGTCAGCTCTTTGGCGAGCCGGAGTAGATCGGTCATGACGCGGCGTTCGATGCCCAGGCCGTGGTCCATGACCTCGCAGAAGAAGTTGTCCGGTCCGAAGATGTCGCGGAAGTCCGAGGCGGCCTGGCGGGCTTGGTCGTACTGGCCGAGGCGAAGACGAGTCTGGACCTCGCTGGAGGGGCAACCGGTGGTCGCAATCAGTCCCGAGCCGTACTGGCTAAGCAGGTCGCGGTCCATCCGCGGTTTGAAGTAGTAGCCCTCGATCGAGGCCAGCGAGGACAGCCGGAACAGGTTGTGCATCCCCGCGGTGGTCTCGGCCAAGAGCGTCATGTGCGTGTACGCGCCCGACCCAGAGACATCATCACCCGAACTGCCGCCCTCACCCCACCGCACCCGGGTACGGTCCTGCCGCGCGGTGCCTGGTGTCAGGTAGGCCTCTGTACCGATGATCGGCTTGATCCCGGCATCGGTCGCGGCCCGCCAGAACTCAAACGCGCCGAACACGTTGCCGTGATCGGTCATCGCGACCGCCGGCATGCCCTGCTCGACGGCCGCAGCGATCAGCGGGTTCACGCGTGCTGCCCCGTCGAGCATCGAATACTCACTGTGAACGTGCAGATGCACGAACGAGTCCCTCGAAGTCACGCTGACCACCCCGCTGATACTCCGGCCTCGTACGCTCCGCCCACCTGCACGACCTCCATCCACAACCGACTGTTGACTACATAGATTCGATCAATCGGACGTAGGCGGCGACAAACAACCAGACCGTCGGAGAGCCACAACTAGAGGTTGTTGAAGTAGGATGGCGGATGGATGTGGAGGCCGTACGGACGTTCGCGACCGCGGCCGACCTGGGCCAGTTCCAGGAGGCGGCGATCGACCTGGGCGTCACCCAGCAGGCGATCTCCAAGCGCATCGCCGTGTTGGAGCGCCAGCTCGGGGTCGCCCTGTTCACCCGGACCGCGCGCGGTGCACAGCTCACCATCGACGGGCAAGCGTTCCTCCCGCACGCACGCGAGCTGTTGCGCGTCGCGGCGCGCGCAACCGAGTCAGTGCAACCCGGCAGACGCGCGTTGCGGGTCGACGTGACCAACCGGCGGATCGCCCCGGCCGTGATCCTGCACGACTTCCACCGCGCTCATCCCGAGATAGACCTCGACATCGTCACCCTGATCGACAGCGACCTCACAGCCGCGATCGCCGCGGTCCACGACGGCACCATCAATGCCTCCTTCCGCGTCGTCACAGTGCCCCCGTCGCAACTACCCGACGGGGTTGCAACTGTGCGAGCCATCGACCACCGGCTCGAAGTCCTGCTTGGCCCCCACCATCCGTTGGCGAACGCACGAGAGCTGGCTCCCTCGCAGCTCGCCGGCCACCGGATTTGGATTCCCGGCATTGTCGAAGGAACCGAGTGGGCGACCTTCTACAGCGACCTCGCTGCCGCTTTCGACCTGACCATCGATGCCCTCGGCCCCCACTTCGGCGACGAAGCCCTCATGGACCAGCTCGCCGAGTCTGCCGATCTGGCGACGCTGGTCGGTGAGCGCGACCGCTACCTCTGGCCGGCCCGCTACGACCTCCGACGTATCCCGTTACGGGACCCGACCCCGATCTACCCCCACTCGCTCATCTGGCTGCAGGCCAACCCGCAGCCAGGGCTCGCCGAGTTACGCGCGTACCTCGCCGCGATCCGAACGACGTCCACCGACTCCGACGGCTGGACACCTGCCTGGACTGCACGCTGAGCCTTGGCGCACAACAAGCAGCGAGCCAACCACCTTCGTCCACCACCACCGAGAGCTGCCACGCGTCTTGCAGATCGAGGCAAGGTCGCCACTGAGGCGGCGCGCTGGTCGTAGGCTGACACCCAACGACGAACGGGCGCTGAGGAGCGAGAGTGGGCAGAGGCGGGTTGTACTCAGGTTTTGAGGCGTACCGCGTCCTCACAGCGGAAGACATCAAGAGAGCGCTCCAGCACGGCGTCGTTGCCCTTGACACCAATGTGTTGCTGAATCTCTACCGGTACAACGAGAAGACTGTCGATGACTTGCTGCGCGTGGCCGAGGCTGCCGCAGAGCGCCTCTTCGTACCGCACCAGGTGGTCAGAGAGTTCTGGCGTAATCGCCAGTCGGTCATCGCGAGCCTAGGCAGCGCGTCCAGGGACGCCCAAGCAGCGCTGGCGAAGAACTCGACCTCAACGAAGGACGCGATAACCCGTTGGGCCAAGAGTGTTGCCCTTCCTGGTGCGGAAAGGGCCAACCTGACCAAAGAAGTGGACGACTTCTACGACGGGTTGCGTGAACGAGTAGGTGAGGAGCCCATCAGAGTCTCCGCTCACGCGCCCACGTCCGAAGACAGCTTGTTGGCACGACTGGAACAATTGCTGGAAGACTCTGTTGGCCCCGCGCTCTCGGAAGAGGACTGGAAGAAGGCGGTCGAAGAGGGCGAACGACGGGTAGAGAACTCGATCCCGCCTGGCTATATGGATGTAGAAAAGCTTGAGTCTGACCTCCCGGAAGGGGCGTCAGGGGACTATCTTGTCTGGCATCAACTGCTTCTTGAGGGCGGTGAGCGTGGAGTCGACCTGGTGCTTGTGACCGCAGACACGAAAGAAGATTGGTGGAACCGGGCAGATCGAGGGTCGATCATCGGTGCCCGCCACGAGCTGGTCGACGAGTACCTTCAAGCGACTAAGTGTCGGTTCTTTCTTCTCGAACCAGCGGACCTGATCAAGCACTCTTCGGCGCTGAATGTGGGAACCAGCCTTGAGTCCGTCCACGACATCGAGCGAGTGCGTGACGAGGAACCAGAGCATGTCCCGTGGAGCGCTGACGCGGCGAGAGCAGTTCTGAGGGAGCTCGATTCTCAGGGTCATACGCAGGCTGATGTGATCAGAGAAGCGATTGCGAATGGCGGAAGAATCTCGCGGGCGCGCGTCTATGAACTGGATAATCGTGACGAGAGCCAGATGCTGCGTGGATTCACGCGACCCGTCAAGCGCGTCACGGCCGAACTTCAAGCAAAGGGGGATGTGCCATACGGCGTTCCCGCTTTGCTCGACGCCGTGTATGAGACTGGCGTGAAGTCGTCTCACTTTGCGGTACCCCATGAGGTCGTGGGGCTGCTTGGCGAGGAGCGCCCTATCTAATAGCTCCTCGAAGTGAGTCGCGCACCTGGGTGGTGTGACCGTCTCGATGCGGGTGATGAGCGCGGGCGATGGCTACAGATATCTCCTGCGTACGGTCGCGGCTGCGGATGGCGACCGTGAGCTGTCCACGCCGTTGACGAGGTATTACGTGGAGGAGGGAACACCGCCAGGCCAATGGTTCGGCGCTGGTGTCACTGGTCTCGGGAAGGGGCAGCTCGCGGTCGGTGATCGGGTGTCGGAGGCCCAGCTCCAGCTCTTGATGGGCATGGGCCGCGACCCGATCACCGGCGACCCGCTCGGGCATGCGTTCCCGGCCTACAAGTCGGTGCCGGAGCGGATCGACGCCCGGATCGCCGACCTCGACCCCGGCCTGAGCCCAGGCGCGAAGGGGGAGGCGGTCGCGCGGATCGAAGCCGAGGAGACCGAACGCGGCAAACGGCGGGCGGTGGCCGGGTTCGACTTCACCTTCTCGATCCCGAAGTCGGCCTCAGCGTTGTGGGGCATCACCGACGACATACCCCTGGGTGCCCTGCCCGCATCGACCGCGCAGAAGATCGACGCCGCCCGCGCGAAGACCGCCCTCGACCACGCCAGCCGAATCATCAACAGCGCGGATGAGCCCACGACGCGTCGCACGCAGGAGCGGGACTCGCTCAGTCTGTAATCACATGAACCTGAAGCAGGCTTGGCCGATCCACAAGACCCGCACCACGCAGGTCCATCCCCTGAGCGCCCGTCTCGATCACAGGCCCATCACGGTTCCGTCGATCGAGACGGGGGCTGGGTCAGGTTCGTTCACATAGACCTGCGGCGGGGTCCAGGTGGCCCGTAGCCGGCGTGCGCCTTGGTGGGAGGGGCCGAGCGCGAACGAGTCGATCCTGGACGCGGCCTGGTCAGTGATCAGCCGCTCAGCGAACAGGAGGCGCGCCACCGGACGCAGGACACTGTCGTCCAGGCCCAGTCCCCGCAGCGATGCCAGCGGATCGATCGGGCGTGCCATCCACCCCATCTGCTGGCCAAGCAGCGAGGTGCCGAACAGCCCGTCGGACAGCGCCCGCTGCCCGACCTCGTCGGCCGATACTCCGTTGATGGATGCGCGCATACTCGAGCCCCGCTGCTCCTGTGCGACCAACGTCAGCCGCTCCTCATGACCAATCGTCGAGACGGTCCTGGTGGACAACTCCACGATCTGCACCGACAGCGCCGTGTGAGGGGAGGCGAACGGGACACCGCCGGCCCGGTTGTCCCGCAGGCGCACCAGCTCGGCATGGACCGCGTCGCTGCGCACCGCCGCAGTAAGTGAGATCGTCTTCCCGTCGTTGGTGATCTCCCGCGCACGAAACAGTGTCCGGCCCACCCGCACCCACGGCGCCAGTTCCTCCGCCGCCAACTCCTCCAGACGACGCCGCACCCGCCGACCGAGGTCGTCCGGGTCACTCCACGGGCTCGTCGTATACAGGTTGCGGGCGCCCTGAACCAGATCGCGCTGCGCACCATCCATCTCCCCGCCGGTCTCGCCATGCACGAACAGACACAGCCGCAGGCCGTTGCGCTCGGCCTCCAAGAACTCCGCATGCGTGGCCGAGTACCCGTCAGGCATCCGCACGCCGTAGCGCGAACCCCACATGCCCACGTAGACCTCGGAGCTGCGCACCCCGGAGAGGTAGGCCTGCTCGGCCGAGACGTCCTGTGCTCCGAGATCCTCGAACATCACCGCCGTCGCCCCGGCCGACTCGATCGCTGCCCGCACCGCGGCCCGCTCGTCGGGCATGTCGGTGATCAGGCTGGACACGAACACCCGCCGCCCGCTCGCCCACGCCCGCACATCCTCCCCGGCGGCAGCCAGGGAGGCCGAGCGCTGGTCAATCAGCAACGACGCATTATCCATGCCTCAAGTCCACCACGGACACGCCCAGACGCGGAGCGCACACGCGAGCGTTGGGGCGGGCAAGCTCGCCTTGCCTCTTCCGGGTGTCTGCGCGGCGTCGTAAACCGGCTGCCGAGGCGGCCTCTTATGTGGTGCTGTCGCTCCTTGCGACGGTATGACCTTCCCGGCAACGGGCGGTCCTTTCAGGTTCTTGTCGCCGAACCTTTGAAGAGGTCTGTCCATGCTCCGACTTATCTGGGCTCTCAGCGTCCACACTCGCTACTTCCTGCGCCGCTACATGCCTACCAACATCCTGCTCGACGCGATCCGCACCCGCCGGGGACTGCGCTGGGGCCTGCCGGCGATGCTGCTGGCCATCCCGTACCTGTACACCGCGAACCTCTGCGTGCAGCTCATCGCCGGCGGCGGTCTCGGGTGGCTGCACCTGATCGTGCTGCTGTTCATCTACAACGCGATGAAGTTCGTCATTATGGGGCCGGTCAGCCTCGTCCTCCTGCTCCGCGCCCGCCTCCGCGAGCACGCCGCACGCCGCCGCGAGCAGCGGGCCGGCCACCGGCCCATGGTCGCCGCCAGGTCGGGCGGGTCACGGCGCCCGCGCGGACGGTGAACTGTCGTTCGTCGTAGCGACGCCGGGCGGTCTTCTTCACGTACGTGCCCATCATGCACCTCCCCCTCCTGCACAAGCTCTGCGAAGCCCTGATCCGCCTCACGCTGCAAGAGGTCGGTCAGTCACGGGGACACTGCGGCGACCGGGAGGCTCTCGATGCCTATCGGGCTTCCTCGTTCCCTAACGCGACGAACCGGCTTTCCCTCGCGGGCAGCACGGGCGGCACCGCCACTCCGCGTGGACCGACGTCGCTGACGGCTGTCGCTGATAGCCTGACGTTAGACCCCGCAAGAGGAGCGTGCGAGAAGATGGCGGAAGAACACGAAGTTCTCACGACGGAGGAGGCTGCCGCGCTGCTGCGCGTGAGCACCAAGACCGTGCTCGCGCTCGCCCGCGAAGGCTCCCTGCCGGGCGAGAAAGTTGGACGGGCCTGGCGCTTCCTCCGCAGCGACGTTCTCGCAGTGGTCCGAGGCGGCAAGGACACCGCGAAGAGTGGGGGAATGAGTGACAGCACGCGATACCGTCCGCACGTCCCTTACCAATCGAGACGCTCTCGCTGAACGGAGGACGTCATGATCGACATGTCTACGTGGGAGGAGTTGGTCGTCGACGTTGTCAACGACGTCCGACTCGACCCGCGCAACGTCCGACTCGACATCCCCGAAGGCGTTCCGGAATCCGACATCGTCCAGGACGTGTTCACCAACGAGAAGGCACTGAGCCTCGTTGAAGGTATCGCCAAGGTCGGCCTGCTGACACACGAGGTTCCCATCGTCCTGGAGCGTGACGGTCAACTGATCGTGGTCGAGGGAAATCGACGTGTCGCCGCGCTGAAGGCTATCCAGAACCCGTACCTCGCGCCCGATCACCAAGCGCGCATCGGAAAGCTCGCACAGGCGGTGCCCGATCGTGCCGCGATCCGCCGTATCACCGTCAAGAAAGCGCCTTCGCAGGACGATGCCGACCAACTCGTCGCAGCACTTCACACCGGCAATCAACGCGTGGCGTGGGGTCCCGCCAGGCAGGCCGCGTTCTTCCAGGCGCAGCTCGACGCCGGCAAATCGCCGGAGGAGCTGATCGCCCAGTACCCAACCATCGACGTCCGGAAGTTCATCACGCGGAGCAAGATTCTCGAACTGTTCCGCAACGTCACCTACGACGACCCGTCATTGGGCGACTACGCACGCAAACGCCGCTTCCCGGTGTCGACCCTCGCGCGCCTCTACGAGAACGAGAGATTCCTCGACCTCGTCGGAATCCACATCCAGAACGGCACTGGAGAGGTCTCCCTCGTGTCCAGCGCCGGCTTGTTCAAGCGAGTCGCGACGAAGATCGTGAGCGACATCCGCGACGGCGTGATCAACACGCGTACCCTCAACAAGACCTCAAGCGACCGATACGTCGAGTACATGGATGACCTGCGCGACCTGCTCGAAGAGCATAAAGACGACGAGCCAGCTAACGGCGAGACGGCCAGCACACACTCCGAGGCGTCGAACTCCCCGGCGAACGGGAGTCAGCCCCCGGGCTCCGACGGTCAGGGCCAGGGATCGCAGGCTCATGACGGCGCAGTTGGCGACTCTCGCGGATCGAACGACGCTGGACGGGACAAGCCGAAGCCGCTTCCGCGGAAGAGGAACTATCTGAACACCGACAACCTGACGGTCCCGACGTCGTTCCCCGCTTCGATACACGAGATCGTGAAGGAATTGTCGGCGCTCAACATCCAGCGCTTCCCAAACGCGACACTTGACTTGCTCCGGACTTTCCTGGAAAAGACGATCAAGGCTCACGCCGAGGTGCTCGGTGAGGAGATCAAGAGGAGCTCGAACGAGCAGGGATTTGTGTACCTCTCGAACTGCCTCGTTTGGCTCGAACAGCACTTCAAGTCCACCGGACAGACCGCATTCATCCAGCCTGTTCAGAAGATCCGAGGTGGACGTTACGGCTTCGTGGGCTCCAAAGCACAGCTCGATGCCACCAACCACAACCATCACATTTTTGCTACACCCGACGACGTTCGTGAATGCTGGGCGACCATCGAAGGAGTCATGAAGACGGTTCTCAAGCCATGACCCAGACAGCGACATCTGTACGTAAACGAGTGACCATCTCACCGCTGCGTTACCCCGGCGGCAAAGGCCTGCTCTACTCACGCCTGCGGACCATTATCCGAGAGAACAACCTCACCTCAAGCGTGTACATCGAACCCTACGCAGGAGGTGCAGGCGCGGCCCTCGCGCTGCTCGTCTCCGGTCAGGTCGAGCGGATCGCGATCAACGACCTTGATCCTGCCGTGTTCGCGTTCTGGAACGCAGTCGTCACCCAGCCCGACGAGTTCACCGCGCTAGTCAATAGCGTCGAGCTCTCCGTCGATGAGTGGGAACGACAGCGCGAAGTCTATCTGACCTCCGCCCGCGACAACTACCTCCCGCTCGGATTCGCAACGTTCTATCTCAATCGAACCAACCGCTCAGGCGTCCTCAACGGCGGACCCATCGGCGGGAAGGACCAGACGGGCAACTACAAGATCGACGCTCGCTTCAACCGCGAAGGTCTGGCCGAGCGCATCCGCCTAATCGCGCTGCACGCAGACCGCATAGCCGTGACCAACGAGGATGGTCTGCGTGTCATCGAGCGGTACTCGGACCGCGACGACGCCTTCATCTACGCCGATCCGCCCTACTTCGAGAAGGCAGGATCGCTCTATCTCAACGCCTTCCGAGACTCCGACCACCGCGCTCTCGCGGACTGCCTCAAAGCTGTGCAACGGGCAAAGTGGATTCTCACCTACGACAACGTGCCGCAGGTCGCAGAACTCTACTCAGACCTGCGCAGGAGACTCTTCGCACTGAACTACTCGGCTCGCCGCGTGATGAAAGCCAGCGAAATCATGGTGTTCTCGACGGAACTGTCTATTCCCGAGGAGATTCAGTCTGCGCATGCCGGCCTCGTGCAGCTGGCAGACGCCACTACCGAAGGAGCACGCTGATGGCGCGGCTGGACAAAGCATCACCCGACATGCTCTCTCTCGACCTCGCGAACCCGCGCATCCCCGACGCGAAGTTCACCGACGAAGAAGCGGCAATCGCCTACCTCTACGCACAGGCCGACCTGGGCGAGCTGATCCAGTCCATCGGCAACTCAGGGTGGCTCGACTTCGAGCCTCTCATCGTCGAGGAATCAACACGGACCGTCGTCGAGGGCAACCGGCGCCTCGCGGCCTTGCGCATCATCGCGAGCCCCCACCTCCAGCAGCAGTTCAAAGTGACGCTGCCGCAGCCACTACACGCGAACGCGATACCGACCGAGATCCAGGTCAACTATGTCGGTAGCCGCAAAGAAGCGCGCGACTTCATCGGCTTCAAGCACGTCAACGGCGCCTTCAAATGGGACTCCTATGCGAAGGCTCGATTCGCGCATTCATGGCTCCAAGACGGAGACGACATCGACGAAGTCAGCCGCAGGCTGGGCGACGGACACAACACGGTCAGCAGACTCGTCAACGGCGTTGTGGTGCTAGAGCAAGCGGAGAAGACCAAGCTCTTCGACCGCGAACTCCGTTCTAGGACGTCTTTCTACTTCTCCCACCTCTACACTGCGCTCTCGACAGCCAACGTCCGTCAGTTCCTAGGGCTGCCTGAGAGCGACAACTCGGTGCTTCCGTCCCAGCCAGTGCCGGCATCGCACCGAGCGCATCTACGTGACCTCCTGTCGTGGCTCTACGGACAAAAAGACGAACCGGCGCTGATCAGGAGCCAGAACCCCGATCTCGGACGGCTCATCAACGTGTTGGGCAGCGAGCGTGCAATCCGCGTGCTCGAATCCAACCGTGACCTGGACCGCGCCTTCGATGTCGTCGAAGACAAGGCAAAGGCATTCGAAAAGGCGTTCTACCAACTCGCCAGCTCTGCCGAAGACGTCTCCCGAATCATCGCTCGTTACGATCCGAGGTCTGATCTGGTCGATGACGCGGAAGCAACCCTTCGCGTGGTGACCATCGTGGTCAATGCGATGAAAGAGGCACACCTCGGAGGCCGCTCTTCCGATGAGAGTTAATGCGCCTCCGGAGCGCTCAACGAGGAGCGTCGCGGCCGACTGGGTGGAACTGCACGCCCTCCTGAACGCGTCCGCCGCGAACGAACAGAGTCTGATCCGAAGCCAGACCGTTCAACGGGAGCCCGACCATGGCAGCCTCCTGACTGACATCGACGCTGAGCTGGTCGACAAAGAGATTCTGGAGCCCGAGAACGACGAGCTTTCCGAGCGCGTTTACGAGGAGCTTGCCTACCGCGAACGAGTGCTCGGCGCTCGGTATCCGTTCGAGCTTGTGCCGGAGTACGGCAAGTGGGCCCTCCGGCGTCGCGCAGCGGAGAGCGACGCCGAGGTCGCAGCACACGACTGCTACATCTGCTGCCTCCTGATCTCTGCGATCCACTCCGAGCTGCTGCCGACGAAGAGCGACCACGAGGTGTTCAAATCAAGCGCGAGAGCGCTACAGGTAGAGTCGTATCTGACGGCAGCCGAAGTGCTGGGCGGACGCGCCTACTGGTTCGGCTTTCCACGGCCCGACGGCTCGGGAATGCTCGAAGCGATCCAGGACCTCGCGTCGATGATGGGCACCGCTGTGGCGCCGGAAGAACGGCCATTGGGTCTATCTGCAAACGCTGCGGACGGCACCGTGGACATCGTCGCCTGGCGTCCGTTCCTCGACGGGCAAGCAGCGTCAATTGTCGCGTACGGACAGGTGGCTTCGGGCCGGAACTGGATCGCCAAGCCCATCAAGTCCTTCATCGACGGCCACTTTCTTCCCTGGTTCGACAAGGCGCCGTCGCACACGCACATCGAGATGCTCTTTGTGCCGTTTCCTCAGCACCACGAACAGCCTGAGGAGAAGAAGGAGGACTTCCGCGCCGTAGCTTCAGAGAAGGCCCGTCTTCGCGAAAACGACTACGGCGTGGTGATTGACCGGCTTCGGCTGACCGAACTCATGGCTTCTTCGAAGGCCAACGGCCGCTACAAAGTTGGCGATTACCAGACACACGAGGCCTTCACCTCGGCTTGGGTGCAGGAGGCGCTCGACTACGCTGCGGACGGCGCCCTTTCGGCATGAAGCACATACTCGCTCCCGGCAAGGCCGTTATAGACGGTCTAGAGCGTCTCGGAGACGCGCTGGGCTGCGAAGTCCGCCGAGAGCTCCGAGTGGGTCACAGTGCCGCGGTCGATCTATCGTGGACCGCAGCCGAAGTTAACGACGTTCAACCTTTAATATTCGAAGTGGAGTCAACTCCCTCCGCAGGTCTCGCGAATAACGCCACGAAGGTTTTTGGTAGCTCTCTCGACGAGTTTCCTCGACCGCTGTTCTTCTTCCATCTTGTGCTATCGGGAACACCCGATAATGCGCGAATCAGAAGCGCGGGAATATTGTGGGGTCAATACAACTACCGAGGCTATCGATTTCATGCTCCCGACGATCGGAAACGACTAGTCGCCGACGTGCTCGAACAGCATCGGCGAGTGCGTCAAGAAGTGTCGCCCCCGTTCAGTGGTGGACGCTCTCCGCGGTCGAGAACTCGATGATTTCTCGATCGCCGAGGCGGCATTATCGCGAATGGAAAAACTACGCTTCATTGCGCCCTACCTTCTTGGCTATGGAACGCTCGCGCTCAGGGATGAGCGCTTCTTTCCTCTCTACGCTCGGCGCCTACGCCCAATCGATCACAATCCGGCGAAATCAGGTGCAACGAGACTAGTACCAGCTCGTGCCACCCGTGAGATCGAAGAAGGTTACCTGGATGCGCCCGGAAGCTACATCCCGGGTCTTCTTGAAAGCGCACTGCGAATCTACGGCGGCGATGTCCTGGACTCCGAAGGGCCCGATCTGTTGGAACGCTGGGCGACAGGCAGCGGACCTCATATTCGGATGATTGATGCCGCCTTCGGGCTCAACCGCGACTGCGACCAGTTCGTTCTCATCTCCGCGCCTTTCCACTACGTCTGGGCGGCGACTGCTCTAGAGGTCCACCCTGAGTCTCGGGCATGGGTCTTGAGCGACTTGATGGAATTGGTAAGACGTGAGCACGACAAAGGTGTACACGGTCCTGTCTCTTGGCCTGCCATCATCTGGATGAGCCACCTCCTAGCAGGTCGACCCGCGCTCGGCTGCGCCCTCGACGTGGAATCCATGTACAGCGAGCTACAGCAGATCGTGGGTGAGATCGGAGGCATCCCAAAGGCGCTGCTTCTCGATCCGCCTCCGCCATACGGCGATCTATGGGGTGGGGGCGACATGGAGTGGATGGACGCAGATGGAGCCGAGGAACTGCCTGCCATCGAGCGCTTGCGCGAGTCCGTAGAGGCGCGGCTGGGTATAGATGGCAAAGCAACGTGGGGAGATAGGTGAAGAACTTGGGCTGGAGGTGATGGGTTCTTGGCGGACCTGCCTCTCGGCGCTGGTGTCACACGACGCGTACCTCCGCCCTACGAGCGAGTTGCTGCGCGTTGTCTATAGTCACGCTCGGTCCACAGAGGAATTTCGAGGCCCCGAGCAGACGTAGATGCGCTCCGCCAGTACATCGGGCTAGATCGGGGCGGTTAGGAGGAGTGGACCAATCAAGTGACCAACAGCTTGCAAACCCTGCAAGACTTGACCTGCAGAGCACGCTTCTGAAACAGAAAATCCCAGATCAGGTGGGCCACCAGCCTTCTTCCTGGCACCTGGGGGTCAAGGGGTCGCAGGTTCAGATCCTGTCAGCCCGACGTAAAAGCCCAGGTGAGAGTAGGTTTTCTTGCTTGGCCTTCGTCACGTCTAGGGCCGTCTCGCCTGGTCTGCCTCTGCCCACGGTCCTGTCGAACTTCCGGGTCGACTGCTCGCCCGTGACTCGTCCGCTGCGAAGGCCAGGTCAATACCTGGTTACCCGCAGCGGAGCGAGTGCTTCTGTCCAAGCGATGACCTCGTCGATCAGCGTGCTTAGCGCGGCCTCTTGGTGGGGGTTGGGCTTCAGTGCGCCTGGGTCGGTGGGGTCTGTGGGGTCGGCGAACTCGAACTCGGTGAACACGGGCAGTGCGACGTGGCTGCGCACGGTGGCGACCTTGACTTCGGCCAGGGTGAGTCTGAGGTGTTCGACTGCGCGTGTGCCGCCTTGCGTGCCGAGGCTGACGAACCCGGCGGCCTTGTTGCTCCATTCGCCGAACAGGTAGTCGATGGCGTTCTTCAGGGCCGCGGGCATGGAGTGGTTGTACTCGGGGGTCACGAAGATGAAGCCGTCGTAGCTACCGATCGTCTCTGCCCAGCGCTGAGTGTGGGCATTCTCGTACTGGCCCATCATGGGCGGCAGCCGCTCATCGAACAGTGGCAGGTTGTAGTCGGCGAGATCTACGAGGTCGACGCTCGCCTCGCCCGCGGCGATCGCGGGCTGGCTACGGGCGGACTGAGCCACCCAGTCGGCGACGGCGGTGGTTCGCCGCCCGGGGCGGGTGCTGCCGATGATGACGGCGAGGCGGGTTGTCATGGGTGCTCCTGGCTCTGGTCTTCCTTGGGGGTTGTCTGTCGCGTAGGCTACAACGGACGTAGCAATGCGTACAACGTAGAGTGCAAGGAGTGGAGATGGCCGAGTCGCAGAGTCCGCGTCCACGCGGCGGGCAGGCCGACAAGCGTCGGGCGATACTTGCCGGTGCACTGCGCGTGTTCGCTCGCGATGGCTACACCCGGGCCAGCATTGACGGCATTGCTGCCGAGGCGGGCGTTTCCTCACGCACGATCTACAACCACTTCGCCGACAAGGCGGAGCTGTTCGGCGTCGTCATCGTCGAGAGCACCGCGAGTGCCGCCGAGCTGCAGGTCGCGATCATCGAACGGCACCTGGCCAAGATCCTCGACCTGGAAGCCGACCTCATCTCCTTCGGTGAGGAGCTTGCCGTGCCGCCAGAGGGGTACGCCGAACACTTCGGACTCGTTCGCCAGGTCATCGCCGAAGCAGAGCACATCCCGGCCGAGGCCGTCACTGCCTGGCAGGAGGCGGGACCGCGCCACGTTCGCCGCGTCCTGGGGCAACACCTCGCCGCCGCCCAAGACCGCGGACTCTTGCAGGTCCCTGATCCAGAACTCGCAGCATCACAATTGATGTCGCTGCTCTCAGTGGTACACCCCACACATGTTGGGGACGCACCAGACGCCAAAGAGATCACCCGCATCGTGACCTCCGGCGTGGGCCTGTTTCTGCGTGGCTACCAGCCCTCGGCCAACTGAAATGGTCCCTGTGCGCCCATTCGATGAAGTCCGGCTTCGGGCGCGCCGGCAAGAAAATCTGGCTTCCGAACTCGTCCTGGGTCAGCCACGGAGCTTCCCGGGGCACAGGTCTACAGGTTGGCACACGCCGAGTTGGCCGCGAAGGGATCGCGGAGCTGGCGTTTGCGCTCGATCTCGCGGGCGAGTTTCGGGGCCGCGGTGTACGCCGCCTGTGCGGCCCGCGCGATCTGAGGCTGGGCGAGAGGATCGATGCGCGACGCTGCGCCCTCGATGAAGTCGGCGGCGTTGTCCACCGCCTGCTGGCGTTCGTCGAAGGCCCCGCGAAGGTCGGCGAGCACCGCTTCGCCGTCCTCGACCGGCGGCGAACCGAGTGCTTCGATGGATGCTCGTGCCGATCCGATCTGGGTGGAGACGGCCTTGAGATGCGACACGAGCTCGGCGGCCGTCGCCGGATCCGAGACCCGGGACCAGTCCAGCTCGCTTCGGCGATCGGCGGTCTCGGCAACCGTGCCGACGGCGGCGCAGGCACTGCCGACCCACGCCTCGACCGGGCCGCTCACGTTCTCACCGTCGCGGCGCTCAGGCAGTGCGCAGCCCGCCGTCAGGAGCACCGCGACGAGATATCCCGCCAGCACCGCGCCGGTCGGCATTCGAAGACCCATCCCGCCTCCTGTTGGTGATCTCGTGAACATCAAGCTAGCACAGGCGTGCTAGTATTCGTCCATGGCACGTGTGGACCATCAGCAACGGCGGCGCGAGATCGCGGAGGCGGTCTGGCGGTTACTGGAGAACGGCGGGGTCGAGTCGGCATCGGTACGCGGGGTCATCGCCGAGACCGGGCTGTCGTCGGGATCGATCCGGTTCTTCTTCTCGACCCAGGCAGGGCTGCACCAGTTCGCGATGGCGAGTCTTGCCGAGCGGGTCCGGGAGCGAGTCCGCGGCGCGACCGCCGAGCCCGATCCCAGCGCCCGCGCCCTGGCAATGGCGAGCGAACTGATGCCCCTGCGAGACGACACCGAGCGCGAGCTGTCCGTCTGGATGGCGTTCGTCGCGAAGGCTCGACACGACCCGGAACTCGCCCGCATCGTCGCCGAGCAGGCCACCGCCATCCGGGAGTTCCTCGCGAAACTCCTGTCCGATCTCGTGGCCCTCGGTCTTCGGGCCCCAGGCACCGACACCGGCACCGACGTCGCCCACCTGAACGCCGTCATCGACGGCCTCACCCTCGAACTACTGACCGTCCCGGAGCTGATCGACAGGGATCAGGCCGCGGCGCTGCTGCGACGCGCGCTGCTGCCCGGCGAGGAGCCGACCCGCAAGGAGGAGAACGCATGACCCAGCGAAGGCAGGCACCCGAGGCCCGCGCCCAGGCCACATCCGGGCGGTGGGCGCCGTGGTGGATCTATCTGATCGTGCTGTTGGGGACCAACTACCTGCGCAGCTACTTCCTGCCGGGCGGGTCGATGCCGCTGGCCGTCACGGCGGCGATCGCCATCGGCCAGGCAGTTGTGCTGTTCGTGATCATCACGGCGATCTGGCGGGCAACCCACCGCAGCGCGGGCTGAGTGGTTCGACGGTAGGGAAACCGGACCGCCAGCTCGTCGGTCAGCGCCACTGTGTAACGGGGCCCCTGCGGCTGGAATGATCACATGCCCTTCACCGATGCCCCGTCCACCACCGACCCCACGAACACCGATCCGGCCGCCGCGCCGAGGCGGGCCCGGCGTACCGCCTGGCTGATCGTCGGAGCGGCCGCCGCGATCCTCGCCGCGCCCGGCCCGTTGCAGGTCCCGCTGCTGATCTTCGTCGCCATCCCGGCGATGATCGTTTGGGGCCGCTCGGCGTCGTCGTGGCGTGCCGCTCTGGCCGGCCAGTGCGCGGTCTGGGGAGCCAGCACGGTCTGGACCTTCCTCAGTGCCGCCCTCGCCGATGTCAAGATCCTCGACCCGACCATTCTCGCGTTGTCGATCATGTACCTGCCGCTCAACGTCGTCCCGATGCTCGCCGACCGCTGGCTCGCCCGAAGCTTCCGCGACCGCCCGCTGCTCGCCAGCCTCGGCTACCCGACGGTGCGGGTGATCGGGGAGTACGCCTTCGCCAGCCTGATGCCGCTGGGCGGCGTGCTCGGGCTGCTCGGCAGCACCCAGGCGGAGTTCCCGGCGCTGATCCAGCTCGCGTCCGTGACCGGGGTCTGGGGCGTGTCGTTCATGATCGGCTGGGTGGGCTCGCTCGGCGCGGGCGTCCTGCTCGGCGGCCTCCGCTCGGCCGCGGCGCGACGCTGGTTCATCGGCCTGGCCGCGCTGGCGGCGGTGATCATCGGCGGCTCGATCCGGCTCGCGGTCGCCGACCTGGTGCCGGCCGAACGGGTCCGCGTCGCCTCGATCAGCGTGCCCGCCGAGCTGCGCAACACCGACACCGGCAGCGGCGCAGTCGCCCGGACCGAGGCGATGGTCAGCGCGACCGAACGCGAGCTGGAGGCCGGCGCGAAGATCGTCTCCTGGTCCGAGGCGGCCGGCCTGACGCGTACCCAGCGGGACCACGACGCCCTGCTGGCGCGGATCGGGGACCTGGCCGCCAGGCACGACGCCTGGATCAATCTGGGCCTCGGCCACGGCGAGCTGACCTCGCCGGAGGCGAAGGTGCGCAACCTCAGCGTGCTGGTCGGGCCCGACGGCTCGGTGGTTTGGACCTACGACAAGGCCCGGCCGATCCCCGGGTTGGAGGACAACCTGACCGCGGGGGATGGCAAGCTACCGATCGCCGCGACCCCGTATGGTCGGCTGACCACGATGATCTGCTACGACACCGACTTCCCGAGCACGGCCCGCGCCGCCGGCGGGGCTGACATCTTGTTGTCCCCGACGTTCGACTGGCCGGGCATCGAGCGCCTGCACGCGATGTCGGCGACGCTGCGGTCGGTCGAGACCGGCGTGCAGTTCGTCCGCTCCACTGCGGGCGGCTGGTCGATGATCATCGACGGCAACGGGCGCTGGCGTTCGGTGACTCCCGACGGGGACAGCGGCCAGACCGTGGTGCTGGCCGACGTTTCGACCCGCGGCGTCCGGACCGTCTACGCCGTACTCGGCGACTGGTTCCCCGCCGCCGCGGGCCTCGGCCTCGCCGGCCTGCTCGCCGCGGCCGTGATCGGGCGGCGCCGTGCCCGCTGAGGCGGACCGCCCCGGCGTGCCACGGGCGGCGGTCGGTCGGGCGCTTGGCTGCTGGGCCTACGCTCTGCTGACCGCCGCCCGGTCGATCGTCGCCTGGCCGGCCGTGATCGCGTCCACGGTGTTGGTGATCACCATTCCGCTGCTGCTGCCGATCGCGCTGGCCATCGCCGCGAGCGAGCGGGCGCTGCTCCCGCTGATCGGCCGGTACGCCCGGGACCGCCACCGACGCTGGCGGGGGCAGGGGGAGCGCTGGTGGCGGCTGCGCTGGTCGGAGGCCGCGACCCGCGACGACCTCCGTTACGCGGGCGCCTGGCTGGTCACGTCGCTGGTCGCCTGGGCCGTGCCCGCGCTGCTCGTCGGCGGCGTGATCTTCGCCCGACAGGCGGTGATCGGCCCCTGGCAGTGGGCGCTGCTCGCCGTGGGGCTGGTGACACTGTCGGGGGTGATCTCCTGGCCGGTGGCCGAGGGTCAGGGCTGGCTCGCCTCCCGGCTGCTCGGCGGCCGGGACCTCGACGCCGAGGTCGGCGAGCTGCGCGAGTCGCGAACCCGCTTGGCTGCCGCCTTCGAGGCGGAACGGATCCGGATCGAGCGCGACCTGCACGACGGCGCCCAACAGCAGTTGCTGGCGCTCGGCCTGACCATCGGGCTGGCGCGCGAGGTTGCTGGCCCCGAACGCGATCTGCTGCTCGACCGGGCAGCGGACGAGGCGGCGCTCGCGAGTGATCAACTCCGCACGCTGGTACGCGGGATCCGGCCCAGGGTCCTCGATGACCACGGCCTCGGGGCCGCCCTGGCCGAGATCGCGGGCCGGAGCGGGGGCACGGTAGCGCTGGACATCGCGCCGGTCCGGTTCGATCCGGCCGCGGAGAGCTGCGCCTACTTCGTCGCCATGGAGGCGCTGACCAATGCCACCAGGCATGCCGGGGCCACGCGGGTGATGATCACGATCACCGAACGCGACCGGGACCTGGTCCTCACCGTCGTCGACGACGGGCACGGCGGCGCCGTGGTGCGCCCGGGTGGCGGCCTGCAGGGCCTGATCGACCGGGCGGCGGTGCACGACGGCAGCATCGCGATCGACAGCGCGGCCGGCGGCCCGACGACGCTTTCGCTGCTCATCCCGGGCGCGCTGCGGCAGAGTGACGAGGCGGTGGGGTGATGAGCCGGATCGTGCTGGCCGAGGACTCGGTGTTGCTGCGCGAGGGACTGGTCGCACTGCTGCGCGGCGGCGGCGACGAGGTGGTCGCGGCCGTCGGGCGGGCCGACGAGATCGCCGGTGCGGTGGCCGAACACGAGCCCGATCTGTTGATCACCGACGTGCGGATGCCCGTGCGGGAGGGGTTCGCCGACGCACCCGGTGCCGAGGTGTCCGGCCTGGCCGCCGCGCTGGAGATCCGCCGCGACCGTCCCGACCTGCCCATCCTCGTGCTGTCGCAGTACGTGGCGGCCGCCTACGCCGCGCAACTGATCGACAGCGCGGGCCGGGCCGGGCTGGGGTACCTGTTGAAGCAGCGGATCGCCGACGTGGCCGAATTCCGGCGTACCGTCTCGGTCGTCCTCGCCGGGGGCACGGTGATCGACCCGGACGTGCTGCAGACCGTGCTCGCCGATGCCCGCCGCAATTCCCCGCTGCTCCGGCTCACCCCGCGCGAACGGGAGGTGCTCGCCTGCGTGGCGCGCGGGCTGTCCAATGCTCAGATCGCCGCCGAGCTCGTCGTGGGCGCGGCAGCGGTGGAGAAACACCTCGGCAACGTCTTCGACAAGCTCGGGCTCACCGCCGACGACGGCAACCGCCGGGTGCGCGCAGTCCTGGCCTACCTGAAGGGGTGACCGGGGCCTACCGCTCATTCGCCATCCTCAGCCGGGGATCGCGGGTCGGGTCGGCGTACCGGTCCGGGCAGCCGACCCGGGGCGCGTCCGGCCGCAACTCGAAGTGCCAGGGCTCGTTGCGGTAGATCCGGCACAGCCCGTAGCCCGCGCCGTGCCGGGCCAGCCAGGTCGTCGCCGCGGCCGGCCCAAGATCAACCGCGTCACCCGACACGTGCGGCGAGTTCTCCGGGGTGGCCACCCAGCGCGCGGCCGCCCGCGCCGACCCGTACTTCCGCACGGCCTCGTCCAACAGCCGTTGCTGGTACGCCCGGGAGCGCCACCCGCTGTTGACCGTGAACGAGACACCGGAGTCCTCGGCGTCCGTGGCCGCCCGCCGGAGCGCGCTCAGCAGCGCCGGATCGAGACGGCGGATGCCCGGATAGGAGTCGGCGAACACCCCGACACCATCCGGCAGGACGCCATCGCCCCAGGGCGATCGGGCCGAGCGTGCGGGGTCGGAACCGAGAATGATCGCGGCGAGGATCAACACGGAGGCAGCGACGCCGAATGCCGTGGCGCCGATCAGGATGCGATTCATGCGGCCAGTCAAGGCAGGTGCGCGTTGCCCGGTTGTATCCCGATTTCCTTACACCGACGATATCTGCGGCCTCCTACCATCGAGGCGTGCGCGTACTGGTCGTCGAGGACGAGCCCGATCTGGCGGAGGCGATCCGGGACGGGCTGCGTCTTGCGGCGATCGCGGCGGATCTGGCCGGCGACGGCGACACGGCGCTGGAGATGCTCGCCGTCAACAACTACGACCTGGCCGTGCTGGACCGCGACATTCCCGGACCGTCGGGGAACGACATCGCGGCCCACATCGTCGCCTCGGCGAAGCCGATCCCGATCCTGATGCTGACCGCCGCTGATCGGCTGGACGACCTCGCGTCGGGCTTCGAGCTGGGGGCCGACGACTATCTGACCAAGCCGTTCGAACTGCGCGAACTGGTGCTCCGCCTGCGCGCGCTCGACCGCCGTCGGGCGCACAATCGGCCGCCGGTGTGGGAGATCGCGGGCCTGCGGGTCGACCCGTTCCGCCGGGAGGTGTACCGGGACGGCCGCTATGTGGCCCTGACCCGCAAGCAGTTCGCCGTGCTCGAGGTGCTGGTCGCCGCCGGCGGGGGAGTGATCAGCGCCGAGGAGCTGCTCGAGCGCGCCTGGGACGAGAATGCCGACCCGTTCACCAACGCGGTGCGGATCACGGTCTCCGCCCTGCGCAAGCGCCTCGGCGAGCCGTGGTTGATCGCGACCGTGCCCGGTGTCGGCTATCGGATCGATCCCGCGTCATCGGACGGTACGCCGGCGGGCGAGGCGCGCTGATCATGGATCGCCGACCCGGCCCGAGTGTCCGCCTCAAGCTGACGCTCAGCTATGCCGGCTTCCTGATCATCGCCAGTCTCGCGCTGCTCGGTGCGGTGTGGGTCTTCCTGCTCCGCGGCCGATTCGTCGCCGGCACCGACGACCTGCGCACGCTCTTCTCCAATGTGTTGCTCCTGCAGGGCTACGGTCCGGCGGTGTTCGTGCCGGCCGCCGTACTGGTCTTCGCCTTCTTGTTGATCTTCGGCCTGGTCGGCGGCTGGTTCCTCGCCGGCCGGATGCTGGCGCCGCTCGACCGAGTCACGGAGGCGGCCCGGCTGGCGGCCGACGGCTCGCTGGCGCACCGGATCCGGCTACCCGGCCGCCGCGACGAGTTCCGGGAGCTGGCCGACGCCTTCGACACCATGCTCGCCCGGCTGGAGGCACAGGTCGAGGAACAGCAACGGTTCGCGGCCAATGCCTCGCACGAACTGCGCACCCCGCTGGCGATCACCGCAACGCTGCTGGACGTGGCCCAGGCCGACCCGGACCGCGACACCGGCGAGCTGATCGCCATCCTGCGCCGCGTCAACGGCCGCGCGATCGATCTGACCGAGGCCCTGCTGCTGCTCGGTCGCGCCGAGCGGGGCGGGTTCGGCCGGGACCCGGTCGACCTGTCCCTGCTCGCCGAGGAGGCGGTCGAGACGCTGCTGCCGCTCGCGGAACGGCGCGGCGTCGCGATCGAGCTCACCGGGGACGTCGCCGTCGCCGCCGGTTCCCGGGCACTGGTGCTGCAGTTGATCACCAATCTGGTGCACAACGCGATCGTGCACAACGTGGCCGACGACGGTCGCGTCGCGATCCGCACGTCGGCAGATTCCGGGCGGGCGGTGCTGATCATCGAGAACACCGGACCGTCCCTGGGCGCCGGGTTGGTGGCGACGCTCACCGAACCGTTTCAGCGCGGCACCGGGCGGGTGCGCGGTGATCATGCCGGAGTGGGGCTGGGGTTGGCGATCGCCCGCAGCATCGTCACGGCACACGGCGGCACCCTCGCCCTGCGACCACGGGCCGGTGGCGGGTTGCTCGCCTCCGTTGAGTTGCCCGAGTGGTCCGTCGAACGGGCGCAGTCCTGACGACTCCACCCGTTCAACCGACCAGACGCCCGGTCTTCCGCAGTGCGCTGCCGCTCAGGACGCCGGCCGCGGCCGATGGCCACTGCCGGGCCGCCGGCCCGCGGGTCGGGAGATCACCCCGGGTACGCCGCGGCCGCGCAGCGAGACGCCCTTGGTCTCGATCACGCCGATCAGGGCCACCGCGCCGATCGCGCAGGCGATCATCATGTAGATCGCCGGGAAGATGGTGATCCCGGTGGCCTCGATCGCCGCTTCGTTGACGTAGGGCGCCGTGCCGCCGAACAGCGAGGTCGCGACGTTGTAGGAGATCGCCAGCGCGGCATAGCGCACCTGGGTGGGGAACATCGCCGGGAAGGTCGCCGAGATGGTGGCGAGCTGCGGGACGTAGAGCAGCCCCAGCACCGCAAAGCCGACCGCTGCGCCGATCGCGGAAGTGCCGATCAGCAGATACATCGGGATCGCCAGCACGAACAGGCCGACCAGCGAGAACCACCACATCGGTTTACGGCCCACCCGGTCCGACAGCGCGCCGGCGAACGGCAGGAAGATCATCATCGCCAACTGGCCGATGATCGGGACGACCAGCGCCCCCTCCTCGGTCAGACCGATGGTGGTCTGCAGATAGGTCGGGGTGTAGGTGATCAGGGTGTAGTTCACGACGTTCAGCGCGATCACCAGTCCGAACAGTTGCAGGATCGGCTTCCAGTAGGTGACCAGCATCTCCTTGAAGACGACGCCGACGTTCTCCTCGGTCTGGTCCTTCTCGTCCAGCTCGCGGAAGACGGGGGTGTCCTCCACCCTGGACCGCAGATACAGACCGACGATGCCCAACGGTCCGGCGACCAGGAACGGAATCCGCCAGCCCCACTCGTACATGGCGTCGTTGCCGACGACCAGCAGCGTGCCGAGCATCATCAGCGCGCCGAGGGAGAAGCCGCCGAGCGTGCCGAACTCGAGGAAGCTGCCGAAGAAGCCACGGCGCTTGTCGGGGGAGTACTCGGCCATGAACGTGGCGGCCCCGCCGTACTCGCCACCGGTCGAGAAGCCCTGGATCATCCGCAGCAGGATCAACAGGGCAGGCGCCCAGTAGCCGATGGTTTGGAAGCTCGGCAGCAGGCCGACACAGAACGTCGCGGCGGCCATCATCACGATCGTCGCGGCAAGTACCTGCTTGCGGCCGAGCCGATCACCCAGCGGGCCCCAGACCATCCCGCCGAGCGGCCGGATCAGGAACGACACGGCGAAGATGCCGAGCGTGATCAGCGGATTCTCGTTGGGGATGAGGTTCGCGGTGATGAAGGCGGTGCCGTAGGCGTACAGCCCGTAGTCGAACCACTCCGTCGCATTTCCGATGGCCGAGGCTCCGACCGCCCGCTTCAGGGTCTTCGGGTCCACCTCGTGCTCGGCGGGGCTTGCTGTGCCTCCGCCTGTGGAATCCGCCTGTTCAGTCATGTCACCACTCCTGACGCCAAATAGGATTGTCTACAATCGTGGTCCGCCTCACACTAGCCACTGCCCGCGGTGTTGGCCAGCGAGGCCGATCGGTGCGTGTCCGGCGGGCCCGGAAGATCCATCGAAGTGCTTGTGTGGCCCGGCCCGGGAAGGGGAGGATTGCCGCCAAGGCAGCGCCAGCATCCTCCGGAGGGGCTTCGATGAAGAGCACCATGCAGGACTTTCCCCTGACCATCGGGTCGATCCTGACCCACGGGACGACCGTGCATCACGACTCGGAGGTGGTGACGGCCACCGCCGACGGGGTACGCCGGGAGTCCTACGGCGAGCTCGGCGCCCGTGCCGCCCGACTGGCCCACGCGTTGCGCGGACTCGGCATCTCCGGCGACGAGCGGGTCGCCACCTTCCAGTGGAACAACGCCGAACATCTCGAGGCCTATCTCGCCATCCCCTCGATGGGCGCGGTCCTGCATCCGCTGAACATCCGCCTCTTCCCCGAGCAACTGACCTATGTCGCCAACCACGCGCAGGACCGGGTGGTGATCGTCGACGACTCCCTGGTCCCGCTGCTGGCCCGCCAGCTTCCGACCCTGGAGACGGTGACCCATGTCCTGGTCGCGGGCCCGGACGCGGCCGGCGCCGATCTCGACGCGCTGCGGGCCAGCGGCAAGGAGGTGCTCGACTACGCGACCCTGCTCGCCGAGCAGCCCGAGGAGTTCGACTGGCCGGCCGTCGACGAGCGATCCGCGGCGGCGATGTGCTACACCAGCGGCACCACCGGCAACCCCAAGGGCGTCGTCTACAGCCACCGCTCGTCGTGGCTGCACTCCCAGGCCTGTTGCACCGGCAATGCGTCGGGGATGTCACTGGCCGACCGGATGCTGCCGATCGTCCCGATGTTCCACGCCAACGCCTGGGGTCTGCCCTACGCCGCGATCATGAGCGGCGCATCGCTGTGCATGCCCGACCGCTGGCTGCAGGCAGAACCGCTGGTCCGCTTCATCCAGGAGAGCCGGCCGACCATGTCGGGCGCGGTGCCGACGATCTGGAACGACGTGCTGAGGTACCTCGACGCCCATCCCGACATCACGCTGGATTCGCTGAAGCTGATCCTGTGCGGCGGATCGGCCGTGCCGGTCAGCCTGCAGAAGGCGCTCGCCGAGCGGCACGGGCTGACGATCCGGCAGGCCTGGGGGATGACCGAGACCTCGCCGGTGGCATCGATGGCGACGCCGCCGGTCGGTGTCGAGGGCGAGGAGGCCTGGCGCTACCGGGGCGGACAGGGCCGACCGCTGGTCGGTGTCGAGGCGCGGATCGTCGCCGACGACGGCGCCGTGCTGCCCGCGGACGGCGAATCGGTCGGCGAGCTGGAGGTACGCGGGCCGTGGGTGACGGCGCAGTACTACAACAGCGACGACCCCGAGACCGGCGCCAAGTTCCATGACGGCTGGCTGCGTACCGGCGATGTGGGCACCCTGGACGACCTGCGCTACATCACCCTCACCGACCGGGCCAAGGACGTGATCAAGTCCGGCGGCGAATGGATCTCCTCGGTCGACCTGGAGAACGCCCTGATGGGCCACGACGCGGTCGCCGAGGCCGCGGTCGTCGGCATCCCGGACGAGAAATGGCAGGAACGCCCGATGGCGGCGGTCGTGATCAAGGAGGGCGCGAGCGCGACCGCGGAGGAACTGCGCGACTACCTGGCCACCCGGTTCGCGAAGTGGCAACTGCCCGATGCCTTCACCTTCATCGACCAGGTGCCGCGTACCTCGGTCGGGAAGTTCGACAAGAAGGTGATCCGCAAGGCCTATGCCGACGGCGAGCTGCAGGTCGATCCGCCGGCGAACTGATCAGCGGCGCCGCAGCCAGGGCAGCAGGTCCGCCAGCAGTTGCCGCGGACCCACCGTGTGGGGCGCCGCCGGCGTCGCATACTCCGGCGGGTCGTCGTGCAGGGTACGCAGGGTGGTGACGACATCGCGGTGCAGGTGGTCGGCGGCGGGCACATGGCCGGTCAGCCCGCCCGAGGTGTGCGTCTGCCCCTGGTACTGCACGCAGGTGGCGGGTACGCCGGCCCGCCACAGGGCCCGGGTGTAGGCAGCGCCGTCGCCGCGCAGCGGGTCGAGCTCCGCGGTCAGGATCACCGCGGGCGGCAGCCCCCGGTGCGTGGGCGCGCGCAGCGGGGAGGCGTACCGATGCCGGCGCAGTCGCCGGTCCGGCCCCAGATACTCCTTGACCACCGGTTCGAACACCGGGCGCAGCGCGATCCGCGGCAGGAATCGGGAGACCGCCCGCGGGTCCAGGTGCCCACCGGTGAGGTCGACGACCGGCGCCTCGAGCAGTTGCAGCCGGACCGGGTGATCGGCCCGCTCGGCATTGATCAGCGTCGCCGCAGCGGCCAGGTTCGCGCCCGACGACGCGCCGCCGATCGCCACCCGGGCGGGATCTGCGCCGAGCTTGCGGGCGTGCCGGACCACCCAGTCGAAGATCGCGTAACACTGCTCGGGCTGCGCGGGAAAACGCACTTCCGGGGCGTGGGAGTACTCACCGGCCACCACGATCACGCCGGCCTCGTGCGCCCGGGTCCGGAACTGATGGTCCCAGCCGGGCCAGTCGATACCGGCGATGGTGAACGCGCCGCCGAAGAAGTGGACCAGGACGGGCAGGTCCGCCCCGGGTTCGGCCGGGCTCTCGGTCGGCCAGTACACGCGCAGCCGCGCCGACGGGTACCCCGGCACCACGACCTCCTGCTCACGAGTGGCCACCTCGATGCGGCGGCGGCCGAGCACGGAGTAGGCCCGGTGATCCGCGGCGGTGGTGAGCCGGCGGCGCTCGGCCGGGTCGGGGTTGAACGCTGGGTTGTCTCCCGCGGCCAGCAGTCGTTCGGTGGCCGCTACGAACGGATCGAGGCGCACGGCATCTCCTTGGGTCTCGTGCTCCTTCGAAGCACTTCGAGTCGCTGCAGCGAGTGTAATGTTCGGCTCACCGTCCAGGGCCGGAGGGAGCGTGCATGGCCAGGGGCCGCCCGACGATCTACACCATCGCCGAACGAGCGGGAGTCAGCATCTCCACGGTCTCGCTCGCCATCAACCACCCGCAACGCGTCGCGCCCAACACCCGTCGGCGGATCGCCGAGGTCGCGGCGGAGCTCGGCTACCGACCGGACACACCGTCGGGCGAGCGGCGCGGCGGTCGCCGCGGCGGGGTCGGGGTCGCCGGCCCCTTCACTTCGGTGGCCAGCTACGCACGGCGCCTGAACGGCATCCTCACCGAGCTCCGCGGCACCGGGATCGACGTCACGGTCTACGACCTGCCGAGCGCGGAACGGGTCGACGCCCCGCTGCTCGACACGCTGCCGATCCGGCCGGGGGTGGACGGCATCATCGTGCTCGGCATCCCGCTCTCGGCCGAGGGCGCGGCCCGGCTGTCGGCGTGGGGCCCGCCGGTGGTCCTGATCGACGTGGCGAACAGCGAAGTCGGCGGGGTGCGGGTCGACGATCTTGCCGGGGGTGAGCTGGTCGGGAGCCACCTCGCCGCCCTGGGACATCGCCGGGTGGCGTTCGTGCACCCCCCGCAGCGATCGTTCAGCTACGTCTCCGCGGGGATGCTGCGCCACGACGGTCTGGTCCGCGCGCTCGGCCGCGCCGACGGCCCGACGGCGGTGGTGCCGGTCGAGGTGACCGATCCTGACCCGGCGGCGATCGCCGAACAAGTGCTGGCCGTGCCCGGGGTGACAGCGGCGTTCGCGCACACCGATCTGATCGCCGGCCGGCTGCGCGCCGGGCTGATCGCGCGGGGCATCGGCGTACCGGACCAGTTCTCGGTGGTCGGCTACGACGACGGCGAACTTGCCGAGACCCTGGGGCTGACGACGGTACGCCAACCGCTGGAGGAGACCGGCCGGGCGGGCGCCCGGATGCTGCTCGACCTGATGGATCAGGGCGCGTGCGAGTCCGAATCGATCATCCTCGACCCCGAGCTCGTCGAGCGCGCGACCACCGCGCCGGCACCGGCCTGATCGGCTCCGCGCTCAGCGCACCCCGCGTACCCCGAGGATCGCGAGTCCACCGAGCAGACTGAGCACGATCGAGCAGACGAAGAGTGCGGAGTAGTTCTGCCCGCCACCGATCGCGAGCACCGGGATCGCCAGCATGGGGGCGAGCAACTGCGGAAGCTGGTAGGCGAGGGCGACAATGCCGAGATCCTTCCCGGCCTCCTCGAACGTGGGCAGCACCTCCGTCATCAGCGCGACATCCACCGCGACGTAGGCGCCCTGGCCCGCGCCGACGATCAGGATCGCCACCATGAAGACGCCGGTCGAACCGGCGAAGACCGCGATGATCAGGCCGATCACGGTGACCAGGCAGGAAACGAAGACGATCGGCTTGCGGCGCCCGGTGTGGTCGGAGAGCCAGCCGAACACGAGCGTGGTCACCACATTGCCCGCGAAGAAGAAGAGCATCGCCTGCGCCAGCACGCCGGAGGCCTGCTCGATCGGGATGCCGAGCTTGTCGATGATGAAATAGAGCAGGTAGAGCGTCACCGAGACAATGGACATCGTGACCAGGAAGCGGCACACCCAGGCCCACCCGAAGTTGCGGTAGACCACGGGATTCAGCCAATAGGTCGAGACGATCTCCTTGATCGACAACGGTTCGGCCGGCTCCGTGCGCACGCGGTCGCGGAGCACGAGGACCAGCCCGAGCGAGAGCGCCGCACCGATCAGCCCGGGCACCAGGAACCAGGTGGCCTGCTGGTCGTTCGGCAACATGGCGACCGTCTGCGCGCCGACGATCAGCGCGATACCGGCCGACACACCGGTGACGGCCGCGATGCGGGCGCGGATCCGACGAGGAATCTGGTCGGCGAGCAGGGCGTGCACGGCCATATTGGTCGCCCCGAAGCCGATCTGGGTGACGCACCAGAACAGGGCCATGGCGGGCACGGTAGTGCTGAAGGCGAGGCCGACCACGCCGACCACACCCACGGCGACGCCACCCACCATCCATGGATTGCGCATCCCGAATCGGGACCGGGTCCGGTCGCTGAGCCGTCCGAACAGCGGGGTGATGATCACCACGACGATGCCGCCGATGCCGGCCACCAGGGCGAGGTTGGTGCCCTTGTTCTGGTTGTCGAGGATCGCCAGCGCCTTCGGGATGGCGGCCCCGCCGAGGGTGCTCAGGGCCAGGCTCACCCCGAACCAGGCGAGCACGTACATCGGCAGGAAGACCCGCCGCTGCGGCGCGCCGTGGACCTCGTCGCCCGCCGGGTCGACGGCCGGTGCGGCGGCCTCGGTCGGTTCGATGGCATCGGTGCTCATCTGGGACTCCGTTCGGTGTGGTAGGCATCGCGAAGTGCGGCGGCGCAGTTCTCCTGCCACTCCCGCGCGCCCGCCATGGTCGCGGTGAGCGCGGGGGTGCCGTGCAGATGGCCGGCGCCGCGGAGCACGCAGACATCGGCCCCGGCCGCGGCGAGTCGGGCTCCGTACTCCTCGGCGCCGTCGCGCAGGAAGTCGTGCTCGGCGGTCATGATCAACGTCGGCGGCAGGCCGGTCAGGTCCGGGACGTCCAGCGGTTCGGCGTACCGTCCGGTCCCGCCGGGCAGATAGAGCGGTACGACCGCGTGTGCTGCCGCCGCCCCGAACTCGTCGCCGTAGAGCTCGCCGGAGCGCCCGTACGGCCGGAACGCCGCCGCTGGTACCTCCAGCGCCTGATGGGCCGGCACCAGGCCGTGCCGGTCGCGCAGCGCCAGCGTGGTCCCGGCCGCCAGCGTGCCGCCCGCGGACGATCCGCCGACGCCGATCCGGGTCGGGTCGATCCGCAGCCGGTCGGCGGCCTCGGTCAGCTCGAGCCAGGCGGCAACCGCGTCCGACAGCGCGGCGGGGTAGGGGTGTTCCGGTGCGAGCCGGTAGTCCAGGCTGAAGATCACGAGCCCGGCCGCAAGGGCACGGGCGGCCAGCAACCGGTCGTTGACGAGCTCGTCCGGGCTGCCGTGGACGAAACCGCCCCCGTGCAGGAAGAGCTGTGCGGGGGCCGGGTCGGAGATGCCGTCCGGGCGGTAGCAGCGCACCCGCAGGCCGGCACCGCCCGTGGCGGGCAGCCATGCGTCGGCGATCGCCACGCCGGCGGGCGCCTCGGCGGTGAAGGTGACGGCCAACCGGTCCGACAACCGGCGCGCCGCAGCCCGCTGGACCGCAGGATCCGGTGCGGTGAGGTCCGGCAAGGACGACCGCAACTCGGTCTCCCTGGCCAGCCAGGTGTGGACGGCCGGGTCGAGATCGAGTTCGCTCAACCGGGTCTCGGTGGCGTCGTTGCCGGGCACCGCACTCCTATCGAAGTTCTTCGAGAATCGCACGCACTCTACCGGGGCCATCACGCTTGCACCAGATGTGCTGGATTGATTGGCTGGGGGTCTTTCCCAATGGTGCGGCGACAAGGAGAGCGATCATGGCGAACCAACCTGCCGTGGACCGGCCCCCGCGCGAACAGTGGTCCGGCCAGGCCGGATTCCTGTTCGCCGCGATCGGATCCGCAATCGGCCTCGGCAACATCTGGCGCTTCCCGGGAGTGGCCTACAGCAACGGCGGCGGGGCGTTCCTGATCCCGTACCTGGTCGCGCTGCTGGTGGTCGGTATCCCGATCCTGCTGCTCGACTACGCCCTCGGCCACCGTTATCGCGGCTCGGCGCCGACCACCATGCGCAGGCTGTGGCGGCCAGCCGAGACCCTCGGCTGGTTCCAGGTGATGATCGCGTTCGTGATCGCCACGTTCTATGCGGTGATCATCGCCTGGGCGCTGCGCTACACGATCTTCTCGTTGACGCTCGCCTGGGGTGACGACCCCGCGACCTTCTTCACCGAGGACTTCCTGCAGGCCGCCGGCGAGGGCGTCAGCCTGGCGTTCGTGCCGGGCGTTCTGGTCCCGCTGCTGGTGGTCTGGGTGATCGTGGTGGGCATCCTCGCGATGGGGGTACGCAACGGCCTGGAGCGGGCGAACGTGATCTTCTTGCCGCTGCTCTTCCTCGCCTTCGGCATCCTGGTTGTGCGCGCGTTGTTCCTGCCGGGTGCGGCCGAGGGGCTGAACGCGTTGTTCACCCCCGACTTCGCCGCGCTCGCCGACCCCGCCGTCTGGATCGCTGCCTTCGGCCAGATCTTCTTCTCGCTGTCGATCGCCTTCGGCATCATGATCACCTACGCCAGCTACCTGAAGCGCCGCTCCAACCTGACCGGCACCGGACTGACGGCGGCCTTCGCGAACTCCTCGTTCGAGCTGCTCGCCGGGCTCGGCGTCTTCGCGGTGCTGGGCTTCATGTCGCTGCAGTCCCAGACGCCCATCGACGAGATGTCGATCACCGGCGTGGGCCTGTCCTTCATCGCCTTCCCGCAGATCATCAGCCTGATGCCGGGCGGTGCGCTGATCGGCACCCTGTTCTTCGGCTCCCTGGTGGTCGCCGGCCTGACCTCGCTGATCTCGGTGGTCCAGGTGATCTCCGCGGCCTTCCAGGACCGGTTCGGACTGACCGCGCGGACCGGGGCGCTGGCGGTCGGCATCCCGTGCGCGATCGTGTCCTGCCTGTTGTTCTCCACCACCACCGGACTGGTCACCCTGGACACCGTGGACAAGTTCACCAACGAGTTCGGCATCGTCGGGTCGGCCATCGCCACCGTGGTGATCGTCGGGCACCTCGCGCGGCAGACGCCGGCGCTGCGTGCCCACCTGAACGACGTGTCCCGCCCACGGATCGGGTCCTGGTGGGAGGTGCTGATCAAGTGGCTGATCCCCGCCGTGCTGTTGATCATGCTGCTCTGGTCCGGCTACGGCGTGGTCACCGAGGGCTATGAGGGGTACGCCGGATGGTTCCTCGGGGTCTTCGGCTGGGGCGCGCTGTTGTTCATGTTGGTGATGGCCTGCGTGCTGACGGCACTGCCGCGTCGCCCCGACGAGGACGCCGAGTTCGCCGCGACCGAGGCCGGCGGGACAACCGGCCAGACGAAGGAGGACTGAGCCATGACCACCGTCGCAATCTTCTTCATGCTGCTCGCGATGCTGACCATCTGGGGAGGCCTGATCGTCAGCGTGATCATGCTGGCGCGCAACTCGCGAGGGGGCTGAGGTCGCCCCGCGGAAGCGGGACATGCTTGACTTCTGTTCGTGGGAGCGGTCCGGACATCGCTGCGCCGGACCCCGGTGTTGCTGGGTCCGGCCTTCGTCGCCGCCGTGGCCTATGTCGATCCGGGCAATGTCGCCACCAATCTGACGGCCGGTGCGGCCTTCGGCTACCTGCTGTTGTGGGTGCTGGTGGTGGCGAACGCGATGGCGGTGGTCGTGCAGTACCTGTCGGCCAAGCTGGGCCTGGTCACCGGGCAGAGCCTGCCCGAGTTGTTGCGCGAGCGCCTGGGGCGGCGTACCCGACTGGCCTACTGGGCACAGGCCGAACTGGTGGCGGCGGCGACCGATGTCGCCGAAGTGGTGGGCGGGGCGATCGCGCTGCACCTGCTGTTCGGGATCTCGCTGCCACTGGGCGGCGCCATCGTTGGCGTCGTCTCGATGGCCCTGCTGGTCGTCCAGTCGCGGCGCGGTCAGCGTCCGTTCGAGTTCGTGATCATCGGGCTGCTCGCCGTGATCGTCGTCGGCTTCCTCGCCGGGCTGGTGGTCGCCCCGCCGGACTGGGCCGCCGCGGCCGGGGGACTGGTGCCGCGATTCGCCGGCACCGAGACGGTGCTGCTCGCGGCGGGCATGCTCGGCGCCACGGTGATGCCCCACGTCATCTATCTGCACTCCGCCCTGGCCCGCGACCGGCACGGCGGCGGCCACCCGCCGGCGGTGCTGGGCCGGTTGCTCGCCGCGACCCGTTGGGATGTGGGGCTGTCGCTGGCCGTCGCGGGGGCGGTGAACATCGCGATGCTGCTGCTCGCGGCAACCAGCCTGCGCGGCGCGCCGGGCACCGACAGCATCGGCGGCGCCCATGCCGCCATCGCCGCGAGCCTCGGCGCCGGCATCGGCACCATCTTCGCGGTCGGACTGCTCGCCTCCGGGCTCGCGTCGGCCTCGGTCGGGGCCTATGCTGGCGCCTCGATCATGGGCGGGTTGTTGCGTACCCGGATACCGCTGCTCGCGCGCCGGGCGATCACGCTGGCCCCCGCGCTGGCCGTGCTCGTCCTCGGGGCGGATCCGACCCGGGCGCTGGTGATCAGTCAGGTCGTGCTGAGCTTCGGCATCCCGTTCGCGGTGCTGCCGCTGATCAGGCTGACCGGTGACCGGTCGCTAATGGGGTCGTTCGTCGACCCGCCGGCGCTCCGGGCCGCCGGGGTGGCGATCGCGGCGATCGTCTGCACTCTGAACGCGGTGCTGATCGTGTTGACCGTGACGGGGATGGGCTGATCAGGCACCGCCGCTGCCGGCCGGCGCCTCGTCGGTCGGATGCAGCGACGGTTCGGCCGGCGCCGCCAGCGTCAGCACCACGTCGGCGATGTCCGGATGAGTCTCCAGGTCCGCCTCCAACGCGCGCAGCCGCTCGGCCAGCCGCGTCTCGTCGTCATTGCCGACCAGATCCACCGCCGCCACGATGTAGACCCGGCGCGGACCGACAAAGGCACAGTAGAGATAGCTGACCCGGTCGATCTCCGGTCGGGCCAGCAGCATCCGCAGCACGCGGTTGCGCCAGCGCGCCGGCACCGTCTGCCCCACCAAGAACTCCCGATTGCGCTGGATCAGGAAGATCGCCATCGCCGCCAGCAGCAGGCCGATCATGATCGATCCGACAGCATCGGGCACGGGGCTGCCGGTGAGCTGGTGCGCCGCGATGCCCAGCGCGGCGATGAGCAGACCGATCAGCGCGCCGAGATCTTCGACGAAGACCGCACGCAGCGTCGGCACGGAGGTGTGGTTGATCACCCCGAGCACCGACATGTGGGCCAGCTCCGCCTCCTGCCGAGCCTCCTTGAGCGCCTGCCGGAAGGAGAACCCCTCCAGCACGAAGGCGATCGCCAACACCACGTAGTTGATCACCAGGTGCTCGGCCGGTTCCGGATGGAGCAGCGTGTTCACCCCGTTCAGGATCGAGACCACGGCGCCGACGGTGAACAGCCCGAAGCCCGCGAACATCGACCAGACATAGGCCTCGCGGCCGTACCCGAGGGGGTGGCTCGGATCGCGGCGGGGGCGGCTGCGTCGGTTGGCGACCAGCAGAAACACCTCGTTGCCGGTGTCGGCCCAGGAGTGGGCCGCCTCGGCCAGCATCGAGGCCGAACCGGTGAAGGCCGCGGCGACCGACTTGGCGATGGCGACCAGCGCATTCGCCGCGAACGCAATGACCACCGTCCGGGTCGACTCCTCGGCCCGCTCACCTGCCGCCTGCTCCATGCGGAGACCCTAGTGTGGCCGGGCGGCTCCGTCGCGGGATTCGGAGTGGTGCTCCGGGCGATCGGCCAGCACCGGGGCCGTGCGGGAGTCGGCGTACCGCGCCCCGGTCAGCGCGGCAGCCAGGCCATCGCGACTGAGCAGTCCCGCGACCAGCAGCCCGAGCAGCCAGACCGGCGCCGTGTAGCCGAGCGCACCGAGCCCCGGCAGTTGCGCCGCCGCCATCGCCAGCGCCGGGAGCGCGGGCCCGAGCAGCGCCAGGGCGAGCCGGCGCATCGGCGTACCCGCCCCGTCGGTCCAGCGCGGAACCAGCCACAACAGCCGCTGGCCTGCCGACGCGCCGAGATGGGACAGCGCAGGAACCACGAAGACCAACAGTGCCGGCAGCAGCCAGCGCGCCACGCCGACCCCGGTCTCGGGCAGGAAGCTGGGCGTGTCCGCGATCGCATCGAGCGCCCGCGCACCCAGCTCGACCGCGGCGAACACGACCGCGAACAGCGCCGCGTCGACGACCGCGCCCAGCCAGCGGCGGGCCCGGGTCACCGGGCGCGGATCGAGCCGACGGCCCTCCAGCGCGCGGGCCCGGCTCACCCAGGACAGCACGAGCGGGGCGATGGCGACCCCGATCGCCGCGCCGACAGTGTTGGCGATCAGGTCGTCGGCGTCGGCGATCCGCCAGCGGCACGGAAGCAGGCCGAACGCCGCCGTGCCCTGGGTCAGTTCGATCAGCGCGGAGACGCCGATGCCGGCCAGGATCGTGACCGCGGCCGGCCATTCCAGCAGGCGCCGGCCGAAGACGCCGAGCGGGACGAACAGCACGACATTGAGCAAGAGCTGGCGCAGCGCGAACGATGACGCGAGGCCACCCGCGCCGCCCGCGGCATAGGCCGCGGCCAGGTCGTGGACGAAGACGAACGGCTCCGGCTGGACCCGCACGTCGTAGCGGGCGCACCAGGCCTCGCCGTATCCGTCGGGAATCGGCAACATGGTGTAGGCCAGCAGCGCGAACGCATAGACCGCGACCATCCCGAAGGCCGCCATCCGGGTCAGGCTCAGCCCGCCGAAACGCCGCGCCTGCACCACGATCAGCGGGATCAGGACCACCCCGAAGGTGAGCGCGCCGAGCAGCATCGCCTGCATGGCAAGGCTCAGGTAGGTGGTCATGCTCTCCTCCGGTCGACACCCCAACTGTGCCCACCGCGACAACCGGCACCAACGCGACCGTGGTCGTGGTTGCGGCGGCGGCCCTCGGCCGGCGGGCCGGTCAGCCGAAGGCCGTCAACAGCCAGGGGCCGATCGCGGCACCCAGCAGGACCAGTGCGCCGACCGCGGCCAGCAGCGGGCCGATCGCATTGCCCGGCCCGTCCAGGGTGAATCGGTCGGGGTCGGCGGGGTCGTAGTAGACGGTCACCTGATCGCCCTCGCGCGCCGGGGCCGGGGAGGAGCCGACATCGGAGCGGGCGCGATGGATCCGGCCGTCGCGCAGCGCGAACTCGACCACCGGGTAGGAAACGCTCGCGCCGCGGTCCATCGACCAGTCGTGGTCAACGTCGAGCGCCACCACCTGGCCCGACGCCCGGACCCCGTCCCGGCGCAGGGCCCGTGCCCGGCGCATCGCCGACCAGCCCATCAGGACGAAGGCCGCGCCGACCACGGCGGCGACGACCCGGATCATCGTCACCATGGTGCCGAAATCGGGAATCCCGTTCCTCATCGCCGCCCCCTCGGTCGCGCGTGCAGCCACGGGCGCAGCAGCGCCGTGATCCACGGCAGGAAAAGATAGGTCATCAGGGGGGTCAGGACGACGGTCGCCAGCAGCACCCGGACGGGCAACGGCCACCCGCCGATGACCAGACCGAGCAGCCAGTTGACCAGCAGGCTCAACGGGAAGAAGACCACGAAGATGCTGACCGCCTGCTTCCAGCGCGGCGGTGCGGTGATCATCATCGGTTCGCCGGCGCCGGTCTCGCCGACCGGCACGTCGAACCAGCCCTCGATGCCGGTCAGTCGCTGCTCGCGATGCGTACGCACCAGGTCGCTGCCGGCCGCGATCCACCAGGCCCGCTCCGGCGACCCTTCCCAGGCCGCGAGGCTCTCCGGATCGGCGAACCGGTAGAGCATGTGCCAGGCGCGCGGCTCACCGGGATCGCGGACCCAACCCGAGCCGAGATAGCCCGGCGCCTGCCGCGCGAGATCCTGACCCGCCCGCGCCCAGGCATCGGCCTCGCGCGCCTGGGCCGGGTCGACGAGCCGGGTGACCGCGACCGTGACCGCGCTGTGGCGTACCTCCTGCACGGGCCCAGCCAATCATCCGCGACCGGCATTCTTCCAGCGGCCTGGCTCTGCTCAGGGGCCTAGACTCGCCGGGTCATGTCGCACCGGATGTTCGTTGCCGCCCTGCCGCCCGAGGATGTCATCGACGATCTCGACGCCTTCGTCGAGCCGCGCCGCGGCGCCGACCCGCGGCTGCGCTGGACGCCGGCGGAGCAGTGGCACCTGACGACGGCGTTTCTGCCGCGGGTCCCCGATCGCGCCGTGGAGCCGTTGATCGCGGAGCTGACGGCCGCCACCTCCGTCGTGCCGCCCTTCGCCGCGGCCCTGACGGGTGCCGGCTGTTTCGGCCCGCCGGATGCCGCGCGTGTGCTGTGGCTCGGTCTGGCGCCGGGCGCCGATGAGCTCGCGCGGCTGTCCCGGCGTACCCGGAGCGCGGCGAACCGGGTCGGCGCCGAACCGGACGGGAGCAACTTCACCGCACACCTCACCCTCGCCCGGGCCAACCGCCGTTTCGAGGCCGGCCGCTGGCTGCAGATCCTCGACACCCACCGCAGCCGGCAGTGGACGGTCGACGAACTCTGGCTGATCGCCTCCCACCTCGGCGAGGGACCTCGCGGCCGCGCGCGACACGAACGCCTGGCGGCGCTCCCACTGGCCCGGTCCACCTCCTGAGATGCCGAGCGCTCGGCGCGGGGCCCCGCCTAGCGTGCCGGGGTGCCGACGGTCCGCCTGTTCGATCGTGATCATCCCCTGACGCTCGCGAGCGGGGCGATGATCGATCAGGTCGATGTCGCCTACACCACGCACGGCACCCTGAACGCCGCCGGCGACAACGCAATCTTCGTCTGCCATGCCCTGACCGGCGATTCCCACGTCGCCGGGGTCGACGAGAACGGGCGGCGCGGCTGGTGGGACACCATGGTCGGTCCCGGCCGGCCCCTGGACACCGATCGGTACTTCGTGATCTGCCCGAATCTGCTCGGCGGCTGTCGCGGCACCACCGGTCCGTCCTGCGCCCGGGCGGACGGCGGCGAGGCCTGGGGCCTGGACTTCCCGCTGCTGCAGATGGCCGACCTGGTCAGGGTGCACCGGGCGCTGCTGGACCACCTCGGCGTCGACCGGCTGCATGCCGCGGTCGGCGGGTCCCTGGGTGGGATGCAGGTACTGGAATGGACCCTCACCCATCCCGGGCAGATCGACCGCGCGGTGATCATCGCCGCCTCGAGCCGGCTGACCGCGCAGAACATCGCCTTCTCCGCGGTCGCCCGGGAGGCGATCCTGCGCGATCCCGGCTTCGCCGGCGGACGGTACGCCGAACGCGGCACCACGCCGGCGACCGGGCTGTCCATCGCCCGGATGATGGCCCACATCACCTACCTGTCGGAGGAGGCGATGTCGGAGAAGTTCGGCCGGCGGTTCCAGAGCCCGGACCGCGCCGGCGGCGGCTTCGGCGTCGACTTCGCGGTGGAGTCCTATCTGGCCCACCAGGCCAAGTCGTTCCTGACCCGGTTCGACGCGATGTCCTATCTCTACCTGACCCGGGTGATGGACTACTTCGACCCGTTCGCCGGGCCGGCAGCGGCGGCGGGCGCGGTGGACGCCGGCACCGATTTCTTGATCATGTCCTTCGACTCCGACTGGCGCTTCGACTCCGGCCACTCCCTGCGCATCGTGCGGGAGCTGGAACAGGCGGGGGCGCCGGTCACCTTCCGCGAGATTCCCTCGCCCTGGGGCCACGACTCCTTCCTGTTGGAACTACCCGCCTACCAGTCCACCGTGGCCGCCTTCCTGGACAGCCCCGCCCGCGCCCGCGCGGTGGCCGCGTGAGCCTCGTCGGCGGCCTGCGCCGCGACCAGTTGCCACTGGTCGAGTTGGTGCCGCGCGGCGCCCGGGTGGCCGATCTGGGCTGCGGCGACGGCGCGCTGTTGGCGTACCTGCGCGATGACCGGGGCTGTAGCGGCACCGGGGTCGAGATCGACCCGGACGCCGTCCTGGCCGCGATCCGGGCGGGCGTACCCGTCATCGAGCGCGATGTCGACGACCAGGTCGCCGACTTCGCCGACGACTCCTACGACGTGGTGATCCTTTCCCAGACCCTGCAGGTGATCCAGCACCCGGCACAGGTGCTCACCGAGATGCGGCGGATCGCCCCGACCATGATCGTCTCCGTGCCGAACTTCGGGCTGTGGAGGCACCGGCTCCGGCTGCTGCGGGGGCGGATGCCGATGTCGCGGGAGCTGCCGCACGCCTGGTACGACACGCCGAACCTGCACCACACGACCCTGGTCGATCTGGAGGACCTGTTCGCGTCCCTCGGGCTGCGGATCCGGACCCGGGTGGTGCTGGACGAGTCCGGCCAAGTGCGCCGCTGGTCGCGCCGCGCCGCGAACCTGCGCGCGGGCTCAGCCGTCTACGAGCTGCGCCGCGACTGACCCCGTCAGCGGGCGGCGAGGGCGGCGCGGGTCGGCGTCCGCGGGATCCAGGCCAGCCGCATCCGCGCCTCCTCCGGGGTCCGGTTGGCCTTCCGTGCATTGCACGGGCCGCAGGCTGCGACCGTGTTCGACCAGGTATTTCTGCCGCCCCGGGAGACGGGCACCAGGTGGTCCACCGTGCTGGCGTGGCCGGCACAGTAGGCGCAGGTGTGGCGGTCGCGGCGGAGCACGCCGCGCTTGGTCCAGCCGGGGGCCCGGGCGTACAGGAAAGCGGTCTTGACGTAGCGCACCAGCCGCAGCACCAGCGGCCAGGGATAGGGCCCGATCACCGCGCCCTCGCGGGCCTCCTCGACGATCGCGACCTCGCGGACGAGCATGCCGATGGCGTGCTTGACCGAGACCGTGTGCAGCGCCGTGTTGTCCGCGTTGAGGACCAGGACCCCGCTCATCGCGCCGCGCCCTCGCGCCGGCCCGGGACGCGGGGATCAAAAAACCGCCCGGCGCACGGCGCGAGCGGTTCAGCGAGGTGTGCGACGACACGCACACCCATCGGCGGGCGGCTGCCTATCCGCGTCGCGAGGTGGTGGGGCAGCAGAACGGCGCGGCCGTCCTCCGGCCGCGTGCCGATGAACTGTCGCATCTCGCCTCCTCCGCTGCTTCGGGCGCATCGCCGACGGTGCCCGGCCCGAGCGGCCGGACGGGAACAGAGTAATGAGCATCCGGGGAATTGTCACCGAACTTCTCCGGTCGCCGCGGGCTCGACCTGCAGGCGCGGGCTGGACCGGCAGGTACGGGCTCAACTGGCAGACGCGGGCTCAACTGGCAGGCGCGGGTTGAATCGGCAGGCGCGGGCTGGACCGGCAGACGCGAGGGTTGCACCGTTCGCGGGTGCCGGTTGGGCTCGCGGATGTCGCGGGTACGCCGGTGCCGCGGGCTCAATCTGCAGCCGCGGACTCAACCGGCAGGCACGGGCTCAACCGGCAGCCGCGGACCCGACCGGCAGGGTGCGGGATGTGGGCGTTGGGCGCCGAGCGCACCGATCTGACTCTCGGGGGCGGCAGCGGGAGCGCGCGCGGCGTGGCGGCGCGGTTGCGGTCTGCGCCACCCGCGACGAGAGTCAGATTGGTGCGCCACCCGCGACCTCGACCGCCGACCCGGCCCGAACCAAAGGACCGCCCGACCCGTTCTCAGCCGGCCCGGGCGGCCAGGGCCTTCCGGATCCGGTCGGCCGAACTGCCGAGGCCGTGACGCTCCGCCAGCTCGTCGAACCGGGCGCCGGGCGGGCCGGGGAGCGGTCCGGGCTGGGGGAGGGGCAGGTCGCGGGCCACGCGTACCACCTCGCCGGCGACCCCGAGATAGTCCACGGCGTCGGCAAGCTTGCGCCGGGTGGCGGTGGTCAGCGACGAATCGGAATCCATCGCCGCACGCATCAGCCCGGCCAGATCGTCGTACTCGCCGAGCAGGCTGGCGGCGATCTTCTCACCGATCCCCGCCACCCCGGGAATGCCGTCGGACGGATCGCCGCGCAGGACGGCGAAGTCGGCGTACTGCCACGGCGCGATCCCGTACTTCGAGCGGACCCATGCGTCGTCGACCTCGGCCAACCGACTCATCCCGCGGGCGGTGTAGACGATCCGCACCGGATGCTTGTCGTCGACGAGCTGGAACAGGTCACGATCACCGGTCACCACGTCGACCGGGCCGGACCAGGTCGTCGCCAACGTGCCGATCACGTCGTCGGCCTCGTAGCCGTCCGCGCCGATCACCGGCAGCCCGAGCGCATCGAGCACCTCCATGATCACCGGGACCTGCGCCTCGAGCTCGTCCGGCGCCTCCTCGGCGGTGCCGGACTCCGCGCCCACCCCGCCGGCCCCCACCGGCGCGCCGGCCGGCACCCGGGGCGCGACCCGGTGCGTCTTGTAGCTCGGCAGCAGCTCGACCCGCCACGACGGCCGCCAGTCGTTGTCCCAGCAGCAGGCCAGCGCGTCCGGGGAATAGTCGGTGATCAACCGCGCGATGAAGTCGAGCAGGCCTCGCACCGCGTTGACCGGGCGGCCGTCGGGGGAGCGCAATGTCGACGGCAGCCCATGGAACGCGCGGAAGTACAACGAAGCGGTGTCCAACAACATCAGGCGCCCGTGACTCACCCGGTGATTCAATCACGCGGCCCCCGGTCGGATCGCTACTGCAAGGATGGGGGGATGGAGGAGACCGATCGCCTGATCCTGGAGCTGCTGGCCCGCGACGGCCGCATGTCCTACACCGACATCGGCAAGGAGACCGGCCTGTCGACCTCGGCCGCGCAACAGCGGGTACGCCGGCTCGAGCAGCGCGGGGCGATCACCGGCTACCACGCCCGGATCGACCCCGGCGCGCTCGACCGGACGCTGACCGCGTTCATCGCGCTCCGCCCGTTCGACCCGAGCCAGCCCGACGACCTGGCCGAGCGGATGGAACCGATGAGCGAGGTGACCTCCTGCTACTCGGTCGCGGGAGACCCGAGCTATTTGATCAAGGTGCAGGTGGAGAACCCGCTCGCGCTGGAGGCCCTGCTGACCCGGATCCGGACCGAGCTCGCCGTCTCCACCCTGACCACGCTCGTCTTGTCGGTACCGTTCGAGGACCGCCCGGTCGTCTAGGGGGTACGCACATCCGGCCGCGCTGCGTGGCGTCGCCTACGCTGTCTTGGTGACCGCTCAGCAGGTACGCGCGCCGCAGCCGACGACCCCCCGGGTGCTGGTGCCGCGGCTGCGCGGCCCGGCCAGGATGGGCGCCGCGGCGCTGATCGGCCTGCTCGCCGGACTCGGCTGGGAACCCACCGCCGCCTGGCCGCTCACGCTGTTCGGCGTGGCGGCGCTGACCCTCGCCTGCATCGGGCTGCGACCGCGGGCCGGATTCGGCGTCGGCTTCGGATTCGGGCTCGGGCTGATGGCCGTCACGGTCGGCTGGACCTATGTGATCGCCGTGCCGGTGGCCGCGGCGCTGGTCGCCTTCGAGGCTCTGTTCTTCGGCGGGCTCGGTGCCGCGCTGACCCTGGTCACCCGGTTGCCGGGCTGGCCGGTGTGGGCCGCCGCGGCCTGGTCGCTGTGCGAGTTCAGCTACTCCCGGGTCCCGTTCGACGGCTTCGGCTGGACGCGGCTGGCCTATGTGGCCGTCGACACCCCGTTGGCCGGGCTCTTCGCCTTCGTCGGGGTGAGCGGGGTCAGCTTCCTCGTCGCGCTCGCCGGCCAGGGCCTCGCGGCCCTCGTCGCGGCCTGGCCCGACCCGGCCGCCCGGCGCCGCGTCGCGGCACAGGTGATCGTCGTGGCGACCGCGGTTCTGCTGGCCGGTCTCGGCGGGCGGGCATGGCAGCCCGAGCCCGCCGCCGGCGTCGGGGCGCCGGTGCGGGTCGGCATCGTCCAGGGCAATGTCGACGGGGTGGGCATCGGCGCGATGGGCCGGGCCCGGTCGGTGACGAACAATCACCTCAGCGAGACCGTCGGCCTGATGGCGCGGGTGAACGCGGGGGAGTTGCCCCGGCCCGACTTCGTCCTGTGGCCGGAGAACTCCACCGACATCGACCCCACCACCGATCCGCAGACCGGCCAGATCGTGCAGGCCGCCAGCGAGCTGACCGGCGTACCGATCCTGGTCGGCGCCGTGATGGACGGCCCCGGCGCCGACGAACGACAGACCGCCGCGCTGTGGTGGGATCCGCACATCGGCATCACCGCCCGCTACAACAAGCGCAATCTCGTCCCCTTCGGCGAGTACATCCCGCTGCGCCAGGTGTTGCTGCCGCTCGTGCCGATGCTGCGGCTGGTCGGCGCCCAGTCGGTGCCCGGCACGGAACCCGGGCTGATGCAGGTACGCCTCGGCGACGGGCGGGCCCTGGCGATCGGCGACGTGATCTGTTTCGAGCTGGCCTGGGACAGCACGGTCCGGGAGGCGACGTCGGGGGCGCAGTTGTTCGTGGTGCAGTCCAACAACGCGACCTATCTGCGTACCGGCCAGCTCGACCAGCAGTTCGCGATCACCCGGGCCCGGGCGATGGAGACCCGGCGGGAGGTGGCGATCGCCACGACCAATGCGCTGTCGGGTTTCGTCGACCGCAACGGCACGGTGCTGTGGGAGGCCACCCCCGGCGAGCCGGCGTCCACTGTCGTGGAGATGCCGGTACGCGAGGCCACCACCCCGGCGATGGCGATCGGCGCCCCGCTGACCTGGCTGCTGGCGGCGCTCGGTGCCGGGGCGATCGGCGTGGCCATCGCACGGACGGTGCTCCGCGGGCGGGTAGCATCGACGGGCATCGCTTCCGGCCGCGCGGCCGGCCGGTGACGCGCCCCGACCCACCATCACCGAGGTGACGAATTTGTCAGTTGACCCGGCCCTGGCGACGACCCCGCTGGTCATCGTGCCGACCTACAACGAGGCCGACAACGTGCCGTCGCTCGTCGGCCGCCTGCGCCGGGCGGTACCGGCCGCGCACGTGCTGATCGCGGACGACAATTCCCCGGACGGCACGGGCCGGATCGCCGACACCCTGGCGGCGGCCGATGATCACGTGCATGTGCTGCACCGGCGCGGCAAGGAAGGCCTCGGCGCCGCGTACCTCGCCGGTTTCGGCTGGGGGCTGGACCGCGGCTACGGGATCCTCGTGGAATGCGATGCCGACGGCTCGCACGCGCCCGAGGAGCTGCCGCGGCTGCTGCACGCGCTGTCCGGTGCCGACATGGTGAAGGGTTCGCGCTGGGTCCGCGGCGGCCGGCTGGTGAACTGGCCCCGCTCGCGCGAGCTGCTGTCGCGCGGCGCGAGCCTGTGGGTGCGGATGTGGCTCGGCATCGGGGTCAAGGACTCCACCGGCGGCTACAACGCGTTCCATGCCCGCACGCTGCGCGGGCTGGAGCTCGACGACATCGCGTCGGCCGGCTATTGCTTCCAGGTCGAGTTGACCTGGCGGGCCGTGCGCAATGGGTTCAGCGTCGCCGAGGTGCCGATCACGTTCGTCGAGCGCGAGCACGGCGCGTCGAAGATGGGCCGCGCGATCGTGATCGAGGCGATGATCCGCACCGCCTTGTGGGGGCTGGAGCATCGCGTCGGTCAGTTGCAGCGGCTGCTCACCGGTGGCGTGCATCGGGCCCGCCGTCTGCGCGGCCGGTCGAAGCAGGTCCACCGCGCCCGACATTAGGGGCGGCTTGGCACCATGGGGTCATGACCTCGCCCGTGCAGCCGCCGCCGGCCGGCACCCCGCGGCGCCGCAACGGATGGGCCTCGCTGGCGATCCTGGCCGGGCTGATCGCGCTGCCGGTGGCCGAGATCTGGGTGCTGATCGCGCTGGCCGGACAGATCGGCTGGTGGACCCTCCTCGTGCTGCTCGCCGGAGCGTTGCTCGGCGGCTGGCTGATCCGCCGGGAGGGTGCCCGCGCCTGGCGCAAGCTGGAGAGCGCCGCCCGCAGCGGGGCCGAACCGGGGCGCCCGCTGCTGGACGGCGCGCTGGTGCTGATCGGCGGGGTGGCGTTGATCATCCCCGGGCTGATCACCGACGTGATCGGCCTGCTGTTGCTGCTGCCGTTCACCCGCCCGGTGGCCCGGGCCGCGCTCGGGGCGTACCTGAATCGCCGGTTCGGCCGGCTGCGCGACCAGGTCGACACCTTCCGAGCACGCGGCGCCGGCATGGTGATCGAGGGCGAGGTGGTCGATCCGCCGGACGATCCCGAGCCGGGGCAGCGGCGCACGATCGAGGGCTGACCGGGCCCGGACATGCCGATGGCCCGGATCATCGGACCCGGGCCATCGGTCAGCGTTGCCGATCGTGCGTCAGCGGCTGGTACGCCGGGACGCGCGCGGCCGTTCGGCCTTGGAGATCTCCATCGGAGTCAGCTCGCCGGCGCGGAGCAGGTCGAGGCGCTCGTGCAGCAATTCCTCCAGCTCGGAGATGGAGCGCCGTTCCAGCAGCATGTCCCAGTGGGTGCGTACCGGCTTGGCCTCCTTGGCCTCGCCCTTGACACCGTCGGAGCGGACGGCCTCGGCGCCGCAGCGCGGGCACTCCCACTCGGTGGGCAGCTCGGCCTCGACGGCGAACATCTTGGTGAAGTGGTGGCCCTTCGGGCAGTCGAAACCCAGCTCCTGGCGGGCGGCGAACTCGACTCCGGCCTCGTCCTCGAAACTCTTGCTGCCCAAGCCCGTACCACGCAGTGAACGGTCAGCCATGATTCCCTGCCTTTCCTTGGACTAGCTCCTACAACGTCGCGGCGGCCACGAATGTTCCCGCCGCCTTCTCATGGTGGCACGCGTGGGGGCAACCTGTCGCCCGTGTCGAGCCGTCACCGCTGTCCAACGTCTGTCCCGCAGGGATCATTCCCTCCCGCTCGGCGAGCCGTCGCCGACGGCCGGATCCGGTGCCGCCGCCGGGGTGTTCGGCAACCGCCACAGCAACAGACCACCGGCGAGCAGCAAGACGACGATGCCGAGCGTGCCGAGTCGGTCGCCTCCCCAGGCAGCGAACGCGGCGAACAGCGCCGGGCCGACGAACGAGACGGCGCGGCCGGTCGTGGCGTACAGGCCGAACATCTCGCCCTCGTGCCCCCGCGGCGCGAGTCGCGCCAGGTAGCTGCGCGACGAGGCCTGCGCGGGCCCGACCGCCAGGCACAGGATCAGCCCGAAGATCCAGAACATCGTCGGGCCGCTGACGAACAGCAGCACGGTGCCGGCGCCGACCAGCAGGGCGAGCGAGGCCATGATCACCGGCTTCGGGCCGACCCGGTCCTCGATCCGGCCGCCGATCACCGCGGCCAGGCCGGCGACCACGTTCGCGGCGATGCCGAAGATCAACACCTGGCTCTCGCTGAGCCCGTAGACGGTGACCGCGAGCACGGCCCCGAAGGTGAACACGCCGGCCAGCCCGTCTCGGTAGAGCGCGCTGGCGAGCAGGAACCAGACCGCCGACCGCCTGGTCTGCCAGAGGGTGCGAACATCGGCATACAGCTTGCGGTACGCCGCGATCGGCCCGAGCGGTCGCGACCCCGGCGGCGGGACATTCCTCGGCACCGCGAACAGCACCGGAAGGCCGAAGATCATGAACCACACCGCGGCCCCGACGGCGACGACCCGATACTTCATTCCCTCGTCCGCGGTCACCCCGAACCAGCCGACCTCGGGGGCTATCAGGCCGAAGTAGACCAGCGCCAACAACACGATCCCGCCGAAATAGCCCATGCCCCAGCCGAGTCCCGAGACCCGGCCGACATTCGCCGGCGTCGAGACCTGCGGCAGCATCGCGAAGTAGTTGACCTCGGCGAACTGGAAGCAGACATTCCCGAGCCCGATCAGCACCAGACCCGCGAGCAGATAGTCGGGGGAGTCCTTGATCGCGAAGAGCGAGAACATGATCAGCCAGGTCAGCGCGGACCACACCCCGAGGCTGGAGCGGCGGCGGCCGCGCGCATCGGCGCGCTGGCCCATCACCGGCGCGAAGACCAGGATCACCAGGCCGGTGATCGCCATCGCGCGGGCGACGTACTCGGTGCCGCTGACGGGCCCCTCGGCCGGAGCGACCGCCCGGGCCAGGTAGGGCACGAACACGAAGGTCGTGATCACCGCATTGAACGCCGCCGATCCCCAGTCCCACAGCGCCCACGCGGCGGCGGCGACCCGGCTCGGACGCGGCGGCACCGCGTCGCCGACGCTCACCACAGACCCCGTTCGATCAGCACGTCGCGCAGGGTATCGATCCGGTCGCTGACCAGGCCGTCGACACCGAGATCGATCAGCCGGCCCATCTCGTCGGGGTCGTCGATCGTCCACGCGTGTACCTGCCGTCCCGCCGCGTGGGCGCGGGCGACGAAGCGCGGGGTGATCACCGGCACTCGGATGCCCCGCCAGGTGTGACTGACGGGCACCTGGTAGGCGTACCCCGCATCCGGGTCCCGGCGTGGGGCAAGCGGGGCGAAGGCATTGCGCGCGACGGCGAGGGGTCCGGCGGAGGTGGCGACCGACGGTCCGGCGAGCCGACGGAACGCCCGCAGCCGAGATGACGAGAACGACCCCACGCAGACCCGGTCCGCCGCACCGTGCCGTCGGATCGCGGCGGCCAGCGGCGCGACGGCCGCGTCCGCCTTCAGGTCGATGTTGAGCCGCGCGTCGAAGGCGTCGAGCACCTCGGCCAGGGTCGGGATCGGCTCGCTGCCGCCGATCCGCGCCCGGCGTACCCGGGCATACGGCAGCTCGCCGATCCGGCCGGTCTCGTCGGTGACCCGGTCCAGCACGCTGTCGTGGAAGGCGACGAGCACGCCGTCGGCGGTCGCATGCACATCGGTCTCCAGGTAGCGATAGCCGAGCTCGACGGCGTTGGCGAACGCGGCCAGCGTGTTCTCCTTGCCGAGGTTGGCCGGCAGCAGCGCGCCGCCGCGATGCGCGAGCGCGACGAAAGGGGAGTCGAAGTACGGGTGACGCGGAGGAGGCGAGGAATCGTCGCGGACGGGCGGCACGCTGAATTCTTGCATCGCCCGCCGACGGCGCGGCAGTGGCACAATTCCGCGGTGACCACCGTCTTGTCGATCCAGTCCACCGTCGCCTACGGCCACGTCGGGAACTCGGCCGCCACTTTCCCGATGATGCGGCGCGGGGTGGAGGTGTGGCCCGTGATCACCGTCCACTTCTCCAACCACACGGGCTATGGCCAGTGGCGCGGCCCGCTGCTCACGCCGGACGACGTCCGCGAGGTGGTCACCGGCATCGATGAGCGTGGCGTCCTCGGCCGGGTCGACGGGGTGTTGTCGGGGTATCAGGGTGCGGAGGCGATGGGCGCGGCGGTGCTCGACGTCGTGGCGCAGGTACGCCGGCGCAATCCGGCCGCGGCGTACTGCTGCGATCCCGTGATGGGCGATGTCGGTCGCGGTATGTATGTCCGACCCGGCATTCCCGAGTTCATGCGCGACACCGTGGTGCCGGCCGCGGACATCGTCACCCCGAACCATTTCGAGCTGGAGTTCCTGGTCGGCCGGGCCCTGCCGACGCTGCCGGACGTGCTCGCGGGGGCCCGTGAGCTGCGCGAGCGCGGGCCGCGCGTGGTGCTGGTGACCAGCGTCGACGTGCCCGAACTGCAGGCGGGGCTGCAGGCGGACGGGCTGCAGGGTGAGGGGCTGTCGATGGTCGCCGTCGACGGTGATGGCGCCTGGAGCGTGACCACCCCGCGGCTGGACCGGACCTTCACCGGCTCAGGCGACCTGACGGCGGCGACATTCTTCACCGAGCTGCTGGGCGGCCGGAGCACCGCCGAGGCGCTCGGCACCACGGCGGACGTGGTCCATGCCGTGCTGCGGATCACCACCGAGGCCGACAGCGCCGAGCTGGCCCTGGTCGCCGCCCAGGACGAGATCGCGCAGCCGTCGCGGACCTTCGAGGTACGCCCGGCCGGCTGAGCGTGATCAACGCCCGAGCCCGGGCGAGACCGGACAGTACTGATCGAGCTCGGGTTGCACCCGGCGGGCGATCTCGGCCATCGCCTCGTCGGGCCCGCTCTGGCCGAGCAGGACGCCCTCGCGCGCGGTGTTCATCGCCTCCCACAGGGCGGGCCCGACCGGCAGGGGCGGACGCGAATGCCCGTAGCCGCCGATCAGCAGATCGGCGAAGAAGCGCTGGTCGGCGATCAGTGACTCGTCGCTCAGCATCGCCGTTCGGGTGGGCAGGTAGTTCTGCCGCTGCACCCAGACCGCCTGACCCTGCGGCGATGTCATGAACTTGATGAACTCCCAGGCGTCCTCGACATTGGCGGCGCCGGTCGGGATGGTGAAGCCGGACCCACCCGACCACGAGTAGGGCTCGTCGCCGTCGGCCCGCACCGGAAGATAGGTGACCCCCCAGTCGAGCTTGGGGGCGTACTTCTTGAGGTTGAAGATGAAGTTGGAGAACACGACGCTGGTGGCGAGCCGGTCGTTGAAGAACGGGGACTGGCTGGGCGGTGCGTTCGGCGGCTTGTAGGTGGCCACGAATGCGTCGACCTTGGGGTAGTCGAGTCGCCGGGCCCAGTCGCGGTAGTCGGCATAGACCTGACGAAAGCCCGGGTCGTCCACGGCGATCCGACAGCTCGCCTCGTCGAAGATGACCGCGTCATTGGCCAGACACCAGGTGAACGGCCAGGCCTGTTCCTCCCACGGGATGAAGCCGAGGTGGGTGTAGCTGCCGGCGGCGTCGGTCCGGCTGACCTTGTCGGCGATCTCCCACACCTGATCGAAGGTGGGCGCCCCGCGGGCCGGATCGAGCACCGCCGGGTCGACGCCGCTGTCTCGTAACAGGCCCTTGTTGAAGTAGAGACCGCGGCTGTCGGTGTCGAACGGGATGCCGTACACAGCCCCGTTGTAGGCCGCCTCGTTGACCGTGAAGGGTAGGAAGCCGCCCAGCAGATCGGCGTCCTCGCCCGCCAGCAGCGGGGAGAGGTCCTGCAACAGTCCACGGCTGCCGAACTGCGCGAAGGTGAACCGGTCGCCGAGAAACACATCCGGCGCGGTGTTCCCGCGAATCGCGGTGATCAGCAGCGTCGCATCGTCGTCGCCGCGACTCTGCACCGTGACCAGCCGGACGAGTTTGCCGGGATTGCGTTGCTGGTAGGTCTCGGCGAGTATGCCGAGCGACTCCATCATGTCCGACGAACCGCTCTTCACCCAGACCACGATCTCGTTCGGCCTGCGGGCCGGGGCGCAAGCTGCCCAGGTGGGCACAGCCGCTGCGCCTGCCGCGGCCAGCAGCAGGGTCCGGCGACTCACTGGCAACGAATGCATCACCGGAAACCTCCCACATTGAGTCCGCGCACGAAGTACCGCTGGAAGATCGCGAACAAGACGATCAACGGGACGAGCGTCATGATCGAGGCGGCCATGAGCTGGTTGTACTGCGTGTCGGTCTCCGTGCTGAACATCTGCAGGCCGATGGCCAGGGTCTGCACCGACGGGTCCTGCAGATAGATCAGCGGACCCATGAAGTCGTTCCACGCGAGCACGGCGGCGAAGATGGAGACCGCGACGAGCGCCGGCCGGGCGATCGGGAAGACCACCCGCCAACAGATCTGCCACTCCGATGCGCCGTCGATCCTGGCGGCGTCGATGGTGTCCTGGGCGGTCTGTTTCAGGAACTGTCGGAGCAGGAAGATGTAGAACGCGCTGGCGAACATCGACGGGACGATCAGCGGCAGCAGCGTGTTCACCCAACCCAACCAGGCGAACAGGTCGAACATCGGAATGATCGCCAGCGGGAACGGGATGAACAAGGTGGCGAGCACCAGATAGAAGATCTTGTCGCGTCCGGGCCAGTCGATGCAGGCGAAGCCGTAGGCGACCACGAAGCTGGACAGCGTGACCAGCACGGTCGACGCCACGGTGACCAGCACGGTGTTGGCGAACATTCGGAAGAACGGGAACGCCTGCACCGTCTCGGCGAACACGCCCCACTGTGGGTCGGTCGGCCAGAAGGTCGGCGGGAAGGCAGCAAGCTCCTCGCTGGTCTTCAGCGCGGTGATCACCATCCAGTACAGCGGCACCAGGAACAGCAACGAGATGACGATCATGATCAGCCGGGCGAGGCCTTTTCCGATCAAGCGGCCGCGTCGCTGCTGGGCCTGCCATCCGCCCGGCCGACCCGGTGGGGTGTCCGTCGTGCCCGTGGGGCCCGCATCGGTCGCCCCCGCGGGGCGGGTGAGTTCGGTCGTCATCCGTTCACCTCATAGGTCACGAAACGCCGCGACAGCGTGTAGATCAGCACCGCCAGCAGCAGTCCGACGAGGAAGAGCACGACCGCCAGCGCCGAGGCGTACCCCAGCTGCGCGTAGGAGAAGGCGTTCTTGTACAGGTAGTACAGGTAGAAGAGGGTTCCGTTGTTCGGCCCGCCCTCGGTCAGGATGTAGGCCTGGGTGAAGATCTGCAGCCCGCCGCTGATCCCCGTGACCAGGTTGAACAGGATGGTCGGGGAGAGTAGTGGCAGGGTGATCACGAAGAATCTGCGCAGCGGCCCCGCACCGTCGACCGTCGCGGCCTCGTAGAGCGAGTCGGGGATGTTGTTCAGTCCGGCGAGGAAGATCAGCGCCGCATTGCCCGCCGCCAGTTGCGCCATCAAGACGATGATCAGTTTGGCCGAGGTCGGGTCGCCGAGATAGTTCTCCGGCGGAAGGCCGAACCAACCGACGATGCGGTTGAACAGGCCGTACTGCGGATTCACGAAGACCACGAAGATGAAGCTCAGCGCAAACACCGGCACCAGCGACGGGAGATACAGCGCGGTGCGATAGAGGCCGACCTCGCGGACCCGCGCATTCATGCACAGCGCCAGGACGAGCGCGACCGCCAGGCCGAGGGGGACCGCGAGGCCGGCGTAGAACAGGGTGTTCCAGGTCGACTTGACCACCAGCGGGTCCTGGGCGATCCGGGTGTAGTTGCCGACTCCCGCGAAGGTCGGCTGCTGCAGGCCGGTGTAGTTGAGCAGCGAGACGGCCAGGGAGTAGATCAGCGGATAGGCGACGAAGGCGAGGAAGCCGATGATCCACGGGCTGATGAACGCCAACCCCAGCCGCAGATTGCGGCGCCGGATCGCGTTGCCGGCCCGGATGGCATTGCCGGCCCGCGTCGCATTGCCGGCCCGCGTCGCATTGCTGGCCCGGTTCGCGGGGCCGGCCGGGTCGGTTCGTCCGCCGTGCCGCGTGCCCGTCGGCGTCGATGGTGCCACCTGCATCGCCTCCCAACATCGTTGTCGGAGATGGATCTCAGGCGCGCCGCCTGATTTACGCTCATCGCTGGAGTAATCACGGACATTAGGCTGCGGCGCACGCACCGTCAAGGGCCGACAGGCCCCGGGGAAGGCGGGCGATGATCGAGGGGGTGGGCCACATGCCGAAGGCGGCATCACAACTCGCCATGGGCGATTTCAACCAGGTGCTGGTGCTCGACCTGATCCGGCGGGCAAATGGTCAGGTGAGCCGGATCGATCTCGGCGACCGCTCCGGGCTCGCGCCACAGACGGTGTCCAACATCGTCGGCCGGCTGCTGGACAGCGGGTTGGTGACCGAAGGGGCGGCCGTCCCGCGCGGCCGCGGCAAACCACCGCGCCCGTTGACGGTCAATCCCGCCGGCGCCTGCGCCGTCGGCGTCCACCTCGACCCGGCGACCGTCTCCTACACCCTGCTCGATCTGGCCGGCGGGGTGGCCGGGCGGCTGCGCAGGCGGACCCCGCCGGGAACGAAACCTGCCGACATCGTGGCCCAGGTGGTGGAGACCGTCGCCGATCTGACCGGGAGTTGCGGCGCCGACCCCGACCGGCTGCTCGGCATCGGCCTGGCCGTCCCCGGCCCCATCGACGACAGCCGTGGAGTGTTGCTGACGCCACCCCAATTGAGCCAGTGGCACGACGTCCCGCTGCGCGACGACCTCGCGACGGCGGCCGGCGTACCGGTGCTGATGGAGAAGGACGTGAACGCGGCGGCCGTCGCGGAGGTGTGGGCGCGCGAGGGGTGTCACGAGGACTTCGTGCTGCTCTACCTCGGCACGGGCGTCGCAACCGGGTTGGTGCTGGGCGGGGAGGTCTGGCGCGGCCGGAGCGGGAACAGCGGCGAGATCGGTGGCGTGCTGACCACCGACGACTCCGGCGCGCCGCTCCGGTTCGCCGACCGGGTGATCCCGGGCGACCTGATCTGCCAGGCACGCGAGCTCGGGGTCGACGTGCCCGAGGTCGACCCCGACGACCCGGTCGCGGTCGACGAAGCGTTCACCCGGCTGGTGCTGCTCGCGGCCGACGGCGACCCGGCGGCCGGCCGCGTCCTCGACGAGTCGGTGACGGCGGCCGGCGCCGTGCTGGCCCAGTTGATCAACCTCGTCGATGTCGATCATGTCGTCGTCGGGGGGCCGCTGTGGTCGCGGGTCAGCGATCGCTACCTCGCCGACCTCGCGTCGGCGATGCGGCCACGGCTGGTCGATCGGGACGATGTCCGGGTGCTGCCCTCGGTGCAGGGTGACACGGTGACCGCCTACGGTGCCGCGGCCCTGGTGATGAACCGCTTCCTGGCTCCCCGGCCGGGGAGCCTGATCGGAGCCTGAATCGTCTTGACCAGGATTAAGTCCATCGGATTGAATGAATGGACCCGACCGAGAGTGAGTCATGTACCCCGAACGTGCACTGCTGCAGGAGCGGCTGGCCCGCTTCCGTCGTGATCATCTCGAGCCCGCGGTGGTCCGCGACCGCGTCCCGCTGACGATCACCCGATGGGACGCGCCGGGCGAGCCCGTGCCGTTCGACGAAGCGGCGGCCGCGAGCTACACCCGGGCCGACATCGGCGATCCCTGGGGGCGACCGTGGGGCACCACCTGGTTCCGCCTGACCGGGGCGATCCCCGGCGCCTGGCATGATCAGCCGGGCACGCGAGCCGAGCTGATCGTCGATCTCGGCTGGACCGGCGGTCCCGGCTTCCAGGCCGAGGCGCTGGCGTACCGGCCCGACGGAACGATCATCAAGGCGCTGGAGCCCTACAACTCCTGGCTTCCGGTCACCGGCGACGCGATCGACGTCCTGGTCGAGGCCGCCGGCAACCCCGATCTCAACACCGACTTCCGGCCGAGCCCGATGGGGGACAAGGCCACGGCACCGCGCGATCCGCTGTACCGGCTGCGGACGGTGGAGGCGGCACTGCTCGACGAGGTGATCATCGAGCTGCTGGCCGACCTGGACGTGCTGGACGGGCTGATGGCCGAACTGCCCGAGAGCTCACCGCGCCGCGCCGAGATCCTGGCGGCCACCCAGCGCGCGGTGGACGCCGTCGACCCCGACGACGTGCCCGGCACCGCCCGGGCCGGGCGTGATCAACTCGCGGACGTGCTGGCGCGTCCGGCGAGCGCCAGCGCGCACACGGTGTACGCGGTCGGGCACGCCCACATCGACTCGGCGTGGCTGTGGCCGGTCCGCGAGACCATCCGCAAGTGCGCGCGTACCTTCTCCAATGTCTGCGACCTGATGGACCGCGATCCCGACTTCGTCTTCGCCTGCTCGTCGGCCCAGCAGTACGCGTGGATGAAGGAGCACTATCCGGATGTCTTCGCCCGGATCACCGAGAAGGTCGCCGAGGGCCGCTTCGTGCCGGTCGGCGGGATGTGGGTCGAATCCGACACCAACATGCCCGGCGGCGAGGCGATGGCTCGTCAGTTCGTCGCCGGCAAGACCTTCTTCCTCGACAACTTCGGCGTGGACACCGAGGAGGTCTGGCTGCCGGACTCCTTCGGCTATTCCGCCGGCCTGCCGCAGATCGCCCGAGCCGCGGGCGCCCGCTGGTTCCTGACCCAGAAGATCTCCTGGAACCAGACGAACAAGATGCCGCACCACACCTTCTGGTGGGAGGGCATCGACGGCAGCAAGATCTTCACCCACTTCCCGCCGGTCGACACCTACAACGCGCAACTCAGCCAGGACGAACTCGCCCATGCCGAGCGCAACTACGCCGACGCAGCCCGCGCGAACCTGTCGCTGGCGCCCTTCGGCTGGGGCGACGGGGGCGGCGGTCCCACCCGGGAGCAGCTTGCGGCCGGGCGGCGGGCCGCCGACCTGGAGGGCTCGCCGCGGGTCCGGTTCAGCACGCCCCGGGCGTTCTTCACCGAGGCCCGGGAGCTGGACACCAATCCGCCGACCTGGCGCGGGGAGATGTACCTGGAACTGCACCGGGGGACGCTCACCTCGCAGGCCCGCACCAAGCGCGGCAACCGCCGCAGCGAGCATCTGCTGCGCGAGGCCGAGCTGTGGGCGAGCACGGCGACGCTGCTGCGCGGCGCGGCGTACCCCTATGACGAGCTGACCGAACTGTGGCAGCTCGTGCTGCTGCAGCAGTTCCACGACATCCTCCCGGGCAGCTCGATCGCGTGGGTGCACGCCGATGCCGAGCGCAACTACGCCGCGATCCAGTCGCGGCTGGAGGAGATCATCGCCCAGGCACTGAGCGTGCTCGGCGACTCCGCCGCGGGGTCGACCATGATCGCCAATGCGGCGCCACACGCGCGCGACGGCGTACCCGCGATGGCGATCGGCGCGCCGACCACCGCAACGCCGGCGACGGTGGTCGCCGACGGCGACAATCACGTGCTGGACAACGGATCGGTGCGCGCCGTGATCGACCCGCACGGCCGCATCACCTCGCTGATCGACGCCGCGTCGGGACGGGAGGCCATCGCGCCCGGCGGTGCGGGCAATGTCTTGGAACTGCACCGGGACATTCCCAATCAGTGGGACGCCTGGGACATCGACGAGCACTACCGGCGCAATGTCGTCGAGCTCGCCGACGCCTCGGCCAGCGAGGCCGCGGTCGAGCCCGACGGCAGTGCGGTCGTCACCGTGAGTCGCGATCACGGGCGGTCGACGATCACCCAGCGGATCGTGCTGCGCCCGGGCGCCGACGCGCTGGAGATCGAGACCGTGACCGACTGGCACGAGCGGCAGAAGCTGCTCAAGCTCGGCTTCGCCCTCGACGTGCATGCCGAGCACTCCAGCGCCGAGACCCAGTTCGGCCACGTCCGACGGCCGACCCACGTGAACACCTCGTGGGAGTGGGCGCGGTTCGAGTTCTGCGCGCACCGCTTCCTCCATGTCGGCGAGCCCGGCTACGGGGTGGCGATCGCCAACGACGCCACCTACGGCCACGAGGTCGTCGCGACCCCGCGAGCCGGCGGCGGGCGCGCGACCACGGTCCGGCTGTCGCTGTTGCGCGCGCCGCTGTATCCCGACCCCGAGGCCGATCAGGGCGAGCATCGCCACGTGGTGGCGGTACGCCCGGGGGCGGGGATCGCCGAGGCCGTCGAGCTCGGCTACCGGACCAATCTCGAGCCCCGCCGGCTCGCCGCGACGCAGCCGGTCGATCCGCTGATCAGGATCGACAACCCGGCGATCGTGGTCGAGTCGATCAAGCTCGCCGAGGACCGCAGCGGCGACGTGATCGTGCGGCTCTACGAATCGCTCGGCGGGCGGGCCGACGGCCTGCTCACCACCGGCTTCCCGGCGGGCGAGATCCGCGAGACCGACCTGATCGAGCGCACGCCACCGGAGGCGTCCGGAGCGGTGCGCACCGACGGCGACGGGACCGCGCTGGCGCTGCGCCCCTTCCAGTTGCTGACGCTGCGGATCAGCCCGGCGAGCTGATCTCGCTGCCGGCTCAGTCGGAGAAACGCTCGATCTGGGCGCCGACGGCGTTCAGCCGGTTGGCCAGGTCCTCGTAGCCGCGGTTGATCACATAGACATCGCGCAGGATCGAGGTGCCCTTGGCGGCCAGCATGCCGAGCAGCAGGCAGACCGCCGGCCGCAGCGCGGGCGGGCAGACGACCTCCTGGCCGCGCCAGCGGGTCGGGCCCTTGACCTGAACCCGGTGCGGGTCGAGCAGCGTGACCTGGGCGCCGAGGCGATTCAGGTCGGTCATCCGGATCGCGCGGTTCTCATAGACCCAGTCGTTGATCAGGGTTTCGCCCTCGGCCGAGGCCGCGATCACCCCGAAGAACGGCAGGTTGTCGATGTTCAGCCCGGGGAACGGCATCGGGTGCAGCTTGTCGATCGGCGCCCGCAGCTTGGACGGGCGTACCGTCAGGTCAACCAGCCGGGTGAACCCGTTGCGCGCCGCGTACTCCTCGCTGAGCGAGAAGTCCAGACCCATCTCGGTGAGGATCGCCAGCTCGATCTCGAGGAACTCGATCGGCACCCGCTCGATGGTCAGCTCGGAGTTGGTGACGATCGCGGCGGTGAGCAGGCTCATCGCCTCGATCGGGTCCTCGCTGGGGGAGTACTCGACATCGGTGTGGATCTCGTCCACCCCGTGCACGGTCAGCGTGGTGGTGCCGATGCCCTCGATGCGTACCCCCAACTGCTGCAGGAAGAAGCACAGGTCCTGGACCATGTAATTGGACGAGGCGTTGCGCAGGACGGTCGTACCGGGGGTCATCGCCGCCGCCATCAGGGCATTCTCGGTGACCGTGTCTCCGCGCTCGGTGAGGATGATCGGGCGGTCCAGGCTCGCGGCGTCCGGATCGACCGTGCAGTGGTAGTAGCCCTCGGTCGCCTCCACCTGCAGCCCGAACCGGCGCAGCACCTGCAGGTGCGGCTCGATGGTCCGCGCGCCAAGATCACATCCGCCGGCGTACGGCAGGCGGAAGTCCTCGTAGTAGTGCAGCAGCGGGCCCAGGAACATGATGATCGAGCGGGTACGCCGGGCCGCCTCGGCGTCCATGCCGTCCAGGTCCAGTTCGTCCGGCCGCTCCAGCACCAGGTCGCTCGTGCCGGGCAGCCAGGTCGCCCGCACCCCGATGCTGGTCAGCACCTCCAGGATCCGGTTCACCTCCTCGATCCGTGCGATGTTGCGCAGGGTCGTGGTGCCGCGGTTGATCAGCGAGGCGCAGAGCAGCGCCACCGCGGCATTCTTGGACGTGAGCACCGAGATCCGGCCCGACAGCGGGCGCCCGCCCTGCACCCGCAGGTGCTCGGGGCCCGTCCGGCCGACGGTGATCAACTCGCTGTCCAGCGCGCGGGCGATCCGGCCGACCATGTCGATGCTCAGGTTCTGGTTCCCGGCCTCGATCCGGTGGATCGCGCTCTGGCTCGTGCCCAACAGCTCCGCGAGCTGATGCTGAGTCAGACCGCGATGCTTGCGCGCGTCGCGGATCAGGGAGCCGATGCGGTCGAGTGAGGTATCGGTCATCGTCACGCGGACCACCGTAACTCATATACGAGATATTTCCAGTCGACGCGCTCAGACCTCACGATACGTGGCCGATCAAGGGCCCTAGAGTTGAGCCCATGAGTGCACAACACTTCGACGTCGTCGTGCTCGGCGCCGGCCCCGGCGGTTACGTCGCCGCGATCCGGGCCGCCCAGCTCGGCCTGAAGACCGCCATCGTGGAGAAGAAGTACTGGGGCGGGGTGTGCCTCAATGTCGGATGTATCCCGTCCAAGGCGCTGCTGCGCAATGCGGAGCTGGCCCACATCTTCAACCACCAGGCCAAGACCTTCGGGATCAGCGGGGAGGCGACCTTCGACTTCGGGGTGGCGCACTCGCGCAGCCGCCAGGTCGCCGACCGGATGGTCAAGGGCGTGCACTACCTGATGAAGAAGAACAAGATCACCGAGTTCGACGGCTGGGGCACCTTCACCGACCCGAAGACGATCGAGGTCGAGCTGAACGGGGGCGGCACCGAGACGCTGACCTTCGACAACTGCATCATCGCGGCCGGGGCGACCACCAAGCTGCTGCCGGGCACCGAGGTGTCCGACCGAGTGGTCACCTACGAGGAGCAGATCCTCACCAACGAGCTGCCGAAGTCGGTGATCGTCGCCGGCGCCGGCGCGATCGGCGTGGAGTTCGCCTTCGTGATGGCCAACTACGGCGTCGACGTGACCATCGTCGAGTTCCTGGACCGGATCGTGCCGACCGAGGACCCGGAGATTTCCGCCGAGCTCGCCAAGGCGTACAAGAAGCTCGGCGTGAAACTGCTCACCTCGACCAAGGTCGACAAGATCGAGGAGCATCCCGACGGGGTGAGGGTGATCGTCAGCGGCGCGGACGGATCCGACTCCCAGGTGCTGGAGGCCGACAAGGTCCTGCAGGCCATCGGCTTCGCGCCGCGGCTGACCGGCTACGGCCTGGAGAAGGCCGGCGTCGCCACCACCGACCGCGGAGCGATCGAGATCGACGACTTCATGCGTACCAATGTCAACGGGGTGTACGCCATCGGCGACGTGACCGGAAAGCTGATGCTCGCCCACACCGCCGAGGCGCAGGGCGTCGTCGCCGCGGAGACCATCGCCGGCGCCGACACCATGCCGATCAACTACGACATGATCCCGCGCGCCACCTACTGCCAGCCGCAGATCGGGTCGTTCGGCTACACCGAGGCCCAGGCCAAGGAGCGCGGCTACGACGTGAAGGTCGCCAAGTTCCCGTTCAGCGCCAACGGCAAGGCCCAGGGCCTCGGCGAGACCGTCGGCTTCATCAAGGTGGTGGCCGATGCGGCGCACAACGAGCTGCTCGGCGCGCACCTGATCGGGCCCGAGGTGACCGAGCTGCTGCCCGAGCTGACGCTGGCCCAGATGTGGGACCTGACCGCCGACGAGGTCGCCCGCAACATCCACGCCCACCCGACGCTGACCGAGGTGCTCAAGGAGGGCGTCGAGGGCATCGCGGGCCACATGATCAACCTCTGAGCCGGCGGTCCCGGCGTACCCGACCGTCAGCCGCGGACGCAACCGGCACCCGCGAGCCCAACCGGCAGGTGCGGGCCGAGTAACCCTCGCGGCTGCCGGTTCAGTCCGCGGATGCCCTGGGCTACCCGCAGACGCGAACCCAACCGGCACACGCGAGCCGAGTAACCCTCGCGGCTGCCGGCTCGACCCGCGGCTGCACGTTCGACCCGCGGCTGCCGGCCCGACCCGCGGCTGCCGGTTCGACCCGCGGCTGCCGGTTCAGCCCGCGGATGACCTGGGCTACCCGCAGCCGCGAACGCAATCGGCACACGCGAGCGGAGTAACCCTCGCGGCTGCCGGTTCGACCCGAGGCTGCCGGTTCGGCCCGCGGCTGGCGGGTCGACCCGCGGCTGCCGGTTCGACCCGAGGCTGCCGGTTCGACCCGCGGCTGCGGTTCGGTCCGCGGCGGGCCGGGGATGGTGCACGATGGGGGTGCGAGAGGATGATCTTCATGGCGATGCACATCACCGGCGATCCTGCCGCCGACGACCTGCTCGACCGCGACGACAACGCGCTGCTGATCGGGATGACGCTGGACCAGCAGATCCCGATGGAGAAGGCCTTCTCCGGCCCGGCCGTGATCGCGGAGCGGATGGGCGGCAGGTTCGATGTCGCGGCCATCGCGGCGATGGACACGGACGCCTTCGTGGCGCTGTGCTCGCGCCCGCCCGCGGTGCACCGCTTCCCGGGCTCGATGGGCAAGCGGGTGCAGCAGGTGGCCAGCGCGCTGGTCGAGGACTACGCGGGCGCCGCCGCCAACATCTGGGCCGGCGTCGACGACGCGGCGACCGTGCTCAAGCGCCTCAAGGCGCTGCCGGGCTTCGGCGACCAGAAGGCCAGGATCTTCCTCGCCCTGATCGCCAAGCAGCGCGGGGTACGCCCGACCGGCTGGGAGGCGGCGGCGGGCGACTACGCGGCGGCGGGCCACCGGTCCGTCGCCGATGTCACCGACGAGGCCAGCCTCCAGCAGGTGCGGGCGTACAAGAAGGAGCAGAAGGCGGCCGCCAAAGCCGCCGCGGCGGACAAGTCGTGATCCGGGACGAGTAGGCACAGGGAGGGGTGTGCGATGGGCGACGTGGGTGACCGGGCGAAACGAGCGGGCCAACAGGCCGCGGACCGGGGCGAGCAGGCCGGCGAGGCGATCCAGCAGAGCAAGCCCTATCAGGCGCTCGTCGCGCTCGGGCTGGTCAGCTACGGGATCGTCCACCTGCTGATCGCCTGGATCGCGCTACAGCTCGCCTGGGGCCTCGGCAGCGGAGACGCGTCCAACACGGGCGCGCTGCGCCAGCTCGCGGCCCAACCCTTCGGGAACGTCTTGTTGATCATCGTCGCGGTCGGGCTGTTCGCGCTGACCCTGTGGCAGTTGCTGGAGGCGGCCATCGGCCACACCCACATCGAGACCCCCAAGCGGTACGCCCGCCGGGCGGGCTCGGTCGGCAAGGCGATCATCTACCTGCTGCTTGGGATCAGCGCCGCGCGGGCGGCCACGGGCGGGGCACAGTCCGATTCCAATGCCAGCCAGGAGAGCGCCTCGGCGCAGTTGTTGGCGCTGCCGTTCGGGCAGGCGCTGGTGGTGCTCGCGGGGGCGGTGATCCTCGGCATCGGCGTCGCGCAGATCGTCAAGGGGGTACGCCGCAGCTTCCGCGACGACCTCGACGGCGCCGTCCCGCAGTGGGCGCTGCGCCTCGGCACCGCGGGCTACGTCGCCAAGGGGGTCGCGCTCGGCATCGTCGGCGCGCTGTTCGCCTGGGCCGGGATCAGCTACGACCCGGGTGCGGCCGGCGGCATGGACGACGCCCTGCGTACCCTGCTCGACCAGCCGTTCGGCCCGTTCCTGCTCAGCGCGCTGGCGCTCGGCCTGGCCTGCTTCGGCGTCTACTGCTTCGTCTGGGCGCGCAATGCCCGCCACGAGAAGGCATGACGCGCACGCTGGTGGTCGCGGCCGCGATCGTCCGCGACGGGCGGGTGCTGGCCACCCGGCGGCGCTATCCGCCCGCGCTGGCCGGCCGCTGGGAGTTCCCCGGCGGCAAGGTCGAACCGGGGGAGCGGCCGACGGACGCGCTGGCCCGCGAACTCGTGGAGGAGTTGGGCGTGCGCGCGGAGCTGGGGCCCGAGATCGCTCCCGATGCCGGCGGCGCCTGGCCGATCGACGAGCGCCTCGAGCTGCGCCTGTGGTGGGCATGGGTACGCCCGGACAGCCCCGAGCCCACGCCGGGCCACGGTCACGACCGGCTGGTCTGGCTCCCGCCGGACGAGCTCTCCCGGCTGGACTGGCTGGACCCCGACCGGCCGATGGTGGACCGAATGCGCCGCGACGGGCTGCCGGGCGCTCCTACTTGATCATGCCGTCGCGCCGCATCGCGTCCTGGGTGGCGCCGGGCATCACATACAACTGATAGCCGTAGAACTGCGTACCGTCGACCGGCACGGCGCGGAAGTCGTCGGCGACGGACCACCGGATGCACGCCAACACCAGATCGTCGTGGAAGCCGTTCAGGTTCGACACCACGTCGACCTGGCGCGGCCCGAGCCAGTAACCGACCCAGTTCAACGCCTGCGCGCGCCGGTACTCCGAGATCCGGCAGGTTACGTCGACGTCGACGTTCTGCGTGCGGCCGGTGAGCTGCTCGGCGCGGACCACGGCCGCGGTGATCTTGTCGGGGGTGTCGCGGCCCTGTTCGGGATTGCCGATGATTGCGGCGGTGGTCAACAGCGCCGTCAGGAACAGCGCCACCGCCTTCGCCCAGCGGCGCAACACGAGCAGGACGAGCGAGGTCGCGAGTACGGCGATCGAGGCCCACCAGAAGAACCGATTCGGATTGTCCAGGGTCGGCACGAGCGGTCGGCGGAACTTCTCGCCGCGCGGCCACAGCCACGACCAGGTCTGCACACCGGCCGTGTTGCCCGGCCCGTAGTTGCTGCCGTAGGTCGGCACGATCGGTGCGACGGCGAAGATCATGATCAGACTGAGCGTCACCCCGAGCACGGTGGCGAGCGCGAGCAGGCCGAGCCGCGTCACCCGGAACAACGCGATCAGCGCGAAGGCGACGGCGAGCGCGGCGTACGAGTCGAGATAGCGGGTGTAGATCCACACGTCGAAGCGCGGGTCCGCCGCCTTCGACATCGTCTCGGCCGGGCCCACCCAGCCGAGGATGCCCACCGCGGTGCCCAGCAGGACCAGGCCGAGGACGAAGCCGACGGGGCCGACCGTGCGGAAGCGGCGCAACTCCTGCCAGCTCCAGGCGATGATCACCAGCGCGCCGAGCAGGGCAAGCCCCAAGGTGGCCACGAGCTGGGCCCAGGTGTGCGCGACCGTCACCCGCGCGAACAACTCCGGCCAGGTCGTGCGCAGGTTCTCCAGGAAGTTGCCCTCCTGACCGAAGTCGTTCAGCAGGATGCGTGCGGTCGTGACGCCGACCAGCCAGCGCACGGCGAAGTAGCCGGCCACCAGCGCGGCGAGCCCGACCAGCGCCGGCACGATCCGCCGGCGCAGCAGGCAGACCAGCCAGACTCCCGCCGCCACAACCGCCACGAGCGCGCGGATGTGGGTCAGGTGCGCGGCGCTGACCAGCGCCACGAAGACCAGGGTGCGCGGCACGGTCGGGCGGGCCCAGACCCAGAACGCGGCCGCGACGACCCAGGCGAGCAGGAAGCCGAGGAGCTGATCGGCGAGCACGTAATCGCCGAGGGCGGTACGCGACGGCAGGCAGGCCACGATCGCGCCGACGGTGATCGCCGGGGCGAGGCCGAGCCCGAGGCGCCGCGCCACGGTGGCGATCGGCCAGATCGTCGCGACCGAGAGCACATTCCCGACGACGACGGCCACCACGTAGACCGTGCGCGGGTCGTCGGTGACCCACCAGATCGGGGCGAGCAGGAACGAATAGCCGGGGTAGTAGCCCGCGCCAGACATCAAGGTGACGTGCGGTACGCCCGCGATCAGCTTCGCCATCGCCAGGATCCCGATCTCGTCCCACGGGGCGCGCGGCGCCACGGCCGACTGCGCCACGATGACCCGGATGACGATCGCGGCGGTGGTCGCCAGCGCCGCGAGCGCCCACCACGCTCCGGTGGACGCCACCCGCTGTCGCACCGGCCCGCGCTCACCCGACTGCGGGCGTACGCGAGCCAGACCGGCGGTGTAGAGATCGCCGGCCGACGGCACGGCCGTCGATCCGGCGGAAGCCGCGGGAGGACGCGTGGCGGGGGATCGGTCTGACATCGGTCGGATCGGCCTTTCGGGAAGCTTCGCGCCCGCCCGTCCCGGGCACAACGCGACGCCGACGCTAACACGCAGCAGCCACGATTCTGGTCGGCGCGTGGCCGCGTTCGCTCATGCGGCGCACAGCCTCGTCGGGTAGCGTTCCCGCGCGGGCGAACCGTGGCCCGCCGAGCGACCTCCAGGGAGATGCATGCAGCGCAAGTCCGTCGCGGCCGTCGTGGTCGCGTACAACCGGCGCGAGCTGCTGACCGAGACCCTCACGGCGCTACTGGCCCAGGAGCGGGTCCCCGACCGGATCGTCGTCGTCGACAACGGTTCGACCGACGGCACCAGCGAGCTCGTCTCCGAGCGGTTTCCCGCCGTCGAGTTGACCACCCTGCCGCGCAACACGGGCGGGGCGGGCGGGTTCGCCGTCGGTGTCGAACGCGCGCTGCTGGCCGGGCAGGGGGCGGACTGGGTCTGGCTGATGGACGACGACACCGTGCCGGGGCCGGGCGCCCTGGGCGCGCTGCTCGACGCGGCGGATCGTTTGGCAGAGCCGGAGCTGCTCGCCTCGCGGGTGGTCTGGACCGACGGCCGCGACCACCCGATGAACATGCCCCGGGTGCGGCCGTTCGCGGACGCCGCGGATCGCGGGGACGCCGAGCGCGTCGGCGCGTATCCGGTCCGCTCGGCCTCGTTCGTCTCCACCCTGGTCCGCGCCTCGGCGGTGCGCCGCGCCGGGCTGCCGATCGCCGACTACTTCTTGTGGAACGACGACTTCGAGTTCACCACCCGGCTGCTGCGTCACGGCCGCGGCTATCTGGTGCGGGGGAGCACCGTCACGCACAAGACCAAGGTGTTCGGCGGTACCGACGCCGATCCCGGCCCGCGGTTCTATCTGGAGGTACGCAACAAGGTCTGGCTGCTCGGGCGCGGCCGCTCGCTCGGGCCGCTGGAGCGGCTGCTCTATGTCGGGTCCACGCTGCGGCGGTGGGCCAGGACGATCGCGCGCTCGCGTCGGCGGCGGGTGCTGGCCGACGGACTCGTCCGCGGCCTGCGGGACGGGCTGGCCCGCGGACCGCGGCACAATGCCGACGTGCTCGCCGACCTGCCCGCACCGCTGGTGGTCGGGCAGCGCGCGCTCGGGGGCCGCCCGTGAGCGTCGAACCGTTCTCCGTGTTGTTGCCGGTCTATGCCGGCGACCGCCCCGACCACTTCCGCCGCGCCCTGCGCAGCGTGACCACCGAACAGCAGCGCGCCCCCGACGAGGTGGTGTTGGTGCAGGACGGGCCGGTGTCGGTCGAGCTGGCTGCCGCGATCGAGCACGCCCGCGGGGACTGCCCCGTCCGGCTCGTGCACGTGTCCATCGGCACCAATATCGGGCTCTCGGGAGCGCTCACCGAGGGGCTGGCCGCCTGCCGCAACGACGTCGTCGCCCGGATGGATGCCGACA